>JBDRAL010000034.1:0-58043 GCA_039793685.1 Blastocatellia bacterium NZW_1522
TCAGCTCGACTCCCCAGACTCCCCAGACTCCCCAGACTCCCCAGACTCCCCAGACTCCCCAGACTCCCCAGACTCCCCAGACTCCCCAGACTCCGTGGTAAGATGCGAACCGTTATGGAAAAAAGAACCTTCTCCCGTCGCGAACATCGTCCCGAACGCAAGCCGGAGTGGCTCAAGATTCGTCTGACCGCCCGCGAGCAGTTTCAGGAAGTGGCGTACATGGTCAACGACCTGTCGCTCAATACCGTCTGTCAGGAAGCCCGGTGTCCGAACATCTGGGAATGTTTTTCGAACCGGACGGCGACCTTCATGCTGCTCGGCGACATCTGCACCCGGCACTGCGGGTTCTGCGCCG
The DNA here is from genome assembly GCA_039793685.1 of Blastocatellia bacterium NZW_1522. Lineage (GTDB taxonomy): Bacteria > Acidobacteriota > Blastocatellia > Chloracidobacteriales > Chloracidobacteriaceae > JAAFHI01. The sequence continues at coordinate 356 of JBDRAL010000034.1, forward strand.
TGACGAAAGGGAAGGGGCGCGCGGTCGATCCCGAGGAGCCGCGCCACGTCGCCGAGGCGGTGCTGAAACTCGGTTTGCGCCACGCGGTCGTGACCTCGGTCAACCGCGACGAACTGCCCGACGGCGGGGCACACCAGTTCGCGGCCACGATTCGTCAGATCCGCGAGTTGAATCCCGAATGTCGGGTGGAAGTGCTGATTCCGGATTTCTGTGGAAACTGGGAGGCGTTGCAGGATGTACTCGACGCGCGCCCGGACGTCCTCAACCACAACACCGAAACCGTCAAGGCGCTCTACAAACGCGTCCGTCCCGACGCGATTTATTCGCGTTCGATGGAACTGCTGCGTCGCGCGGGCGCGGCGCGGACGGCGGAATCGCCGATGCTGACCAAGTCGGGCGTCATGCTCGGACTGGGCGAAACGCGCGAGGAACTGCTCGAAACCATGCGCGATCTGCGCGACCAGGACTGCGACATTCTGACGCTCGGTCAGTACCTGCGGCCCACCATGCGCCACCTGCCGGTTGAAAAGTTTTACCACCCCGACGAATTCGCCGAATTGAAGCAGGTCGGTCTGGACATGGGCTTCCGGCACGTCGAGGCCGGGCCGCTCGTGCGGAGTTCGTACCACGCCCACGAGCAGGTTCCGGGCGAGGCCGCCGGGCTGCCGGTTCTCGCTCCGGTTGAAGAAGCGCCGAAGCTGGTTCAACTCGGAAGGGCATAGTCCGGCATCCATAATTGACCGGTTCTTTCGACACGATAGGCGTTCAAGAGTAATTTCTTCTCCATAAAAGGTTTTTCCGCTGGAAAAGGAAGGTTGTGATGACTGCCGCTCGTGATGTTCGACGTTTGTTCACCATCGAGGAATACGCCGCGCTGGAGAAAGTCGGCGACGCCCGGTATGAGTACTGGGACGGCGAGATCGTCTGCATGTCGGGTGGAAGTCGCGCCCATTACCTCATTTCCGACAATGCGTTCACGCTTTTGAAAGCCGCCGCGAGGGAGCGGGAGTGTCTGGCGGCTTCCGGGCAGTGTCCAGTGGTATCCGGCGATCAGAGCTATTACCGTTATCCCGATGCCAGTGTTTCCTGTGACCCGGTTTTCAAGGAAATCCTGGGAATCGATGTTCTCACGAATCCCCTCGTGCTGGTTGAAGTCACGTCTCCGACGACGGAATCCGCCGACCACAAGGCCAAGCGTGATGCTTACCAGACCATCGAAAGCCTGCGTGAATACGTCATTGTCGAACAGGATGAACCGAAGGTGACGCTTTACGTTCGTGAAGGCGACGAGTGGACCCGTGAAGTCATCAAGGGAATCGAGGGCAACTTCCGTCTGCCCTCGCTCGTTTGTGAAATCGCGCTGCGGAACCTGTATGAAAATGTCTTTTGACTGACCTCCGTGGAGGTGATCGGGATGATGTTTTCGTCTTTGGTTGTTCTGGCGGAAGTCATGGACAAAATGCCGACCGCGCTCGACAACTGGAAGTTCCTTCTTCTTCCGGGCGTGATTGGCGGACTGGTCGTTTTGGGAGTGGTGCTTTCCGACAGGTGGTTGTGTCCCTGGATTGAAACCCGGTTGCTGCGGTGGATTTGCGCCCTTTGCGCGAATGCCCTGACCTGTCTGCTGGCGGTATTTTGGGGTGCGGCAATCAGTTGGGAGCTTTTTTCGTTGGGATTGTCGTGGCGGGGATTTCGGGCCGAGGGAGGCGATGAATACATCCTCCAATTCGGTCTTGCGACCGTGCTCTCGCTGGCTTTGCCTCATCTGGGACATTTCTTCTTCCGTCGGCTAACGTTCGTCAACAGCCAGTCGGTTGCCTCCAAACCGAATATGCTGGTGGATGGTTAGTCCCTAAATCTTTCTGTTTCGAACGGAAATCGTATGAAAGTCATCGTCATCGGGGCCGGGTTGGCCGGGTTGGCCTGCGCGGTCGAACTGGTCGATAACGGGTATGAAGTTGAAGTACTCGAAAAGCGGCCCGTTTTGGGCGGGCGTGTTTCGTCGTGGCTCGACAAGGACGGCGATTGGGTAGAAACCGCGCCGCACGTCATTCGGGGAAGTTACAAGTCGGTCATTTCGCTCATGGATCGGGTCGGCATCGGCGACCGCATCATGTGGAAAAAGCAGCAACTGCTGTACGCCAGCAAGGGCGGCAAGATGTCGAACATCAGCTTTTCGCCCTCCGCCGGACCGGTCGAAATCCTGCGGTCGATGATCGGCAGCGACCTGCTCGGATTCGGCGACAAGCTGAAGCTGCTCACCGGCCTGCTGCCCGCGTTCACCGGCGACAAGTCGTTCATCGAAAATCAGGACGTGAAGAATTTCACCGAGTGGGCGACCAACCTCGGCGTGAACCGCGAAGCCATCGGGCGCTTCTTCGACCCGATGTCGCGGACGGTGAGTTTTCTGCGTCCGGATGAAGTTTCCGCCCGCGTCATCATTTTTCAGATGGCGAGCATCGCGCAGGGACTCAACGCGACCCGCATCGGTTTTCTCGACGGCGATCCCTGCCAGCGGCTTTTCGGGCCGATTCAGCAATACCTCGAAAGCAAGGGGGCGAAGGTCCGGACCAACGCCCGACTGGCCCGCATCGACTTCGCCAACGAAACGCCGCGCGCGCTCGGGCTGGAACTGACCAACGGCGAGTATGTCACGGGCGACGCCTACGTCTCGGCGATGGAACTGCACGCCCTGCGGGAAGTGCTGCCTGGTCAGGCGTGGAGTTTTCCGTTCTTCTCGCGGTTCTGGCAGGTCGAGGAAATCCCGGTCATCACGGTTCAACTTCGATTCGACCGGAAGATCATCGAAATCGACAACGCCATTTTCACCATCGGTTCGGTGATGTCGCTGGTGGTGAACCTTTCAGCGACGAGTCCCGGCTACGCGCATGAGTCGGGCTGTCTGCTCGAAATGATCGTCGCGCCCGCGAAGGACATTTTCCACCTCGACGACGGCGAGATTGTCCGTTTGTGCCTTGACGATCTGACGGAACTGTTCCCGGAAGTGGCCGAAGCGGAGATGACGAAAAGTACGGTGGTCCGGATTCCGCAGGCGCTGTATCGCTGCGAACCGGGGGCGGAGAGCCGTCGTCCGACGCAGAAGACGCCGATTTCAAACTTTTATCTCTGCGGCGACTACACCCACCACGGCTACACGCCGAGCATGGAAGGCGCGACCCTGTCGGGCTTCCGCGTGGCGCAGATGCTGATGGAGGAACACGGGAAGAATCTTCAGTGGCATGGCGGGCCCCCGCCGAGCTAACCCCTTTTCAGGTCCGGAGTCCAAGGTCCAAAGTCGGGTCGCTGGAAAGCCAGAACTTTTGCTTGGGGATTTCCCGCCGGTGGACAATAATCGGCCGCCGCGTTCTCGTGGACCCCAAGATCTTGGACTTTGGACTTTGGACTTTGGACTTATGGATGTCGCCATTATCGGCGCGGGCATTGCGGGCCTGACCGCCGCCTACGAACTCACCCGTCAGGGAATCGACTGCGAGGTTTTCGAAAAGAGTCGCGCGCTCGGCGGCCGGATGGCCACCCGGCGGCAGGAGGACGTCACTTTCGATCACGGCGCACAATACTTCACGGTGAAAACACCGGAATTCGCCGCTTTCCTCGCGGAACTGGGGCTGGTTGACGATCTTCTGCCCCTCGCCGCACCGGTTGTCGAGTTTCCCTTTCAGAGTCTGAGCGAAGCCATTGCAAAAGCGGCCGCGGAGGTCGCTGCCGAGAAAGCAACCGGACGTCCTTTCCCCCATCGGTATTCGTTCACCAACGGCATGACCACGCTTGCCAAGCGCATTGTTTCGCGCATCGGCGAAGCCCGCGTGACGCGCGAATGTTTTGTGGATGCGCTCGAATGGAACGCTGCGTCGCGTCAGTGGACCATCCATACCCGGGGTGACAACACGACGCTGGGTGGGACCCTCACGGCAAAGTCGATCATTCTCGCGCTCCCTGCTCCGCAGGCGGCACAACTGCTGGAACGCAGCCGCCCGTTGCCCGCCGGGTTCGATGCCTTCGTCGAGGCTCTTGACCAGGTGAAGTTCAACCCCTGCGTGACCTTTGCGTGGTGCAGCGGCGAGGATTTGCACTATCCGGGCATCGGCGCACTGCGGGCGACGGACCCGGCGCACTCCATCGGCTGGCTGACGTGGCTCGATCGGCTGTTGCCGGGGCGGACCGGCGACGGACAGAGCGTCATGCTCGCCCAATTCAGCCCCGAGGCGAGCGTCAGGCTCTTCGATCAGCCGGAGGCCACGGTCTGCCGCGTGGCGGCGACCATCCTCTCTCAGGCGCTCGAAATCGAAATGCCGACGATTCGGTGGGTTCAGGTCAAGCAGTGGAGATATGCCAATCCGTCCACTTTTTTCAACGCACCTGAAACGCTGCTCGGGACCGCCGAATACGGAATGTACGCATGCGGGGACTATTTTCTGCGCGGAAGGGTCGAATCGGCGTTTGAATCGGGACGCGCCACGGCGCGCGCGCTGGCGTCCGCGGTGCGCGGTTGACGTTTAGCCGGCAAGGGCGTTGACGCGCCTTGCTCCGGCAATGTCCTTGTGCGTCAGCCCGCCCGAGTCGTGGGTCGAAAAGGTCAGCGTGACCTTGTTCCAGACGATGAGGAAATCAGGGTGGTGGTCGGCTTCCTCGGCGATGTCGGCCACCGCGTTCACGAACGCCATGGCGAGCTTGAAGTTCTCGAACGTGAACACGCGCCGAATGGTGTTGCCCTCGTGGCCCCATTCGGGAATCAGTGGCAATTGTTCGGCCAGTTCGGCTTCGGTCAGAAGCGCTGGTCGTTGGTAGGTCATGACGGTCGTTCCCGTTTTCGATCTCGAGTCGGCCTTTCCGGAACAATCGAAAATCGAAAATCTTCAATCAAAAATTAGGCGACGTTGGCTTCCTCGCTTGCCTTTGAAAGCCGCGAAATCGTCTGGATGAGCTGATCGCGCTTGAACGGCTTGGCAATGAATCCGTCGAAGCCGTGATTTGTAATGCGTTCCTTCTCCGCCGATCCCGCGTAAGCGGTGAGCGCAATGATCTTGCACCTTGAAAGGTTCGGATCGCTGCGCAGCGCGTTGAAGGTGGCAAAGCCGTCGAGGTCCGGCATTCCGATGTCGAGCAGGATGACGCTCGGCGAAACATCCTTGGCTTTTTCGATGCCAACCGTCCCGCCACTGGCGAGGACCGTGTCGTACCCGGCTGCCCGGACCACTGCACCAAGCAGTTTGAGCAGGTTCTCGTCATCGTCGATGACCAGAACCGTCTTCGAGTCGGATGGCTGTGGGAAGGTCGGATTGGACGATGAACTGGTTTCAAGCGCATCAATTGTCGGGACCGACGTGCCCGCATTGGTGATCGGGAGCCGGAAGGTGAAGCGGCTGCCCTTGCCCGGCGTGCTTTCAACGGAAATCGAACCGCCGTGCAGTTCAAGCAGGGATTTCACCAGAACGAGACCAACGCCCGTTCCTCCGAACTGCCTGGTTGCCGATCCGTTGGCCTGCCGGAATCCCTGGAAAATCAGGGGGATCGTCTGGGCTTCGATGCCGATTCCGGTATCCGTGACGGACACGAGGACCTGGTCATCCTGGGTGGTGGCCTCCACAACGATGGAGCCTCCGTCGGGGGTGAACTTGATGGCATTGGAAAGCAGGTTCCAGACGACCTGCTGAATCCGCGCGGCATCGACCAGTACCGGCGGCAGGTTGTTGTCGATATCGATCTGAATGGAATGCCGTTTGTTGTGCGCGGCCGCAATGATGCTCTGGCAGGCGGACCGGACCGGAGAACTGATGTCGCCCGGCGACATGTCGAGCTGCATGGCCCCGCGTTCGATTTTGGCGAGGTCCAGAAAGTCGTTGACCAGTTGAAGCAGCTTTTCGGACGCCGATTTGATCTGGTTGAGTCCGATGGTCTGCTGTTTTCCATCCACCCCTTCAAGCAACAGATCGGTCCAGCCGATGATGGCGGTCAGCGGCGTGCGCAGTTCGTGCGAAATGTTCTGAATCATCTCGCCGCGCAACCGGTTGGTTTCCTTCAATCCCTCGGCGGCCTGTTCACGAACGGTGATGTCACGGGCCACGATGACGCGGGCCGGCTTTCCGTCATGCTCGCCATGAAGAATGGTCAGACTGACCGGCGTCTTGCGGTTTTCCGGGCAATGAAGCTGGGTTTCGATGGGAGGCGGAAACGACGCGTTTTCGTCATCCTGAAGACGCAGTTGGCGCTCAATGATCGGGTGAGCAGCCTCCGGATGCAGATCGAAGACCGTCAAACGGTTGAGTTCTTCGACCGAGTAGCCGGTTTCGCGCCGCATGGCCCGATTGGCATCAAGAATGCGACCGTCGGTGGCCGAGACGATGTAGATGAAATCAGCGGCCTTTTCGTACAGTTTTACAAACTGTGATTCAGCCTCACCGTTTGAATCCGGCACAGTCCCGTACCCTTTTCGGCTGCTCCGCACGAGAAGGCTGATAATGCATGCAAATTGGGCGAGACTGATCCAGAACCAGACCGACATTGGGGTAATGCTGCCGTAAAAATGTGTGATGTTTCAGTGGTGAACGGCATTCGGGCACGAAATCCATGCGTTCAGAATCCGTCTTTACGCTTCGCCGGAAGAAAACGCAAGCGGGAAGCACGTCCTTTTTTCAGATACGAACGGTTGTTCGCCTGTGAATCCGACTTGTGAAGGAATGGCGAACCTGTGTACATAGCCGGTTTCAATCTCCGAATTTCAGGTGTGGCCCCATGCCGTCCGACGCCGATTTCATTCGAGAAACCTTCCGCCTTGCCGAACTCGGCCTGGGCCGGGTCAGCCCGCGTCCGCTCGTCGGCTCGGTGGTCGTGAAGGACGGTGAAATCATCGGGCGCGGCTTTTACCACGAACCCGAACTGCCCCACGCCGAGGTCTGGGCCTTGCGCGAAGCGGGCGAGGCCGCGCGGGGGGCGACCATCTACATCAACCTCGAACCCTGCTCCCACCACGGACGCACACCGCCCTGTACCGAGGCCATTCTCGACGCCGGCATCGCCCGCGTGGTTGCAAGCATTCGCGACCCGAACCCGAAAGTCGACGGACGCGGGTTCGACCGCCTCCGCGCGGCGGGCATTCCGGTCGAATTCGGCGTACTTGAAAATGAAGGAAAACGGCTCAATGAAGTTTTTCTCGTCAATCAGTCAGAACGCCGGGCGTTTGTTCATCTAAAGATCGCGATGAGCCTCGACGGTCGCATCGCCACCCGGACTGGCGAATCCAAATGGATTACCGATGAAGCCGCGCGCGCGGCGGGGCAGCGACTGCGCCACCGCTACGACGCGATCCTCGTCGGCGCGACTACCGCGCTCGCCGACGATCCGCTCCTGACCGACCGGACCGGCCTGCCGCGGCACCGTCCGCTGGCGCGGGTCATCCTCGATTCACGCGCCCGATTGCCTCTCGATTCAAAACTCGTACAAACCGTCGGCGACGCGCCGGTCATCGTCGTCGCGGTTGAAAACGAGGAATCCGCCGAACGCCGCGCCGCGCTCGCGGCGCGCGGCGTGACCATCCTGCCGGTCGCCGCCGACGCGCAGGGCCGCCCCGACATCAAGGCCGCGCTCGCCGCCCTGTATGAACGCGGATTGATGAGCGTCCTCGTCGAGGGCGGCGCGCAGACGGCCGGCGCATTTCTCGACGCCCGCGCCATCGACAAGGCCACCTGCTTTGTCGCGCCCCGGCTCATTGGGGGCAACGCCGCGCCGGTCGCCGTTGGCGGCACCGGCATCTCGCGGCTCGAAGACTCCCTGCGCCTCGTGGATGTCTCCGTCGAACATGTCGGCCCCGACATCGCCGTCACCGGTTATCCCAAGTAAAACGCCCACTTTTCCCTCCGCAGGCTTTTCCTTCTCGCGTTGCTCCCGTTTCGCCGATTTTTCGTTTGTACGCAACGAGCGAGGAAGGTTAAAAGTCTGTTCCCGAAAGAAAACCGATCGAACTTCAAACGAGGTTTGGATGTTCAACAAGATTCTCTCCCGCATCGGCATTGGCGGCACGAAGGTCGATACCCGTCTTTTCAAAAGCCAGTTCTCGCCGGGCGAAACGATGTTCGGCGAAGTTCATCTGTTCGGCGGTTCGACCGAACAGGACGTGGTGCGCGTTTTTCTGGAAGTCGTTACCAAATATCAGGCCGATATTGGTTACGAGGAAAGCGTTCTGCTCGAACACGAACTGACCGGCCCCTTCCGCATGCTGCCCGGACAGGAAATGGTGCTTCCCGTCGAAGTCTGGCTGCCCTATGAAACCCCGCTCACGCTCGGCACCGATTCAGTTTCGCTCCGAACGGTCCTCGACATTCGCGGCGCGGTCGATCCCGGCGACCGTGATCCGATTGAAGTCATTCCGACGCCGCTGATGCAGTCGGTCCTCGACGGATTGAACGCCCTCGGTTTTGAACTGCAAGGTTTTGAAACACGTTACGCGCCACACTTCGAGCGGCCGGTGCCGTTCGTTCAGGGATTGCTCCACGTTCCGCGCGGCGGCGAATTTCTCGGCGCCTTCGATGCCTTGAGTGTGATGTTTGAAGCGGACGACGACGGCATGACCGTCCTGTTCGGTATCGACCGCCGCACGCGCGGCCTCGCCGGATGGTTCAGTTCCGCCGCCGACATCGACGAACACTACATTCAACTCGACGTGATTCCCGAAGACGCCGAGCGTACGGTCGAGGAATGGGCCGGGTTGCTGGCGGACGTCCTGCGGCAGGGCGGGGCATAAAGGGGACACTCCCACTTTCAAAAAGAGGTGGCATCGAATGTACGGATTGATGAGGGCCAAAACCTGCGGGCTGTCGAATGATGAAAAACTTCGCCGCCGCATGCACTACTGCGGGACCTGCAAGACGCTCGGCGCGATGTACGGCGCGCGGACCCGGTTTCTCCTCAATCACGACGCGGTGTTTCTCTCCGAACTGCTTTCGGCCTTGTCGGGCGATGACGAACGCCTCGATGAATGGCAATCGGCCTATCGTTCATTGAACTGTCTCGCATTGCCCTCATCCGCCGGGCAATTGCCTGTCGGACTGCGCTACGCCGCGACCGCGACGCTCGTGATGACCGAGTTGAAGGTGGCCGACCAGCTTGCCGATTCCGCCAACCCCGCGTGGCGCGTCGCCGACCGAACCTTCAAAAAGTCCTTTCTTCAGGCCGCCGAAACGCTGGCTGGTTTCGGTGTCGCGAGCGATGAACTGTTCAGATTGATGGACGACCAGCGCGAACGCGAAGTCCGCGCCGTTCGCGGGGAAATTGCCCAACGCCCCGACGACATCGTCCGGGAACTTGCCCTGCCGACCGCTCGCGCGACCGGAATGATCTTTGCCCACGGCGCGCTTGCCGTTGGAAATGAAAGCGCCGAAGCAGCCATGCGGGCCATCGGCGAAGCGTTCGGCGAACTTGTCTACTGGCTCGACGCGCTCGACGATTTCAAAAAGGATTTTCAAAAGGGCGAGTTCAACGCGCTGCGGACGGCTTACGGCACGGAAGGCGCGACACTTCCGGTTGAAGTGCGGCGTCGGGTCGTGCGTCGTGTTCGCGAACTTCAACTCGAACTTTCCGCCACCCTCGCGGATTTACCGATTTCCCGCGCGCGCGCTGAATTGCTGGCGTCACGCCTTGACCAGAACCTCTCGCGAAAGCTCGGCACTCCGCTGCCCGTCATCGCCAAAAGCTGCGCCCCGCGCAAACGTCCGACGCTCGGCGAGCGCTGGCGCGACGCGCGCGACGTGGCTCGCGGCATCGGCGACCGTTTCGCCGAATCCAAAGCCGGTTCGATACTGGTCGCGCCCCGCGTGTGGCTGGTGTTCGTCGGTTGCCTCGCGATGGCGTTTCTTTTTCCCGTACAGGCCCGCGCCGCCCAGACGCCGCGCGAATGTTTCGACATCGGTTTCAATCTGATGGCGCTCGGCTCGCTCGTCGGAAGCCTTCCGGGGTTGTTGTTTTTCTTCGCGCCGATGGCCCCACAAGGCGAATCCGAGGAACAACGCCGCCGTCGGCAGTCCGAAAGCTGTTGGGACGGTTGTTGTGACGCGAGTTGCTGCGAGTGCTGCGAGTGCGCGGGCAATAGCGGAGAGGCCGGTTGTTGCTGTTGTGAATGCGGGAGTTGCGCCGAGGGCTGTGGAAGCTCCTGTGAAGGTTGCGGCGGTTGTGGTGAAGGCTGCGGAAGTTGTTGCGAATGCGGCGAGTGCTGTTCCGGTTGTGATTGTAATTGCTGAGAAAGGCTTTTTTGAACGATGACCCGTCAACGCAGTGTCGCGCTGCTTGTTTTCGATGGTGTTGAAGTGCTCGATTTCGCCGGGCCTTTCGAAGTGTTTTCGGTGACGTCCGAAATCAATGAAACTAGGCCGTTCAACGTTCAGGTCGTGGCGGAAGGCCTCGCGCCCATCCGCGCGCGCAACGGCCTGAGCGTCAATCCCGACGCGGCCATCGCCGATGTACGAACCGCCGATATTCTCATTGTGCCTGGCGGGCAGGGAACGCGCCGCGAAATCAATAACCCCGCCATGGTCGAATGGATCGCGTCAATCGCGACCAATGCGGAACTCGTGCTGTCCGTTTGTACCGGGTCGTTTCTCCTCGCCAGAGCCGGGCTTCTCGCAGGACTGACCGCGACAACCCACCATCACACGTTCGACCTGCTGCGCGAACTCGCGCCCGATTCAACCGTCGTCGAGGATCAACGCTTCGTGGACAACGGAAAAATCGTCACCTCCGGCGGCATCTCGGCGGGCATCGACATGTCGCTGCACATCGTCGCCCGCCTGCTCGGTGAGGAAACCGCCGCCCGTACCGCGAGTTACATGGAATATGAGGGAAAGTGGAGATAAGTCACTCAACATCGAAGTTCCGTGACTGAGGAGTAGGTGATGATGGAGATACTTCGGGCAGTCATGCCTTTTCTGATGTTTCCATTCCTCCTTCTCTTCATATTCAGTCTTGCCGCGTTGCTGGCCTACGTCATGCGGAGAAGGTGCCCATATCAGTTTCCAAACCTGAAAAGAACCGAGCCTTTTGAAGAACCTGATGAAATAAGGACTTTCCTCGAACTCAAGGCGGATGAAATCCAGAAATTCGGGTTCTTTTTTGTAATGGCCGCCAAAGAAGAACGAGCGCTGAAATATCTCCCGGTCTCCTATTTTTACCGCTTCTTTTTTCATCCCGATACGGGCGATGTTGCCATTCTGTCTGCCTATGCAGGCCATAGCCGGGGTTGGGAAATCAGTTTTTATACGCGATATTCAGAGACGATTCTGGGCACTCGATCAAGCCGCTCATTTCATTTCAATGACGAAAAAGGTCAGGAGAACCTCGGCCTTTTCGCCTCCGATGATCGTTTCCAGTTGATTGAGATTGGAGGCAGCCCTGAAGCCCGACAACTTTATGCTGTGCATCGTTGGCGGAACGAATCGAAGAACCCGCGAACGATTCAATTGAATCATGAAGCCGGCGAAGAACTGCAACTGATGAGTCGGTTGCTTTCAGAGGAAGTCGAGCTTGGCGTCAGAGCCGGTTTGTTTTGCCATTCATCAGATCAAAGTGGCTACTTCGTTACCCTCTATGGATTTTTCCGAACCATGTTCAGCGGACTCACTCCCCTCGCACTGATTCGAAAATGGCGAGTTGCGCGAACCTCCGAAAGGCTGTTGACCGAGTCCCGCGATTATTTCAAGGACTTCGATCTCTATGCTCCGGTCAAGTTCAAGGAGACGCTTCCCAAACCGGACAAAAAAACCTGGGACGAGCCGGAACACTATCAACCGGTAAGTCGGAAGAAGTATTCCGGCCGCACATAAGTTTTTACTTGCCGTTTTTTCCAACGCGCATCGTCAGCACCATCGGTTCAACCAGTTTCGCCGCGCGTTTCTGGGCGTCGGCGATTTCGAACGCACCCCACTGCGCCCGTCCGTTGTAGTGAAAGTCGTCGCCGACGAATACGCCGAGCGTCGGTTCGGCGTACAGCGCGTGGTTCGATTCGAGGATCTCCGCGCGTTCGATGCGGTCGCCCTTTCCGTTCAAAACGAAACGGACGATGCGATTCGGATTGACGCCGTTCTGAATGCCGATGAGCGCGCCGCGATGCAGATACAGCCCGTCCACGCCGAGCGCCGTGACGTCATCGGGGACCGGCAGAAGCTCAATGTTCTTCGTGGCCAGATCGAGTTTGAGAATGCCCTTCGCATAGTCCGCGATGTAGAGCGTTTTTCCGTCCGGCGTGGCCGCCAGACCCTGAAGGTTGTAGAAGGGGTCGGGGCCGGTGAAGCGTTCGAGTTCGGTCTTCCCGGCGGGCAGGCGAAACAGTTCGCGCGAGGCACTGTCGCTGGTGAACACGTCCCCGTTGGGCAGGACGATGACCTCGCCCAGCACATGCGCGCCGTTGCGCGGAAGCGGATAGGCGCGCACGAGCTTGCCGGTTTTCAGGTCGTATTCGAACAACCCCGACGCGCCGTCATCCGCCTTGGCAAAATCCTTCATTTCCGGCACCGCCGCGCTCGCGGCCCAGAGTCGCCGCCGCCTGGCGTCCACCGACATGCCGAAGACGCCCCACAATCCATCATCCGGTTTTGAAAACGCGGACACCGTGCCGTTCGCGGACACCTTCAGAATCTTCCGCTGATGGACGCACCCGATGAAATGAACCTTTTCGACCGGGTCATAGGCGATGCCTTCCGTGAGCAGATCCTTGTCGGCCAGTTGAAACAGCTTCGCGCTGTGCGTGGTCGGCGTGAGGTTCTGGTCGAGTTTGACGAGCAGCGCGCGGAATTCCGGGCTTTCGGCAATCGAGGCGAAATCCGCGTCTTTTCCGGCGGGAAAATGCAGCCCCATCGCGGCGATGCGTCCGAGATTTTTCAATGCTCCCGCCGAATCGCCGGTCAGCGCGCAGGCTCCGGCGAGGTTGTAAAGGATGCGCGGGTGGTTCGGTCTGAGTTCAAGAACCTGTTCGAGCGTCTTGCGATAGGCGGGGAAATCTTTTTCCTGATATTGCTTGCGCGCCGCCCGTTCCAGTTCGAACGGCGAGGCTTGTTGGGCTGGCGCAATGCCGGACAGGGCAATGAAAAGGACGAAGAACCATGAAAGGACGGGGCGACGCGAACGATGTGGGCGGAGCATCGGCGAGGTTTCCGTTTCGGTGAATTGAATGCGTTCACGCGATTGAACGGCCAAACCCGCGTTCCGGTTCAAAATGATGCGAAAAAAATTACCTCGCCAGTTCCGCGTCGCATTGGGCAACACCGGCGGCGGCGTTCTGTCGAAGTTCATCGAGGGAGCGCGAGGTTTTTTCGGATTCGCTCACCGCCAGCACTCGGGCGAAGGCCGCGCGGGTTTCGCGCCACAAGCGAATGCGTTCCTCTCCTTTGCTTTTCCGGGCGAAGAATTCGAGTCGTCGGGCCAGTGCTTCATAACCGAGAATTTCACTGAAATCGGATGCCTCGGGCGGATAAATCCGGCGCAGAATATCGAGCGATTCGGGCGTATCACCGAGAATCTTCGAGAGGGCGAAGCGGCCTCTTTTCAGGTCCTTGACGTTTTCAAAATTCGAAGGATCGGTGGCCACCAGCTTTTCGAGAAGCGCCACCGACCGGCGGCGGGCCTCCGTCGCGGCGAACGGATTTTGACGATCCTCCAGCGCTTCCGAGAGCGCCGAATAGGCGAAGGCCAGATCGTGCTGAAGTTCCATGTTCGTCGGGTCCGCGCCGGAAAGCGTTTCGAACATCGTCACGGCCCGTTCGCAGTCCGCCTGAGCCGAAATGAAGTCGGCGGCTTGCCGCAAGGCATAGGACCGCATCAGCAGTTCATCGGCGACATCGCGCCGTGCCTGCGCGCTCTCCGGGTGCGTGGCTGCGAGCGTCTCGCGCAGCGCGAGCGAGCGACGGTGATATTCGAGCGATTGGGGAAGGTCCTTGTTTGGGGCGTACCGAATGAGATTTCCGATTCGTTGATACACCTGCGCCAGTTGTCTGGTCACCTCGTCGTCCGCCGGGGTGGAGGTGTGCAGGGCTTCCAGCATTTCGCCTGCTCGTCGGTGAAAATCGAGCGATCTCGTTGTGCCCGGATCGGAATACACGACCGCGTCGCCCAGACTCAAACGGACTCCGGCCGCCAGCCGCCGATATTCGAATTCACCAGGTTTTTCCCGCGCCAGATCATCGTAAAGCTCGGTCGCCCGGTTCAACAGGGACACGGCTTCCATCAACTGATTCTGACGGACAAGCAGCGACGCCTCCGCTTCGAGTGACATCCCGAGCGCTTTGCGGACCCGCGCGTCCGCGCCGCGTGTTTTCGAAAGCGCCTCGCACAGGTTTCGCGCCTTGCGATAACTCGCCAGCGCGCCTTTGGTATCGCCAAGGTTGAAACGATACGGCTTGCCCTGAATGTCGCCGACCTTCACATAGGCTTCGGCCAGTTCGAGTTGAAGGTCGGCGTCCGACTCGGATTCCCGCGCCAGATTGTCGAGGTATTCGAGCGCGTCGGTCACGAGCCGCTTGCGCGCGGGCATCGCGCCCGGAAGGCTGGCGATGGCGTCCTGATAGTCGAACATCACCGAGCGCGCGAGCTTTCGTACGTCGTTGAAACGTTTTTCCGCGCGGATGCGCTCCGCCCGCGCCACGCGTGCCTGCCAGGCGGTCGCGCCCGTACCGACCAGAATCGACAACGCCAGCAACGCTCCGGCGGTCGCGCCGATTTTATTTCGTCGAATGAACTTTCCCGTCCGGTAGAAAAACGTGTCGGTATGGGCCTGAATCGGCAGCCCCGCGAGATACCGCCGCAAATCCTCGGAAAACTGCTCCACTGAGGCATAACGCCGCTGCGGCTCCTTGCGGAGCGCGGTCATCAGAATCGTGTCGAGGTCGCCGCGTAAAACCTTGGCGCGGGCCGTGTCCACAATCGAACTGGGTGTCGCGGCTTCGCCCTGCGTGATGGCCAGCAATAATTCTTCGAGGCGTCCGGTCTTGAGTTTGTAGGGCCGTCGCCCGGTCAGCAGAAGATAGAGAACAACCGCCAGCGAATAGACATCGCTCGCCGTGGTGATCGCCTCGCCTGAAATCTGCTCCGGGCTGGCATATTCCGGCGTCATCGCGCGCATCGCGGTCAGTTCGGTTTTTGAAGTCGGATTTTCAGGGTCGAGCAGCTTGGCGATGCCGAAGTCGAGCAACTTCGGCGTACCGTCTTCCGTGACGAGAATGTTCGAAGGCTTCAAATCACGATGAACCACGAGGTTCTGGTGCGCGAACTGCACCGCCGCGCAAACCTTGCGAAACAATTCGAGGCGGTCCTTCAAAGACAGATCGCGGGTCACGCAGTAAATGTCGATGGGTTGCCCTTCGACATACTCCATCACTAGGTACGGCGCGTCGCCCTCGGTCGCGCCTCCGTCGAGCAGCCGGACGATGTTCGGATGGCGCAGATTGGCGAGAATCTGGCGTTCACGGCGAAAGCGATTGAGGATGAATTCGGTCGGCGTCCCGTGCTGGATGACCTTGATCGCGACCTGCTGGCTGAACGCGCCATCGGCCCGCTCGGCGAGATAGACCGCGCCCATTCCGCCGCGTCCCACTTCACGGACCAGCCGGTAGCGTCCGACGGTCTGGCCGACATCCAGCGCCCGCCGAGCCGCTTCGCCCGCGCCGATGATTGTCGGTGATTCCGTAGTTGAACTTCTGAGCGGGGATTCCTCAAGAAAACTCTGGGCATCCGCGTCGGCGGCCAGCATCGCCTCGACGTCGCGGCGCAGACCTTCGTCATCCCCGCAGATGACGCGCAGAAACACGGGACGTTCTTCCGCCGGGATTTCCACCGCCGCGTCGAAGATGCGATTGATTTCCTGCCAGCGTTCCGCGTTCATCTTGGATTTTTGATTGAAGATTGAAGATTTTCGATTGTTCGGAATTCAAGTTATAGAAATTTTTGGTTTGAAATCCCTTGGATCAGGTGGATTGGCACGACGATTGCTCTCCTTTAGGTGCGGGAAAATCTAAAATCTAAAATCTAAAATCTTGAAATCGAAAATCCCATGACTGAAATCGAGTTGAAACAACGCACCCAAAATTTTGCGCTTCGTATTTTAAGGCTGGTTGAAGTGATTCCCCGAACAATTTCAGGGCAGGTCATTGCGAAACAGTTGATTCGGTCGGCGACCTCGGTCGGGGCCAATTACCGGGCGGCCTGCCGGGGCCGGTCCACCGCCGAATTCGCCGCCAAGCTGAGCATCGTCATCGAGGAAGCGGATGAAAGCGCGTACTGGCTTGAGCTGATCATGAAAAGCGAATTATTGCGGCCAGTACTGGTTGAAAATCTTTACGACGAAGCGAATCAACTGGTTGCCATTATGGTCGCTTCGAGAAAGTCGGCTTTGAAAAACAAGTAAATTTTGATTTTCGATTGAAGATTGAAGATTTTCGATTGAAGACCAATGGCTTCCTGAAATTTGAGAGATGATGAGCCGGATGTTTGAAATCGAAAATCTTCAATCTTCAATCTTCAATCGAAAATCATGCAATCTGCGAGAAGAGCCATGCCTTGGCCGCGCGCCACTTGCGTTTCACGGTTGTATCCGAGATGTCCATCACGTCGGCGACTTCCTCGACCGACAGGCCCGCGAAAAAGCGCAACTCCACGATCTTCGTCTGTTCCGGATCGAGGTCGGCCAGTCGGGTCAGCGCCTCGTCGAGCAGGACGAGATTCACGTCGCGCGCCTTCGAAAAACTCACCGCCTCGTCCAGCGCGATGTGCGTTTCGCCGCTGCCGCGCTTGGCCGCGTTCCGGCTGACCGCGTGGTTGACCAGAATCCGCCGCATCATTTCCGCCGCCAGTCCGAAGAAGTGCGCCCGATTGCGCCAGTCCGCCGAGTGCTGGTCCACGAGCCGCAAGTAGGCTTCATGCACCAGCGCGGTCGGCTGCAACGTGTGCCCGACCCGCTCACGCGAAAGGTGCGCCGCGGCGAGTCTTCGCAATTCACCATAAACCAGCGGCAGCAACGCATCCAGCGCGGCCCGATTGCCCGCCTGCGCTTCCTTCAAAAGTTGCGTGACGGGTTCGGGGTTGGTCGCTTCGACGACTTCCGGATTGAAAAAATTTTCAGGGTTCATGGCCTGTTTGTACGGTCTTTCCTGCGTTTTATGGACGAACCCGACTTCTTTTTCAACTCGGAGGATTTCATGAAACCCATTGTTCGTCTGGTATCGCTTCTCACGTTGGCGGCGCTCATCGTCACCGTAACGCCCTTCCGGAAGGCCTCGGCGGATACGCCCGCGCTCTGGACCCACAAACCATCACAAGACATCCAGTGGTACACCCTCACCAATCTCGGCGCGCTGCTCGTCGGCACGAAAGCCGGTCTGTATCAGCTCGACGCCGAAACCGGCCGGGAAATCTGGCGACGTGACGATCTTTCCGGCATCGAGGCCCAGGAAGTCCGCGAAGTGGCCGGCACGCCGCTCCTGCTCGTGGCCGACAATTCCGGACGCTTCCAGCAGAAAACGAAATTGTTCGCGCTCGACATCGTGACCGGAAAGACGGCATGGGAAACCGACCGGTTGCCCGGCGCCACGGTGGCGTTCGCGCCGAACTACGAAAAGGACATGGCGATTTTCCTGACCGCCGCGTCCAACGCGATGACCAAGGACAAACTCGACGTGACGGCGTTGCGGCTGACCAGCGGCGAGTTTTTGTGGCACACGGAATATCAGGAAAAGGTCGAGCTTTACGCGGCGGAACGCAACGGCAAGCAGACCGGCAAGTACGACCTGAGCGGCGCGCAGCCGCCGATCTTCGATGAAGATTCGGTTTATTTCACCTACGCGGGGCTGCACCGGTTTTCGCTCACCGACGGCAAGCCGGTCTGGAAGGTCGTCTACGACGTGACCGAAGGCAAGATCAAGCAGGGTAACGCGCAGGCCGTGGTGGATGGCGACGTCGTCTACACGTCGGCCAAGGGCCAGTTGCGGGCCATTGAACGGGCGACCGGCGCGGTGCGCTGGACCTCGAAGGATTTCGGCGGGGCCATCGCCGAAATGCAGGTGCGGGGCGACGTGATCTACGGACGGCTCGGCGGCACGTTTTACGACTTCGGCAAGCGCGAGTTCGTCCAGCGCAAGCCGCATGGCGTGGTCGCGGTGGATAAAAAGTCCGGCGCGCAGGTCTGGTTCTACGACGGCGCGAAAAACAGCCTCACCAACATGGCGTTCTTCCCGGAACAGAACCTGATTCTGATGGCTGATGAAAAATCGCTCATCGGTCTCGACATGCGGAGTACGGGGAAGGCGAAGGAGGTTTTTCGCCAGAAGCTCGAATTCAAGTACAAGCTGGGCGCGATGGGAACCGCCGCGAAAGTCGCGAAGTTCGGTTTCGGCGGACTGAGCGCGCTTGGCTCGAAGGGCGCGGACACAACCGATGAACCCGTGGTCATTACCGTCGAGGAAAACGGAACGGCGGTCGTGCGGGGCGCGCAGCATCTGCTCGCGTTCGACCCGAAATCGCGCCAGATCGTGTGGTCGTCGCAATACGCCGCGCCGGGCATGTCGGGCTGGAAGGTGTTTGTGCTGACGGCCCTGACCGTGGCCGCCGCGACGCTGTCGCAGGCCAATGAAGCCAATGCGGTCAGCCGCGGCGATTACTGGCAGGCACGGCGCGCCAACGATCAGTTCATCAGCCTCATGTCGGCCTACGAACGCGAAGTGACGAGGCGCTACACTGCGACGAAGCAGGCCGGGGTCTATACCTACGTGCTGACCGACATCAAGGACGACAAGGACAAGGGCGTCGGCATCATCGGCGTGAACATGCTCACCGGTCAGGGCGAACGGCAGATCATGTTCAAGGACAAGGACCCCGACTACCGCGTGGATGAAGGCGCGGGCCGCGTTTTCAACCTGCGGAATCCGAAGGAACTCACGGCATTTGCCATCAGGTGAAGGATGAAGGCGGAAGGATGAAGGATGAAAAAAAAGTCCGGAGTCTGGAGTCGTGAGTCTGGAGTCCGGCAAAAAACGCTTGACGGGGCAAGGCAAAAACCGAATGTTCCTTCATCCTTCATCCTTCATCCTTCATCCTTCATCCTTCATCCTTCATCCTTCATCCTTCATCCTTCATCCTTCATCCTTCACGGAGCTTTTTTGAATGTCGATCTCGTTTCGTTCCGTATTGCTGGCGGTCGCCCTCGCCGCGACCGTCATTCCCGCCGCCTCGCAGGATGCAAAAACGTTTGAAAAATCGGCCGTTTCGACGGTCCGGACGCACACGGACAAAGAAGGCAATCCGATCATTCACATCGTCAACCGCCGGTTCACGATGGTCCAGTTGTTCAACGGCGGTGAAAATCCGGATGGCTTGTTGCTGCTTGAGGAATTCGATACCGAGCGCAATCTCCACGCTGAAGGCCAGAAGGGAACGGTCCGCGTTGAAGCCGGTCTCGGGACGGAGGTGAATCCGTCGAAGCCGGTCTGGACGCTCACGCAGGAAGGCGACACCGGCGACGTTTCCGAGCCGTTCTACAAGGTGACGCGCTACGGTTGTTGCTCCGCGCTCAATACCGACATCTATTTCAATCTGCGAACCGGGCGGAAGGTGTTCACCTCGACCACCGAACTCGGCAAGATTACCGTGCCCAACGCGGGCGATGCGTTCAACCGGTTCATCAGTTTTCGTTCGCTGTCCGGTTCCATTCGGCTGCCCGAGTTCGACGCGGACCATCGCGTGGTGGGCGTCATCGAGTACGGCTCGGAAACCGAAGTGCTGTCCCGCATCGTGGTGCGCGTGAAAACCGGCGAAGCCGAGGATATGAACGGAATCGTCCGGATGTGGTATCAGGGCAAGCCGGTCAAGGAACGGACGCTCGACCTCTGGCATGCCGACGGCAAAAAGGAAAAAACCTCGCTGTCGAAGTTTTCCATCATCCTTGACCTGGACGAATCCGGAATCATCTCGATTCCCGTCACCAACGACATGCCCGATCTGACGCGGGCGACCGTCCCGGCGAAGTACGCGGTGAGTTTGGCGAAGTAACCCGAATCATCGGTGGAAAGCGGTTACGGAAATTTCAGCGTCACCACTTTTTCCATTTCGGAAATTAACCATGGAAAAAGAGCAACATTTCTTCCGTATTTCTCGAAATCAGATCGACAGCCCCGAAGATGATGGGGGGATTACCGTTGAGGAATGGAAGGCCTTCCTTGAAGCCGACCCAAGCGTTGAAATTTGCGAATTCATCATGGCGCGAAGTGCGAAAGATGGTACCCCGATAAAAATCAGACTGAACGTCGGTGCCGTCTGGCGTGATGAAGAAAACAACCCTGTCGCCGTTTTTCGGTTTCAGAATGGATCGGTTGTTTCAAGCGGAACCGGTGAAACGGACCGTGTGAAAGCGCAGGCAATTGCTTCTGTCTTTGAGGCGGTCGTCATTGTTGAAGAATATGAGTGATTTCGTTCAGGTTTGTGAGGGCAATGACTTTCGACCAAGAAGGCTGGAGCAGTTCTGCAAATCAATGATTGAAGAACTCTTGGGAGCGAAACTGCCCTCTGGCTATCTCAAGTTCATTCAAGGCTTGTCTGGGCCTGAACAGAGCGGCGAGAGGTTCGAATCGGAGGGATTCGAGGGCAGCTTTGAATTCGAGGGGGAGGGCGAGACCTGTATCGACTCCTTTTTTTCGCTTTCGGATGACTCGGGCGATGCCAATTCGGTTCTGTCCTACCTCAAGGCACGAATTCCCGGTCTCCCCGAGAAAGTCATACCGATTGCCCGGGACCCGGGTGATTGGCTGATTTGTCTCGATATGCGGGATCATTCCGGGGCGGTCGTGATTTTCGATCCTGACTCGGGGAGAGTTTATTCCGTGACTGAGTCTTTCGAAAAATTCCTGTCGATTATAAAGAAGTGATGGATTTTGACCTGATTGGAAGGGAATCCGTTTCCGGGAGGAATTGTTTCGAGAATCCACTCCCTCCAGTGCGTTCCGTTCGAGGACCTCGCGGGCATTGCGCGGTGGGGAGGTCGGTTTGGGTATTCCCTCACAATGTGAAAACTCTATGCCGAGACTGAAGTGATGAAATTTCTGTGACGGAATCTCGGTTTGAGTGAGAGAACTACTTTTTAAGGGAGCAAAAGGTATGTGGCTGAGTGGTGAGACTATCGAGGATATTCATGATGTAGACGCGGAGACAATTCGCCGCGTATTACAGAGCGATTCATTTGGTGGCTTCGTTATTCTTTCTGCTTCTGATGAAGGTTTTATTCAAGCAGGGAACAACTGGGCGGCAACCCCGGAATGCACGTCTTTTATGGAGCGTAATGATTCAGACCCATGGATTCTTGAATATCGGGATGAAAAAGATGGAAAGCTATTCTCCCACCCTGCCGATGTGACTTTGAAGCAAGTTGAGTCGGCTTTTTTGTCATTTCTTGAAAGTGATGGACGTTTTCTTGAAATGTTTGAATGGACTGAAGTCGAACTCTCAACCAATCCTTAAAACTTGAGGCAGGTTGTTTTAAGAGACTGCACCTTTCTGAAAATGTGTTGATCAGGCTGGTTTCTTCGGCCTCGTTCATTTCAAACCGATTTGCCCGGCTGGCTCTTCACAGAGAAGAAAAACTCTGTGGTTCTCTGCGTGACCTCTGCGCCTCTGTGGTGAAAAATGATTTCCGAATTTTTGGGGATTTTGTGGAATTGTTGGATCGTTAAACATAAATATTTAAAGGCTGTCAAGATGCTTTAAACATTCCCTATGAAAATTTCTATATTTAATATAAGTTGAAGGCTCCCTTTTTTTCTTTTTAAATTTTTTGCAAATAATGTCAATGAAACTTTCTTCATCAATTCTGTTTTCTTTTAAAAGGGAAAGCCCCTCATGAAAAATTTTTACACGCCCGATTAACTGCGGCATCAAGTTTTCTCTCATTAGATTCAAAATTACAATTTTTTCTACGCCACTTGTATCATTAACTATAACTGCTGAAATCACTTTCCGTACTATCTCTTCACCCGCAATTTCACAAAGTATCGGCTGGGTAGCCACCATCTCTCGAAATAGAAAATCAAGATCATTCATTTTCTTTATTCCCTGTTTTCTTTTCCGAATATTACCACGTTTATCAACTACCAAAGTGTAATCACTTCCTCCAGCCCTAATCCATTGATGCCCGATGTAATCAAACCGATTTGCCCGGCTGGCTCTTTTTCGTCCGCAGCACCAGCTTTGAATCGGTCGGCGAGACGAGCAGGCGGCGTTCGAGCGTGGAATCGGGACTTTTCTCGGTGTAGCGCACTTCGTACCACCGTTTGCGGATTTCCTCGGTAATCGGCTTCATCGCCGCTACCGCCGCGTCGGGTTTGAAGATGCGTCCGCCCGTGCCCTCGACAATGTTGCGCAGCGCTTCCGCAGGTTTGGGGCCGAGTTTCTTGGCGCGGGGCGCGCCGTAGGTCCGATCCTGAAACTGAATCGCGTAGACGACTACGTTCGCGCTCTGCAACGCTGCGAGCGCCTTGTCGTAGCCCGTTTCCGAGCCGTCGTCGAAGCCGTCCGAAAAAAGAATGATGACCCGCTTGGTGGTCGTCGTGGCCGGGCGCAGGGCGTCCTCGATGGTCGCGAGCAGTGCGTTGAACAGTTTCGGGCGGTTCTTTTTCTGAAAGAGTTTGGTTCCGGCCACAAGTTTTTCGGCGTCGTCGGTCATCTCGCACAGAATCTCGGGGTCGCGTCCGTACCCGATGATCATCAGTTTGTCGCCTTTGTAGAGTTCCCGAATCAGCGCCCGCGCGGCGGCTTCCATTTCCTCGGTTTCCGCGACGATTCCGGCGGAATTGTCCACCAGCAGCGCGATGAGCGCGGGCGACTGGTCATGGGTGACGCTTTCGATTTCCTGCTGGATACCGCCCTGGAAAAGCGCGAAATCGTTGACGGTCAGTTGCGGGACTTCATCGCTGCCCTCGCTGGCCTGGGCGATGAGGTTGATCGAGGCCGACGAACTCTTTTCGCCAACGCGGCCCGACTGTGCAAACAGTCTCCCGGTGAAAAAAAGTCCGAGCGCCAAACTTCCGATGAACGTTCGTCGTTCCTGATTCATCAGCATCTCCGTCCGTCGAATACGGCAATGGCCGCTTGCTTGCGAGGAAAGCGGTTTCTACAATCGGCGATTCCGTTTGAGCCGCTTTTTGAATGGAGCGGCAGTTTCACTCCGAACAGGTTTTCGCGTCAATGTCGAACGCTCAAACAATTACCATCATCGGCGGCGGTCTCGCGGGCAGCGAAGCCGCGTGGCAGGCCGCCGAGCGCGGCGCGAACGTCGTGCTTTACGAAATGCGCCCCGTTCGACCGACGCCCGCGCACACGAGCGACCGCCTCGCGGAAATCGTGTGCAGCAATTCGTTCAAATCGGACGAGGTCAACACCGCGCCCTACCTTTTGAAGGAAGAACTCCGCCGCGCGAAGTCCATGCTCATCGACGCGGCCCACGCGACGCGCGTCCCTGCGGGGGCGGCGCTCGCTATCGACCGCGAAAAGTTCGCCGAGGAAGTCACCGCGCGCATCGCGGCGCATCCGCGCATCGAGGTCAGACGCGAGGAAATCACTGAAATTCCAAGCGAAGGCATCGTCATTGTCGCGACCGGGCCGCTTACATCCGACGCGCTGGCCGCCGACATTCAGAAACGCACGGGCGACGATCAGTTGTATTTCTACGATGCGATCGCGCCGGTCGTGGATGCCGAAACGATTGATTTCTCGATTGCCTTCAAGGCCGCGCGCTACGGCAAGGGCGGCGATGATTACGTCAACTGCCCGTTCAACAAGGAAGAATACGAAGCCTTCATCGACACGCTGCTCGCTTCCGAGTGTGTCCCGCCGAAGAACTTCGAGCAGGGCAAGGCGCAGTATTTCGAAGCCTGCCTGCCCATCGACGTGGCGGTGAAGCGCGGACGCGAGACGCTGCGGTTCGGTCCGATGAAGCCGGTCGGGCTGACCGATCCGCGTACCGGGCGGACGCCGTGGGCGGCGGTACAGTTGCGGCAGGAAACGCTGCTCGCCGACAGTTACAGCATCGTCGGTTTCCAGAATTCGGTGAAATGGGGCGCGCAGAAAGACCTGCTGCGGATGATTCCGGGACTTCAAAACGCCGAGTTCGTCAAGTTCGGCCAGATTCACCGCAATACCTACATCAACGCGCCGCGCGTACTCGACAATACGATGCGGATGAAGACCGACCCGCGCATTTTCTTCGCCGGTCAGATTTCCGGCGTCGAGGGTTACGTCGAATCGCTCGCGACCGGACTGGCGACGGGGATTTTCGCCGCCGATCTCGCGCAAAATCGAACTCCGGTGGCGATTCCGCGTGAAACCGCCATCGGAAGCCTCATCAACTATGTGGCGAACTGCGAGACGGGCAACTACCAGCCGGTCAACATTACGTTCGCCCTGCTGCCGCCGCTTGAGGAAGCCGAGCGGAAACGGCTCAAGAGCAAGCCTGACCGCAAGGCGCGGCAGGTCGAAATCGCGTTGCGTGCCTTCGACGGGTGGCGCGCGACGGTCGGGGTTGGAGAACGCATCGAAAGGACGGAAGCCGCCACGTTATGAAATCGCTTCTTCGTGGAAGTCTGTTGGCGATCCTCGGCATCTTTTTTTGCGCGGTCACGACGTACGCGCAGGCAGTTCCATTACCCCCCGACGTCAAGGGGAAACCGGACGAGGATGACCGTTCGTTTATCGTTCGCTCGGACCTCGTAACCGTGCTTGCCGCCGTCAACGCGGCCACCGGCCAGCCGGTCCTGAACCTGCGCGACGATGAGTTCGAAATCCTCGAAAATGGCGTGCCGCAGACGCTCAACAAGGTCGGTCGGCAGGACAACGTCCCGTTGCGACTGGTCGTGATGCTCGACACGAGCCTGAGCGTCCGCAATCGCCTCAAACTTGAACAGGAAGCCGCCATCGATTTTCTACGACGGACATTGCGTCCCAACGACCGCGCGGCCTTTTATTCCTTCAATCATGACGTGTATTTGCGCCAGGATCTGACCGATTCGCTGGCCGCGCTCGAAGCCGCCACCCGCAATCTCGACGCGCGCGGCGCGACGGCAATTTTCGACGCGGCGTTCATCGGCGCGCGACGGCTGGCGACCGAGGACGGACGCCGGGTCATCGTCATCGTTTCCGACGGGCAGAACACTGTCAGCAAGGCCACCCGCGACCGCGCGCTGGCCGAAATCAGCCGAACCGACGCGGTGGTGTTTGGAATCTGTCCGCTTATCAAGACCGAGTACGACGCGTACATCAAGCAGCCCCCGAACGATCTCGAACTCCTCGCGAGCCAGACCGGCGGGCGGGTCATCACCGTCAGTTCGCCCGAGGAAATCATGAACGGCTTCACGCAACTCGAAGCTGAGCTTCGCGCGCAGTATGTGTTGAGTTACTACTCGTCGAACGACGCGCGCGACGGCAAATTCCGCAAGATCGAGGTTCGGGTGAAGCGTCCGGGCGTCCGCATCCGGGCCAGAAACGGGTACTACGCCCCGCAGGATTAGGGATGAAGGATGAGGGATGAAAGAAAGCGGCAGCCCGACCGTGAGGAAGGGCTTCCGGTCCAAAACAAAAGCGGCGCGGAGGCTTATCCTTCGCGCCGTTTTCGCTTTTGCGGAAGGCGTGGATGGAGCGCGCGCATCCTTGCGCGCCGGAAATTCAACGATGCCGCCAGACGGGCTTTCGCTTTTCGCGGAAGGCGTCGAGTCCTTCAGTCGCGTCGGCGAGGTTCATTAACTGGTTGAGGTACTGATCCTCGACCTGTTCAAGCAGTTCCTCGATGTCGTTGAAGTTGGCCGTGTGCAGCGCACGCCGGGCGGATTCCAGCACCGGGCTGCTGTAGCTGCGAAGAACATTGAGGAGTTCCTCGGCTTTGGCCCCGAGTTGCTCGGGTGGAACCACATAGTCGATGAGTCCTGCGCGTTGCGCTTCCGCGGCGTCAAGCACTTCCGAAAAAAGAATCATCCGTGTCGTACGACGGGTTCCGATGAGGCGTGGGAGGAGGACCGTTGCGGTCGGCGGGTAGATACCGAAGCGGAGTTCAGGCTGGCCGAACGTGGCGGCGGTCGAGGCGATGACGATGTCGCAGAAGGCAACCAGTTCGCATCCCGAACTGAACGCCTGTCCGTTCACGACGCCGACGACCGGTTTTCCCATGATTCTCAGGTTTCGATAGATGCCATGAAACTCCTGAAGCGTCTGGTAGGCCGTCGTGGGGCGATGATCCTCGATGGAAATACCGGTCGAAAACGCCGTGCATTCCGGCGCGGCGGCAAAGGCCAGGGCGCAGATTTCCCCCGGCGGCATCTTGCTGATCTGATCGAGGACCGCGTTGATTTCGCTCATCATCGCGATGGTCATCACGTTGAGGGGCGGGGAGTTCAGGACGATATACGCAACGCGATTCACAACCGTGAACTGAATATGCGCGGTGCTTGTAAGCGAGATTTCCATGAGGGAAGTGCCTCGATAATGAGAAAAAGGGATGCTGGATGTCGGCGAGTATATCCAAATGGACCTTCCCGCGCACCCCGCATGAAAGAGAAAAAAAGACGGCAGCCTGACCGTAAGGGAGGGCTGTCCGCTGGTTGGTAAATTGCGGAGGACAGCCCTCCCTTACGGTCAGGCTGCCGTTCTACTGCCAGTAGGAGCGGTCGAGGCTGCGGTACTGAATCGCCTCGGCCAGATGTTGCGGGGCGATGCGGTCGGCGTTTTCGAGGTCGGCGATGGTTCGGCTCACCTTGAGAATCCGGTCGTACGCCCGGGCTGAAAGCCCCATCCGCGCCATCGCCTTTTCGAGCAGTTTTTTCCCGGCTTCATCCAGTCCGCAGTGACGACGAATGAGGCGCGGCGACATGTGGGCATTGCAGAACACGCCTTCAACCGCATTTTTTTCCTTTGCGAAACGTTCGAGCTGCGTCGCGCGGGCGCGGACGACCCGCGTCCGAATATCGTCGGACGACTCGCTCGGCGTGTCGCTCGCCAGTTCCTGAAACTTCACCGCCGGCACGTCGATATGAATGTCGATGCGGTCGAGCAGCGGCCCGGAAATCTTTGAAACATAGCGCTGAATCTGTTGCGGCGAGCATTTGCACTCGCGCGTCGGGTCATTGAAAAACCCGCAGGGACAGGGGTTCATCGCCGCCGCAAGCATGAACCGCGACGGAAAGGTGAGGGAAATGGACGCCCGCGAAATTGTCACCCGTCCGTCTTCGAGCGGCTGGCGCATGACTTCAAGCGCGTTGCGGTCGAATTCGGGAAGTTCATCGAGAAACAGCACTCCATTGTGCGCGAGGCTCACCTCGCCGGGTTTCGGAACGCTTCCGCCTCCAATCAATCCCGCGTCCGAAACCGTGACGTGAGGATTTCTGAACGGCCGCTGCCGCACAACACCATTTGAACCGGTCAGGCCCGCGACGCTGTGGATGCGCGTGACTTCGAGCGCTTCCTCGAAGGTCAGCGCCGGAAGCACCGTCGGAATCCGCTTGGCGAGCATGGTTTTTCCCGAACCCGGCGGGCCAATCATCAGGATGTTGTGACCGCCCGCGCAGGCGACCTCCATCGCGCGTTTGACGTGCATCTGGCCGCGAATTTCGCGAAAGTCGGGGCCTTCAACCGTTGAATCTTCGAACAGGTGCGCCACGTCGATTTTGAGCGGCGCGGGCAGTTCGGGTTGGTTGAACAGATTCACGATTTCCTGAAGCGTGGCCACCGGGTAGGTGTCGAGGCCGGTCACGACGGCGGTTTCGTGGGCATTTTCACGGGGAAGAAAAATGTACTTTTTTCCCGCCTCGCGCGCCTTGAGCGCCATCGAGAGCGCGCCCTTGACCGGGCGAACCTGCCCGTCGAGCGAGAGTTCGCCAACGATGAGCGATTCCTCGATGTAGGCGTCCTTCACGTCGCCCGACGCGCCGAGGATGCCGACCGCGATGGGAAGATCGTACGCCGAGCCTTCCTTGCGGATGTCCGCCGGGGCGAGGTTGACCGTGATGCGCTGGAAGGGAAAGAAGAAACCACAATTGTTGATTGCCGCCCGGATGCGCTCGCGGCTCTCGCGGACCGCCGCGTCGGGCAGGCCGACCATCGTAATCGGCGGGATTTTTTCGGCGGCATCGCCGCGCGGACTGAGATCGACTTCGACATGAATAATGTGCGCGTCGATGCCGAAGACCGCCGCGCTGAAGGTTTTGAAAAGCGCCATGACCTGTGGACCTTTCTCCGAAGTTGCTGAATTCATTGACGTTTCTTTTTTCAAAACGTCCTTGTGAAGAGTCCAGCAACCGCCGTGCCACGAACCGGCGGGGAGCGTCGGTTTCTCGCCTGTTCAGGCTGTGGCAGAATCGGCCCATGCGAGTCACCCCCATTACCGGAAAAGACACGCGCGAGAAGCTCCTCTTTCTGCTGAAAACGCGCGGGCAGATGACCGTTGACGACCTGTCGCGGGAACTCGATTCGTCGGGCGTCAATGTCCGTCGCCACCTCGACTCGCTTGAACGCGACGGACTGGTCGAATCCATCGTCCAGCGGCGCGACCGGGGGCGTCCGGTGTTCCTGTTCAGTCTGACCGAACGCGCGGACGACCTTTTTCCCCAGGCGTACGACGTGGCCAGCATCGAAATCCTCCAGCAGGTCGAGGAGCAGTTCGGACGCGAAGCCGTCTGCGCCGTCCTGCGGGGGCGTGCCGAAAAGCTCGTTCTCCAGATCAAGCCCCAGATGGAAGGCAAGCCGCTCCGCAAAAAGGTCGAGGAGTTTTCCCGCATCTTCAATGAAATGGGCTACCTCACGCGGGTCGAGGCGGATGCGAAATCCGACCGCCTGAGCATGCTGGTCCATCACTGCCCGGTGCTGATGATCGCCCGCGATTTTCCCGAAGTCTGCGAAGGCGACTGCGCCGTCGGGCGGGAATCCCTCGACGCCGAGGTCGAACGCGAATGCTCACTGGCGGAAGGCGCGTCGTGCTGCCGGTTCTGGATTCAGGCGTAATTCAAGGTCAAAGAAAGCATGCAGGACGATTCCCTTGAATCGATTCGCAGGGTTTGGCGTGAAGCGACCGAGGCGTACGACGTGTTTACTTCGCTTCGAGCCAAGTTGTATTCGGACAATCGGTCTCAACTGGTCGAGATGGTGAATGAGGCTTTGATTCACCCTCAAAACCGTTCGGACCAGTATCTCGCCTTTGAGATCGCAGAGACCTTGACGGAATGCGAGCGCTTGAAGCTGCTCACCGCGTTGCTCTCTTATTGTTCTTGCGGCCGTCTTGCCGGGCAGGCGAAGTCATTGATTCTGGCACTCCCGCGTCATCCGGTTTTGGAAGTGATCGAAGGCGCCGCCGAGCCGGTTCTGGCCGAGAATGATTTTCTCGATTGGTGCAATATTCTCGATGTTTTCAACTCGCTGGATAAGGAGTTGGCGAGAAGGTTCGCAACGCGGATGGCCGCTCACGACGATCCCAATATTCGGGAGTGGGGAAGTGATTTTTTGAAGGAAGATTGAAGAGGATGAGCGAAATCCCTGAAACGGCTCGTTTGAAGTGGAACCAGTTGCGAGAGGCTTTCGAAAACTACATCACAATCAGAATGGAGTTTCACAAAGAGGCTGTTGTTTACACGGTTGATTTGGTGCGTGAGGCCTTGGAGGGACCCCCGCGGGGACTGAACCAGGAGCTTGCTTTTGAGATTGCAGATCACCTTTCCGAAGAAGAACGATTTCAACTTCTTCCGCAAGTCCTCCGATTCTGTTGCATTGATCGAAGCGCGCAATGGGCCAGGACATTTGTTCTGAACCTGCCCAGGCAGCGTGTTCTTGAATCGATTGAACGCTTGGTTGAGCCTCTTCTCGCGGAACAGGACTATTTTTATTGGCTCGCGATTGCGGACCTCTTTCATTGCCTGGACCGACCACTTGCATTGAAGATGGCCGTCCGAATGGCAAGCCATGAAGATTACGACATCCGTGAATGGGGCGAAGAATTATTGAAAGACTTTCGACCGCTTGAAGAAAACGGTGAAGAAACATAACGGGCGTCCGATGTGGACGCCCGTTTCAGTTTTGCATTGTTTCAATCGCCTATTCGACGACCTTTAGAAAGGCGTTGCCGCTCATTCCGAGCAGGAAGTCGCCGCCGAGAATGCTGCGGGCGAATTCCTCGATGGCCTGACCGGTCGGCAGGGTCATTGCTTCGCGGAAGAA
The DNA here is from genome assembly GCA_039793685.1 of Blastocatellia bacterium NZW_1522. Taxonomy (GTDB): domain Bacteria; phylum Acidobacteriota; class Blastocatellia; order Chloracidobacteriales; family Chloracidobacteriaceae; genus JAAFHI01. The sequence goes on from JBDRAL010000034.1 coordinate 30,572, forward strand.
CGCCTGCGCCGCCTCGATGGTGACGCTGCGGATGAGCAGCTTCAATTGGGGTAGCGCGGCCGGGGAAAGACTGAAGTTCCGCAATCCGAGGCCGAGCAGGGCGAAGGCGCAGAGCGGATTGGCCGCCATTTCGCCGCACATCCGGACCGGCGTGTTGGTCCGTTCGGCGGCTTCGACGATGTGGCGAAGGCTGGCGAGAACCGCCGGATGGAGCGGGTGATAGAGATGTCCGACCTGTTCGTTGGTGCGGTCCACGGCGAGCAGGTACTGGATGAGGTCGTTGCTCCCGATGCTGAGGAAATCGGCTTCGCGTGCGAGGTGGCCGCAGACGAAGACGGCGGACGGAATCTCGATCATCACCCCGAGTTGCGGATTCAGCGCGTGGGGAATGCGTTCGGCGCGCAATTCCGCGCGGACGCTTTCAAGCAGGGTCCGGGCGGCCCGGACTTCGCTCACGCAGGTGACGCGCGGAAGCAGGATGCGCAGGTCGCCCTGCGTGCCCGCCCGCAGGATCGCCCGCAGTTGCGTCCGCGCGATGGGTTCATGTTTCAGCCAGAGCCGGACGCCGTGCAGGCCGAGCGCCGGATTTGCCTCCGGATTTTCCCGCTCGCCGCAGATCAGAACATCCTGATTGAAGTCGAACACGCGAATGGTGGCCGAGGACCCGGGGACCGCCGCAAGGACATTGCGGTACGCTTCGATTTGAGTCTGTTCGTCGGGGAATTCGTTCCCGTCGCCCGCCAGGAGAAACTCCGAGCGGAAAAGTCCGATGCCTTCCGCGCCGTAACGCTGGATCATGGGCAATTCGGATTGAATTTCGACGTTGGCTGAAAGCGCGCACTGGACGCCGTCGAGCGTGACGGCGGGAAGCTGCGCGAGGCGAAGGCCATCACGACGGTTGCGTTGCTCGGTGACTCGGCGACCGAGGTAAGTGGTCTGGGTTGTCTTGCGTGGATTCAGGATTACCACGCCGTTGGTGCCGTCCACGATGCAGGACATACCGGCCTGAACCCTGGAGGCACAGTCCTGCAATCCGAACACCGCCGGAATGCCGAGGCTGCGCGCAATGATGGCGGTATGCGTGGCCCAGCCGCCGACATCCGTGGCGATGGCCAGAATGTTATTGGTGTTCATCTCCGCGAGTACGGTCGGGAGAATATCTTCGGCGAAGAGAATGGAAGGCGTTTCGAAGGTCGGCGGTTCGGAACGCTGACCGGAAAGAATCGAGATGAGCCGGTAGGCCACGTCGCGGATGTCCGCGCTGCGTTCGCGCAGGTAGGAATCGTCGATGCGGTCGCAGGCGGCGAGCATGGATTCGAGCGAGAGCTTGACGGCCCATTCCGCGTTGACCCGATGCTGGCGGATGTTGTCCTCGATGGTCTGCGTCAGATACTGATCGTTGAGCATCAGGATGTACGGATCGAGGAAGTAGGCCGGGGTCGTACCGGCTTCGTTCTTCAACCTGACCTTGACGCTTTCGAGGTGGTGGCGCGCGCTGTGCAGGGCGCGGTGAAGGCGCTTGATCTCGATCGGTACGCGGTGGGGCAGGACGTTGATGAACAACGGCTGCCGCGCATGCGTCGAGAGTCGGGCCGCGGTACCGATGGCGACGCCTGAAGAAACGCCGCTGCCGGTAAAATGGAGTTCCGCGTTTGTCTGGGGACTAGAAGACATGGGACGACTCGTCAAAATGGTTTTCGAAAAGCAGTACCAGGGCGGCAAGAGCGGATTCTTCATCCGTACCGTTGGCCTGGAGGAGGAGTTCGGTGCCGGGGGTTGCCGCGAGGAACATGACACTCAGGATGCTTTTCGCGTCGGCGGAGGTGTCGTTGTCGGAGCGTTTGAGCGAGATGCGGCTCTCGAACTGGTTGGCGAGGTTCACGAGTCGAGCCGATGCCCGGGCGTGCAATCCTAAAACATTGGAAACGACTACTTTTCGTTCAATCGTCATTCGCGCTCAAAAACGGACGTTCAATCAGCAATCAAAAATCTTCAATCGAAAATTCGTTCATCCGGCGGCCGTTTTGAGCGCCACCAGTTCGCTTGCGAGATAAATGTTCTTCTGGCCCTGATCGCGAACGCGGCGGGCGACTTCAACCAGACTCAGGTCGCTGTTCTGGGTCGCCAGCTTGATGACCATCGGAAGATTGACCCCGGTAATGATTTCGGTGGAAACCGCGCCGTGATACGCCATGACGAGGTTGGTGGGCGTGCCGCCGAAAAGGTCGGTCAACACGAGAACGCCCGCCCCCGAGTCGGCTTCGGCAATGGCCTTCTCGATGGTGAGGCGGGCGGTATCGACGTCGTCGTGCCAGTCAATGGACACGGAACGAATGTGATTGATTTCGCCGACGATCATTTCGGCGGCGAGCAGGAGTTCGTTGGCAAGTTGCCCATGAGTGATGATGACGCCGCCGACCCGTGCCATGTTCGAACTCCCCGGAAAAACTCGCTCACGGTGACGCGACGGTAACGCGGCGATGACGCAGTGCGAAATCGGGCGCCGCGGCCACTGTGAGAATGCGAACCTTTAACACAGGCCCAATGCTTCGCGCTACGTCCAAAGAAAGATTTTTCCGGTCCGCCGCCGGACCTCGGAACACTGACGACTGGCGGCTGACCACTGGCCACTGTTCAGATCACGGTCGTCACGATTTCCCGAATGCTGCGCTGGAGTTCGCGGTCATCGGTAATGGGATTGACGACAGCCACCGTACAGGCGTCGATGGGCGAGATACCGCCGTGGATCATCTGCGCGGCATAGACGAGCAGGCGCGTCGAGACGCCTTCTTCGAGACCGTGCCCGCGCAGGTTGCGGACCTTGTGGCCGATGGTGACGAGGTCGCGCGCAATCTGTTCGTCCACGCCGCCTTCCTTGGCCACGATGGCGATTTCCGTATCCATCGGCGGGTAATCAAACTCGATGGCCACGAAACGCTGACGGGTGGACTGCTTGAGGTCCTTCAGTACGCTCTGGTAGCCGGGGTTGTAGGAGATGACGAGTTGAAATTCGTCCGGCGCGTCGATGATCACACGGCGCTTTTCGACGGGCAGAATCCGCCGGTCGTCAGTGAGCGGGTGGATGAGGACGAGCGTGTCCTTGCGGGCTTCGACCACTTCGTCGAGGTAGCAGAGCGCGCCGTGCTTGACGGCCGTCGTCAGTGGGCCGTCGTGCCACACGGTTTCCTCGCCTTCCAGCAGGAAGCGTCCCACCAGATCGGTGGCCGAAAGGTCTTCGTGACAGGCGACCGTCACAAGCGGGCGCGTGAGCCGCCACGCCATGTGTTCGACGAAGCGGGTTTTTCCACAACCGGTCGGACCTTTCAGCATGACGGGCAGCTTGGCCTGATAGGCGGTGGTGAACAGGTCGATTTCATTGTGAACCGGAAGATAGAACGGCTCTTCCTTGAGGCGGTATTTTTCGATGGCGTGTTCGTGTTGCATTGGATGAATTCGAAAAGGAAAAAACGTACGGCTCGCTTCGGGGGAACCGCGGCGGTTGTGCCATAGCGTGGACCTCGAAGGCAAGGTAAGGAATCGGATGGCCCCCCCCTCGCTCGACAGGCGACGAGCCAAACCGCATACTCTTTCCAAACACACATCAATTTTCGCGGATCGGGGAAAGGGAGGTCTCCCATGCAAAGATTGCGTATTGCGATATTGCTTCCGGCCATGTTCATCACGTTCGGGCTGATGGTGCAGGCCCAGGACTGGCAAGGGGAAAGCGATCCTCCGCTGCTTCCGCTGACGGCGGAGGAACAAAAGCTTGACCCCCGGAAAATCATTGCCGAGCAGCCTGATTTCGTGGCCGATCAGGAAGGGGACTACGTTGGCGGTTCACGACATGCAATTCGGTTCAAAAGAAAAATCGCAAAATCGGGGAATCGCTTTGCCGTCATTGACGATTTCAGGACGACTGTCACCGATCTTGGCAAGTCGGTACTTTCAATGAATGGTAACGAACGCGAGTATGAATTTCTGACGATCGGAAATTTCGAAGACAGGCATTTGGAGGATTGTGATTTCAGGGAATTGCTTTCTCTCCCGAAAGCGACGTTTTCGATTCGGGGTCGTCGCGTGATGTATGGCCGCTCCTGCCTTGAAATTGAGATTTCGAACATCTTTCAAGATGACGCCGGACGAAAACTTTGGCTTCTGGCGGACCCGCAGGCCCAAAATCTGATAATCGCGTTTCGATCCTTCAACAAACACAACGTTACGCAACTTCATCTTTCAAACATCTCCTTCAAACCGCCCATGGAGCTTTTCGAAATCCCACCGGGCTATTCCGAAATCAAAAAGATCGAATGGAAGCGGATCAAATCCGCCAGGGTTTTCTTTGGAAGCACGTTTGATAAAGACGCTTTCGTTTTCCAGAACCAAAATGGTGAGTTGTTCGTGAGTGTGTCCGAACCGCATCCGAATACAGGTTCTCCATATCCTTGGACGTACCTTGTTTTTGAGGATGGTGAAAAAGGGATAAGGGTCGATGCGCCCGCGGGTATGGAAACAGTTGTGACTGCTTCCGGAGATCTGCTTTCAGCGACGGATGATGTGGGCTTCAGTCGGGAATTTCTTACCCCCGATAGCCAGGAACAAGGTGATGAAGTCCCGCAAACTGACTCACGCCCGCCCACAAAAAAATCGGATGGCCCAAAACCGAGAGGCGGGATTCAAGATGGGAAGCGTTGGGTGGAATTTCCTTCACTGGACTACCGAACGAATCGAACGATCATCCGCATCGAGTGGGACGAAGCTGGGATCAAATAAGGACAATTGCTTTTCATAGGGGTTGATTCATACACTGCCCGCTCTCGAACCACATCTTCATTGCGGAGCTTTTATCCATGACCTCACTGCGTCGCCGCGCGTCGGCGTTGTTGTTCCTCTTTCTTCTTGCCGGGGTTTTCTTCACGCCCCGCGCGTCCGCGCAGGACGCCACCCAGAAAAAACCGATTACTCATGAAAACGTCTGGCTGATGAAGCGCGTCGGCATGCCCGCGATCAGCCCGGACGGCAAGTGGGTCGTCTTTTCCGTGACCGAACCGGCCTACGACGCGAAGGACCAGGCGTCCGATTTGTGGATCGTTCCGGCGGACGGAAGCGAAAAGCCGCGTCGGCTGACCTACACCAAGGCCGGTGAAGGCGAAGTCGCGTGGAATCCGGACAGCAAGCGGATTGCCTTCATCACCCGCCGCGAAGGCGATGAAGTCGGCCAGATCTATGTTTTGAACGTCGTCGAAGGCGGGGAAGCGCAACGCATCACGACGCTTTCCACCGGGGCCGGTTCGCCGCGCTGGCATTCGAACGGCAAGACGCTGCTTTTTACCAGCGTGGTGTTCCCCGGCACGCTCAACGATGACGACAACAAGCGCATCGCGAAAGAACGCAAGGAACGCAAGTATCGCGCGCGGGTCTACGACGGCTATCCGGTCCGCAACTGGGATCACTGGGTGGACGACACCCAGACGCATCCGTTCACCGTTTCGCTGGACGGCGGCTCGGCGAAGGATCTGCTCGCCGGGACGAACTTCGTCGCCAAGCCGGGCTTCGGCGGTTCCGGCACGAACAGCGCCGACGATCTTCAGGCCGTCTGGACGCCCGATGGTTCGGGCATCGTCTTCACCGCGACGACCGACGGCGACAAGGGGGCTTACTCCTTTACCGAAACCCACCTGTATCTGCTGGCGGGACTGACCGGCGAACCGAAACAGTTGACGCCGGTCGGCGCGAGCTACGGCAACGCGAAGTTCTCGCCGGATGGAAAAACGCTGTTCGCCGTGCGGACCGCCAACAGCGGCAAGGTGTACAACCTCGACCGGCTGGTTCGGTTTGACTGGAACGGCAACGCGGGGCTGGCCGAGAAACTGGTGTCCCCGACCTTCGACCGCGCGGTCGGAAGTTTCGCGGTGACGCCCGACAACGGCTCGATTTACCTGACGGCGGAAGATGCGGGACTCGAACGGGTCTACGTCGTACCCGCCGCCGGTGGTGAAACGAAGCCCGCGTTCGAGCAAACGGTCGGTTGTTACACGGGGCTGACCATCGGCAACGCGGGCAATCGCCCGGTCGTCGTGGCCAACTGGGACAGCGCGACCAATCCGGCGGAAGTGGTCCGCATCGACCTCGATGCCAAAAAACACACGGCGCTTTCGATGTTCAACGCGGAAGCGATCAAGCACATCGACTGGCAGCCGCTGCGTCATTTCTGGTTTACAAGCAAGGCCGGACGCAAAATCCACAATCTGATGGTCCTGCCGCCGAACTTCGACGAAAGCAAGAAATATCCGGTCTTCGCGTTCATCCACGGTGGACCCCACACGATGTCGCGCGACCAGTTCTTCCTGCGGTGGAACTACCACTTCATCGCGCAACCGGGCTACATCGTGATCATGACGAACTACACCGGCTCGACGGGTTTCGGTGAAAAGTTCGCGCAGGACATCCAGGGCGATCCGTTCGGGACCTGCGGCAGCGAAATCAGCGAGGCGGTGGACGCCGCGCTCAAGCAGTTTACCTTCTGCGACGGCGACCGGGTCGCGGCGGGCGGGGCCAGCTACGGCGGCCACCTTGCCAACTGGCTGGAGGCGACGACCACGCGCTACAAGTGCCTCATCGCCCACGCCGGGCTGATCAATTCCGAATCGCAGTACGGCACGAGCGACACGAGCTATGGGCGTGAAGTGATGAACGGCGGACCGGTCTGGGAACAGGGCAAAACGTGGCGCGAGCAGAACCCGATCCGTTACGCCGCGAAGTTCAAGACGCCGATCATGCTGACCGTCGGCGAGAACGACTTCCGCGTACCGCTCAACCAGACGCTCGAAAACTGGACGATCCTTCAGCGGCAGAAAGTCCCCAGCCGCCTGATTGTTTTCCCCGAGGCGAACCACTGGGTTTTGCGCGGCGAGGACAACAAGTTCCTTTTCACGGAAGTCCACGCCTGGCTCGCGAAGTATTTGAAGTAGTCGGAGTGCGTTGGAGCGCGCGCATCCCTGCGCGCAAGCAAAATGCCCGTGTCGGTTCGACGCGGGCATTTTTGTTTTCACGCCATGCGCGCTGGAAGCGCGCGCTCCAAGCACTTTTTGAAACCGCGCGCGCCTTTTCGCGTTTGGTTCTCCCAACGATGGATTTTCGGCCGTTCCTCTTCGAAAATCCGTTCCTGCATTCGATACAAAAAATACTGGCGGACACGAGTGCATCCCGAAACCGGGAAGCCGGGAGATGTTCGCGTGGGAGAGCAGGCGTATGCGAACGCTGTCTGTCGTGATCGTCCTTTTTCTTTGCGCGCTCTGGATGTGCGATCAACATTCCGCTGCGGATTCCAAACTCGCGGTTGATGAAGCGGGCATCCGCCTTCTGCTGACCGGAACGTCGCCGCTGCTCGAACTGCCGTTGGTGAACCCGATGGGGAAGCCCGTCGAAGCCGTTCTGGAAATCGAAATCGTCCTGCAAAACGACTACGAGGTTTTCAAAACCGAGAAGAAGCTGACGCTTGCGCCGGGGCGCGCGACGGTTTCCGTACCGCTCAAACTTGGAACCGATTTCAAGGGCGATGATCTCGCCCTGTTCATGCGGAATCGCCTGCGGTTTCGGCTCGGACCGGCCACTTCAAGCGCCGATGTGTCAGGAAAGCTCATCGAATTTGAAAAGAGAAAACCCGACGCCGAGGGCATCATCGCTTTTTCGGAAATCGAGACGGACGCCTTTCAACTTCGGCTGGTTTCAAACATGGAAGTTGTCCCCGGAATGCGCCTGCCCGTGCGGGCGAAGCTCGCGTCGTTGAAGGGCGACCGTCCGGTGGCGGGCGTTCCGTGCGAATTCCGGATGACCTTTCCCGGATTGAGCAACCCGCCGACGCTGACCGCGCGCGTCGTGAGCGGCCCGGACGGCGAGGCCGCGACGTTTTTCAATCTCCCGCCGAGTCTGGGCCATTCCCGACCGGAAATTGAAGTCATCGCCCGGCGCGGAAACTACCGCCGCGTGGCTGCCACGGACCTGGAATACCGTCAGTACACCCCGCTCCTGCTGTTTCTCGACAAGTCGTTCTACCAGCCGGGGCAGACGGTCCACGTTCGGTTGCTGGCGTTCGACGAGTTCCGGCGTGCCTTTGTCGGGAAAAAACTACAGGTGGAAATTACCGGACGGGATAACGACACCGCGTTCAAGACGACGGTGACGACCTCGCGTTTCGGCATCGCCGTGTGCGACTGGCCGATTCCCGCCTCCGTCGCGACCGGTGATTACAAGATTTCCGCCGAATTCGAGGAAGAAGGTCATACGAACTCAGGAATGCAGACGACCATTCGGGTCAGCCGGTATGAACTGCCGGAATTTGTCGTGACGGCCACGCCCGACCGGGGTTTTTACCCGCCGGACCAGAACGCGGAAGTGACCATTCGGGCCGATTATCTTTTCGGAAAGCCGGTCGGCGGCGGGAACGTCCGGATTGTGCGGGCTGCGGACAATTACTGGGACAACGAGGCACGGCAAAACATCGACATTCCGGAAGCGACCGTGACGGGTATCGCCGATGCCTCGGGGAAGTTTTCGACGACCTTCGACCTGTCACCGTTTCGGCGCAAGTTCTCGGAATACGAACGCTTTGCCGATGTGGCCTACACCGCCTTCGTGACCGATCCGACGACCGGACGAACCGAGTCGCGCCGGTTCGACATCCGGATTTCGCCCGATCCGATTCACGTCTACATCCTTTATGCCTCCGGCTTTATCGGGCTTCCCTTCAAAATTCCGGTTCGAACCTTTACAGCGGACGGCGCGCCGCTGGCCTGCGACGTGACGGTCGCCGCTTTGCCCGAAAAGGCTATTCCCGAAGGCGAAACACGCCGGAACATCGTTCGGAAAGTTCTTGAACAGGGCAAACGCATCGAAATCCGAACCAATCGTTTCGGTTTGGCACTGATTGATTCAAGCCTCCTGTTCACGGAACCCGATACTTCAGCCAGCTTTCACCTCGTGGCCGTGGCGCGCGATGCCAAGGGCCGGGGTGGGCTTGATGTCGGTGGAGTTGGTGTCAGCAATGAACCGATGGGGCTGTCGGTTGCGACCGACCGACAGGTTTACCGTCCGGGCTGGCCGATGACGATTGACGTGACCGGCTCAACCGCCCTGCCGCCGAATCAGACGGTCCTCGTGGCAGTCACAAAGAATGACCGGATTCTCCTTTCGCGCCGGATTCGCCTCGATGGAAGGCGTGGCCGACTGGTCATTTCAAATACCGCGAACTTCGGCGGCGTGATTTCGGTGACCGCTGGGTGTCCCTTTGCTCAAGGCGTGGATGCGAATAATCAGCCAATCGCCGGTCGGGCGGTGTATTTCCAGCAGCCGGGCGGCGTGTTTCGCGTCGATACCACGCCGGACCGCGAAACCTACCGACCCGGCGCGCCCGTTTCGGTCGGACTCCGGGCAATCGGTGGCATTCCGACACGGAGCATTCTCGGCGTTTCCATTGTTGACCGCGCGCTGCTTGAACGGGTCCGCACCGATTCCGAAGAACCGTGGCAGTACCGTGAACGGCAAGCGGATTGGTACTTTTTGAACAACGCCTTCCCAACCGATATTGAAGGCGTGACGGCGGATGTTCTGGAGCGCCTTGATCTTTCAAAGCCGGTCCCCTCGGACCTCGATGCCGCGGTTACCTTTCTGATCGGAAGCCGGGTCGGCACGTTCTGGTCAATCGCGGGAGATTCGGATGAAGGCGACCCGGCAAAAGATTTCATCGAGCCAATCGGAAAGGCGCTCATGCCGACCCTGGTCGCTTTGGAAAAAATGTCGGCCCCGCCCGGCGCGCCGTTGTTTCCCCGCGATGACGCGACGCTCCGGCAAAAACTTGCCGAGGTGGGCATTGCGTTCGACGAGGTTCGCGACCCGTGGGGAACGCCTTTCAAAACCCGCCATGACATCGAGCGCGAAAAGGAGAATTTGAACTTTCTGAGCGCCGGTCCCGACAAACGGTTCGGAACGAACGACGACTTCATCGCAAGAACCAGGTCGCGCGAGTATTTTCGTCAACTTGCGTTCGACATCGACGTGGCGGATTCCAGGTATCGGGCACGATCCGGAAAGTACATTCGCGATCTCGACACGTTGAAAACCGTACTCCGCGCCGAGGGAATCGACTTCGACGCCCTGCGCGATCCGTGGGGACGCCCCTACCGGGTGAAATTCGACGTCGAGGAACTTTCCTTTGTGTATTCGTTCGAAAGTGAAAATCCGTCGGGCGAGCGGTTCACCCTGCACACCGTCAAGACGCCCTATCTCGGGCCGGAACTGAAGGCCGTTCGCGACGCCATCGAAACCGATTACACCGAGACGAATGTCTTTCCGCAGGACGAGGCGACGTTGCGAAGCGTTCTGAAAAAGAAGGGGATTTCACTGGACGCGATTCGTGACGGTTGGGGGCGTCCGCTATACCCGACGTTTCGCCTCGAATCCGTCTACAGCGACCTCATCGTCTGGAAAGGCAATAAAACCGGAGAGGCGCTGACCGTGACGCCGGTGACCCGCCGTCTGGCAACCATCGAGTTGCGAAGCCTCGGCCCGGACGGCGTGGCGCGGAATTTCGACGATTTCAAAGCCTTCGATTGTTCCCAAATCCTCTTGGAGACGAATGCCTCCGGAGAAAAACGCAATCCTCGCGTCATGCTGCCGGCGGAAGGGAAGTGCGGATTGTTCGGGCTTGTGCGCGATTCGTCCGGCGCGGTGATTGCCGGAGCACTGGTTCAACTGCTTGATAAAGAAACCGGTACAAGGACCATGTTCCAAACGAATGGTGACGGGCGCTTCGATCTTCGAAATCTTCGGCCGGGGAATTTTCTGGTTCTTTTTTCCGCTTCCGGATTCGTATCGACCTTTATTGACGGTGTCATTCTGAAAGACGGAGAAGTAGTGGAGTTGAACGTCGAGCTTTCAGCCGGTGGTTCCACTGAGGTCGTTGCCGTTTCGGCTGGTCCTCCGCCCGAGACGCAAAAGGTAAAGGGCGGAGATTCCACCAAAGCCGCGACGGTCGGACGCCGACAAACATCCACGCCACGGATTCGGAAGTACTTTCCCGAAACCCTGCTCTGGCAGCCGGAAGTCGTGACCGACGCGCGGGGACGGGCGACCGTGAAGTTTCGCATGGCCGATTCGCTCACAACGTGGCGGATGTCGGTCGTGGCCACGACGACCGACGGACGCATCGCGACGACTGAACGCGATTTGAAAGTGTTTCAGCCGTTCTTCGCCGATGTCGATCCGCCGCCGGTGCTGACGAAGGGTGATGAAATTTCACTGCCGGTCGTGACGCGCAACTACCTGAACGCGACGCAACCCGCGACGGTGACGCTTTCAACCGCGCCGTGGTTTGCCGCGCTCGACGGGACCGCGCGGACCGTCGAAGTCAAACCGAACGAAGCCGGTACGGCGGTGTTCCCGCTCCGTGCGACCGCGCCGATACAGGACGGAACGCTCGCCGTGACGGTCAGGGGAGCGGACGAGGGCGACGCGGTCGAAAAGCCGGTGACGGTGCATCCCGACGGCGCGGAGCGATTCGCGACGACCGGGCGCATTGTCGGCGCGGACGGTGCGTTCGACCTCGACATTCCCGCGACGGCGCTGCCCGATGCGTTGCGGACCGAGTTGAAGTTTTACCCGAATCTTTCCGCGCACGTTCTCGAAGGTATCGAGGGCATTCTCGAACGGCCCCACGGATGCGGCGAGCAGACGATTTCATCGGCGTATGTGAACGTGCTGGCCCTCCGGATGTTCAAGCAGCGGGGAATGCTCGATTCGCCAGTCGCCCTGCGCGCGCTCGAAAACACGCGGGAAGGCATTGCGCGTCTGACCACGTTTCAACAATGGACCGGCGGTTTCACCTATTGGGGTGGCGTCTCCGAACCGGACGCCGCGCTCACGGCCTACGCGCTGCGCTTTTTGAAGGACGCCGGGGAATTCGCGCCGGTGGACGAGTCAATGGTTTCGTCGGCTCGTAAATGGTTGCTGAAAAACCAGTCGGAAGACGGGCGCTGGCGGTTCGTGCATTACTGGTCTGGAACGGTGGATGATCGACGGACGATTCTCAGCACGGCCTACGTCGCATGGACGCTCGCCGACGCGGACGATACGGACATCCGGGCTTCCGTGAAAAAGGCGCTCGGCTGGATGGCCGGACGGACACAGGGTTTTGATGAACCCTACGTCATCGCGCTGTTCGCGCTCGCTTCCAATGCTTCGGGCGACACGGCGACGGCGCGCGACGCCGCGAAACGGTTGCGCGGACTCGCGAAAACCGAGGGCGATACGATGTACTGGGCGCTCGAAACCAATACGCCGTTTTACGGCTGGGGACTCGCCGGACGCATTGAAACCACCGCGCTCGTCATCGCCGCCCTGCGAACGGTCGAAGGGGCCGATCCAGTCGCGGATGAACTCGTCAATCGCGGGGTGTCGTTTCTGCTGAAAAAGAAGGACGGCTACGGCGTGTGGTACTCCACGCAGGCGACCGTCGCCGCGTTGAAGGCGCTGGAAACGCTGGTCGTTTCGGAACGCGACGCCGCGCGGACGGCGCGGGTGTTCGTCGATGACCAACCTGCCGGTACGCTTGCGATTCCCGATGAAAAGACCGTTACCGGCCCGCTGACGCTCGACCTTTCAAAACTGGTCGGCGCCGGGAAACACCGGGTCGCCATTCGACGGGAAGACAACGCGGGCTTTGCGTCGGCGCAGGTGGTCACGCGGTATTTTCTGCCGTGGAGCGACGTGCCGAAAGACGACCGCACGCCGTTGAAGTTGAACGTGGCCTTTGATCGTACCGAACTCGCCGTCGGCGAGGCGGTCCGTTGTACGGTCGGGGTGGAACGGGTGGGGCATCGCGGCGACGGCATGCTCGTCGCCGAAGTCGGTCTGCCGCCCGGCGTCGAGGTTGATCGGGCATCGCTCGCCCGTGCGCTGACGCGGCCGGGCGTCTGGCGCGCGGACGTGATGCCCGACCGCGTCGTGGTTTACCTCTGGTCGAACGCGGGCGGCGACGAGTTCGAGTTTTCGTTCGTCCCGCGCCTGGCGATGCGCGCGAAAACCGCCGCCTCGACGCTCTATGATTACTACAACCCGGAAGCCGCCACGACGCTTGGGCCGAAGATGTTTGTCGTTGGAGTTCAGGGTCTTTGAAAAATTATTCCGGTAATAACGACGGGTTGCCTCGGGGAGGCGCGGATGCGCCGTCAGGTAATAGCCCCACCCGTGAGGGGGGGTGGCGTTTGAGGCAATTTCAAAGCGTCGAAGACGCGGCACGAGGTGTCGCCGCGTTGCGGCTCGGCATTCCGCCGTTTGTTACCCCACCCTCACGGGTGGGGCTATTACCTGACGGCGCATTCGCGCCTTTTATTACCGGTTCAATTTTTCAAAAACCAACCAGCCCGCAATAAAATATAGGGAGCGCGCATTCCGCGCGCCGGTCTTCCAAAATAGCAATGCCCGCGTCGGTTCAACGCGGGCATTGCTATTTGGGGGGACCTTGCGCGCAAGGATGCGCGCGCTCCAACTACGCCGAAGGGGCGGCCGCCGCCGCTTTCGCCGCGCGGGCCGGACGCTCCACATGCGCGGCGCGCGTCCAGGCGGCGTAGGTGGCGGGGTCGTCGCGGTAAATCACCCGCGCCACCGCGTCGAGGTCCCGGACGGCATCCAGTCCCGCCGCGATGGCGTCGTCGATGGCATCGCCCGCGGCGGTCGCCGACATGCCCGTCACCGTCTGTTCCCGCGTGGCCGTTTCGAAGGCCGCGATGTCGGTCCGCAGATCTTCGAGAAAGTCGGCGGGCAGGGCGTACCGGATGAATTCCGCCTTGTACGGCTCGGCGTCGGCGGCAAACGTCACGGCGAGCGCGATCAGGTCGTGGTTGTTCAGGTTTTTCGGCAGGCGGAACTTGTCGTCGAGGTTCTGAATCCGGCGGGACATCGCCGTCGCGCACCGCGCGATGTTGCGGAGGTCCTCGACGAGCGCCTCGCGCAGCGACGCCTTGATGTTGGTCGTACGCCGCTTCGTCGTACGGTGGGAAATCTGGTCGGAGTTGAATTGTTTCAGGTTGGCGAGCGCGTCGCGAAGGGTCGTGAGGCTTTCATTCGCGATGGAATCCGCCGGGAAATCGGCGGCGTGCAGCGTGGCGAATTCGTTGACCCGGCGAAGCATGTCAAATTGACGTTGTTCAAGCGTATTCATGGTCGGTGCGCTTCCTCGAAAGCGTTGATTGATAAGGAGTTGAATAATTTTTACCCCGGATTCGGAAACCCGTTTTCCGGTTCGGAGCGAGGGTAAGAATAGTGAGATTTTGAAAAAAGAAAACGGGAAATTCTGGGAGAAAATTTCAGCCGGACTGGAAAAATGCAAGTGCTGTGTTTGTCCGGGGAAGTCTGGCGTGGGGATGTCCAAAGGGCGACTGTGGATGTCCACAGTCGCGCGGCGGCTGAGTACGTTTTTGCTCCGGCTGAGTGAGTTTGAACACCGGCTGAGTGACTTTTTGCACTGGCTGAGTGAGTTTGAACACCGGCTGAGTGAAATTTTGCACTCGCTGAGTGCCCATTTGCATCGGCTGAGTGAGTTTGAACACCGGCTGAGTTCGTTTTTGCTTCGGCTGAGTGAAGGTTTGCGGCGGAGAAGTACGTTTTGGCGCTGGACGCCCGAAATGCTCACGCGGGCAACAGACCAAGCATTTCGAGCTTGAACTTGTATTTATTGTAGGCGTCTTCCGCCGCCTCGCGGATTTCGAGTTCGTCCGAGTTCCTCCGCTCTTGAGCGTAGTCCAGCAACACCGGATCGATTGATTCGAAGAACGGAGAGCCGATGAAGTGAATTGTGGAGGTAGGGTCATTCCACTCCGTTAATATTTTCAGATCATCCAGCAGCCCCGGGTCGGTGGACAGATAGCCGATGGACCGGAGAGCAATCTTTAGAAGTTTTTCATCATGGCCCCCAAGCAGAAGTGTCAAACCTTCGCAAAATTCAGTGGAATCGAAGCCCATTCGTTCAAGCTCTTGGGCGGCAGTTTGGGAGACTTCTGGGTTCTCATCAAATCCCAGTCCGGCTGAAAATCCCAGTGCGGCTGAGAGTAAGTTAGTAAAGTTGTCCAAGGTCACACTAAGTTTTTTGGGAGGTTGGGCTGTGTTTTGCCGCACGGACCTATTTTGATCGCGCAGTTCTTCGGAGAGGGCGCGGCCCACGTCGAGTGTGGGGTTGTCGAGTTTTCTGAGCGAGTTAGCTGCGCTTTGGCGCACGGACCTATTTTGATCGCGTAGTGCTTCGGAGAGGGCGTGAACGACGTCGGGTGAGGCGTTGCCGAGTTTTCCGAGCGAGTTAGCTGCGCTTTGGCGCACGGACCTATTTTGATCGCGCAGTGCTTCGGAGAGGGCGCGAACGACGTCGGGTGAGGCGTTGCCGAGTTTTCCAAGTGCTTTGGCAGCGTTTTGGCGAACAGGCCAGTCCTGATCGCCCAGGGAGTCGGAGAGGACGCGGACGGCGTTGGGCGAGGCGTAACCAAGTTTCACAAGCGCATCGGCGGCACGTTGGCGTACCCAGACGTCTTGATCATATAGTGCATCGGAGAGGTTACGGACGGCATCGGGCGAGGCGTAACCAAGTTTCCCTAGTGCGACGGCGGCACGTTGGCGCACCCACGAGTCCTGATCGCGTAGCGCGTCGGAGAGGTTGCGGATGGCATCGGGTGAGGAGTAGCCAAGTTTCCCAAATGCGTCGGCGGCGTGTTGGCGTACCGTTGAGTCCTGATCGTGCAGGGCGGAGAGAAATCCAGAATTCAATTTTGGCTGATGACTGATCTCTATGCCCACGAATGAACTCAAAACCATATTTGAAAATTTTTGTTCACCCCAAATCCCTCGCAAACCAAAATCGGTCAACCTCATTTGCCATTGGTGATAGAACTCATCCCCAATTGCTTTTTGGTGATATCCCAAACTTCGGCCCTCCAGACATAACCGCATGAAGTCAAATGATTCCGGGAGTTTTGAAAGCAGGTGGTAAAACTCATTAGGGTTTTTCGCTAGGCCAATCGTCATTGGCAAAACCTCCATCTCCGCCAGTTGCCGATTGAAAAAGGCTTGTATGAACAGTTTGTCGCAATTGTCGCGTTTTGAAAGTTCCTCGGCGGCGAGAAATTCCTGAATGGTCAGGTGGGCAAAGGTATAGCGTTCGTTTTCAACTTCCCGAAGCAACGGTGTGGCGCAAACATCGAAGGCGAGGTCTTCAGGGGGGAAATGACGATTTTTCTTCTTCAGAAAAGACTCGGCCTGTTCAACCAGTTCCTCAAAAGAAAAAACAAGCCTTGGGGTAAGGTCGGTTGTTTGGCCTTCAAGAAGACGTTCAAAAGAAAGTTGTCTCAAGAAGCTTCTTTTGAGCGTTCCAGATTGGTCGTCAATTTTGAACCGTTCCACTCCCTTGTCCTTGTCGAGTTTGGTGACAAGTTCAGAGACGATTTGTTGGTACAGCTCAGTTCGGGGGATGTCTCCGCCTGATTTGAGGTGGGCGATAAAAGCCAAGAGAAATGGAAATCGTGCCAAACCTCGGAGATTTGGATTTTTTCGCAAGCTTGCTTTTACGTTTTCAGCCGTCTGTTTCTCGCACCAGTGGTCGAGAAACTGTCCGATTTGAATGTCGGATAGAGGCTCGATTTCCATCGCCTTCAAATCGGCGAAGTTCCGCAGATAGCCGTAGGGCCGGGTCGAAACGATGAGCGTCAGACCGCCTTCATGGTGATTTGAATAGTTTTCGACGGCGGTTCGCAGGCGGTGGCGTTCGCTTTCGGCGATTTCGTCAAGGCCGTCGAGAAGTACGACGAGACCACCCGCTTTGTAGTATTCGCAAAAAACAGTTTCGAGCGCGGTGAACTGCTTGACGGTGAGATCGGTCCGGTCAAAGCGTTTTCTGACGCCCTGTTGGAAAAGAAATACCGAAAAGTCGTCGTCAATCGTGTCGAATTGGGCTTTCCTGAGCGCTTTCAGTTCGATGAAGACAGGCAAACGATTTGACGTTTGGGCGGTTTGGAGCGCGAGCCAGCGCAACAGCGTCGTCTTGCCGCACCCCGGTGCGCCGACGACCTGTGAACGCTTTCCCGCTTCCAGCAATTCTTCCGGCTTGACCGTGCGGCGTACCTTGCGCGGACGTTCTCGGCCTTCCTCGTCGGTTTCTTCCGGATCGTTTTCTTCGTCTTCTTCGGTTTCGTCTTTGGGAAACAGGGTACGGCGGCGACGGAGTTCCTTGTCCATCAAGGCTTTGTACTCGGCGTCACGGGGAATTTCGAAATCCTCGATGACGGTGAGTTCGACAAAGACCTTTTCCAGCGGACGGTCAGGCAGGCCGTAAAAGCGTGCCGTCCCGATGGCCTTCTTCAATTTCTCGCGGTACTGATTGAGCAGCCCCTCCGCCACCGCCTCGTCATACAGCGTCAGGGCTTCGGAGGGTTTGTCTGGAATATCCTCGTCAGACCTTTTCGGATTCCTTCCAATCCGCAGCCGCCCGGCGCTTCGGCCAACCGGATGAGGTCCGAACTGCGGATGGCCAATCCGGCGGATTTCCCGGAAAGGTACTCGGTGGGAATGTTCAAAATACCGAGAAGCGTTTCAAAGCGTTCCTCGCCGATCTTGTTCAGGAAAAGAATGAGCGTCGAGCGGTCTTCGGGAATCGCGACCTTGACCGGCGGTTCGGGTTCAGGGGGTGTTTTCCGGTCGGTATCCTTTTCTTCGTGGGGCGCATCAATCGTTCCGATGAGCGCGCGCATGTACGCCGCCGCCGCGACCGCCGCGTATTCCTGCCACACGTCGTTTTTCTTGTCGTCGGCGTAATCGCAGATGCCGCGAATGAGCAGGTATCCCTTGCCGAAATCCCAGGTTCCGTCCGCGATTCCGGAACCTTCCATTTCAACGGCGATGACGCCCTGCGCGGCGAGCGAGTCGCGGAAATCGGCGTCCTTGAGCAAAGTGTTGGCGGAGCCGATCAGTCCGTAGTGAATTTTCGGAAATTTCTGTTCGACCGTTTGATCCGCTTGCGCGTCGGTAGCGTGCGGCGGTCGGATTCCGTTTTCGATCTTTTCCCCGCGAACAGTAAACTGCTCCCACGGGCGTTCACCGCGAATCCGTTTCGATTCAAGCGCCTTGGTTTTTCCGATCATCCGCGCAGACGGTTTGCCGGAAGTGTCGCGGATTTCAACGCGACCTTCCGAGCGTTTGATGTTGTCGTATTGAATGACGCCTTTCTCATTCGAGACGGCCACATCGCCGAGACGAAGTCCTTTTTGCGGGATGCCGCCAGCGATTCCGACCATCAATACATCTTCGACCGTGGGAAAACTTCGCAGGAGGTTGGTCGCAGCCAGCGCGGCCGAGTTGTTGCCCATCTGTTTCAACAACGTCACCACCACCGTGTTGTACCCGCCACCCCGCGCAGGAATTTTTCCGATGGTGTATTCGCTGGAATCGCCGGGAATTGAGCTTTCCTCGGATTCATCCAGCATCACGCAAACGGCGGCGTATTCCTTCGGAAGCGCGGTCACGACGCCGATGGTTGGATTTGCGTTTGTGGGCGGCATTGAAAACACCTCGCGGACGACGTTTCACGAACTGAAAACGTTTCTCTGCTGGCTGGAATTTGGAGTCCGGCGATGATGCCATACGACGTTGGAACGGGCAATAAACGTACAAGGACGGTTCCCGGCATTTTCCGTGAACCGTCCTTGTTTTTTTATCCCCGCTGAAGCGGGTGACTCTGAACTTTTTTCGTGGTTTTTATAACTCTTTCAGCACGCGGTTGGCACAACCGAAGCCGGACATGACGACCGCCGGGACGCCCTGTCCGGGGAAGCAACTGTCGCCCGCGCAATAAAGCCCCGGCACGAGCGTGCTGCTCTGCGGTTTTAGTAAAACATCCGCGCCGCGGCGCAGGAGCGGGCCGTAGGTGCCGCGCGTGCGCGCGAGGTAGCGCTCGTTGGTGAGCGGCGTGCCGAGCGAGATCGGCGTGACCAGTTCGCGCGCGCCGGGGATGACCCGTTCGAGTTTGCCGAGCATGTACTGCGTGGCGCGCGATTTGGCCCCGCGATACTCGGCGGTGCGGCGCTGGCCGTTGCCGCCTTCAACGTGTTCGGTGAGGGCTTTCCAGTCATCGTACCGGTTGATCATGAAGGCGTGGACGTTGTGGAAATCCTTCGGCGCGATGCTCGGGTCGTGCAGCGAGGGAAGCGAGACGAAGAGCATTCCGCCCGGTTTGTCGTAGGCGTCCCAGTCGTCCACGACGATGTGGTGAACGACCGTGTCCGGCTCGACGTGTTTGGCCACGATGCCGCCGAAGAGGCTCACAAAACTGTCGGCCTGGGCATAGCGCAGCGACTGTTCGCGCAGGGCCACGCCCGAGAGGGGATGGTCGGTGACGAGGCGTCCGAAGGTGTCCCAGAAGGTCGCGTTTGAAATGACGGTCTTGGCGAGAATTTCCTCGCCGGTGGAAAGTTGTACTCCCTTGACCCGTCCGCGATCGACGACGCCCTTGACCACGCGGCTCTTGTAACGCACTTCGCCGCCGTGGAGCGCGATGCCGTCGGCGAGTTTTTCGGCGAGGACGCTGACGCCGCCCTTCGGATAGTGGACGCCATTGGCGTGGCGGTCGCCGAAAACCAGCGCGCCGTTGACGAGCGGGGTTTCCTTCGCGCCGACGATGGCCCAGCAGTAGACCTCGATGTCGATGAACCGCAGCGCGCGCGGGTCCTTGATGTTTCGCCGGGCGATGTCGCCGAGGTTGGTCAGCGCGGCGTAGCTCATCCGCATGGCGTCGAGCGGCGACTTGATCGCGCCGCGAATCAGTCCGGCGTAGTCGTCGAGCGCGATGAGCGGAACGCGCGACATCACCGCGAAGGCATCGGCGACGGCGTCGTAAAACGTCCGCAGGCCGCGCCGTTCGTGGGGGAAATGGCGGAACAGTTCCTCGAAAAAGTGTTCGCGGTCGTAGTGCGTGCGGATTTCGATGCCGTCCGGCAGGTGGTAGTGAATCTGCACCGGGTCGCGTACGCTCTCGACCGACTGGCCGACTTCGGCGAGCGCCTGCGTGATGAAATTGGTCGTCCCTTCGTTCCCCAGTCCGTAGAGCAGGGACGCGCCCACGTCGAAGCGGTAGCCGTCGCGTTCGAAATAGGACGCGCTGCCGCCGGGTACGGTGTGCTGTTCAAGAACGAGAACCTTTGCGCCGTTGCGCGAGAGACGGGCGGCGGTGGTGAGTCCGCCCATGCCGGAGCCGATGACGATGGCGTCGTAAAGCATTGGGAAGTAGTTAGTAGTCAGCAGTTAGCAGTCAGTGGGGAATTTCCTGACGGCTGTCGTGGAATTTGAACAAGAATCCATCCTATAGAAATTGCGCGGACGCGTCATCCGATGGCAGCGGTCAGTCGTCAGCAGCCAGTCGCCAGTTTCGAGCCGCCGGCTGGCAACTGGCCGCTGGCGACTGGCTGCTGGCCACGCGCGGTTACGGGAGAAACGTGCGTTGACGTACAAGTTCCGCGAGACAAAACGAAGAACGTGGTGGTAATATCCCCGCCGTTCATGCAAATGGATGTTTTTGAACCCGGATGCGTTCCGCCATCCGGCGTTTCCTCGTAGTACCTCCCGACGAAGTTTCATCGACGTATTCCACCTCCCTGTGGATGAAGGTTCGTCGGATAGACTGAATGACAATTCATTCAATTTTTCCTCTTCCGGAGTGGTTGCGTTCGCCATGCACCTCAAAAACTTCATCTTCATCGCGTTTTTCCTCGCCTCGGTCGGCTATTTCGTGTGGAACTCGTTGCGACTCATCGAGTACCTCAAGCTGGGCAAGGGCGAGAACCGCTTCGACAACCTCGGTCGCCGCATCAAGGACCTGCTCGCCATCGGTTTCGCCCAGACGAAAATCATGCGCGACTGGTGGGCGGGCGCGTTGCACGTCGCCGTGTTCTGGGGCTTCTGCATTCTCACGCTGGCCTCGATGGAGGTCGTGCTGGAAGGTTTTTATGAAAAAGCCTCGCTGGCGTTTCTGCCGGGGTACGGCATTCTGACCTTTACGCAGGATGTCTTCGGGGTGCTGGTGCTGGCCTCGTCGCTGGTGTTTCTGTTCCGCCGGTACGTCACGCAGCCGAAGCGCTTCACGGGCGCGGAAATGAAGCCGACCAGCCGCCGCGACGCCACGTTCATCCTCTGCATGATCGTCGTGCTGATGGCGACAATGTTCATCGCGAACGGCACGCATCCGGCGACCAACAGCGTGATCTTTGGAAATCGTCCGTTTTCCGACATCACCGGACTTTTTCTGGGCGGCAACAAAAACGTCTGGGCCTTTGAAATTGCCTGGTGGATTCACGTCGTCACGCTGTTCGTCTTTCTGAATTACCTGCCGTTTTCGAAGCACCTCCACGTTCTCGCCTCACTGCCGAACGTCTTCTTCGCGTCGCACAAGTCGCGCGGCGTCATCCCGAAGATGGACCTCGAAGCCGAAGACATCGAAACCTTCGGCGCGTCGGACGTGGAGCATTTCACTTGGAAGCAGTTGTTCGACAGCTACACCTGCACGGAATGCGGACGCTGTACCTCGGTCTGCCCGGCGAACAACACCGGCAAGGCGCTTTCGCCGCGCAAGATCATGATGGACATCCGCCACCGGCTGTCCGAAAAGGGCGAAGTACTCGTCGGCAAGCTCGGGACATTCACGGGCGGCCTGAACGGCGAGGCCGACGCCGCGCCGGAAAACGTCAAGGACCTGCTCGCGCAAAAGCTCATCAGCGAACAGTTCATCACGCCGGAAGAACTCTGGGCCTGTACGACCTGTCAGGCGTGCATGCAGGAATGCCCGGTGAGCATCGAGCACGTCCCGACCATCGTGGACATGCGCCGCAACCTCGTGTTGCAGGAAGCCGATTTCCCGCAGGAACTCAACACGCTGTTCACCAACATGGAGAACAAGTATTCGCCGTGGTCGTTCAGCCACGACGGACGCGCCGAGTGGTCCGAGGGAATGGACATTCCGCTGATGTCGATGATCGAGGCGGACGAAAAGAGCGTGGAAGTGCTGTTCTGGGTCGGGTGCGCCGGGTCGTACGATGATCGCTACCGCAAGGTGGTGCAGTCGGTCGCGCGGCTGTTGAAGAAGGCGGGCATCACCTTCGCCATTCTCGGCAAGGAAGAAAAATGCACGGGCGATCCGGCCCGTCGCGCGGGGAACGAATATCTCGCGCAGATGCTGATTCAGGAAAACGTGGAAGTGCTCAACGCCTACAAGCCGCGCTTCAAGACGGTCCTGACCTCGTGTCCGCACTGCTTCAACGCAATCAAGAACGAGTGGTCGGAATTCGGCGGCACGTTCGACGTGATGCACCACAGTCAGTATCTGTCGAAGCTCGTGGCCGACGGCCGCATCACGCCGACGCAGAAAATCGAGGCGACGGCGGTGTATCACGATTCCTGCTACCTCGGACGTTCGAACGAGGTGTATGAAGAACCGCGGCAGGTGCTGGTCCAGATCGGCGCGAAACTGAAGGAAATGGATCGTTCGCGCGACAAGGGCATGTGCTGCGGCGCGGGCGGCGCGCAGATGTGGATGGAAGAAACCGTCGGCACGCGCGTGAACGTCGAGCGCGCGCGGCAGGCGCTCGAAACCAAGCCCGACATCGTGGCGGCGGCCTGTCCGTTCTGCATGACGATGATGACGGACGGCGTGAAAGCGCACGAAAACGAAACGGTGAAGGTCTTCGACATTGCCGAACTGCTCGATCAGGCGACCGGCGGCGAAAAGCGCGCGTAGTTCCGTTTCAACCCAAAAACAAAACCCGGCGCGGGGAGCGATCCTCGCGCCGGGTTTTGTTTTTTCGCCGGTAATCAAAAAATGTGTGAGAACAGTTTTCGCTTGCGAGCGACCAATCCGCATCCCGGAGGGATGCCGAGAAATTAGCCGGTGGTCAGGTGACGCCGAAGGCGTCTCCGCCACCACCGGAATCGATCCGGAAAAGGAATCCGCATCCTGAAGGGATGCACAGAATCAGGCATTTCTTCGCATCCCTTCAGGATGCATGCCATTTGGAGACCGGCAACCGGTGGTGGCGGCAATGCCTGCGGCATTTGCCTGACCACCGGCTAATTTCTTCACATCCCTCCGGGATGTGAGGAGCGGTCGCAGGAAATTGAAAACCGCTCTGGCCAATAGATACTCAGGGCCATTTGGAGATGACCGTGGACATCTCCGACCGCGCAGAATGTGAAAGATGGATTGTGAAACGACATGACAAATCTTCTTCTTTCCCGGGCGCGGACGGATCAGCGGCTGATAGCCTTATCGGCCAATCACTCCTTCTTGCCCGTGGCGGCCCATTTCTTGAACCGTTCGTATTCTTCCTTTGTTCTCCAGGTATCCGGCGACCAGTTTTCACCGATGTCCTTGATCATGCGCTGGGCTTCGGCCTGATCGCAGACGATGCCCGCAATCTGGGCATAGAAATTCCGCGTCTGATTCGTGACTTTGTATTTCTTTTCGATGGCGGCGAAGCCTTTCTTCATGCGCGGCCAGGAAACTTTCGATTCCTTGAAAAACTGCGAGCGTTTGAAGAAATCCATTTGATTGACGGCGATGAAGTAGTACAGCGCATCGCCGTCGTCGCCGCCGACTTTATTGGCCGCTTCCTCCGCGAATGCTTCCCATTCGCCTTCCGTCCCGTGCCAGCGGGGCAACAGGTAAAGCGCTTTGGTGATGTAGTAACGCCAGTACAACGGCTCCTTGCGTGTTGCCTCGTCGAAGAGCGCATCATATTCGGCCCGGTCCCAACTCTGGCCGAGGGCGACTCCCTGCATGGCGTAATACCAGTGGGGATGTTCACCACCGACCGAGCGGGCATCCTCCAGGATCTGACGGGCTTCGGCGAGGCGTTCACCGAACAGCCGCCAGCCTTCGCGGGTGACTTCGTTGGCGTATCCGCTGCCGCGCGCATGCCAGGCATAGTTCATCATTGCCTGGCCGTAGGCGATGCGGGCCGTTTTTGAGTTTGGTTTCGTCCGGATCCACTTCCTGAATCGGGCGAAATGTTCCTGCCACGCCGAATCGGGCATGTCACGTCCGCCGGAAACCTCGCAGAGCGTGTCTTGAAAGCCGAAGATCTTCCAGCGACCGCCGACGAACTTCTCCTTGGTCCGGATGAAGTCATCCGCCGCTGCGTCGAGGTCGTCGAATTTCTCGTGGCGGAGTCGACTCATGACAATCGTGTCGAACGTATCCCACGCTTTCGGGTCTTTTTCGAAATCCAGTGACGCCACGACGGTCTTCAGCGGCTGACCGGCGGTTTTCGCATCTTCATCCACAATTGGAAAAAGATGCGGTTGCCGTTGGGCTTTCTGCGTTGAAGTCGGGCGCGAAAACATTCCGACGAAGAAATCCTTTGAGGCGCGGATCAGTGCGATGAAAAACACGACGATCAGGGCAAGGAGAACGAAAACGCGCTGGGTTTTGGAAATTGCCATGCCGGAGTACTCCTTTCGGCGGACGCGGGACGTCGAACCGTTTGGGCGGAAAGTTGCAGTACGTTTGGGCAGTGTACTGCGGATTAACGCTGAATGGGAGTGCCGATTTTGATGATCCGTTCGATGCAGTCGCCAAGGACGCGGTTCGGCGTCGAGGCTCCGGCGGTGAGGCCGATGGTGATCGGACCGGCGGGAAGCCAGTCGGTCGTTTCGATTTCCTGTTTCTGGAATGGCGGCAGGTGATGGATGCGGTCCGGCGAAATGAGGCAATCGGGCCGGTCGATGTGGAAGGCGGGGCAGACTTCGGACGCGATTTCGGCGAGGTGGCCGGTGTTGCTGCTGTTGTACCCCCCGACGACGAGCATCAGGTCGGGATGTTCGGCGAGCAGTTCGTGGACGGCGTCCTGACGTTCCTGCGTCGCGCTGCAAATCGTGTCGAAGGACCGGAAACGGAAGGGGACTTCTTCTTCGCCCCAGCGGTCGGCCATCGCGGCGCGCAGCAGGTCGGCGATTTCAAGCGATTCGCTCGCCAGCATCGTCGTCTGGTTGGCGAGGCCGATGTGGTCGAGGTCCGTTTCGGGATTGAAACCGGGGGAGGCAACTTTTTCAAACCGGGCGCGGAAATCGGCGGCGGTCAATTCGCCCCGGATGAAGGCGGCGACCGCGTCGGCCTCGTGTTTGTCTTTTAAAACGAGGTACTTGCTGCCGGGAATCAGTTCGGTTTGCGAACGGGTGGCGGCGGTTTCCTCGTGGGCGTATTTCCCGTGAATGATCGTCGTGAAGCCGTCGCGGGCGTAGCGTTCGACCCGTTTCCAGACGTGGACGACCGAGCCGCAGGTGGTATCCACGATAAAACAGCCGCGGTCGCGGAGTTGCTGAAGCTGGCCGACCGGCGCGCCGAAGGCCGGAATCAGGACGATGTCGCCGCGTCCGACTTCTTCCGGCGAATTGAAAAACCGGAAGCCCATGGCCGAGAGGCGTTCGTTGACGGTCGGGTTGTGAATGATTTCGCCAGTGAGGTGAATTGTCCGGCCGGGGAAGCGGCGGCGGGTTTCGTAGGCGAGATCAAGGGCGTGGTCCACGCCGTAGCAGAAGCCGAATTCCTTCGCCAGCCGGAAGGTGAAGCGGCCCGCGCGGAGTGTCCCGCCGGCGGCGCGGATGTCATCGACCATGGCGCTGCGGAAGTCGCAACCGACGGCGGTTCGGGCGGCGGCGCGGGCCTGTGCATCGTCACTCCACGCTGGTCCGTGGCTGGACATTGGCCGGTTGCCTCGTTTCGTGGCGGGAATCGCGGTATCCGGTACGGTCGCGTTGGGGAAGCGGACCGGACGAATTCACCAAAACAAATCTACACGGGGCTACTTTATACCGCCAAGTCGAAACGACGAGTTTCGGGTGGAGCGGGGAAAAGAAAAAGGACGCGCCGTGGGGCGCGTCCATCAAGTATGGGTAGAACGTTTCTACGGAGGAAAACAAATGAGAGCGGAATTAGACCGCCGCGACCGCTTCGACGGCCACCGGCTTGCGGGGCTTGGCGGCGGGCTTGGCCGGCTGCTTGTCGAGTTTCTTGGACATTTTTTCGACCTGATTGAGGATGCGCTTGATGTCGGCGCTGTGGGCGAGATCGAGCGTCGCGATGATGTTGAGGACTTCCTCGCGGAGTTCATCCTTGTTGACGGCCGTTTTCTTTCCGGCGCGGTTGGCGAGCTGGGTCACGCGGCGGACCGTCGCGTCGACGAATTCACGCACGGTTTCGGTCGCCTGCTTGACCTGCGCGACCGGCTTTTCGCTCAGCTTTTCAAACTGCTTCTCGATTTCCGAGAAATTGGGGAGGTTCGACCAGGCCGGAAGGTTCGGGAAAGACGGAAGGGCCACGGTCGGCATGGTCGGAAACGACACGTCGTTGCCCTTTTCGATCGCTTCGGCGACGAACTTTCCGAGGTCGAAGTTACGGACATTTTCGCTCAGGAGCAGCGCCGTTCCGACGCTGAACTTGAGGCTTTTCACGGCGACGTCCGACACCGCGTCGATCGGAAGCAGCGCGCTCGCGCGCGGGGCTTCGATTTTGGCCCGGCTGGTCGCCGGACGCTTGGTCGAGCGGAAGTTCGGACGGCTCTTCGGCGCCGCCGGAGCCGTGGTTTTGCGTGTCGATTTCTTGGTAGCCATGATTGCACTCCTTACGGGGATGATTAGTGAAACTCTTTCCTGAATTTCTGGTTTGCCGGGTTACTTGGCGACGGTCCGAACGCGCTTGCGCGTCTGGGTGACATCGACTGCGGGCGCTTCGCTTACGCCATTCCGGATGGAAGCGGTCACCCGCAACTGTTTTTCAAGGGTGGCGACCCGTTGCTGCAACCGGTTGAATTCGGCGCGCGAGGGGAGGTCGAGTTCGGCGATGCGCGCAACCACGCACTGTTCGACAAAGGCTTCGATGACGCTCCGGAGAGCCGGGGCGATTTCCTCGGCTTCGGGGGCCTTGCCGTTGGCATTGGGGCGCAGGGCGTCTCGCAGGAGTTTGCCGACCCGTTCGAACTGGCGGTCGATCTGCTGGACGGTATCGAACCCGGCGGTGACGGTTTTGCGGACATACCCGTAAAGCATGTCGCTCGGATGCTGGATGAACGAGATCAGCGCGTTGCGGGAAATTCCTTCGCTGGGCTGCTGGACGGTCGCCGCGACAACTTTCGAAAGGACCTGCTCGGTAATGTCGTTTCCGCTGGTCTTGTCGGTGACCTGAACTTCCTCGCCGGCCTGGATGAAACCGCCGATTTCGTCGAGGGTGATGTAGCGGCGTTCGGTGACGTCGTACAGCTTGCGATTGGCGTAACGTTTGATATGGCGAGGCATGGCAACTTGCGTCCCTTTCTTGAGGTCTCTGTCCATTGCCAAAATAACGCGCCGCGTTACGGGTCGTCAAGCGATATTTTTACGCATTGCGTCAAAAAAAATCCGGACACCC
>JBDRAL010000035.1:0-103891 GCA_039793685.1 Blastocatellia bacterium NZW_1522
GCGAGAATCGTGCCCGGCACGATGCGCGACCAGTTCAGATCGCCCCCGCCGTAGATGTTGCCGCAGCGGGCGACCGCGACCGGCACGCCGTAGGTGTTGTGATACGCGGCGGTAATCAGATCGGCGCAGCTTTTCGCGACTTCATAGGGATGTGTCCCCTGAAGCGGCATGGTTTCGAGATAGGGCAGATTGGCCTGCGTGCCGTACGCCTTGTCGCTCGACGCGACCACGACCCGCTTCACGAAATCGGCGCTCAGGCGGCAGGCTTCGAGCAAGTTGTAGGTCCCGCGGACGTTGGCTTCGAAGTTTTCGAGCGGATTGCGATGGGCCGCGCCGACGATGGTCTGCGCGCCGAGATGGAAGACCGTATCGGGTTCGTGATCGTTCAGGGCGCGACGCAGAATGTCGTAGTTTTCAAGCGCTCCGTTGACCACCGCGACGCGGTTGATGTCGCCCGAACGATAGAGTTCGGTCTGCGGGTCGGCGTCACGGATGAGCGCGATGACGGACGCGCCCTGTTCGAGAAGTTCCTTGACGAGCCACGAACCGACCAGCCCGGTCGCGCCCGTGATGAACACACGTTTGTTTCGCCAGAACGGCGTCGGATTGACTGACACGTTTTGCTACCACACTTTCCACGGGGCTTTGCCACCGTGCCACAGTTCGTTGAGGAGTTGAAATTCGCGGGGCGTATCCATCGGCTGCCAGAAGCCGTCGTGCGGGAACATCATCAGTTCGCCGTCGCGCGCAAGGGCTTCGAGCGGCTCTTTTTCAAGCACGAGGTCTTCCCGGTCGTTCAGGTATTTTTCAATCACCGAGGCTTCGAAAACGAAGAACCCGCCATTGATGTAGCCGCCGCTGACTTGCGGCTTTTCATTGAAATGATTGACCCGGTGACCGTCGAGCGAGAGTTCGCCGAAGCGGCCCGGCGGCTGCACGCCGGTTACGGTCGCGAGTTTTCCATGCGAACGATGAAAGGCCAGCAGTTCGGTGATGTTCACGTCGCCGACGCCGTCGCCGTAGGTCAGACAAAACAGGTCGCCGGGTTCGAGATACTTCCGCGCCCGCCGCACCCGCGCGCCGGTCATCGCGTTTTCCCCAGTATCCACGAGGGTCACCTTCCACGGCTCGGTCGGTTGTCCATGAAAGGTGAGCCGTTCCGGACCGGTCGCCGCGAGGTTCACGGTTACGTCGGTGGTAAAGGCTGCGAAGTTCAAAAAGTACTCGCGAATGGCATTCCCCTTGTATCCGAGCAACAGCACGAAATCGGTGAGTCCGTGCGCGGCGTACGATTTCATGATGTGCCAGACGATGGGCTGATCTCCGATGGGAACCATCGGTTTTGGAATCGTCTCGCTCACTTCGCGAATGCGCGTGCCGCGTCCGCCGCAGAGAATGGCGACGCGGGGATTCGAGATTGAAGATTTTCGATTTTCGATTTCGGAGTTGGACATTTTGGAAGTTGGTGACTGGTAGTTCGGAGTTGGCGCCTAGTAGTTAGTAGTTAGTAGTTAGTAGTTAGTAGTTAGTGGCCAGCAGCTAGTTTTTGACTCAAAACAGATAAAATCTCGTTGAAATTAATATTCTTGCTAACTGCTAACAACTATCCACTATCTACTACACAAGGAATGGCTTGAAATCGAGTTCATACTTCAGGTCGCGGCTTCGCTCGCCGATTTTCTTCGCGGGCGTGCCGGCGACGATGGCGTACGGTTCGACGTCCTTCGTCACGACGGACCCTGCGGCCACGACCGCGCCTTCCCCGATGGTCACGCCGGGCATCACCAGCGCTCGATAACCGATCCAGACGTAATCGCCGATATGAACGTCGCCGCCGCGATCTTCAAACATGGATGACTGCGGATCGTGTCCGAGCGTGAGGATGCTCGCTTCGGGACCGATGGAAACGTTCGCGCCGGTGTGGATTTCAAAGCGGCGTCCGTCGAGGAGACAGCCGAAGTTGATCGAATTGTTCGCGCCGAGAAAGACCTTTCGCCCGTTGAGAAACCGGCAGCCCAGTTGAATCCACGTTTTCGAACCGCAGGCCCCGAGATATGAGCCGAGGTAGGCCCGCCGCAACAGGTGCGACGGAAAATTCGACAGCCACCCGTTGTAGAGATAGCTCAGGACGCCGCCCGCGAACACCCGTGCGTTCATAAACCTTCCTCGACGATTTCGCAGAGAATGTGACCGAGCAGAATGTGCATTTCCTGGATGCGCGGCGTCGAATCCGACGGGACGCACAGGCAGGGATCGCTCAGTTCCTTCAGTTTGCCGCCGGTGCGTCCGGAGAGGCCGATCACGATCAGACCCCGTTCGCGCGCGGCCTCGGCGGCGCGAATCACGTTTTTGCTGTTGCCGCTGGTCGTGATGGCGATCAGAACATCCCCCGGCTGGCCGAATGCTTCCACCTGCCGGGCGAACACGTCGTCGAATGAATAATCGTTGGCCACAGCGGTGAGAATGGACGTGTCGGTGGTGAGCGCGATGGCCGGCACGGCACGACGCTCGCGGAAGAAGCGTCCGACCAGTTCGCAGGCGATGTGCTGTGCGTCGGCGGCCGACCCGCCATTGCCGCAGAGAAGAACCTTTTTGCCTTCGGAAAAGGCGCGCGCCACCGCGTCCGCCGCCGCGACCAGATCGGCTTCAAGCGAAGCCATCAGGTTGAGCACCAGCGTGTGTTCGGCCAGGGAACTTTGAAATTTTTCGGTTTTGGTCATTGGAAAAAACGTTATCGCCGATAGGCCGTCACGACCGTGCAGAACACGCCGGTTTCATGGCCGCCGATGACGGTGTAGCCGGTTTCACGGAGAAGGTCCAGCAGGGTTTGTCGCTTGGCGTCGTAGTAATGAATTTCGAGACTCAGCCATCGCGGATACTTGCCCTGACTGAACAGCGCCGGCAGAACTTCATATTCCGCGCCTTCAATGTCGAGCTTCATCCAGCAGTCTTCGTCAAACTCGGGCGGCTCGCAACGAATCGCCTCGCCGCCGGTCGCCTCTTCGGTCATTTCGCCCTTGTGCGATTGACCTTCGTGAAAAAAGAGGTCGGTTTCATGCGACCACAAACCGACGTTGCGAAGTTCCGCCTTCACGCCGTTGCGGGAGATGTTCATTTCGAGCTGGCGAAAGTTTTCAATTGAAGGTTCATAGGCCACGAGCCGCGCGCCGGGAAAAACACGGGCGACGTGCAATGAAAAAAGTCCGATGTTGGCCCCGCCGTCGATGATGAGCCGGGGCGTGAAATCGGGCAGATCGTAGCCGCCCTGCACAAACTCGCCCGTCATCAGGTAGTCGCCTTCGTTCCCGGCCCGCATCAGGACCGTCGTTTCCGGCCCTTCCTTCGAATTCCAGCCCAGCCGGACGAATTCTCCCTCGCGCATGCCGTCGATGGACTGTTTGAAGCGTGCCCGCGCCTGTTGGCGATGTTCGCCCATCACGCTCAGCCCGGCCAGAAGAAAGGCGAGTTTCTTGTCGCGCAGTGTGGCCCCGCCGCGCGCCTTTCCGAGAAGTTTGAGAACCGTGTTGAGCGTACCCATTCAAAAAAAGCCGTGAAATATGAGGATTATGATTGAAACATTCGTTCCCGAATCAGCCGGGCGTTTTCGAGCCACGAGTTTTCGGCCAGAAAACGGTCCCAGTCCGGACGCGGCGGATTTGAAAGAAACTTCCCCATCCCCCGCTTGAGCGCGGCCTCGTCGTCCGGTTCGACCCATGTGCCGAGATCGTACTTTTTAACGAGCGTCCGCAGCGGACCTTCCCCGCTCGACGCGATGCACGGAACGCGGTAGTGAACCGTCAGTCCGAGAACCGTGCTGGATGACCTGAAACTTCCGCTGTAGGTCAGTACCGAGCCATCCGCCGCCGCGAACAGGTTCGCCACTTCCGAAGCCGGGACATACTGCTCAATCCATCGGCAACGACCGGCGACGCCAAGGGTTTCGGCCAGATTGCGATAGTACGAAACCTGTTTCTGTCCGGTGGATTGCACGGTTCCGGCCACGATCAGATACGGCTCGGGATGTTCAGCCAGCGACTTTACCACGAGGTCGAGATTCTTGCCGTCGCGGATGTTTCCGAAGGCCAGCAGCAGCGGCGCGCTTTCCGGAATTTCAAGACTGGCGCGGGTTTCACCGCGTTCGCGCGTCGGCTCGGGAAACGGGAAGGTCCCGGTCGGGATGACGGTGGTTCGCAAATTCGGACAGGGCCGGACCGTGTCGAG
The DNA here is from genome assembly GCA_039793685.1 of Blastocatellia bacterium NZW_1522. Lineage (GTDB taxonomy): Bacteria > Acidobacteriota > Blastocatellia > Chloracidobacteriales > Chloracidobacteriaceae > JAAFHI01. Next base: position 4,222 of record JBDRAL010000035.1, read on the forward strand.
TTCGATGGCTTCGTGAACGAACGCTTCCCTTAAATGCCGATATGAATCGGCCACCGAGCGGCGGTGCCACCAGAGCGGACCGAGAACGTAGTCACGAACCGGATCGTGAATCACCGCGCCGAAAACGATGCCACGCGCGGCCAGTCCCCGCAGTTGCCGGGACCAGAGCGGCGCGAAGTATTCGCTGTAGGAACCGACAAGAACGTGGTCGAAGCCTTTATTTTCAATGTATTTCGCGAGTCGCTTGTAATTTCCGAGGCGAATCGAGATGTACCGCGCGCGCCGTTTCAACGGATTTGAAATCGGCTGGTCGGGCTTCATTTCCACGAGGCCGGGAACGATGGCGTATTTCTCGCCTCGTCCGACCGGATACTTCGGCGTGGTAAGCAATGTCACCCGTACGCCGCATTCTTCGAGCGCGTTCGCCTGCTCGTGGGCGTAGTCGGCCACGCCGCCGTAACTTTCTTCGAGGAAGTAGAGAAGTCGCACGGCGGTCGTCCTATCGCGCGCAGACGACGTTGAGGTCGCGCAGTCGGCGGCGGCAGTCGGTACAGGTCTTCGCGCCGTGACGCCGACCGCGCCAGTAGCCGCGAATGCCGTAGTACTTGGTCGCGTATTCAAACACCGGCACGCGCCACCATCCGTCGCTTCGGCCCGTTGAATTAAACCGTTTGATGGCGGGCAGCATTTTCAAAAGGCGCAATCCGGCGGAGGCCAGTCCGAGCAGGATGAACGCGGGACCAATGAGCGGAATCCGATGAAGCACGAACCATTCGACCAGCGCGAGGGCAAGTCCAAGGATTGGCATGACCGCTTCAAACGCAATCCGACCGCCGACATAGACGCCGTAATCGGACCAGATGCCCGCTTCGCCCGCGCCGAAGAAATTGCGTTCGGCCTCGCGGCAGAAACGGCGGAGGGTTTGCGGACGCTCCCAGAAACAGCGCGGAACCGAAGCGCCGGTTGTATTGGTCGTCGTGGCGTGGAGCAGCAAGGCGTAGACCATGTCGTCCGCCGCGAGCGTGAGGTCTTCCGGGTAGCCGCCAATCTTCTTCCACAATGATTTGCGGTAGGAAATCGCCCGCGATGAACTGTGCGAATCTTTCTGAGCGTTGAGTTTCGGGCCGTTCTGAATCGCGAACTCGACCCGCGACCAGACGTCGCCGAGGTCCTGTGGCCGCACCATCCAGCTTCCCATCACGGCGTCGAGTTGAGGGTTTTCGATGAGCGGACGGGCCAGTTCTTCATACCATTCAGGCGCCCACTGACAGCCCACATCGGTTGAAACGATGATGTCGTGCGTAGACCGTTCGATGGCGAGGTTGCGCCCCCGCGCCACGTTGCAGCCCTTGTCCTGCGACGCCTTCACGACGAAGTCATTACTGGAAAAGGATTGAAGAAATTCCCACGTTCCGTCCTTCGAACCGCCGTCCACGATGACGATTTCATCGGGGCGCATGGTCTGGAGAGCCATCTGTTGGAAGAACGCGCGGCAGCCTTCAAGGTCGTTGAGGACCGTCGTCACGAGCGAGGTTTTGGAATCGGTGTTGGACATTCCGTTCGCTGATTACTCCGCAATTCGGATTTCCTGAAGCGGTTTTCGATTGCCTGTGACCAGTTGAAGTGAATAGCCCACAGCCGGACCGAAGGGAGGCTGTGGGAATGAAATGAGAGAGCCACATTCTTTTCCCATAGCCTCCCTTCGGTCCGGCTATGGGTTAATTTCTTTCTTGGTTGCACGCAACCGAAAACCGCTCTCCCGTTTTCAATCCACTATCCGAGCTGGCCGCAGACCTTCACCCAGAGCCGCATGTTGTCGGCCACGTTGCGGAAATAGGCGCGCAGGGCGTCGTCCCACAGGAAACCTTGCCGGTCGGTGGACCACTCGACGATGCGTTCGGCGAGTTCATTCGCGGCCTCGCCATACGAGGTCGTGGATGAAAGCGGCGTTTCGAGCAGCAGCAGCATGTCGTCGATGACCACCATGCCCGCGAGTTCGTTCCAGAGATCCTTGTAGAGATTGTGCGGACTGCGGCGATGCTCCACGACGGGCGAACCGACGCGGACGCGATGCCCGACCGCGCTCGCGCATTTCTGCACGAAGAACCCGCTGAAAATGTCGCCGAACCGGTCGAGCTTCATGCCGCCGACGGGATGGCCCATTTTCACATAGTAGTAAGCCGGAATCGCGTCGCGGATGAGCGCCGTGTTCTGTGTGTTGATCGGCATCAGCGCGTCGCGTCCGAGCAGAAAATCGGTTGAAAACCGTTCGCGCGCCTCGCAGCGCGTGACGATGCGCGTGGCGGCGTCCACGTCCGGGTCGCCCGACCACAGGCCCGCGTTGACGGCGACGAATCCCGTCTCGGCTTCCGTCCCGACATTTCCGGTTTCAAGTGTCCGCCGAAGATACGGGAATCCGCGCGCGTAAACGGTTTCCCCACCGCCGAGCGAGGGACATTGGATGTCCATCATCGAGCAGAGATTGAACCAGCCGTTGTGACCGGTTGCGGGCGGCAGCGCGACTTCCGTGCCGACCGCCGCATGACCGGCGAGGAAGTTCCATTCGTCGCGCGGATAGTTGTCGTCGTCAATCGCGATGACCACATCGCATCCGTCGCGGTAGGCCATCAGAAAACCGACGTTGCGGCGGTTGTCCGTCCGCCACGGGATTTCGGCGGCCAGTTCGGGAAACGGCTTTAAAAAGGCTTCCTGTTCTTCCGGGCCGTAGTAATTCCACGGCAATCCCTTTTTTGCATAGACCTCGATCTGCTCCCGGCAGACGGCCGGGGTGTTGAGGTCACCGATGACGTAGAACCGCACGCGGTCGAGATCGCCGTTCTTTTCGAAGTGACGATAGTAGTCGTGAATGAATTCGCCTTGAAAAATGGTGGTGACGACAATTCCGAAAATCATTGGTTCGCTTGCTCGGCGACGTTGAAGGAAGTCAGTCGCCAGGAAAGTTTCTGCTGTTTTGGTCTCAGGCCGAGCGATTCGGAAAAAACGAAGCGATCGGCAACGATACGGACTTCAGCCGGGGTGGTCCGCGCACCCGGCAGAGGAATTTCCAACTTGAAGGGGCTATCGGAGGTGACCGTCACTCGTCCCGCCGCACGGCCATCGACCGTGAACGAAATCGTGGTCGGACCGGAAGGGGGCACGCTTCCCTCGACGGATAAAAGCAACGGCTTTGTCCCAGGATTGACCTGAAACGCGATTTCCGGTGAAACCCAGTTGTCGGTCCGCCACAATCCCGGCCCAGGCTGAATGGTCACGGTCGGCGCACCGGCCACGCGAAAAAGGCGATGTTCAATTTTCACTGGCCGCAAGAATCCGGCGTAGGGATACATCGACGGCATTGAAAAATTCTTTTCCGCGACCGGTTCGAGCCGGATGCCCAGCGCGGCAAATCGGGGAATCAAATCAATCGTGTTCACGTCCTGCAACATCCGGACATGCTTTCCGAATGCGTTTTCATAGCGTCGAAACAGGATAAAGTCGCCTTCCTTCAGAACCGTGTCCGGCGTCGTCGGATCAATGTCGAAACCAATCAGCGGACCACCCGGAATGGCCTGAAAACCCGCGTTCGGCTGGTCATGCTTGAACTGCTCGTTGAGTTCCGCGATTGGTTCCGATTCCGTGACCATATCGGCGATGACGAAACGGACCGGCTTCGCGGGTGTGTCCGCAACCTTCCGGCTCAGTCCGTAAAATCCGCTCCAGCAGGCGCGCTGTAGCAGCACCGTTTGGGCGAACGAAGGGACGCAGAACGCGACACACATTGCCCCGACGGCCAATACCGAACGGGTTGAAGCTTCTTTCGGCAGCCCGCCCCACACCACGATCAGCGCGGCCACGGCCCATACTTGGGCGGGAAAAAGAAAATACCCGCAGGGCCACTTCCAGATGAGCAGGATTGCCATACAGGCCGCCGCGCCGAGCAGCAGCGAAGCCGCGAACACGAGGCGTCCGCTCCCCGACCGCCGGGCGTACCACGCCGTCACTGCAATCAGTGCAAGAAGCAGGATGAGTTCCGGGAACTTGGTTGCGTAGGTGAAGGCGTTGAACAGCGAGTTGCGAATCGAAATGTCGGAAAGCTTGAAATCGTAGACGCTGGTGACCTTGAGGAAGCGGTTCGGCAGCCAGTACAAAACGACCGTCACCAGCATCGCCAGCGCGATGAAACGGGTCCCGACTGAACGCGACCGGTCGCCGAGAACGACCCAGCCCAGCCCGAGTCCGCCGATGAAGCCGACAATGGACAGTCCCGATTCCTTGGTCCAGATCGCGCCGGCGGCGGCGATGAAAACAAAGGGAAACCACGCGCCCCACCCGGCTTTCGGCAAGAGTTCTTCAGAAAGCGCGCGCCGGACGCCGTAAACCGCGAGTACGCAGAACAGCGCCAGAATCGGCTCCGATTTGGCGAGGGTGTACCCGTTTTCCGCCGTGGTCGGAAAGATGAAAATCAACGCGGCCAACAACCCCGTTTTCCATCCTTCGCGTCCGTCGAGACGGGCGAGTTCATACAAAAGCAGCCCGGTCGCAAGCAGGACCACCGCCTGAAAGAAGAAATGACCGGGCATCCACTCCCCGAAGGCGAGGTAGGCGAAATGGTGCATCAGCCACCAGACCGGGCGAAACCGGACCACGTCATTTCGGTTCAGAATGATGTCGAGCGCCGAATGCGGCCCGCACAGAGTGAAAAAACGCTGCACGTCGAGCACCGGCTTCACGTTTTCCATCACGCTCGGGAGAATGGTCGCCATCCAGATCAGGAGAACCGTCAGGCGACCGCTATTCAGTTTTTCCCGCAACGATGAACTCATGAACTTGTTTGAATGGACGAACCACGAAAACCCTCGTTTTCACAGGATTTCATCCACCTTGTGGCTGGATTTTGCCCCGCGCCGCGCAACGGCGTCGGGGAACGGATGCGCTAGGCGCGTCCCTGGGCTTCGGAACGCGAAACCGGCGTGTAGAGCGCCTGAAAATAGAGCGAACCGTTGAACTGCTGGCCTTCGAGCAAGGTTTCAGTGTAGCCGAACGATTCGAGGAATTCACGCAAATCGCGAACGCTCGCCTTGAATCGGGGCAAGGCAAAACCGTGAACCTCGATGGCCAGCACCGGGCGGTCCTCGCGTAGAATGTTCTTCGCCCCGCGCAGGACTTCGAGTTCCGCCCCTTCCACGTCGATCTTGATGAAGGACACTCTGCGGTCGAACGATTTCCTGAATTCGTCCAGCCGGACATTCGACACCATCGTCCGGTTCATGCCCTCGACCATCGGACTCAAGGACGCCTCGACCATCGGCCCTTCCCGAGGGATGAAAAACTCGATGCGGTCGGCGGGCGAATTCGACACCGCGCTTTCGACGACGGTCACCCGGCCGGTCAGGCCGTTCAAGCCGAGATTCCGGCGCAATAGCCGGACCGTCGCGGGCGTCGGATCGAACGCCACAACCTTCCCTTTTTCCCCGACCAGACAGGCCGCGAGCAACGTGTGCATTCCGAAATGCGCGCCGACATCCACGACCAGATCTCCGGGACGAATTTCCTTTACCATGGCTTCCTGAAGCGATTTTTCGACTTCAATGTTCCAGCGCCGGAGGGACTCGTCCAGTCGAAGCGTCTGGTCGGCGAACACCATCGGAACGCCCCCGAAGCCATGCCTGAACTTGAACGCCATGTCGCGCAGCGCCGAGGTACGCTGCTTGAACAGTTGCCGACGATTTCCCAATCGCTGCCGCGCGGCCAGAAGCTGCGTCGCAAGCGGAATGCCCAAACGACGACGCAGCACCATCGGCCATTTCGGGTTCTCGCATACCTTGAAATACCTATCCAGCCAGTTTGAAGCATGCGAGGAGGCCCGCCTGGCGATTTCCCGGTCGCGAATCTCGACGGCATCCAGAAAGAGCCGGGAAAAGACGCGAACGAACATCTCGCAATGCTCGGCGGTCACGGTTCGACCGGACTCTTCCAGATACCGGACGTTGTATTCCTCGGCCATTTCAAATTCCGGCACCCGACGGCGCGTATCCGTCACGGGACTCCGGCATCCCGGCGTCTGCATGCGGTACAGCGCGCCGCTCGATTCGCAGACGGCGATTTCGAAATCGGCGATGAGCCGAAACCAGAACACCACGTCCTCGTTGGTGAAGCGGTCGAGTTCCTCGGGCCAGAGGTAATGCCCCTTGAGCCGGGACGTCCGGACGATGGCCGCGTGAATCGCCCACGGTGGGGCAGCGATTGCGAAGGTCCGGATGGCGGACACATCGCCGATCCGCCCCGGATGCTGACTGGTTTTGCGGTCCGGCGTGGCATCGGTAAATTCGACCCAGCCCCCCGCCACCATATCGGCTCCCGGAACTTCCCCGGCCCGTTTGAGCAACGCTTCAAGGTGGATCGGTTCGAGCAGATCGTCGGAATCGAAAAACAGGGTCCATTCGCCCTTCGCCAGCGAAACGCCCTTGTTGCGGGCCGCGCCCGGTCCCTGCTTGGAATGTTCCTCGGCGACGCGAATGCGCGGATCGTCGAAGGTTTTCGCGAGTTCATACCCACCATCCGTCGAACCGTTATCGACAATGATCAGCTCCCAGTCGGTGAAGGTCTGGGCCAGCACCGATTCGACGGCCTCGGTCAGATATCCGACCTTGTTGTAAAGCGGTGTCACCACCGAAACGAGCGGCATGAAAAGTCCTTTGACTGAATTAACCGGGGAGGAGTTCTCCTGAAACCAGCCGGTCACGCCATGACCCGACAATTTCCGAAAAAATGTCCGAAAGCGATTTCGTCACGGTCCAGTTCGGATAGTGCGACCGGCACTTTCCGAGGTCGCTGTAGTAACAGATGTGATCCCCTTCACGATTCCTGTCGATGTATTCGTAGCGCATCGGCTTCCCCGTCAATTCCTCAATCGCCGCGAACGCTTCGAGGATTGAACAGGTATTGCCCTTCCCGCCGCCCAGATTGTAGACCTCGCCCGCGCGCGGGGCCGCGATGAATTCCTCGACGAATCTCGTCACATCAAACGAGTGCAGGTTGTCCCGAACCTGTTTTCCCTTGTAGCCGAAAATCGTATAGGTCCGTTCCTCAAGATTGCATTTCACCAGATAGCTGAGAAAACCGTGCAGTTCGACCCCGACATGGTTCGGACCGGTCAGACACCCGCCGCGCAGGCAACACACCGGCATGTTGAAATAGCGGCCGTATTCCTGAGCCATCACATCCGAGGCGAGTTTCGAAGCGCCGAACAGCGAATGCTTGGACTGGTCGATCCGGAATGATTCGGGAATGCCGTCCGCGAAGGCGGGGTCGGCGTAATCCCATCGGGTCCCGGTTTCAATCAGCGGAATCTCGTTCGGAGCGTCCCCATAGACCTTGTTCGTCGAAAAATGGACGAACGGGGCTTCCGGGGCAAACTGCCGGGCGGCTTCCAGCAGGTTCAGCGTCCCGCCAGCATTGGTGTCGAAATCGTCGAAGGGAATCGCGGCGGCCCGGTCATGGCTGGGCTGACCGGCCGTGTGGACGATGGCGTCCGGCCGGACCGTCCGGATCAGTTCGAGCAGGCCCGCGCGGTCCCGGACGTCGATTTCGTGATGGGTGAAGTTGTTCAGCGTGGCCTGAAGTCGGCGCTGATTCCACCGCGTATCGCCTGAAGGTCCGAAAAAAACGGCCCGCTGATTGTTATCCACGCCGTGCACGCGCCACCCGGCGGCGGCGAAATGGGCGCAGACTTCGGAGCCGATCAGCCCGGACGATCCGGTCACCACGAGTTTCTTCAATCATCTTCTCCTTTGATTGATCGGGCTGCGTTCCACGCCGGAGTCGGCGCTCACGTCAACAGATGCTCGACGAACTTCCCGACCGGATCGCGCGGGACCTGTCTGCGAACCGATTCGCCCGCGGCCATCCCCATTTCCCGGAGACGATGCCGGTCCGCCCAAAGCCGTTCGAGTCCGGCATCCAGCGCCGCGACCGATGGGGCGTCGATGACGAATCCGGTCTTTCCGTCCTCGACCAGTTCAGCGTTTCCGGGTACGTCCGTCACGAGCGCCGCCCGACCACACAGCATCGCCTCGATCAGCGCCAGCGGCAGACCTTCATGGCGGGAAGGCAAAAGGAGCGCATGATGACGTTCCCAAACTTTCGAAATTCCGTCAATAAAACCGGGGAATTCGACGTTTTTCAAGTTGAGCTGGGTCGCGAACCGACGAATGCCCTTCTCCCACGGGCCGTTCCCGAAAAAGGAAACCCGCAGCCGGTCCGCCCGTTCCCGCCAGTGGTCGAGGGCGAGCGTTTGCAGGATGACGTCCTGTGATTTCGCGCTCGGCTCCATGCGCGCGACGCACGCAAGTCGGACCACCCCGTCGTCATCAGGCCAGCCGAACGGCTGGTCGAACGACACCGTGAACGGATTGCTGATCACCAGCGAATTCGACAGTTCCACACCGAACTGACGCTCGAAAAGCTCGGAATTGCCCCGCGAGACGAAAAAAGCCCGTCGCGCGCCCTGAAAAAGCCCGGCAAGGTGATCGACAATGGCATCCTCCGGCCACCAGACCAGACTGTTCGCCTGTGTCACGATGCTGTAGGGAATCCCTCTTTCGGCGCAGATTTCCATGGCCAGAACGGAAAGCGCGTCGTAGTTGGCACCCTGGGAAATCACGACCTGTTCGTCGGAGACCTCGGCAAGCCATCGTTCGAGGAGTAGGCGCTGCGGCGGCTTGTAGCCTTGTCCGACCAGTTGCCGGACCTTCGCCTTCGCCTTGAGCGACCGCCCGATTCGGCGGGTCGCAATCGGGCATCCGCCCGCTTCCAGCGCCGTCACGCGCGGCGAAAGCGGCTCCCAGTGGGCGACATTGGCCCGGACCGAATGCCCCGCCGCCGCCAGCCGGAGCGCCGCCTGACTCCACAGCTCCTCGCTGCCGCCCCAGGCCATGCCCTCCATCGTTGAAAGAAACCCGAATCTCATTGCTTTTCGAGAAGGACGATATTGGACTGGTACAGCGTAAAACGGCTTTCGATGCTGACGTTACGCCGCAGACTTCCGTCGGTCAGCGATTTCAGAACGGCCCGGTGGAGCGTCCAGTAACAGCGATTGACGAAACGCGACCAGAACGTCCGTGACTTCGGCTGTGAATAGGTACTCGCCAGCACCGTTCCAAGAATGTCCCACGCATCCCCGGCCGTTTTCGCCTGACGAACCGCGAACCCGTGGCGGTCGGCGAAAAACCTGAAGGCATGGGGCGTCGGACGCCAGAAATCGTGCGGTTCGAGGTGCAGCATGTAGAAATGAGGGCAGGTTAAAAGCACTTTCCCGCCCCGGTTGAGGATGGAACCGAAATTGGCGAAGGTGGCGTCCCAGTCGGCGACGTGTTCCAGAACCTCGGTACAGAAAATCAGGTCGAAGCTCCCCGCCCCGGTCAGCGCGGACGGCAGTGGCCGGTCGATTTCGCAGATGAAGTGGGTGGTCCCTTCGGGATTCTGTTCCACGTCCGTCGAGAAATACCGATAGCCGAGTTCTTCAAGGACTTCCCGAAACGGCTGGCGGCCGCACCCCACGTCGAGGACTTGCGACACGCCGGGCCTCGGCGCGGTCAGGCCGTCCAGCAGCGCGTCGATTTCACGCTTGAGCAGAGGCACGATGAATGCCTCGTGCGGTGAAGCCGGCGTGTATCCCGGCCGCTGTACATAACTTTTTCGTTCCAGCATGATCCCCGTCTTTTACCTTTTGGTGACTCCGAGTTTTCGTCCCGCCGATCCCAGTTTCGCCCGTCCGATACCGATCAGCCGCCGAAACAGAGGAAGTTCGCGTGTGTCTTCCCGTGAGAATCGGGGATCGGACGCGGGCAGTTTCAACCGCCACGACGCCCCCGGCGGCCCGAGGGGGCCGGAAATGGGTTTCGCCGACGCGCCGAGGTCGGAAATCAGGCGCAACCACGCCGCCTGACAGCGATCCTGGGCATACTCGCCGTCACAGACCCTCTCCCGCGCGCCACGCGAAAGCCGACGGCGCTCGTCGGGATGTTCGATCAGTCGGCGAATGGCGCGAACAAACCCCGCCTCGCGGTCCTCGACCAGAATTCCCGTCTGGCCGTCCTCGACCAGTTCCGGAATGCCGCTGCCCATCCGGGTGCAAACAGGTACAAGGCCGGTGGCCATTGCTTCCATCAGCGCAATCGGCAATCCCTCGTAATCCGAGAGCAGCACCAGCGCTTGAAACCGGGCCATCAGCGACTGGATGGTCGCGTTGTCCACCAGTCCCAGCAACTCGACGCGCCCGTCGCCCTCGGTTCGCAGAATCCGTTCCACATCGGCGCGGGCATTGCCCGTTCCGGCGATGGCCCCGGTCACGTCGCACTCGCGCGCGGCCCGGCACATGGCGCGGGCAACGTCCGAAATCCGTTTCTGTTCTTCCTCAAGGCGTCCGACATAAAGCATCCGGAACGGACCTTCCGCGACCTCCGTTTCGGGACGCGGGACCCCATAGGGAATCCGATGAATTCGCGTGTCGGTCGGTCGGGCCGCCGCGAGGGTTTCAAGGTGACGCGAAACGCACACCAGATCGGTTATCCGCCAGCGCGGGTCGCCATGAACGAACACCTCAAGCAACGCATGGTGGAACTCGTCGTCGGAATGAAGGACGCCGACCGTCGGTATCCCAGCCTCGCGAACCCACCGGGCCGCCCAAAACGCGGCAATGACCATGTTCGGCACGAACAGATCCGGGCCGAAGTCCGTTACCTGGCGAAAAATCCACCGGATGCGATCCTCGGTGCTTTCCCACCAGTAAAACCGCCGAAAATCTACCCCGACGCGTTCGAAGTCGGCCACCAGCGGAAACCCAGAGAAGTCCGTCTCACCGAATTCGGCGTTGACGAACACCAGCACCCGGACCGTCACGCCCCGTTCACGCAGAAAAAGAACCAGCCGCCGAAGCCAACTGTTCGGGCCGCCTGTGTAACCCGGACCGTCGAACGTGCAGAATAAAACCTTCATGGCCGTCCCGTTTCATCAGGCGGGCTTGACGCAACAGCGGCCCGTGTAATCGCTCCGGTGCAGGAGGGGCTTGGCGTCGAGGGTCGCGAAATATTCGTCGGTCGCCTGCCGCGCACCCTGCCAGAACCCGTAATCGTCGATAATCAACACCCCCTGCGGCGTCAATCGGGGATAAAGGTGAATCAGTTCATGCCGGGTGGATTCATACCAGTCAGTGTCGAGTCGCAGGAGGGCGATCCGGTCCGGGGCCGCCTCCGGGATGGTCTTCAAAACATCCCCCACGACGAACCGGATGTTCTCCGCCGGATACCCCGCGATGGAAACCGTCTGGCGGACATCCTGCTCGGTAGCGATACACCAGACATTCATGCCCACCTTGCGCTCGGTCCGGGCGAGAATGGCGGCGGCATCCTCGTTGGTGAAGTCGCGGTCCGCCTCGGTCGGCTCGGTCATCCCCTCAAAAGTGTCGAAAAGGTGAATTTTCCGGTCGGTCACGCCGTATTCGAGCAGGGTGAGCAGCATGGCCAGCACGCTCCCGCCGCGCCAGACCCCGCATTCGACGAAATCGCCGGGAATCCGGTTTTCCGTGACGTACCGGACCGCCTGAACGGTCGATAAAAGCCGTTCCGGACTGGTCATGGTGTAGGGCAGGACCCGCTCCATGATGGCGATGTCCCGTGGCGTGAAATCACAGGGAAATTCAACCACCTGCTGGTCCGGGTTCGTGGCCGGGCGTGGCTGAAGCCGCACGAGGTCAAGCCCGAACCGGTTGAACGTCCGGCGGATCTGTCGTTTCAGCAGTTTCATTGTTTTGCGGCGTCGGGAATCGGACCGGTCCATTCGGCGTCTTCAAGATACAGGCAGACGCCCTCCGCCCAGTCGTACTCTTCCCGGATCTGTTTCTCCATTGAAATCTCGAATCGGCAGACTTCCGAAATCGTCTCGACAATCTGGTTGGACCGCCGGTCGGCCAGCCAGACGGTCAGCGTGTAGTGCCCGCTGTACAACCGGCATTTCGGAATCCGGCAGGAAAACCGGTAATGACCTTCCCTGAGCGAAAACTGGCGAACGTCCATCGAATACTCCGTCCGCCCGAACCAGAAGTGGGAAACCGGCCGCTGGTCGTCGCAAATCTGGAAGGAAAAGGTCAGGTTGCCGTTCGGCTCGACAATTTCGAGGCCAAACTCGACTTCCAGTTCATCACCCCAGAAATGAAGCCCGTCCCCGCCGGAAGCATTCACCTGAATCCACTCGACCCGGTTGCCGGTGGCATCACCCGGCGCCTGATAGCGCCCGGTACGCTCGGCATTTCTCCCCATGACATCGTTGTAACACTGAATGCCGCCGGGCGTCGGTCCGTCATAGGCCACCTGGCCGCCCTTTAAAACCACGCATTCCGAAGTCAGCCGGGCGACCGCCTGCATGTTGTGACTCACAAACAGGACCGACCGGCCGTGGCGAGCGACATCCTCCATCTTGCCAAGGCACTTCTTTTGAAAACCCGAATCCCCGACGGCCAGAACTTCATCAATGATGAGAATTTCAGGTTCGAGATGGGCCGCCACGGCAAACGCCAGCCGCATGTACATCCCGCTCGAATAAAACCGGACCGGCGTGTCCAGAAAACGCTCGACCTCGGCGAAAGCCACGATTTCATCGAACTTGCGGGCGATTTCCGTCCGGTGCATGCCGAGAATCGCGCCGTTCAGAAAAATGTTTTCCCGTCCCGAAAGCTCCGGGTGAAAACCGGTCCCGACTTCAAGCAGTGAACCGACCCGTCCGTGGATTTCGATCTTTCCCTCGGTCGGCTCGGTAATCCGGGAAAGAATTTTCAGCAACGTACTCTTTCCGGCCCCGTTCCGGCCGATGATGCCGACCACTTCCCCTTTTTTTACCTCGAAGGAAACGTCCTTCAGCGCCCAGAATTCTTCAGGGCCGTCATCGCCACGGCTCAGTTTCCGGCGAATCGGCGCCAAGGGAGAACGGACGGTCCGCATGAGTGCTTCCCGCAGGGTTCCCTGATTCTCCGCCTTTTCTCCGAGCAGGTACTTTTTTCCCACGCCCTGAACTGAAATCGCCGTGTCGCCCATGATTCCGACTTTCTGAAAAACGTGAAAATTTCCTTGAACCGTTCCGCCGCTCCGAATCCCCCGCGCGGGGACCGTCACACCCGATCGGCGAAATTCTTTTCCATCCGTCTGAAGTAAAACGCGCCCGAGATCAGCACCAGCACCGACGCCAGCCCCGAAACGAACACCATCCGGCCGGGCGACGTGGACGCCCCGAGCATTCCCCACCGGAATCCCTCGACCACGCCGGTCATCGGATTGAGTGAATAAAGAAGACGCCATTTTTCCGAAAGCAGGCTGCTCGGATAGGCAATCGGGGTCAGAAACATCCAGATCTGGGTCAGAAAGGGGACGACGTGCCGGACGTCCCGATATTGTACGTTCAGCGCCGACATCCACAGCCCGACGCCAAGGGCACTGATGATCGTCAGTCCCAGAAACACCGGCAACCAGAGCAGATTGACCGTCGGCGACACCCGGTAAAAGGCCATCATGATCCCCAAAAGGGCAAAGGCGACGGCAAAATCCACCAACCCGCCCAGTACGCTCGAAAGCGGAATGATCAGTCTCGGGAAATAGACCTTTGAAATCAGGTTGGCGCTGTTGACCACGCTGTTGGAGGATTGGCCGAGTCCGTTGGCGAAAAACATCCACGGAACCAGCGCCGTCAGACAGAACAACGGGTAAGGAATGCCGTCCGACGGGATTTTGGCGAGCCGACCGAAAAAGATGCTGAACACGACCATCGTGAACAACGGTTGAAGGACCGCCCACGCCGCCCCGAGCATGGTCTGTTTGTAGCGAACCTTGATGTCGCGCCAGATCAGAAAATACAGCAGTTCCCGGTAGGCCCAGACCTCACCCAGCCGGAGGGCAACCCACCCACGCGACGGCTCGATGGTCAAAACCGCCCTGGATTCGGAATGATGCCCCTCGCGGTCTTCCGCCATGAGCGTCTGGTCAACGGATTCCATAAAACGTCCAGATTCAAAAAGTTCGGGGTATTCAGTCCAGATTCCGCAACTGGCGGCCGAGGGCTTCCGTCACGCGCCGTTGAACGGCGTCCGGGATTTCGGGCCAGATCGGCAGGCTCAAAACCTCGCCCGCCAGTTTCCGGCTGACCGGATTCGGGGGGAATTTTCCGGCGTAAACGGGCAGTTCATCCTGCGGAATCGGATAGTAAACCATCGTCCCCACGCCTTCCGCCGCCAGCGCGTCCTTCAACCGGTCGCGCCGACCGCCGGAAATCCGCACGGTGTACTGGTGAAATACATGCCCCGGCGGGTCGTTCGGCGTGGTCACGCCGTCCACTCCCGCGAGGAGTTCATTGTATCGCGCGGCCACCCGTCGCCGCGCCGCGTTCCAGTCGGCGATGTGGGGCAGTTTCACACGCAGGATCGCCGCCTGAAGGGCGTCCATCCGGGAGTTGTAGCCCAGAATTTCATTGTGGTACGCCTTGAGCGAGCCGTGTGTCCGCAGCTTGCGGGCCAGTTCGGCCAGCCCGTCGTCGTTCGTCGAAAGCCCGCCCGCGTCGCCATACGCGCCGAGATTCTTCGTCGGGTAAAACGAAAACGCGCCGAAGGCTCCTATCGAGCCGCAAAACTTCCCGGCCAGAGTGTCGCGCGTCGCCTCGGCGCAGGCGCAGTTCGCACAGGTTGGCTGGTATGCCGCGCCGATGGCCTGGGCGGCATCCTCGACAATCTTCAATCCGTGTTTTTCGGCGATTTCAACGATGCGGGCCATCGCGGCCGGACGCCCGAACAGATGCACCGGCATGATCGCCTTTGTCCGGGGGGTGATTTTTTCCTCGATGAGCGAGGGATCAAGATTAAAACTTTCTTCCTCGACGTCGCAGAACACCGGCGTCGCGCCGACCAGGCTGATGGATTCCGCCGTCGCAAAAAAGGAAAAGGGCGAGGTGATGACCTCGTCGCCGGGACCGATTCCCAGCGCGCGCAAGGCGATGACGAGCGCGTCCGTTCCGGAATTCAGTCCGATGAAGTGCCGGACGCCCAGAAACGCGGCGATTTCCTCCTCGAACCGGGCCACTTCCGGGCCGAGAATGAATTGCCCGGATTCGAGAATCCGGGTCACCGCCGACTGGAATTCATCCTTGAGATTCGAGTACTGCGCGGAAAGGTCGAGAATCGGAACTGGTCGGGACTGGTCAATCCCCATCGAAAGCTCGCTTGTGAACGGAATGGCTTGGATGAGGCCGGAGCGCTGGCCGCAAACCAAGCTGCCTAATTAGCAGAACTGTTTTCCGCGAAACAACCCCCAACCGTCGTTCGTCAGTGGCCAAGGGCTAGCCGTTAGTAGTTAGCAGTTAGCGGTTAGTGACCGGCGATCAGTTTCGAGTAATCCAAAAAAATGCCCCGTAACCTGCTTCCGCCCACTAACCGCTAACTGCTATCTGCTAACTACTGTTGTCCCCCCGCCGCCCGGATCGCATCGGCGGTCTGGCCATGAGAATTCTTTCTGGCAAGCCCGTAAGCGGTCTCATTATTCGAGTTGCGCAGGTTGACGTTCGGACGCGCCCCGAGGAGTACCAGAACGGTTTCACGATGGCCTCCCCGCGCGGCGTACATCAGGGCCGTCATCCCGTTATTGTCCTGGGCGTTCACGTCGCGCCGGGTGTTGAGCAGTGCGCCCACCGTGTCGTCGTGGCCGCCCCGCGCGGCGTACATCAGGGCCGTCATCCCGTTCGGGTCGCCCACGAGCGGGTCCGCGCCGTATCGAAGCAGCAGTTTCACGATCCTGTCGATCCCCGCGTCGGCGGCAACCATCAGCGCCGTCATGCCGTTCGCGGCCTGCGCGCTCGGCGGCATTCCCTGCCGAAGCATGTTGCCGACGGTGATTTCATCGCCCCGCCGGATGGCCTGGAGAAAGTTCAGAAGCTGGGTATTGTCCACGTTCACGGGCGGCTCGGCGCGCGGTGGCGTGTTGCGGGGTGCCGTCGAGCCGTTTCCGGGATCGGGATTTCCACCCGAATTCGGACTTCCGGTGTTCGATCCCTGATTTGAACCGGTATTTCCGCCGGTTGAAGGCGTCGCCGGACGCCCGCCCCGCGCGGCCTGCGCCAGCGGCTCGTATTCATCCCGCAACGACGGGTCAATAGAATAGCCCCGCTTCAAATCCGAATCGCCGTCGGCCGTCCGACCGAGTTGAAGTTTGGCCAGTCCGCGCACCGCGTAGGCGCGCGCGCGGTTCGGATTTGCCGTCAGCGACTCGGTGGCGTCCTCGATCACCCGCTGGTATTGGCCCAGCTTGTATCCGACCTGCCCCCTGCGGAAGAAGGCGTTCCCGCGAAATTCAGGGTCACTGGTGTTGCGGAGCGCGTCCGAAAAGTCCGCCACCGCCCGCTCCGGCTGATCCTGCGCGGCGTAACACTCTCCACGCTCGAAATAGGCCCGCGCATTGCGACGGTCGAGCCGGACCGCCTCATCCAGATCGTTCAATGCCTTCTCGAATTCCTGAAGATTCCGATAAGCCGCGCCCCGTCCCGTGTACAACCGGGAGGACCGAAGCCCGAGTTCATAGGCCCGGTCGAAATTCGCCAGCGCCCGGCGAAAATCACCCGCTTCCGACTGGGACTCACCCGAGGCCAGCGCCGCGTCGGCATCGGCCATGCTCCGTCCGCCCGAAACCGGCGGATCAGCGGGACGTGTGGTCGGACCGGGGTCGGAAGTCGGATTTGAGCGCGGGCGCGTGGAACCGCCGCGCGTCGTCGGCTGGTCGCCGGAATCGGAGGGCGGATTCGTCCGCGGACGCGTCGAACCGCCACGGGTGGTCGGCTGATCACCGGGATCGGAAGTCGGATTTGTTGAAGAAGTCGGCTGCGTGCCGCCGCCCGCCTTGGTCGCCATTTCAGTGGCGGCCTTGTCGTACTGCTTGCGGAGCCCCGGGTCGAGCGCGAAACACTGGTTGAAGTCGCGGTTGGCATCCGCCGGACGGTCGAGGTTGTAGGCCGTCATCGCCCGGTAGCAGAAGGTCTTCGCTGTTTTCGGATCAAGGTTGATCGCCTCGTCGAAATCCTTCCGGGCGAGGTCGTAATCCTTCATCTGGTAGCGGGCGAACCCGCGTCCGGAAAAAGCCGCCGCGTTCTTGGGGTTCAACCGAATGGATTCGTTGAAGTCGCTGACCGCCTTGTCGAACTTCTGAAGCGCGCTGTTGGTGTAGCCCCGGTGGCTGTAGACGTTCGCGTTGTTCGGGTCCTGCTTTAGAACATTGTCGAAATCGAGCAGCGCCCGGTCGTACTTTCCGGTTCCATAAAGCGCCAGTCCGCGCGAAGTGCGCGCGGTGGCGTTGTTCGGCTCGATGAGGATCGCCTGATCGAAGTCGGCGATGGCCTTCACCGAATCGCCCTTGGCGGAGTATGCCGTTCCCCGGTTGACGAGCGTCGTCACGTCCTTCGGATTTTTCTGAAGCGCAACATTGAAGTCGCGGATGGCCTCGTCATATTTGCCCATCGCGCTGTAGGACAGCCCGCGATTGTTATAAACGCCAACCAGTTTCGGATCGAGCCGCAGCGCTTCAGTGTAATCCTTGACCGCCTCGTCGTATTTCCCGATGTCGTCATTTGCGTAGGCCCGGTTGTGAAAGGCCATCGCGTAGGTGGGTTTCAACCTTATCGACTGGTTGAAATCCTGAAACGCATCATCGAAGCGGCCCAGCGAGCGGTAGGCCCAGCCGCGCCAGTTGTAGGCTTCGGCGAAGTCAGCCTTGAGCTGGATCGCCTGCGTGTAAAACCGGACGGCGTCCTCGTTGCGTCCCGCGCCGAGCGCCTTGTTACCCTCGTTGTACGCGCTGACTGCATCCTGTGCCTTCGCCGTCAGCGTGGCAACCGCGAGCAGAAGACTTAAAACCAGTACTTTCCAGCGTGCCTGTCCCATATCAACCCCGATTCATTTCTTTATTTTCGATTGAAGATTTTCGATTGAGGCGCGAAAGGCGCGGAGCGCGATAATCCGGTCGGCCCCGCTTTCCAAATCTAAAGTCTTCAATCGAAAATCGGAAATACTTTGGCACTGCCGCCGGAATTTATTTCAAAGGTCAAGAGCCACCGGCGCAACGTCCGCACACGGGACGAACCCCGCTATGAAAACGTTGCCTTATAAACCCGAACGCCCGCCGAAGCGGGCGTTCGTTGCCGTTGGACTGCGTTCCGTTTTCCCGAAATATCAGCCTATTTTCGCAAAGACTGGCGAACGAAAAACTGGGCCATCCGTTCCCCCGCGTCGTCAGGCAAACCGTGTCCCTGATTATGGACGTAGACTTCGAGTTCGGCCCCAATTGCGGATTTGTACTGGTGAAATCCCATCGCCCACGCGCCGCCGGGGGCGGAACATTTGTTGGTTCCAGCCAGAGCTTCCACCGTGCGACGCTGGTTTTCGGTTTTCACGATTGGGTCCCCCTCCCCGCCGATCACGAGCGCCGGGCGGGGCGTCAAACGGGGCGCAGCGGCGCAAACCGCCGAGCAGGGAGCGAACGCCGCGATTTCCCGCGCCCGTTCCTGCCATAAAAGATAGGTGAAACCGCCACCGTTCGAATGTCCGCCGACAAAAATCCGATTCGGGTCGATTTTGTAGTTCTTTTTGGCCCACGCCACCGCCGCATCGAAGAATTTCAGATCGCGGTCGCCATTGACGCCCGCGCGGTTCTGCCATCCGTTTCGCGATCCCTCGGGGTCGTTCATCGTCTGGGTCGGAATGCCCTGCATGTAAAGAACGACCGCCTCCGGCCAGTGCTGATGAATGGCGAACTTGCGCGCCGAGAAGCGCATGTTGCCGCCGTGTCCATGAAAGATGAGGACGAGCGGCGCGCCATTTCCCGGAATCGTGTTCGGTGCGTAGACGAGGGCCTCGCGCTCCAGACCGTCAACGGGAAAGGTTTGTCGAGTCAATCCCGGCGTGACCGGCGGCATCCGCCGCTGGGCGAACGAACGATTGCAGGCGATTCCGGTCATAAAAATTCCGATGAGCATCAAAAAAGCGGCAAATTTCTTCATGGTGTAATCTTTCTCCTTCAATAATCTGTTCAAGAAATTCACGCGAATGGGAATCGGGAACGGACGAAAAAGTTTGAAAAAAACGACGGGGAAGAAATCACGATATGCTGGAAATCAATGAAAACATCACTATCCCGCTCAATGAAATCGAAATGACGGCCATAAGGTCGCAGGGCGCGGGCGGGCAGAACGTCAACAAGGTTTCGACCGCGATTCATCTGCGGTTCGACATCCGGGCCTCGTCGCTGCCGGAGTTTCTGAAAACCCGCCTGCTCGAAATGAAGGACTCGCGCATCACGCAGGACGGCGTGGTGGTTTTGAAAGCCCAGCAATACCGCACGCAGGAACAGAACCGCGACAACGCCCTCGACCGATTGCGTGAACTCATCCGGAAGGCCACGATTGTCCGCGCGAAACGCCGCGCCACAAGACCGAGCGCCGCGTCGAAGGAACGCCGGGTGGAATCGAAAACCCGCCGGGGACAGATCAAGGAACTCCGCAAGAAAGTTGAGGAATGAAGGAGCGCGCGCTTCCAGCGCGCCCGTTTTTCTTTAACCCGGCAACGTCACTTCCAGCGCCTCGAAGACGGTTCCGGTTTCAAGCGTGAAGACCGTTCCGGAAGGAATCACCACCGTGTCGTTTTCCACAAGTTCATGACGGCCGTGTTGCCCGGCGTCGAGGACGGCAGATCCTTTTAATAGAAAAAGGAAATAGAACTCCCCGTCGTGCCGTCTGGCGATGACTCCGCCCTCGACCGACCGGATCACCCGCGCCCCCGCGAGGCCGACCGTTCCCTCCCGGATTCCCGTCTCGCGATACTCCGTCGCGCCGTCGCCGACCGGCATCCACGGCGTTTCATCGGCCACGAACCGGACGAACCACTGCCCACCGAATTGTCGGTCCGGTCGAAAGTCGTCCGTCGGCAAGGTCAATTCATGATCCGCGAGCGTTTCGTGGATCGCCGGACAGCCGATTTCAATCACTTCCAGTCCCGCCGAGGCTTCGAGGACGCGGTGGCGAATCTCCGGCGGCTGCAACACGCAATCGCCCGCGTTCAAAATGAACGGCTCGCCCTGATCCTCATAAACCAGTCGCGCCCAGCCTGTTTTGCAGAAAATCATCTGAAACCGGACTTTGTGAAAGTGGACGTAATCCGGCACCGGGCCGCCTTCCGGAATCCGGATGTGGGAGGCTATGAAACGTCCGCCGAGCCGACCGGGAATCAGATCGCGGTACAACATCCCGGCGCGCCCGACGCCCCACCCGTCTTCTCCCTCGAACCGGGTCACGATGAATTTCTGTTCTCCCTCCGGAATGACTGGTTCGCTCCGTTCAGGAACGATCACCACCCGCAAACCGCCCGGACCAGCGATTTTTCCGTTTTTGGCTTCCGGAAATTCGGTCGGATTGGCGGTAATGCGAACCGTGACCGGCCACGACTGCTCCGCTGTTTCCAGACGAAGGACCAGTCCATGCCCCGATACGTTCGCCACGGTCGGCGCATCGGCGGGGAAAATGGCATCCACGCGAAAACCGAGCCGTTCGGTCAGAAAGGCAAAGGTGGCGTCGAAATCTTCGCAGGCGACCACCACCTGCGCGGAAGCGATATTCGGTCGGGACATTTTTTCTCCTTGTGGCATCGGATGCTACAGTCGGAATCGCACGAACCACATTCAGCCTTCCAGATTCCTCCTCCGGAAAAACCCAGAATGCACATCCTCGTTCTGAATTGCGGCAGTTCATCCGTCAAATTTCAACTCATCGCCACCGACCTCGACGCCATCGAAGCCAACGCCGACCGGCGGCTGGCCTCCGGTGAAATCGAACGGGTCGGAGGCGAGGCGCTCATGACGTTCCGCACGGCGGGCGAGCTTCCCAAACGGACCACCGCGGCGATTCGCGATCACCGCCAGGCGGTCGAACACATCATCCGCTGGGTCACGTCGGGCGAGGCTCACGTTCCGGAAATTCAAAGCGTGGCCGACATCCACGCGGTCGGCCATCGGGTCGTCCACGGCGGCGAGCATTTCACCCACTCGACGCTCATCGACGATCTCGTACTCCACGACATCGAAGCCTGCATCGAACTCGCCCCGCTGCACAATCCCGCCAACCTGAAAGGCATCATGGCCTGCCGGACCGTGTTCGGCGTCGGCTTGCCGCAGGTGGCGGTCTTCGACACTGCGTTTCATCAGACGCTTCCGGAAAAAGCCTACCTTTACGCCCTGCCCTATCAGGTCTACCGCCGACACAAGGTCCGCCGCTACGGGTTTCACGGTACGTCATTCCGCTACGTCAACTATCGCTACCGCCAGATGCTCGGCATCGAACGCGAACAGGCCAACCTCATCGTCATGCACCTCGGAAACGGAAGTTCGATGTGCGCGATTAAAGGCGGCGACTCGCGGGATACCTCGATGGGATTCACCCCGCTCGAAGGACTCGTCATGGGTTCGCGCGCGGGCGATCTCGACCCCGCCATCGTGGATTACCTTTCCGAAAAGGAAGGACTGACCGCCCGCGAAGTCGAAACGCTGCTCAACAAACAGTCAGGTTTAATCGGAATTTCGGGGCTGACCAACGACATGCGCGACCTTCTCGACGAAGCCCGCGAACACGACGACCGTCGCGCCAAGCTCGCCATCGAGATTTACTGCTACCGGGTCAAGAAATACATCGGGGCCTATCTCGCGGCGCTCGGCGGGGCCGACGCCATCGTCTTTACCGGCGGAATCGGCGAAAACGCGCCGGACATTCGCGCCAGAATCTGCGAAGGACTCGACTGGTTCGGCATTTCGCTCGATCCGGAACGCAATGCGAAGCACGTCAAACGGGTGGAAGGAAAAATCAGCCCCGACGACGCGCGGGTCGCGGCCTACGTCATTCCAACCGACGAGGAAATGCTCATCGCCCGCGATACGGTGCGGTGCGTACTGGGCGTCCCACAAAGGTATTGAATTCCCCCCTCGAAAAACGTGAATCTTGGCTGATATCGATTCTTCCACCGGGGGGCAGCGTTCCCCGGTGCATTGAACGTCACAATTCAGTCAGCCGAGGTTTCACATGTCCACTCGGGAATTTCAATTTTCAGAAGGTTCATCGAATAAATTCTGGCGGATTACCGTCGAAGACAATTCTTTTACCGTCGTTTACGGACGGGTCGGCACGGCGGGTCAAACGCAGACCAAGGAATTCGCCTCCAATGCCGAAGCCACAAAAGCCGCCGACAAACTGATTTCGGAAAAAGTAAAGAAGGGGTACGCCGAAGTCACCGCTTCGGGAACGGCCTCCGCCACAACGACGACCGGTTCCGCCGCGACGACACCGACGCCGAAGAAAAAGACCGAAGCGAAACCCGCACCCGCCGAAGCAGCACCCGCCCCGCCAGTCGAAACCGCGCCCGAACCGGTCGCTCCAGTGGTGGCGCTGCCAGCCGACGGTTCATTTCGCCGGGAACTCCTGTTCAACCCAGATGAACTGGATTTCTTCAAACCATACGTTCATCAGCCACTGCCCAAACTTGAGGAACGCCCGTTTCACTTCGAAAAATGTGTAGAGCGGTTCGAAAAATTCTGGAAATCGGCAAATCACATTTACGGGAGAAAGCCCTACCTCCTGGCCATTGACTGGTCAATCTCTTCCGAAGAAGCGCGTTTTTGGTTTGAACTCTTTTCTTCACCGGAAGCGAACAAAAATCAGCCCGCACCACCGGATGTCAACGCGGCTCGGACCGCAATGGATGAACCACTGGTCAGTTGGCCGGAATTTCTTTCCAATCGACTGAAAACGTTTTTGATAAACCACGTTTTTCCCGCGCCAATCTGTTTCAAGCTTTTCCCGCTTGAGGATCTCCTAAAGCCAATCCCGATACCGAGCACTTACGACCTCAATCACATAACAGGGATGCTTGGCTCCGGATTCAAGGGAAGTGTCTTTTCAAGAATGACTATCGAGGAATTGGAAGCCTGCAAAACCGACCTTAAAAACATTCTAAAAAACGCATTCTTCCCCAAAAACTACTACGAAGCCCCGGCGTTATGTTTCTACCTCGCCCGAATCCTCGGTTTGTCCGATGTGCTCAAACCGGTCATCGATAACATTCCCGACGACACCTACTCAAAGGACAAATCTTGGGACCATACCCACTACCACCGGATTCAGGAATACGTTTTTGCCCTGCGCGACCCGAAGCTGGTTGAACATCACTTCCGCCGGTTGAAACTTCATCTGAACGAGGAGGGCTACGTTCAAGAGTGGCTGGCAATAACGCAATTCGATGCGCTCGATTACCTTGAAAACTCACTGCTCGGAGTGACGAAAAAGGACGAAGCGGCGAAGCTCGTTCAGACTTTTGCGGACAGCATCATCGGCCCCGAAGTCGCGCCGGTGATGCTGCGGCTGATGCTTGAATCGAAAGCCCCGCGTCAGGCCCGCGAATGGCTTGAGAACAATCCGGTTGAAACCATCGTCGGACTGATTCCCGTGGCGGCGGGACGCGGCAAGCTCGCCGACGCCGCGGTTGATTTTCTGCGCGGATTGAAACGACGTGGGTACGCCGAGGTCATCGCCTCGTTCGCCGACAAGTCCCCGGCGGAAGTGAAGGAAAAAGTTCGCGCGCTGGTCGTGGATTACGTCGAAAAACAGTACGCCGCGTTTACGCCAGAAACCACGCCTCCGTGGCTGCGCGACGCGCTTGCTGAATCCGGCAAAAAAGGCGCGAAGCTTCCCGGCTGGCTTGAACTCGCCGCCCTCCCGCCACTGACCATCGGTGAGTTCAAATTGAACGATACGCAGATCACGGCCCTCCTCGGTGTTTTACAAACGGTGAAGGCCGCCTCCATTCGCGATTCACTTTCACATCCGCTCATCGCGGGAATTCGCGAACACGTCGAGCCGCTGGTCCGCGATCATTTCGGATGGAAACTGTTCGAAGGCTGGCAGGCCGACGGCGCGGCGTCGAAGGAAGGCTGGGCGTTTCTCGCGCTCGGCCTGCTCGGACACGACGCGGCCGCGCTCAAGCTCGCGCCCCTCGTACGCGCCTGGCCGGGCGAGTCGCAGCACGCCCGCGCGGTCACGGGCCTGGATGTGTTGCGCGCCATCGGGACCGACACCGCGCTGATGCAGATCAACGGCATCGCGCAAAAGGTGAAGTTCAAGGGACTGAAAACCAAGGCGCAGGAATGCATGGAAGCCATCGCGTCCGACCGAGGAATGACGCGCGCGGAACTCGAAGACCGCATCGTGCCCGACTGCGACCTCGACGAACGCGGCGGTCGGACCTTCGATTTCGGACCGCGCCAGTTCCGCATGCTGCTCGGCAACGACCTCAAACCAGCCATTCGCGAAGCCGACGGCAAAATCAAACCCGATCTTCCGAAACCGAACGCGAAGGACGACCCGACGCTGTCCGCGCAGGCCGTCGCCGAATGGAAGCTGTTGAAGAAGCAGGTCGCCGAAGTGGCGAAGATTCAGGCCGTACGACTGGAACAGGCGATGGTCACCGGACGCCGCTGGTCGGCGGAAGCCTTCGAACTGTTGATTGTGCGCCACCCGCTGATGACGAATCTGGCGCAGAAACTCGTCTGGGCGACCTACGACGCGCAAGGAAAAGTGTCCTCGACGTTTCGCGTATCCGAGGACCGGTCCTACAGCGACGCGGAAGACGGCTCCTATTCACTGGATGCCGCTGCCTCGGTCGGTGTCGTCCATCCGCTGCATCTTGGCGAAGATGACCGCTCAAAATGGGGCGAACTGTTCGGAGATTACGAAATCATTCCGCCGTTCCCCCAACTCGGACGGACGTTGTTCGCCCTCGAAGGCAAGGAAGGCGCTCAAAAGATGATCACCCGATTTGACTCCATCAAAATTCCGCCGCAGGCGCTCGTCTTCACGCTTGAAAAACTCGGCTGGGAGCGCGGGATTCCGCAGGATGGCGGCTGTTTCTTCTCACACACCAAGCCGTTTTACGGGGCGAACGTCACGGCGGTCGTCGAATACGACGGCGTCCCCGTCGGCTACATGGACGGCTGGGACGATCAAAAAATGGAGAAGTGCTTTTTCCTGAAAGGCATTCGCACGCCGCAGTCCTACCCGCACTATGAAGAAAAGAACGCGCTCAAACTGGCCGACATCGACCCGGTCGCCATCAGTGAAACGCTCGCCGACCTGACCTTCGTGGCATCGAAAGGAAAATAGCCAGTGGCGAAGAATAAAACTTCCGAAACCGACGAAACCACGGCGACTCCGGTTTTTCGCCCCGAAACGTGGGACGGCACGGTCGAACGCCGTCTCACGATCGAGGAGAAATACCGAAAACGTTTCGACCCCTATGTTCATAAGCCGAAATCGAAACCGAAAGAGCGCCCGTTCGACATCGACGACTGTCTTCAGCGGTTCAAGGTTTTCGTGGATGCCGGATGGAGAGCCGATCCCAAAGTTTTGAAACTTGGCCCCGAAATGTCACCCGCAGAAGGAAGACTTTGGCTGGAGTTGTTTACAAACCCCGAACTGGTAAAGTCCAGAAAAGAACTTCAAATTGAAACGGTAAAGGAAACGCTGGACGAAGCCTTACCTCCATGGTCTGACTTCATGGAAAAGCGACTTTTGAGGGGGTCAATTCCTGAATTTCTGGGAGTCCCAATTGCAAAGGTCTTTCCGCCAACCGACCTCATTGAAACTGAATTGCCCAAAGCCGTTCCCTACGGTTTTTCACTTGTTCTATCCCTTTTTTTCGGACTCGAAAGAGTGGTGATTCCCTTCCTTTCCTGGGAAGAGTGGACGGCCTTCAAAACTGTTCTGGAAAGGGCCTTCAAAACTTCGCAGTTTCCGCGAAATCCATATAACACGCCGCCTGTGTGTTTCCTCCTGGCCCGAAAACTCGAAATGGCGCAGTTCTTGAAACCAGTCGTGGAAGATTGGCCGGATTTACCCAGGAGGCCGTATTCCTATTGGTCGCCTGCCCCTGAAAACTATCTCGAAGATACTGTTTTTGCTCTTGGTGAACGGGATTTGGCCATTCGTCATTTCCGACGAATGAATTTGAAGACGAATTCACCTGATTTGATCCGCCGCTGGATTCTGGTGACGGGGCTGGATGCCCTTGATGTCATTACGACTACCATCCTGGACGAATCCGACAAGCTCAAGGCGGCCCGACTCATCCAGACGTTCGGAGAAAGCGCGGTCGCGCCGGAAGTAGGCCGCGAAATGATTCGGCTCCTCGCGGAATCGAAAGCGCCGAGCGAGGCGCGGGAATGGCTGGAAGCCCATCCGGTCAAAACGATTGCCGGAGCTGTCCCGCTGGTGAATGAGCCGGGGAAAGTGGGCGAGGCGGCGACGCGGATACTCCGCAGTCTGCACTGGCGTGGCTTCACCGCCATCATCGCCCATTTCAGCAGTCAGCATCCCGGTGAAATTTCCGACCGGATAGGTCAAATATTGACGGACGAGGCTCCGGGTAGCGGCAAAGCCTTCACCGACGAAACGACGCCCGACTGGTTGCGCTCGGCCTTCGCCGAAACCGGGCCAATACCTTCGAATCTCCCGGCCTGGTGCATTCCGACGGACCTCCCCCCTTTGAAATGGGGCGAGTACCAATTGAACGAAGACCAAATGCTTCGACTTCTCGGCGTTCTGCAATCCGTGAAGACCGCCACGCTGATGGAGGTGCGCCTTCACCCGTTGATTGCGGCCATCCGGACACATCTGGCCCCGGAAGTCCGCGACGACTTTCTCTGGGGACTTTTTGAAGCGTGGGGGGACGCCGGAATGGTTGCCGCGGACGGCTGGGCATTTCTTGCGTTCGGACTGCTCGGGACCGACCGGACGGCCCTGAAACTGACGCCAATGATTCGGAAATGGCCGGGGGAAAGTCAGCATTTCCGATCAGTCATTGGCCTTGAAATCCTGCGGGCCATCGGTTCGGACATTGCCCTGATGCAGATCAGCGGCATCGCTGAGAAAATCAGTTTCAAAGCGCTGAAAACCAAGGCTCAGGAATGCCTCGAAGCCATCGCGAAGGATCGCAACCTGTCACGCACCGACCTTGAGGACCGGATCATCCCGGATTGCGACCTCGACGAGCGCGGCGGTCGGACTTTCGATTTCGGACCGCGCCAGTTTCGAATGATTCTCGGAAACGACCTGAAACCGCGCATTCGCGAGGAGGACGGGAAGCTCAAAACCGACCTCCCGAAACCGAATTCAAAAGACGACCCGACGCTTTCCGCGCAGGCCGTTACTGAATGGAAACTGCTGAAGAAACAGGTTTCAGAGGTCGCCGCCATTCAGGCCGGACGCCTCGAACAGGCGATGGTCACCGGACGCCGCTGGCGGGCGGAAACGTTCGAACTGCTGTTTGTCCGGCATCCGCTCATGATCAATTTTGCCCAGAAACTTCTCTGGGCGACCTTCGACGATAACGGACGGATGACAGCCACGTTTCGAGTATCCGAAGATCTGTCATTGAGCACCGTGGAAGATCGTCCGTTTTCGCTTTCGGCCGACGCAATGGTCGGAGTCGTTCACCCATTGCAGATGTCGGAATCCGAGCGCGCCGAGTGGGGGCAACTTTTTGGCGACTACGAAATCATCCCGCCCTTCCCACAGCTCGGACGGCCCATTTTCGGCCTGAATCCGGCCGAAAAAGGAACGACTCAAATCCTCCGCTTCAACACAACAAAAATTCCCGGGAAGGCAATCGTCTTCCCCCTTGAAAAAAGCGGGTGGGTGCGCGGAATGCCGGAGGACGGGGGATTTTTCTACTCCCACAGCAAGGCGTTTCCAGCGGCAAATGTCACCGCTGTCGTCAAATATCAGGGCCTTCCCATCGGGTGGATGGAGGGATGGACCGACCAGTCGCTGGAATGGTGCGCTTTTATTTCAGGTACTCACCATAAATGGGCCTACCCCACCTCGAATACCAGTCTCACGCTGGACACCATTGACCCGGTTGTCATCAGCGAAGTGCTGGCTGACCTGACCTTCGTCGCATCGAAAGGAAAGTAGTCAGGTTCTTGAAAAAAACATTTTCCCGAAGGAAGTTGATGGGGATAATAACGTCCTCATCAACCGGGAATTGTTTCAATGGTACGGAGGATCGATCCATAGTTTTTCAGCATCCGCCACAGCGGCATTCCGCGGCGACTTCAAACAGCGACGACATCACGGCGCATCCGCCCTTTTCCCTCGAACTCGGCCTGACCGATGAAATCAGGCCCGTCGTTGAGGACTGGCTGAACCGGCTTTGTCTTGAAAGTGCGAACCTGAAGAACTTTCAGCGCCATCGCGTACGGCGGATTGTCCTCGCGATGGGCGATGCGAGTCTCATCGCCGATGCTTTCCGAAGATTGAATCTTTTTCTTCACAACGCCGACGAGGTGAAGCACTGGCTGGCGCTCTTGGGGTTGTCCGCGCTGGACGTGGTGGAACACTCGATTCTGTCCCGGCCCGACTACATGCGTCGGTACACCGTGGAAATGGTCGCGGCATTTGCGAATAAGGCGGATTCGCCGGAAGCGGCGCAGGTGATATTCCGCATCAGCCGCCGGGCGGAACTCGCGCAACCGGCGCGGGAATGGCTCGAAACCCATCCGCGCGAGACCATCTTCGGATTGGTCGAAATGGTCACGAACGACGACCCGCTGGCGGAAGAAGCCATTCCCCTTCTTCTGATGTTCAAGGGAAATGGTCACGCCGAGATCCTTGCGGAAGCACTACAGACAGCCTCAGCCGAGGTTGCGTGCAGAATCTCGGGAACGAAATTGCCAGAGCCTGAGGATCCCCTCCCTATTGATGAAGAAACGACGCCGGATTGGCTTCGTCAGGGATTGGTTTACGGGACCTGGAACGGGAAAATCACGGAAAATGCAGTCCCCGCTGGACTTCCAGAGATTTTAATCGGCGGTCGTCATCTTAACGCTTCGCAGATCCGCGATTTCCTCACGATGCTTCAGCGGGTTTCTTCTCCTGATAAAACGAAAGCTCCTCACGGTGCGTTCTTTGAAAAGCTGGTTCAAATCATCGGAAAAACGAGATGGGAGGATTTTCTCTGGGCTGTTCTTGAGAACTGGGGGCGAAAAGGCTTTGTTGAAAACCCACAAGGCTTGATCTTTGCACTGGGCTTCTGGGGAGATGATTTCACCGTCCAAAAAATGAATGCAAAGTTGCGCGAATTGCGTCAGGTGAATACCACCACGCTGCATCCCGCCGCGATGACCCTGTTACGCGCCATCGGCACCAAAACAGCCCTGTCGTACATTCGGGAATATGTGGTTTTACCTTATTCGATGGGGCTTTCACACGGGGAAGCTTGGTCTGTTTACTGCTCCATCGCGGAGGACCTGAAAATTCCAAGGCACCAATTGCATGAACTTGACCTCCAAACCATTCCAGATTGCGGCTTCGACACGCGAGGCGTGAGAACATTCGACTTCGGACCAAGAAAAGTCCTTGTCACCATTGACTTAAATTTCAGGCCGGTCATTTCAAACGAGTATGGAAAACGAAAGAAAAGATTCCCTCGACCAGTAAGAAAGGATGATTCGCAAAAAGTGAAAATTGCTTTTCGTGAATGGGAACTCTTCAATGAACAACTGAGACTGGTTCGGGAAGTTCATTTGAAGCAGTTTGAAACGGCCTTGCAAAAGCGGTTGACCTGGAGAGCTGATTCTTTCACGCGGCATCTCATCGGGAATCCGGCAATGATTCAATATTGTCGCCGAATTATCTGGGGCACATTTACCGGGACCGGCTCATTTCTGAAATCTTTCCGGGTTTGTGAAGACAATACCTTCAGTGACCAACAGGACCGACCGTTCATTATCCCGGCGGATTGCAGGATCGGGATCGTTCATCCGACACAAATGACATACGGGGAACATCATAACTGGCTTCAGATTTTCAATGATCATTTTCTACCCCAGCCTCTTCCTCAGTTGAAGTCCTGATTGCTCAACATCGAACTTCCTCAATTGAAAGGGCTGAATGAAAAGCAAAGGCCAATGACCAACAAACAAGAATTTGAACCCGCGCGTTACGTCAAGATCAAACCGAGAAAACTCCCCTGTGTGCCGTACCGGCACAAGCAGAAAAAGCTGCCCATAGCCTCTCCGTTTGTCTTTGAGGAAGGCTTGAAAAGGTTTCAGACCTACATCGCAGAGGGGCGCTCCATTTTTGTAGAACATTTAAAAATAACGCCCGAGATGAACCCGGTAGAAGCACGGTTTTGGCTTGAATGTTTTACCAACCCGAAGTTTCAAGAACCGCGTCGAGTTCCATCAGTTGAAGAAATTCTCGAAGCCTGTCGCCAACCGCTCGAACCGTGGAACGACTTTGTGGCTCACCGTTTGAACCAACATCTCGACTTTCCGAAGGTCTTGGGGATTGCGCTTTTCAAGCTGTTTCAGGTTGAAGAATTGCTTTCCCCGTGGAAGGCGTCCCATGAGGCTGAAGATTACCGATTCCGGGCCGCGATTTCCTTCGGCTTCAGACTCGGGTGGCTTCCCTATCTCGACAAAAAGGCGTTTCAGAATCTTCAAAAACAACTCAAGCGGATGCTCCTCGCCAGTCCTCCACAGGCCAATGCAATCGAGCGGCCATCCTTTTGTCTTGAAATGGTCTGCGACACCGGACTCGACGCCGAAACTCGCCTGGTGGTGCAACGGTGGCTCGACGATTTCAGCGAACTCGCCAAGGAAACGCCGTTTTCGTGGAATCACTTGGTCCGGGCGTTCATCTACGCGCTGGAATCTCCGGAACTGATCCTGCACTACTTCCGGAAGCTCCAATTCACCGTCACGAACAAGGAAGAATTCGCGGCGTGGCTTTCAAATATCGGGCTGGACGGGTTGAACGTGCTGGAGCAGTCGATTCTGTCCCAACCCGAATACGTGAAACCCAATACGCGAGACCTCTGTACCCTTCTTCTCAAATCCGTCGTTGCCCCCGAACTGGCCCCGTTCATGTTCCGCATTTTTCAGACCGGACGTTTTCCCCTCATCGGTCGCCTCTGGCTGGAAGGCCATCCGATTGAAACCATCACGGGCCTGGTTGACCTCATCGAGTCGGACGATCCGCTGTCACCCGACGCAGCCCAATATCTCGTTGAATTCGGCGCCGACGGGAATCAGGAAAAACTTGATTACTTCGTTTCAAAAGCCTCGCAAAAAGTCCGCGCTCTGGTTGAACGATTCAAAAAAATTCCGGAATTCACAGTGGAAACCAAACTTTCCCCGACTGATGAAGGATGGCTTGGGACTTTCCTTTCGGGTACCGCTTCCCAAGAAGCTCTTCCACCTTGGTGCGTCATTCGCGAACTCCCTCGCCCGACCGTCGAAGGGCAGCCGCTGGAACGTTCGCTTGTGGTCGGCCTGCTCTCGCGACTTCGAACGCTCACGGTTGAAAACTATTTCGAATCGTTGAAAAACCCGATCTGGGCCGAGATTGGAAAGAAACTCGATAACGCACAGCTCAACGATTTTCTCTGGGCGCTCTTTGAAATGTGGCAGCAATCGAAGCCCAACTGGAAGGACGACCAATGGGTTCTGCTCGCGCTCGGCCCCTGGGGCAATGATTTCACCGCGATGAAACTTGCCACGGCAATTCAGAACTGGCCCGCGACGGGCAGGCTCAAGCGCGCGGAAGCGGCGCTCGACGTCCTCGGCGTTATCGGTACGCCGACGGCGCTGTCCTTCATTCAGCGTCACGCGCTCGGACATCAACCGGTTGTCTTTTCAAGAAAGTCGAAAGCGGTTTATGAACGCATCGCCACCGAACGCGGGCTTTCAACCTTTGAACTCGACGACCGGATCATTCCCGACGCGGGACTGGGTCGTTATTGGCGGCGGGTGTTCGATTTCGGGCCGCGCCAATTCACCGCCGAACTGACGGGGGAGTTGAAACCGGTCGTTCTCGACGCCAAGGGAAAAAAGAAACGCGGATTCCCCGCCATCGAGGAAAGCGACGACCCGGTACTCGCCGCGACGGCAGCCCGTGAATGGCCCCTTTTCATCGAACAGGTCACGCTCATTAGGGACGTCCAGCCGCGGCGGTTCGAACGCGCGCTGGTCAACGGTCGAAGCTGGGCGCGGGGTGACTTCGAGAAGTACATTCTGGGGAATCCAGTTACGGGCAACCTCGCGAAACGCCTGATTTGGCGCGCTTTTTCAAAGGATGCACAGTTCATCGGCACGTTTCGGGTCAGCGAGGACGACTCGTACAGCGACAGTGACGACAAACCGTTCCCGATGCCCGACGATGCCGTCTTCAAACTCGCCCACCGGCTTCATCTCGACGAGTCGGAACGCCAACGGTGGATTCTCATTTTCATCGAATACTATATTTCACAGCCGTTTCCGCAGTTGGAGCGAACCATCATCCCATCCGCCACCTGCAAGATTTCAAAAGACCGCATCATCGAAATTCCCGATCTTGAAGTTCAGCCGGACATGAACGACATCACCGGCAACTTCTTGGTTCTGGGCTGGGGGCTTGCGCCAATGCAGGAGCCGACCAGGGGAAAGTACTTCTGGCGTTTTCTCGACTTTGCCAAAACGTGGGTTCTGGCCGGTTTTTCCTACCAAACGGGAGCGGGATTTTCCTTCAAGGAGTTTCTGTTCATGGAAGGGGAACCACACGACACCTTTTCCGCCGAACTTGCCAATGCCCTGCCGTTAAAAGACCTTGACCCGGTCGTCATCAGTGAGACACTGGTTGAACTTCGAACCGCCACAAACAAAGGAAAGTAAACCTTCGGGAACCGTACCCCGTGATGAAAGAAGTTCAGGATCTATCCGCCGGATTTCAGGAAATCGTAAATCTGAAGCCCCCAAAAACCATGAAATCAACACACTCCAATCCTCAAATCGAATGGCGAAAAAAGGCCCTCAGTTATACCGGTTCAATCAACCAATACGTTCAAAAAGGGCTAACGGAAGGATGGGAGGCAGCCGGGGCGCAGCCGCTTTGTCCAAAAATGGAACACCTCGTTCCGGACCTCCTGTCGGCACTTCGGGAAGCCTTCCGAACCAAAACCACCGATCGGCTTCGAGAACTCTGGCCGCCCGTTCATGAACCGCTGCTTGAACATTTGAGGGAACACGGACAATCGATTCCCACAGTGTGCCTGCTTGAGGATGGTTCAATACTGGCACGAATCGGCTCACCCTACGACGGTGGCCATGTCGTCCATATTTCGGGGGATTCCTGTGAAAAAGTTCGTGGTGCGACATTCTTCGGCATAAGTCCAAACCGACACTTCTTTGCCTGGGCTCGCCCTGATCGGGTATCGGTAACCGAAGGCTGGGAGGGAGTTGAAGTCGCATCCTTCAAATGGCCCACCGGACAGGAAGACCTGCCGGCAGGGATCGAGGTCCCCCAATTTGACCAGCCACCAGTTCCAACCCGGCTGATTCCATTTCCGGATGGGAAACGTGTCCTGTTGGTGAGTTCAAGGGGAATTTTTGTTCTTGCCCGGGAAGGAGCCAAAAGACTCCTCCCGACCGACGACGAAATCATTGAGCAACATCGGTACATTGTTGAGGAAAATCCCCAAAAAGAACTCTCATTCCAGCTTCCAATGGACCATGGAGCAATTTCACCCGATGGGAAATTTATCGCTGTTGGGCATCAAATGAGTTTACATCTTGTATTTGATGAAAACCTGAATTGCATTTCCCAAATTGGCCATCGGAGTGAGTATGCACACTACGCCATTTTCAGTTCTGATTCGAAAATGCTTGCCTTGAATTCCTGCCATTTCTACTACGGGAGGACGATTGGAGTTCAGGTGAACCAATTACCAGGTTTGGTGACCGAACCGTACGAAGAAGACGAGCGAACACCGTTGATTGAAAACGGGGCAAGGGTGTACGCGGGCGTTCACCGGGGGGATGAGTTCATCATTGGGGATGCCTATGGATATGTCCGAGCTTTCGATATGGCTGGAAATCCACGATGGCAGCACTTTGTCGGCTCATCGATTGGCGATATGGATATTTCTCCCGACGGCAAGACGCTCGTCGTTTCGACCTATGCCGGTTTTATTTCAATCATCAAACTTGATGCTGGCGAGCGCCCGGCTTACCAAATCGGGACCGGAAATCACATTGAACAACGGCGGTGGATTTTCTGGAAAAATGAACCGACCCCGCTGATTTGGTAGCGCTAACGAAATTCTTCATCGAAAAAAAAGGAATCCAATGAGCCAAAAGAAAACCTCGACCGGCGCGGCGGTGGACATTCAGCGACCGGCGGCGGAAACCCTTTATGCCGATGAACTTCGGAAATTGGCCGAAATGGATGCGAAGTCGCCGCGTCCGGGCGGGTGGAATCTGTCACCGCGCGCCGTGCTGACGTTTGTTCTGGGTGACGAGAAACTTGGGATTTCACCAAAATTCACCGGCAAACGGTCATTTCTGGAACGCTGTATCGTCGCGCTCGCAACCAATCGCGGCCTGATGCTCATCGGCGAGCCGGGGACTGCAAAAAGTTACCTGAGCGAACTTCTCGCGGCGGCCATTTCGGGCGATTCGACGCTGGTGGTTCAGGGCAGCGCGGGGACGACCGAGGACGCCATCAAGTATTCGTGGAATTACGCGCTGTTGCTGGCGGAAGGACCGTCGGAACGCGCGCTCGTCCCCGCGCCGCTGCATCGCGGGATGCGTGAGGGGAAGATCGTCCGGTTCGAGGAAATCACCCGCTGCCCGCTTGAAATTCAGGACACGCTGCTGTCGGTGTTGAGTGATCGCGTCCTCGCCATTCCGGAACTCGAAGGCGACGCGCGGAGTTTGTTTGCCGCCGTGGGGTTCAACCTCATCGCCACGGCCAATACGCGGGATCGCGGCGTGAATGAAATGAGCGCGGCGCTCAAACGCCGGTTCAACTTCGAGACGGTCCAGCCCATTTCAAACATCAAGGAAGAACTGTCGCTGGTCCAGCGCGAAACCGGGCGCATGCTCGAACGGTCGAACATCCCGACGGCGATTCCGCCCGACCTGACTGAAGTTTTAGTCACGACCTTTAATGAGCTTCGCGCGGGAAAAACCGCCGACGGCAAGGCGCTTGAATCGTTGACGACGGCGCTGAGTACGGCGGAGGCGGTTTCCGTGGGGTACGCCGCAGGAATTCACGCCTATTTCTACGGCGAAGGAAACGTCACCGCCGAGCATCTGGTCCAGAGCCTGCTCGGCTCGGCGCTCAAGGATTCACCTGAAGATGTGAAGAAACTCCGGCATTACTTCGACAATGTCGCCAAGCACCGACGGGGCGAGCACTGGAAAGCGTTTTTCGAAGCGGGGAAACGGATTTTTTGAACACGAAGGCACAAAGGCACGAAGACACGAAGAAGTTTCAAATCCTTTGTGCCTTCGTGGCTTTGTGACTTTGTGTTCGGTTTGAGGAGCTTGAATGACCGCGACCGACTTTCCAACCGGGTTGCTCGACCTCACGGGACGGGTCGTGTTCTTTCCAGTACGCCACCACAGCCCGGCGGCGGCGCGGCTGGTTCGCGAACTTATCACGCGACTCAGGCCGGGAATGGTTCTCATCGAAGGCCCGGCGGATTTCAACGATCAGTTCGACGAACTTCATTTCGGCCACGAATTGCCGATTGCGATTTACAGCTACGTTCAATTCGAGGGGGGCGGGCGAACCAGCGCCTACTATCCTTTTTGCGAATATTCGCCGGAATGGCAGGCGATTCAAACGGCGCGGGAACACGGCATTGCGGCACAGTTCATTGACCTTCCGTGGGCGGAGTCGGCGCATTTCCGGCTGTCGGCGCACCGCTACGCGGACGGCGAGTTTCGCACGAGTCCCTACATCGACGCGCTGTGCGACACACTCGGCGTCGAGAGTTTTGACGCGCTCTGGGACACGCTTTTTGAAATTGATCCCTCGTTAAAGGTTGAGGCGTACGTTGAGCGATGTCATCGCCTGTGCCACGCCATGCGGACGTTCGATGAACGCGATTCCCCGAGCGACCGTGCCCGCGAGGCGTACATGGCCGGGCATATTCGAAGGGCGCTGGATGAAACGTCGGGACCGGTGCTCGTCGTGACCGGGGGATTTCATTCGGCGGCGCTGTTCGAGCGGCTTCAAGTGAATTCAACTGATGAACCGAACCGCCCCGCGCCGACCATCGAAGTCAGAGGAATCGCGTTGACGCCCTATTCATTCGAACGGCTCGACGGCCTCGCTGGATATGATTCGGGAATGCCCAACCCCGGCTTTTATGATCTGGCGTGGCGGCTCGGCGACGGAGACGTGACGGCGGAAGTTCTCGCGGTGGCCACGAATGATTTGAGAAAGCGCAAGCAGACGGTCAGTACGGCGGACCTCATCGCCGTCGAAACGACCGCCCGCGCGCTCGCGAACCTGCGGGCGCATGCGCGGGTGTGGCGGCTCGATCTTATCGATGGCGTCATCGGCGCGCTGGTCAAGGACGAACTGACCGCGGGCGGGGCGCACCCCTTTCTCGATGCGCTGTATTTCGCCCTGCGCGGCACGGCGCGGGGACGGCTCGCGGCGCAAACATCGCTGCCGTTATTGACCCGTGACATAAAGGCGATTCTGGCTGAATGGAATCTCGAACCGACGCCCGCCGAACGTTTTCTCGAACTCGATCTGCTTGAAGAATGTCATCGGGCCAAAAGCCGCGTGCTGCATCGGCTGACCAATCTCGGAATCACCGGATTCGATCTGGTTGAAGGAACGAATTTCCTGACGCGCGAGGATTTGTCGAAGTTGTGGGAGAAATGGCGCATCCGGTGGACGCCCGAGTTCGATGCGAGTTGCATCGAGGCCGCGCCGTACGGCGCGACGCTCGCCGAGGCGGCGGCCAATCGCCTGCGCGAGCGCATCGGGAAGGAAGAAGTTTCCGCGCAGCGCGCCGCCGCGTGGCTCATCACGGCCAATTCGATGGGAATCGAGGCGCTTTCGGAAGAATTGTTCGGGTTGTTGGCGGAGGCCATTCGGAGCGACGGCGATTTTTATGGCGTGGCGGAGGCGTGCGATCACCTGGTTCATTTGTACCGCTTTGATGAAGTCG
Organism: Blastocatellia bacterium NZW_1522; assembly: GCA_039793685.1. Lineage (GTDB taxonomy): Bacteria > Acidobacteriota > Blastocatellia > Chloracidobacteriales > Chloracidobacteriaceae > JAAFHI01. The sequence continues at coordinate 41,339 of JBDRAL010000035.1, forward strand.
GAAGCGCCCAGGCCAATCCCGCGTTCGGCGAACTGTTGCGCGAAGCCTTCGAACGCGCGCTGTGGCTGCTCGTATCGCTTACTCCCGATGAAGGAAATTCAAAAAACCTCACGGACGCCCTCAACGCGGTCATCCGGACTTTTACGTTATGCGGCGAGCGAATCGGTCTCGACCGTGAAAACCTGTCGGATACCCTGCACCGGGTCAGCGCCGCCGGGTGGCAGTCGCCGTTGCCGCGCGGCGCGGCGGCGGGCGCGTTGTGGAAGCTGGGCGAGGCCGACGCTGAGGCACTTGAACGCGACATCCGCGCCTGCGCGACGCCGAATCATCTCGGCGATTACCTGACCGGGCTGTTCGCCCTCGCGCGCGAGGCGGCGCAACGCAATCCCGAACTGCTTTCAACCGTGGACGGGGCGTTGCTGAGTTTTACCGACCCGGAATTTCTCGAATCCCTGCCTTCGCTGCGGCTCGCGTTTTCATTCTTTACGCCACGCGAAAAGTTCGCGCTGGTCAAGGCACTGCCGGGACTCGGCGACGACCGGCTCGCCCATTCCGTCACGCGGTTGGCCGTAAGCGCCGAAACGGCGGCGAAGGCGTTGGCGTTCGAAACCGAATTGTTTGAAAAAGCCGCGCGGTACGGCATCCGGACCGATTTCCCCATTGACGAGGTTCCACAATGAACGAAATTGAACTTCGCAAACTCAGGTGGCGGCTGGTGCTGGGCGAGGGCGGCGCGGACGCGCTCGGCAACTCGCTGGACGACCTCTGGAAGCGGCGGGAAGAAGCGCTGGGATTTTTGTACGACCGGGAGGGCGGCGGAAGAAACGTCCGCACGGGGCCGCGTTCCGGCGGGACGGAAGGTTCGAGTCTGACCGTCCCCGACTGGATCAACGAAATCCATGAACTGTTTCCGCAGGCGACCATCGAGCGCATCGAGAAGGATGCCATCGAACGGTACAAAATCGAGGAAATCGTGACCAATCCGGATGTCCTCGAACGGGTTCAGCCGAGCGAGACGTTGTTGAAAGCAGTGCTGCGGACGAAACACCTGATGAATCAGGACGTGCTGAAAATGGCGCGGACGCTGGTCAGCCGGGTCGTACAGCAGCTCATCGAGAAGCTGGCGCGCGAAGTCCGCTCACCCTTCCAGGGCTCGCTCGACCGGCGTCGTCGTTCCTTCGTGAAATCGGCCGCCAACTTCGACGCCGAGACGACGATCCGGCGCAATCTCAAGCATTACGACCGGGAATCAAAGCGGCTGTTCATCCAGACGCCCTACTTTTTCTCGCGGGTCCGGCGGCAGGTGGACAAGTGGGACATCATCATTCTGGTGGATCAGTCGGGGAGCATGCTCGACAGCGCGATTCATTCGGCGGTGACGGCGGCGATTTTCTGGGAAATCAAATCGCTGCGCCCGCATCTGGTGCTGTTCGACACGGCGGTGGTGGACGTGACCGAAAACTGTTCCGACCCGGTTGAAACACTGATGAAAGTACAACTCGGGGGCGGGACCGACATCGGGCAGGCGGTGGCCTACGCCGGTCAGCTTGTGACCGCGCCGCGCCGGACCATCGTGGTGCTGGTGACGGATTTCTTCGAGGGAGGGCCGGAATACCGGCTGATCAATGAAGTACGGAAACTGGTCGAGAGCGGCGTGACGTTTCTGGGACTGGCCGCGCTCGATTCGGACGCGCGTCCGAACTACGACCGGGATCTGGCCGGACGGCTGGTCGCGCAGGGCGCGCATGTCGGCGCGATGACGCCCGGCGAACTTGCCGCATGGGTTGCGGAGAAGGTCGCCGGGCGTTGATGTATCGCCTCTGCCGCTTAAAGCCAGCCCTTGCGTCCCTGAATGTAGGTTCTGACAAATTCCTCATCGGACTTGGTCAGATAAATAATTCCTTCGACAATCCCAAGAATGCCGCCGATTCCAACACAGGAGAGAAGGATTTGAATAACGCCTTCCTTGGAATAGCCCATCATGAACTTGTGAACTCCCAGGCCACCCAGAACGATGGCGAGAATTCCAATCAGCATTTTTTTGTCAGCCCCCTGGGCCTTCCAGTCAGTTCCCTGATTCATGTTCGTGGTCCTCGCAGTTTTGAAAATTCACGAAACTCGCCCGACCAACCTGTTGCCACCAGTTGCCGAGGAATTTCTATTGTTTCTTTGCGCGCGATATTACCTGCCTTTTGACCAAAATCACCCTATTTTTTCCACAAACAGGTGGAAAAATTTGGCTGAACGGTCAAAAAGGGGAAAAAACGATTATGAACAATCATTCCCTGGTTCTGATTCCCTTCATCCTCTGTATCTGCCGCCTCGATTCAGGAGTTCCGTTCCCGGAATGGGCGACCGGGACATTCCTTTCGATAACCAGAACGCCGGACGAACTTTCCATCGTCTGCGACCAGAGCGAAGTCCCCGCCTCCATTCAGGCGGAACGAGACTGGCGAGCCTTGCGTATCAAGGGCACGCTCGATTTTTCATTGACCGGCATTCTGGCGTCCATCGCAGGACCGCTCGCCGCAGCCGGCATCAGCATCTTCGCGGTTTCGACCTTCGACACTGATTATGTACTGGTGAAGGCCGACCGCATTGACGAGGCCATCGGCGCGCTTGAGGCCGCCGGGCACAGGGTTGAACGATGAAACGTACCAGCATCGCCCTTTTTCTCATTCTCGGATTGTGCGCCATCACCGCGTTCGGCCAGAAAAAAGAGGCATTGAAAGACCGGCACGCAACTGCGGTCGCGGAAATCGCCGCCGCCGAACGGGCGTTCGCCAAACGGTGCGGGGAGATAGGCGTCCGGGACTCCTTTCTCGAATATTTCACGGACGATTGCACAATCTTTATTCCTGAACCGACCAATGCGAAGGCTTTCTATGGAAAGCGCAAACCGGGGAAAGGTCCGTTCGAACTCGTCTGGGGGCCGGAGTTCGTGGACGCCTCGAATGCCGGGGATATGGGTTACTCGACCGGCCCGTCGGTGTTCAGCAATCCCACCGATCCCAAATTCAAGCCGAATTACGGGTACTACTTTTCAATCTGGAAAAAACAGCCGGATGGAAGCTGGAAAGTGGTCATCGACGTCGGCACCAATGTGCCGCAAGGGAATCCGATTCCGAAGGATGTCGAGGCCGGACGATTCATCTCATCAAACGACGCCATTCCCCGCACGCCCAATTTTTCGGGATTCAACAAATTGATTCAGGATCGGGAAACGGAATTCATTCGGGAAGTGGCAGCCAAAGGCCCCGAGAAAGCTTATTCGAAATCCATCAGTGACCAGTTCCGTCGGCATTTTCCAGGCATGATGCCATCGAAGGGGGGCGATTCCCTGACGTCGCATCTTTCACAACGCTCGGAAGTCAAAATGGGCCTGACCCGTTTCGAATCCTCGAACGGTGGCGACCTTTTCTATTCCTATGGCGAATACGCCGCGACGGTTGATACGGGCAAGGAAAAAAAGGCCGAGACAGGCTTTTATTTCCACGTCTGGAAAATGGAAGGAAAATCGTTGAAGCTGGCAGCGGAAGTCATCAATCTCAAGGAATAATTTTTCGGAAAGCAAGCGGACAAGGATGTCCGCGCTCCAATTATGGAATTTCTCGATGCCCCGAAGCCGGTCCGATCCGGCGAAGAACTCGACGCCGACGCGCTTTTCGAGTGCCTGAAAGGCCGGATTGACGGCCTGACCGCGCCGCTGGAAGTTCAGCAGTTCCCTTCCGGCCATTCAAACCTGACCTACTTCGTCAAAAGCGGCGATCAGGAATTCGTCCTGCGTCGTCCGCCTTTCGGCGCAAAGCACATCAAGGCCGGACACGACATGCACCGCGAATTCCGCGTGCTTTCGGCCCTCATTTCGGCCTATCCGAAAGTGCCGCGCCCGGTTTGCTACGTTGATGAAACGGAATCGCCCTTTGAGGCGTCGTTTTATTTGATGGAACGGGTGCGCGGTGTCGTCCTGCGAACCAAGCCCCCGGTGGGCCTCGCGCTCGAACCGGCCACGCTTTGCAAACTTTCCGAGAACTTCATCGACAACCTCGCCGACCTGCACGCCGTTGACTGGCAATCCGCCGGGCTGGGCGAGTTGTATCGCGGCGAAGGCTATGTGAAGCGGCAGGTCGAGGGCTGGGTCAAGCGCTACCGTGCATCGCAGACGGACGACGTTCCGGAAATCGAAAGGGTTGTCGAATGGATTTCCGCCAACGTTCCCGCCGACAGCGCGGCGACGATGATTCACAACGATTACAAGTACGACAACATCATCCTCAACCCGTCCGACATCACAATCATTCGCGCCGTACTTGACTGGGAAATGGCGACGGTGGGCGACCCGTTGACGGATGTGGGAATGGCGCTGGCGTACTGGGTTGATCCCGAGGACGCGCCGGAAGTTCACGCCATGAGCTTCGGCCTGACGGCGCTGCCCGGCAATCTCAGTCGCGCGCAACTGCTTGAACGGTATGGCGAACGCAGCGGTCGCGACCTTTCGGGCATGCGCTGGCACACGGCGTTCGCCCAGTTCAAGGTGGCGGGCATCATTCAGCAGATTTATTACCGTTATAAACAGGGCTTCACGAAAGACGAACGCTTCGCCCGCATGGGCGCGATGGTCAAGCTGTTCGGAGCAATGGCCGAACGGACCATCGGCGGCTAGAACCCCTGACTTCACCACGGGTATGGAACGCCGAGCGTGAGCGAGGAAACATGGAAATCACATTTCACCCAAGCAAGGAACAACTCGAAGCCGGACTCGACCACATCCGGCAATCACCGCGCGACCACGGCCTGATTGAACTCATCCTCCGCCGCCCGAAGGAAGGTGAACGCGAGTTGCTTGAGGAAGCCGAGTTGTGTACTGAACGTGGTGTCGTCGGCGACAACTGGCAAACGCGCGGAAGCTCAAAAACGCCGGACGGCACCTCGCACCCCGAGATGCAGTTGAACCTCATGAACGTTCGTGCCGCCGCGCTCATTGCGCAATCGCCCGAACGCCGACAACTCGCAGGCGACCAGTTTTATATCGACCTCGATTTGAGCGATGAAAATCTGCCGCCGGGTACGCGCCTCGCCTTCGGAACGGCGATTATCGAAGTCACCGCCATTCCCCACCTCGGCTGCGCCAAGTTCATGGCGCGTTTCGGCAATCCGGCCTTGAAGTTCGTCAATTCGCCGGTCGGTCGCGAACTCCATTTGCGTGGTATCAACGCAATGGTCATTCAATCCGGCATCGTGAAAAAGGGGGACCGAGCGATCAAGCTCGCTTGAAGAATGCGGAATGCGGAATGAGCAACTACGCTGTTCTTCATTCCGCATTCGATATTCCGCATTCCGCATTTCCCACTACCCCACGTCGGCGTTCGGCAGCCTGATTTCGACCATCAGCCCACGGTCGAGATTGCGCGCGGAAATTTCGCCACCGTGCAAACTCACGGCCCGCTGCGCAATCGCCAGGCCGAGCCCCACACCTCCCGTGGCGCGTTCGCGGGCATCGGCCACGCGGTAAAAGGGTTTGAAGATGTTCTTCAAATCCCCTTCCGGAACCCCTGTACCGAAATCCCGAACGCCAATCGTCACCCTTCCGTTCTTGCAGGACACAGCAATTTCGACCGCTGTTCCCTCTGGCGTGTGGTGGAGCGCATTGCGGGCGACATTTTCGACCGCTCGCCGCAGCAATTCCGACGAACCGTTGACCCGGCAGGTAGGCGCGCCAACCAGGTTCACCGAACGATTCGACGCCTGCGCCTCGAAATCCACATCATCCGCAATTCCCTGAATGAACTCGGCCATGTCGATGGTTTCGGGATTCAGGACCCCGCTCTCGCTTTCCATCCGGGCCAGCGACAACAACTCGCCGATGAGTTCGTTCAACCGCTCCGATTCCTGCTCGATCCGCTTCAGGTACTCGAACGCATCCGGCCCCGAACGTCGCCGCGCCAGTTCCAGCGCGACCGTGAGCCGCGCAAGCGGTGAACGGAGTTCATGCGAAATGTCGCCGAGCAGCCGTTTCTGCGAATTCACCAGCAATTCGATGCGCTCGGCCATCACGTCAAAATCTCGCGCCAGGTCGGCGGCTTCATCACGCCGTTTGCCGATGGCCGGGCCGATCCGGGTTGAAAGCTTGCCATCGGCAAACTGCTGTGTCGCAACTCTCAGCCGCGCAAGCGGCGAGGTGAGATACTTCGCCAGACCGTAGCAGACCAGCCCTCCGGTCAATACCGTCGCCAGAAAACGAATGGCCCGCGTCCGGTTCGAAACTCCGATAAAAGGCAACAGATTCCGGTCGAACGCGGTGACGAAGATGTATTTCTTTCCATCTTCGGAAGCCACCCGCCGGACGGTCGCCATCTTCTCCCGATCAAAAACGAGTTCAGCTCCGCCTGGCAGGACTGACTTCGCCAGATCAGGCGACAACGGCGAACCGACCAGAACCTTTCCGTTTTCATCAAGAAGTGTTGCCTTCAGGTTCGCGTTCTTGTCGATCCGCGCAAAGATCTCCTCGACCGCTGCGGGACCGTCCTTCTCAAAGGCACGAATCGAGGTCTGAGCGTAAATCGCCGACGCCGTCTGCATCGCCCGGCGACCAGGCGTGACGTTCATGTCCGGCTGGGTCACCGCCGTAATCAGAAACGTCACCCCGATCAGCATGGCCATCGCCAGCCAGAACCAGAGGAAGATTTTGATGAATAAAGTTCTCATGGGAAAAGTCTCAAAGTCTGGAGTCGAGAGTCTGGAGTCCATGCCGGGTGAAAAGCTGGCAAAGTGATTTGTTATCTCGGAGTTCCGGAAGTTTCAGTCCGAAGTCCGGATTTGACTCCAGACTCCAGACTCACGACTCCAGACTTTTTTACTTGGTATAAATGTAACCGACCCCCCGCACCGACTTGATGCGCTCGCTGCCATCGGCGTTGGGGCCGAGTTTTTTTCGAAGGTTGCTGACGTGCATGTCCACGCTGCGGTCGAAGGGGTTGAACGGTCGCCCCAGCGCTTTCTGCGAAACGTCCTCGCGGGAGACGACTTTTCCCGCTTCCTGAATCAAGGTGACGAGAACGTCGAATTCCACCGAGGTGATCGTGACCGGAACGGCGTTCTTCCTGACCGAACGCGAGCCGAAATCGACTTCAACTTCCCCGACGGTCAGGGTGTCAGTTGCCGATTCCGGCCTCGAACGGCGCAGAATCGCCCGAATCCGCGCCACGAGTTCCCGCGGATTGAATGGCTTCGGCAGGTAGTCGTCCGCCCCGATTTCAAGACCCACAATGCGGTCCACATCGTCGCCGCGCGCGGTAAGCATCAGCACCGGCACGCCCGATACGGCGCGAATCCGTCGCAGCGCGTCGAAACCGTTCACGCCCGGCAACATCACGTCCAGAACAATGAGGGAATACTGGCCGGACGTTCCCTTTTGCGCCCCGGTTTCCCCGTCATGCACGGTTTCAAGCGTAAAACCCTCCGCCGTGAGGTACTCCGCGACCAGTTCGCAAAGTTCCGTGTCGTCGTCAACCATCAGGATGCGTTCCATCGTTTTTTTCGCTCCAAATCAGGACTGAAACGCTGATACCCGACGCCTGACCGCATTTCAACCGCTTTGACGATTCTTTACATGACCTTGACTGAAACTGACCGCGGACATCCCGCTCCTCGCGTATAACCTCACGCATTCGCCATTCCGCCGATTTTGGAAAACACGATGAATCCAGCCGTCGCCAAAATGATTTTCATCGCCACGCTTCTCGGCATGGCCTTCTTCATCGGAATTGAAATTCTCTGGAGTCACACGAAGAAAACTGGTGTCTACGCCGCGCGGGAAACCTTCGCGAACCTGTTCATCTTCGCCGGTTTCCACGTTTCGAAGTTTCTTTTCCGCGGCTACCAGCTTTTCTGGCTGACGCTGTTCGCGGGAATCGCCCCGTTTCACCTGCCGCGCAACGGCTGGACCTTCCTCGCGACCTTTATCCTCGCCGATTTTTTGTACTACTGGCATCACCGGATCATGCACGAATGGCGGTTCTTCTGGGCGTTTCATGAAGTCCACCACTCGGCGACCCGGCTCAATCTGACGGCCAGCTATCGGCTCAACTGGTTCAGCGGCCTGATCGGAATTTTCTTCTACCTGCTGCTGGTGCTGCTCGGATTTCCGCCGCTGTTCATCGTGGCGAGTATCGGTCTGGGCTTGTTGTACCAGTTTTTTCAACACACCGAAGCCGTCGGCAAGCTTGGTTTTCTGGAAGGCATTCTCAACACGCCGTCGGCTCACCGCGTCCATCACGCCTCCAACGAACCCTATCTCGACAAGAACTACGGCGGCGTCCTGATGATCTGGGACCGAATGTTCGGGACCTACGCCGAGGAAAAGGAAAAGTGTGTCTACGGCATCACCACGGGGTTCGTCAGTCACAACCCGTTCACCCTGATTTTCCACGGTTTTCTCGATCTCGCGCGCGGCGTGCGCACGCGCGGGTGAATCACAAAACTTTACGAACCGCTGACGAAACGCGACAGACAAAATCAACCGCCCTGTCGTCATATATCGCGAACGACGAAATCCAATCGCCGCTCACATTTTCAAAACCGATTCGACTGGAAAGGAAAAACCATTATGAAAACCAAACTTGTCGCCGCCTTCTTCGCCGTTGCCTTCACCGTGACCGGACTCTTCGCCGGAGCCGCCTACGCATTCGGGGACAAATTCGAAGGTTCGATGATCAACGCGATGAAGGAAGGCCGCTTCGGTCGCGGACCGTGGCGCGGCCTGTTCCGCGACCGCATCGCACGCGAACTCAACATCACCCCCGAACAGAAAGCCCAGATCGATCAGATCATCCAGTCCGAAAAACCGAACATCCGCCCGCTCGTCCAGCAGCTCGCCCAGCACCACAAACAGTTGAAGGCGCTCGGCCAGGACGGCAACTTCAACGAAGCTCAGGTCCGCGCCATCGCCCAGCAACAGGGCCAGACGATGGCGGAACTGATTGTGGTCAAGGAACGCATCCAGTCGCGCATTTTCGCCGTCCTCACGCCGGAACAGCGCGAAAAGGCCACCCAGATGCGTGAACAATTTGAACAGCGCTTCAAGGAACACATGACGGAAAACGGCTTCAACCCGGAAGCGACCAAGTAACCAAAGGTGTCGGGTTTCGGGTGTCGGGTTTCAGGTAAAGCTACTGAAAAGCCGACACCCCAAATCTCCCGGAGTTCTCCCCTCCACCCGACACCATTTCTTGCTGACACCCGAAACCAGACACCAGACACCTTTTTCTTCAGGAGGAGCAAACTCGTGAATTCAGGCAAACTCGTCTCAAAAACCCTTATTTTGACTCTTTTTCTTGGCGTGACGGCGGGAATCGCCCTCGCCCAGCGTGGCGGAGGCCGCATCGGCGGCGGTGGCGGAATGAGACCTGGCGGCGGCGCGCGACCCGCCGAAGGCCAACGCCCGACGCGCCAGACCGGGACGGCGACCGGTGAAAAAACGACCGGCCAGACCAGCCCCGCCGGACGCCAGCGCCGGCAGCCCACCGGGTCCAATCTCAGCGAACAACAAAAACAGAATATCCAGAAACTTCAATCCGATCTGACCAACATCAAATCCGGCTCGCAGGTGACGCAACAACAGAAGGACGCCTTGAAGCAATCGCTCACCACGCTGGCCGAAGGGACGACCAAACCCAGCCAGCAGAGCATCGACAACCTTTCAAATCACCTTTCATCCGCGATGTCGGACGGAAATCTGAGCAACCAGGAAAAGGCCCAACTCGCCCAGGACGTCCAGGCCGTGTTCGACAGCGCCAACATTCCCCAATCGGAAGTCCAGCAGGTTATCACCGACGCCCAGTCGATTCTCCAGTCGTCCGGCGTGGACAAATCCGACGTTCAACTGATTGTCACCGACCTTCAGAACATCGCCGCCGAAGCCAAAAAGAACGCGGGAACGCGGGTTCCGCGAAAACAGTAAGGCCAGGCACTTTCATGAAACCGAATCGCCGCCGGTGTTTGGGCACACTGGCGGCGATTTTCAACCGAACCACTGGTTTTGGATTGAACTAGGGCTTGGTTTCCATTCAATCGCCAGCGAACAAACGGTTAAGAACGAACGGTTATTTTATTTTTCAGCTTAAAAAGTTAATAAAAAACTCATGAACTTTTTAGGCTCGGCGGACAATTTAAAAGTTGACTTGAGTAAATGTCAGAAGGGAAAAGCCGATCACGCAATAAAAGAATTGGGTTTTCCAGAAGTCGATTTAAAACCCACCCAACCATACAGGGACTAATCAGAGCGTTTAATAGATAAAAGTAAGTATTATTGACTCCGGTAATTTGGGAAAGAAACTTATAGCCCCATTGGGCAACTGGCATGTGCCAGAGATAAATAGAATAACTTGCTCCTCCAAGAGCAGCCAGAACTTGTACTGGGAGTTTGTTCGTTGTTTTTTTTCGGAGGGCGACCAGAACCAGACACCCGCTCCCAAGATAAAACAAAATCACGCCAAACACCGGAATCCATTTATGGCCTTCAAGTGAAAAAATAAAAGCAGGAGACAACAAGGCCGTGCCTAAAATAACAAACCCAAGGGATGGAACTTTCCTTACCCGGCTTTCCAGATCACAAAAATTCCAAAGATACGAAAGAAACACTCCAAAAAGAAGCGAGTCAATTCGAATATGGGTACCATACAAATAAAAATAAAAAGAATATTCAGGGCCAATCACGAAAATTAAAATCCTCAGAAAAAGACAAAAGCCGGCAATTGCTACAAAAATCAATGGAATTACCCGGAAAGGCTTTAAAGGAACAAAACTGAGCAGCAAAAAGCAAATCAAAGAAAGCCCGATATAAAAATGCTCCTCAACGGCAAGTGACCAGGTATGATTCCATACACCGCCGATATAATTTTGCAAAAAAAACACTTCCCCAATAACTTCAATTTTTGATGGGAATTTATTAAGGAAATATTTAATTAGTAAGGAAATGACAAGGAATATCCAAAACGCCGGATAAATTTTAAATCCGCGTCGAACCAAAAATTTTTTTATATCAATACTCCCTTTCCTCAAATATTCCTGAAAAAGGATGGTCGAGATCAAGAAACCACTAAGAACAAAAAAAAGGTCTACACCGACCCAGCCCCCTCTTTGCCAAGCTTTCAGAAAAAAATTTGAATCTTCAAGCAAGGAAAAATGACGACCAATAACCAATAAGACGGCAATGATTCGAAGAATATCAAGCCCTTGATTTCTCATCATCTTAACCTAAATATTTCCCAAAACTCAGAATCCTATCTTTACCAAATCAAACAGCAATGGACCATCAATCGCCTGCTTAAAGACGCGATTTTTTTCACTTGATTGTTTCTCAAAATGGTACGGCCTTCAAAAACAGCTCATATCAGGAATGACAGGAGGGTCTGGAGAAAAATGTATTTCCAAACATAATCGTTTTCCCACTGCCTCCCTTCGATCAGGCTGGCGGGACACATTCTTCATTGACCGCCCCCAATCAAAAACCGCCCTACTCAACAACCGGTGTACCAAGCCTCAGAATATTGTTGGATGCTGGCCAGAATGCACTCTCGCTGGTTTGGTTGCAAGGGATTTGCCCGCGCTCAAAACGCTCTGGAAGGATTTCTTTTGGCAACCTTCCTGTAATAGTGGGATTACCAAACGATTCGTTTGAATGAAATCTCTCCAAAAGGATTCTCCCCATCTCGAAACCGTCCGTCGCGTCTTGACGGGCGAGGCGATTCCGGGCGAAGGTCTGTGCCATATTCCCCAACTCGGTCCGCGACCGGAAACCTGATGACGTCAAACCAGCCTTCATTGAAACGCATTCTCGGCGTCGGCGCGGGCCTCGCCGTTTCCATCGGCATCGCCGTCGGCGCCGGCATTTTCCGTACGCCGCAAGGTGTCGCGCAGCAGTTGCCGAACGCCAAAATGATCATGCTGGTCTGGCTCGCGGGCGGCGCGCTCGCGCTCGTGGACGCCTTCGTGCTGGCGGAACTTTCAACGTTCGTCCCAAAGGCCGGCGGATGGTATGCCTATGTCCGCAAAGCCTACGGTGATTTTCCGGCGTTTTTGTACGGCTGGGCCACCACCGTCGTCACCTATCCGGCGAGCGTGGCGGGCGTGGCGCTGGTGCTGGGCGATTACCTTGGCGCAATCGTCAGGACGGCTTCCGGCGGACGCATTCCCTATGGCCCGTGGCAGTCGAAAGCCGTCGCGGTGGCCGGCATCGTGGCGTTTACCGGTTTGAATCTCATCGGCGTCAGGCAAACGACGCTGGCGCAACAGGCATTCACCGCCGCGAAAATTCTCGCGGTCCTACTTGTGATCGGCGTTGCCTTCGGGATGACGTCGCCGACCGGCGAAGGGGCGGTCGCGACCGCGGCGGGCATGGCGGCGACCGGCGCGATCACGTTCGCGGCGTTCGGCGTGGCGCTGCAAAGCGTGATGTGGACGTTCGACGGTTACGGCGACGCCATCACGCTGGCCGAGGAATTGAAGGACCCCGCGCGCGACCTGCCCCGCGCCCTGCTCGGCAGCATCGCTCTTCTGACGGCCCTTTATCTCACGCTCAACGCCGCGTTTCTGACGGTGCTAAGCCCGATTGAAATGACGCAGGCGGGAAATGTCGCCGAAGTCGTGGTCACCCGAAGACTCGGCGCGGCGGGCGGCACGCTCGTTTCCGCGCTGATCTGCGTCATCGTCATCGGCGGCCTGAACGCCCAGCTCATCTCCGGTCCGCGCATCACGTTCGCGATGGCCCGCGACGGATTGAGCTTCGATTTTCTTTCGAAGGTGAATCGGGGCGGAACGCCTTCCGGGGCGCTTATTCTGCACGCGGCCTGCGCGATTGCGTTTGTGTTGTACGGAAAGTTTTTCGACCTGATCGCGTTGACCATCTTCATCATCTGGCTGGTCAACGTTCTGAACGTGGTGGCCGTTTTTCTTTTTCGGGCGCGGTACAGCGCGGAATCGCGCGCGTTCAAAATGCCGGGCTATCCGGTCATCCCGATTCTTGCGCTGGGCGGATACGGATTCGCCCTGTTTACGATGATTCGCGAAACGCGCGCGCCGGTCATTGCCGGAATCATCGTGATTTTCTGCGGTGTTCCGGCATTTCTGGTCTGGAGACTGACGCGAGAAAAAATGCGGAACGCGGAATGAACGACTTTTCGCTCTGATTCCGCATTCCGCATTCGATATTCCGCATTTTTAATGGTCGGGGTAGGTTTTCTCTCCCGCCGTAATCGCGACGTCGAGGGTGTTCTCGGCGGGCGGAAGCGGACAGGTCGCGAACGCCGTGTAGGCACAGGGCGGATTGGTGGCCCGGTTGAAGTCGAGAATCACCTTGCCGGCAATCGGCATTTCGGCGTACAAAAACCGCGACGCGCCGTAGGTCGTGTCGCCGCTGGTCTTGTCCCGGAGCATAAAAAACAGCTTGCCGTCTTCCTCGACCGGCGTCAGCCGATATTCCTTGCCGTCGCGGGTGAAGGTCACATAGCCCGGGCTTTTCATTTCCGACTGGGTGCCGATGACGCTCGCGATTTTCATCGTCCGGGGCGGATCGTACGGTACGAAGTTCGCCAGGATGCGCCAGTCCTCGCGAATCGGATACCACTCCAGCCCCTTGAACCGCAGCCGGTGTTCGCTCTGGCTGTCCTTCAGGCGAACCCCGATCCGGTCCCCGCGCTTGATGACGAAAAAAGTACAGGAATCAATCGAAAGCTGATCGGGCTTGCCGACGGCGTCGGATTTCAATTCAGCCTGGATAAAGGGCTTGCCGTTCAGCAACAGCTTGACGCCATCCACCGCAACGGCCTTGACCTCATCTCCCTTCAGAACCAGCGTTCCGATGTGCTTCGGCAACCGTTTCGGTAGCACGACGGCGTCCTTGTCATCCGTGCCGATCCGGTTTTCGCCCTGTTCCAGCCAGAACAAACCTGCAACCGCGAGCCAGCCGTCGGGGGAGCCGACGCTTTTCGCCCGATCCTGTCGCCATTGCTCAATTTCCTTCCGGTAGGCCGAATCAGCCGACACGTTCCACTTCATCGCTCCGAACGCCATCGCCACCAGCAGCAGGAACATTCCGAGCGCAATCGAACCACAACCTTTTTTCTCCATATCCGCGAAACCTGTTCAAAGGGTGAAAAATGAAGGATGCGAAGCATACCCGGCGAGTCACGCCGGCGGAACTCACTTTTCCCTGATCGGCCTCATCTTCACCCTGAAACCCTCGTTATCCGCCCGCAATGGCCGGAATGATCGAAACTTCCGCTCCGGCGGGAATCCTGGTTTCGAGGTCGTCAAGGAAACGGATGTCTTCGCCGTCAAGGTAGAAGTTGATGAAGGGACGCAACCCGCCGTCCGGCTCGCACACGCGCGAGCGAAAGCCGGGATACTGATTCTCCAGGTTGTCGATGAGTTCGCCGACCGTGGCGGCTTCGATTTGAACCGTGTCGGCGCCCTGCGTCAGCGTACGAAGCAATGTGGGCAGAAAAATCGTGTGAGCCATTTTGAAATTCTCCGATGAGTGAAAGGCGCGCGTTACGCGGCGGCGGTAAGGGTTTTGGCGGTTTCGATGGCGTCGAGGAAGTGGTTGTACCGCGCGTCGATGACGACCGGCGGCGCAAGCTCGACGGCGTCCTGCGTTTTCAGGCCGTTGCCGGTAATCGTGATGACGACGACTTCATCGCGGCGTAAACGGCCCTGCGCGGCCAGTTTTTGCGTCACGGCGACGGTCACGCCGCCCGCCGTTTCGGCGAAGATGCCTTCGGTTTCGGCCAGCAGTTTGATGGCTTCGACGATTTCCGGATCGGTCGCGTCATCGGCCCAGCCGCCGCTCGCGGCGATGATTCCGGCGGCGTGGCCGCCGTCGGCGGGCTTGCCGATGGCGAGCGACTTGGCGATGGTGTCGGGCTTCACGGGACGAATCCGAGTGGTACCCTTCTTCACGGCCTCCGAAATCGGATTGCAGCCGGTCGCCTGCGCGCCGAACACCCGCGTCGCAACCGCGCCGTCGAGCAGACCGAGCGTTTCGAGTTCGTGGAGTCCCTTGTGAATCTTGCTGATGAGCGAACCGCCCGCCATCGGGGCGATGATCGCGTCCGGCGCGCGCCAGCCGAGTTGCTCGGCGATTTCATACCCCACCGTTTTTGAACCTTCACCGTAGAACGGCCGCAGATTCACGTTCACGAATCCCCACGGATGCCGGTCGGCGATTTCAGTACAGAGGCGGTTCACGTCGTCGTAATTGCCGCGCACCGCGACCACTTTCGCGCCGTAAATCGAGGTCGCGTTGATCTTCGCCTTTTCAAGATTTTCCGGAATGAGAATGAACGCCGGAAGCCCCGCCGCCGCCGCGTTGGCCGCGACCGAATTGGCGAGATTGCCCGTCGAGGCACAGCCGACCGCTTCCAGTCCGAATTCGATGGCCTTGTTGATCGCCACCGCCGTGACGCGGTCCTTGAAGGAAAGGGTCGGGAAATTGACGCTGTCGTTCTTGATGTAGAGGTTGTCCAGACCCAGCTTCGCGCCGAGCCGCTTTGCATGCACGAGCGGGGTCGCGCCGGTCGCGAGGCCGATTTTCGGCTCGCCGTCGAGCGGCAGCAGTTCGCGAAATTTCCAGATGTTGTTCGGACGCGACGCGAAGGTGTCGCGCGAAACGACCCGCGCGATGGCCGCATAGTCGTAATCCGCTTCGAGCGGGGCAAAACATTCGGTACAGCCGCCCGCAGGCAGCTTCGGATAGCGCGTGCCGCAGCCACGGCACTTCAATCCGGTCACGAAACTCATAAGGTTCTCCTGTGCGGCTTCCGTGCCCGTTTTCACGACACGAAAGGTTTGGGCCGCACAGCCGCGTCGAACGTCTTCCCGAAAAACGAAAAGACCCGCCGCTTGGAACAAGCGCCGGGTCTTTTGGGAAACCTTCACGGGCTGTTTAGCAGTTTTTAGCGTGGAGCAATTCACTTAAATCGCCACGGTTCCATTGAAAAAGAGCCATAAAACCAGAAACCCCACGCTCAACAGCACGGGGTTTTCTGAAAAACTCGTTTGGCTGTTTAGCTGTTTTTAACGTGGAGCAATTCGCATTAAATCGCCACGGTTCGGTTTCTGCTTTCAAAAAAGCATTGCCCCTGAAACGCTGTCAAGAAAAAACTTTTCGAAAAGGCAGCAACGACAACGGCAGCCTGACCGTCAGGGAGGGCTGTCCTCTTCAGCTACTACATTCAACAAGGACAGCCCTCCCTGACGGTCAGGCTGCCGTTGCGGATTCAGAGTTGTTTGAAGTAATACGTCGTGGAACACAACCGTCCATCAGCCGTGAGCGCGTAATTCGGAATGTCGCCGAGGCGTGTCCAGCCGAGCCGCTGATAGACGGTTTCCGCGCCGGAACCGGTTTCGGTATCAAGCACGAGCAGGATGCGGCCATCCGCGCGGGCAAACGCCTCCGCCGCGTTCATCAACTCGCGGGCAATGCCGCGTCCGCGACAATCGGTTTTCACCACCAGTTTTTGAACTTCCGCGCGGTGCATTCCGTTTTCCTTGCGGCATAGGGAAAGTTGAACCGAACCGACGATTTCACCGTCGAGTTCGGCCACCCACAAGGCCAGTCCTGGACCGAGCGAATTGAATACATCCGCCCAGTATTCACGCCCTTTTTCGGGCTTGAGCGGGGCCAGGAACCCGACCGACGCGCCATTGTTCACGCCATCGGCGAGCAGTTCGAGCAATCCGTCGGCCAAGGCCGGATCGGAAGTCGAAACCAACCGGATATTCACCATGTCATCTTCCTCGCAACCTGAATTCAAATCCCCGACGAGCGGGTTCTTCCCTTTTCTTGGATTGTTTTTTCTGATCTGGTCAATCCGGGCGACCGTTCTGTACCGGATTGATGAAGCCATTCCTCCGGGAGACTGGCTCGCGCTGTACTCAAACGGCGTAAAACTGCTGATCTGGGTCGTCCCGGCCGTTCTTTTTGCGTGGTTCGCCGCCGGGGAAAACCCGTTGCGGTATCTCGGCCTAGTCGGGCGATTCTCGGCGAAAAACTGGCTGGTCTGCCTTTCCATCCTTACCATGTTTCTCGGCGCGATTTTTCTGGTCGAAACGAACTTCGGCGGGAAACACCTTCTTTTTCCGTCACCACCCGCCATTACCATCGGCGGAATCGGGTTTTATCTGATTTCACCCACGCTGGAGGAAGTTCTCTTTCGTGGCCTGATTCAAAACGAACTTCAAAGACGGACGTCGAACTGGTCGGCAATTCTTCTGACGTCGATTTTGTTTGTGGGCATTCATCTCCCGCACTGGCTCTGGCGAAACGGGTTCTCGATTCCTCTGGCGGCCAATTGCGTTGGCGTATTCCTGTTCAGTCTGTTGGCGGGTTGGATTTTCCTTCGCGGAGAATCGCTCTGGTTGGCGATTCTGGCCCATATCGCCAATAACACCCTCGCATCCGTTCTGGTTTCGAAATGAACGTGACGGGCTGCCGACCGGCCTGATTCATAAAATCAGTTGCCAGTAACCGACGCTCACCCACTGGTCGAACTTCCAGCCAACTTCGGGAATTTCAGCCACTTTTTTGAAGCCCATCTTTTCGTGGAGCGCCACGCTCGGATCGTTTGGCAGCACGATTCCGCCAAGCACGACGTGTACCGACCTTTCACGCAATTCCTCGATGAGCCGCCGGTACAGCAAGGTTCCGTACCCTTTTCCCGAAATACCGTCCGCGATGTAGATGGTGCTTTCGACCGAAAAACGGTAGGCCGAACGATTCTTCCACGGCGAAGCATAGGCATATCCCACAACCTTCCCTTCATCCTCGGCGACGATCCACGGCAGCACCGCGGTGATGGCCCTGATTCGCTCGGCCATTTCCTCGATGGTCAACTCTGTCTCCTCGAACGTCACGAGCGAGTTGAGGATGTAGTGGTTGTAAATTCCGCAAAACACCGGGGCATCGGCCTCGGTCGCGAATCGGAGCGTCACCATGTCGTACCTTCTCCCGAAAAGAAAAACGAAACTTACCCTTTCCGGGTGAATGAAAAAACCCGTCCTGACCAACCTGAAACGCGCCCGAACCATCCAGTGCGCGTGACGAGGGACTTTCTTCGATTCGGGTCTTTCGTTTACTTTCCACCGGCACGGACACAGTTTTTTTCAGGAGCGGGACGCATGTCGCTTCGGCTTACCTTTCTGCGGCTTTCATTGTTCTTCACGGTCATCTTCATCGGAGTCGCCGGTCAGACGGCCTTGGCGCAGTTTGACCCGGGCTGTCTCAATCGGGTCACCCTCGACTTCAAACGTTTTGAAACGGACACGTTTCTGCGGCTGTCTTATCTGTCGGGCTGGGACCAGAAAAAGTATGACGCGGCCCGCGCCCAGAACAGCCCGGCCCTCGCGCTCCCGGTCATCGCCGGAACGGTCGGTACAACCCGCGACTTCAAGGATTTCAAGGACCGCCTGGACGAGGAAATCCGTCGCGCCGGCTTCGGCTATGACCCGCGCCAGCGCGAGGCGCTGCTGGTTTCCTCGCTGTCGGATGCCGATTTTCAAACCTGGGGCGGCTGCTTCGCCGAGGATCACGGCGGCGTGTTTCTGCGGGTCAAGTCGGCGGACGAAAAGAAAATCGTCCTTGAGTTTCGCTTCAAGCCCGAACCCGGGACCAGTTCGACGACCGTCAACCGGGCCGTGATGCTCGGGGGCAAGCCGGTCAAGCCGATCAAGGGCGCGGTGTTCAAGCCTGGCGTGGCCCAGACCTTCGAAATCGAACGCGATCCGACCATCGCCTTCCGTCTCGACATGGTGACCACGACCGGCATTGTCGGCATTTCCGTCGGCCCGCCGCCGCCGCCGCCAGTCAAGGAAATCCGGCTTGAAATCAAGGAACCGAAGGTTTTGGTCAGCGACGGTTCGGATCAGGACATCGAATTTCCCGACAAATTCGTCGCACCCGCAGACGGCAACTACATTCTGGACTTCGGCCTGCATCTCGCGCCCTCCAAAACCACGCCGAAGTGCGACCAGCAAGGACTTGACTGCTACGGCATCTGCACGAGGATTTCGATTCTGGTGAACGGCACGAGCCAGACCTTCATCGACAAATGGCCGCCGCAGTGTTCGGGAAGTCCGTCGGACATCCGCAAGCCGGAAGACGCCAACTTCGACCGCCGGGCCTTTCCGCTTACCTTGAAGAAAGGCGACACGGTTTCCTTTTCGGCGGCCGTCAACTCCGGACAGGGCAAGGTCAAAGTGACGGGAATCTACGTCGTACAACCTCAGCCCGCCGCACAATAGGCCGCGGCGGCTTGACGATGACGGGGCGGGTCGTCAAGTTTCCGCCTTATGGCTATAAACGAGAAAGACCATTCGAATCATCGCAAGGGCATCATCTTCGTCGTCATCGGCGCGGCCCTGTGGAGCATCGGCGGCCTCGGCATCAAGTCCGTGACCGCCGAAGCGCTCACCATCGCGGGCTTCCGCAGTACCTTCGCCTTCCTGGTACTGGCAATCGCCCTGCTTTACCGCACTACTCGCGAAAAGCGCTCGCCCTGGCCGATGCTGACCCACAAATACGTCTGGTTCGGCGCGTTGGCCTACGCCTTTACGATGATGTCGTTCGTACAGGCGAACAAACTCACCACGGCGGCCAACGCCATCCTGCTTCAATACACCGCGCCAATCTTCGTTGCGCTTCTGTCATGGAGTTTTCTGCGCGAACCGATTCTGCGTCGCGACTGGTTCGCCATCGTCGGTTGCCTGTTCGGAATGGGCTGTTTCTTCTTCGGAAAACTGAGTCCGACCGGCATGGCCGGTAACGGACTGGCCATTCTCGCGGGTGTCGGCTTCGCCGGGCTGACCGTGTTCCTGCGCGCCGACAAGGCCGCGCAACCGAACGAAAAAAACGAAGCTGGCATGCCGCTTTCAAACCTCGTCGCGATTACCCTCGGCAACGCGCTCGCCGCCGTGATGTGCTTGCCGTGGATGCCCGCCGCCGCGTCCCTACCCGCCAAAAGCTGGGGCATTCTGGCAATTCTCGGTGTCTTTCAAATCGGAATCGCCTATCTTTTCTTTACGGCGGGCGTGAGTCGGCTTTCGGCGCTTGAAAGTACGCTGCTCGCCATGGTCGAACCGATTTTGAATCCCGTCTGGGTGGCGCTCGGCACGCGTGAACTCCCGACGTTCGCGGCGCTCATCGGCGGTGGAATCATCATTTTCGTACTGATTCTGCGCGGCTGGGCGGCGGCCCGGTCCAACGCGAACCTGAAGCCGGCCACCGAGCCATCAGCCTGAGCCGAGACACCACAGACGGCCTTAAAAAACGATGGAAATTAGAATTCCCGAACTCGCCCTCGTCGCGCTGGTCGGTCCTTCCGGATGCGGAAAATCGACCTTCGCCAAACAGCATTTTCTGCCGACCGAAGTGATTTCGTCGGACCACGCCCGCGCGCTCGTCTGCGACAATCCGGACGACCAGACCGTCACGCCCGATGCGTTCGACATCGTGTACTACATCGCGGCCAAGCGGCTGGCGGCGGGAAAACTCACGGTCATCGACGCGACCAACGTCCACACCGACGCGCGCAAACCGATCGTCTCGCTCGCCAAGAAACATCATGTCCTGCCGGTGGCCATCGTGTTCGATCTGCCGCGCCGGCTCTATCTCGAACGCAACGCCAAACGCGAACGGGTCGTCCCCGAAGCGGTCATCAAGCAGCAGGCCGACAATCTGCATCGCTCAATCCACAAACTTCGCGATGAAGGCTTTCGCCACGTTTTCGTTCTGAGAACCGAGGAGGACGTCGCCAACGCCACGCTGACGCGAACGCCGCTCTGGACCAACCGCAAGCAGGAACACGGGCCATTCGACATCATCGGCGACGTTCACGGGTGCTATGACGAACTCGAAACGCTGCTGAAGTCGCTGGGTTATGAATTCAAACCAGTTGAAAACGGGAACGGCTCCCCCTTTTCGGTTAGTCATCCCGAAGGCCGAAAAGCCCTGTTTCTGGGCGATCTGTGCGACCGCGGGCCGAAAACGCCGGAGGTTTTCAAACTGGCGATGGGCATGGTGAAAAGCGGCAACGCGCTGATGGTGCCGGGAAACCACGACGTGAAGCTGATGAAGAAGATCAACGGCCGCAACGTCAGCATCACGCACGGACTGGCCGAATCGCTCGATCAGCTTTCGCGCGAAACGCCCGAATTCTCAAGGGAAATCGCGGAATTCGTGGACTCGCTGGTGAGCCACCTCGTACTGGACGACGGCAGGCTGGTGGTTGCCCACGCGGGGATGAAGCAGTCGTTTCAGGGTCGTTCTTCCGCAACCGTCCGCGACTTCGCACTCTACGGCGAGACGACCGGGGAAACGGATGAATACGGCCTGCCCGTTCGCTACAACTGGGCCTCGGAATATCGCGGTCAGGCGACCGTGGTCTACGGCCACACGCCCGTGCCCGAAGCCGAATGGCTCAATAACACGCTCTGCGTCGATACCGGCTGTGTCTATGGCGGGAAACTCACCGCCCTGCGCTATCCCGAACGCCAGATCGTCTCGGTCCCGGCGGCGCGGATGTATTGCGAGCCGAAACGTCCCCTGCTTCCCGATGGCTCGACCAACGGAGATGTCCGCAGCGCGCAGCAACTGGCCGACGACATGCTCGATCTCGATGACGTCATCGGGAAACGGCTCGTCGAGACACGGCTTTACGGGAAAGTGCAAGTTCGCGAGGAAAACGCCATCGCGGCGCTCGAAGTCATGTCGCGATTCGCGGCGGACCCGCGCTGGCTGGTCTACCTGCCGCCGACCATGTCGCCCTGCGAAACCGCGGTGGAGGACGGTTTTCTCGAATATCCAAGCGAGGCGTTTCGATATTTCCGCAATCAGGGCGTGACCGAAGTCATCTGCGAGGAAAAACACATGGGATCGCGGGCGGTGATTGCGCTCTGTCGCGACACAGCTTCAGCGCAGGCCCGCTTCGGCACGACGGACGACCGCTCCGGGATCATTCTCACCCGAACCGGACGCCGTTTTTTCGAGGATCGAGTGACCGAGGATGCCCTGCTCGGCATCGTCCGCGCGGCGATGGATACAAGCGGTTTCTGGGAAACGTTCAACACGAATTGGGCCTTGTTCGACTGCGAACTGATGCCGTGGTCGGCGAAGGCGAAAAGCCTGATTCAGGAACAGTACGCCGCGGTCGGCATCGCATCCCGCACCGCGCTCGCCGAGGCCGTGGCGCAGCTTTCAACCACCGCCGCCCGAACGCCGGAAGTCCAGGCCCTGCTTGAAAACTTCACGGCTCGCGAGAGTCGCGCCCAGGCATTTTCCGAAGCCTATCGGCGTTACTGCTGGGAGGTGAACGCCGTCACCGATTACAAGATCGCGCCGTTTCACCTGTTGGCGACGGAAGGAGCGGCCTACTTTGAAAAACCGCATCCGTGGCACCTCGAACGAATCGCCGAACTGTGCGCGGCGGACGAATCCGGCGTTCTCTTTCAAACCGCGTGGAAACGGGTGGTTCTGGACGACGACGAGGCAGTGAAGGAAGCGACCGACTGGTGGCTTGAAATGACCGGACGCGGCGGCGAAGGAATGGTCGTCAAGCCGCTCGATTTCACGGTTCGCGGCGAACGCGGCCTCGTTCAACCGGCCGTCAAATGTCGCGGTCGGGAATATCTGAGGATTATCTACGGCCCGGAGTATGACGCGCCGGAACATCTTGCACGGCTGCGTTCGCGCGGACTCGGAGGCAAGCGGCGACTGGCTTTGAAGGAATTCGCGCTCGGTGTCGAGGCGGTTGAACGGTTCGTTCGTCGCGAGCCGCTTCGGCGCGTGCATGAATGCGTCTTCGGCGTCCTCGCGATGGAAACCGAACCCGTCGATCCCCGCCTCTGATTTTGCGAATCCGTGTAATCCGTGAAATCTGTGGCCATTTTTTAGCCACGGATTACACAAATTACACGGATTCGGAGTTTTGCATCCGAAGCGCGATTTGAAGGTTCCACCCGGCGGCTTCCAGCGTGGCGCGAGCGGTCGTTTCATCCATTCCACATTCGGTTTGAAGAATGCCGACGGCGCGTTCGCGAAGTTTGTGATTGCTCGTCTTCATGTTCGACATGCGGTTGCCCGAAACGTAGCCGAGTCGCACCATCGTCATTGTCGAAAGCATGTTGAGAACGAGCTTTTGCGCCGTTCCAGACTTCATTCGCGTCGAACCGGCGATGACTTCCGGGCCGACCACGGCCTCGATGGCGATATGGGCGGCGGCGGCCAGTTCAGTTTCGGTATTGCACGTCACGGCCACGGTCAGCGCCCCGATGGAACGGGCGAACTCGACCGCGCCGATGGTGTACGGCGTGCGCCCGCTGGCCGCGATTCCAACCACCACATCATTTCCGGTCACGCCGCGCGCGCCGGCGTCGCGTTGCCCTGCTTCGCGGTCATCTTCCGAGGCTTCGACCGCACGCCAGCAGGCGTCGTACCCGCCCGCGATGATTCCCTGCACCAGTTCAGGCGACACGCCGTAGGTCGGCGGACATTCCGAAGCATCGAGAATGCCCAGCCGTCCGCTTGTTCCCGTCCCGACGTAAAACAGTCGCCCGCCGTTTTTCAAACGTTCGACGATGGCATCCACGGCTTCGGCGATGACCGGCAATGCCTTTTCGACGGCTTCCGCGACTTTTTTGTCCTCGTCGTTGATGCGTTTGAGGGCTTCGAGCGTGGGCAGACGGTCGATGTCGGCGGTGTTCGGATTGGACTGCTCGGTGAAGTTCATGAAACGTCCTTCGATTTGGGTGTCAGGCGAAACCCGAGGATTGTAATGTCGTCGCGCTGGGTCTCCGCGCCGCGATGGTCCACGAGTTCGGATTTGAGGATTTCAAGCTGCCGGGCGAACGGCAAGGCGGCGATGGTTTTGAGCAATTCCTTCAACCGGGTCGAGCCATACTTCTTTCCCGCCTCGTTGGGCTGATCGCTGAAACCGTCGGTTCCGAGGAAAAACACCGTGGCCCGCTCCAACTTCAATTCATGCCGCGAAAACGTTTTCCGTTTCTGGGGATGCCGTCCGCCGATGCCCTTGCGGTCGCCCTTGATTTCACGCCATTCATCGCCCGCCATCAGCCACAACGGACGCCCGGCCCCGGCAAAAACCACCTCGCGCCGGTCGGCTGAAATCCGGCACAAAGCCAGGTCCATTCCGTCATCCGTACTTGCGCCCAGCTCGTCCTGTTTCAACGCGCGCCGCACCACGCCATCCAGCAGTTCAAGAATGCGTTCCGGCTCGGTTTCCCGCTGTTCCACCACGATCTGGTTGAGCGCGTCGTGCCCGATGATCGTCATCAGCGCGCCCGGGACCCCGTGGCCGGTCGCGTCCGCCACCGCGATGAAATGATGCTCGGGTGTCTGGTGGTGCCAGTAAAAATCGCCCGAAACGATGTCACGGGGAAAGTACAAAACAAAATGGTCCGGCAACGCCTGGCGCAACTGCCGGTCGGGCGGAAGCAGGGCCTGCTGGATTCGCTCGGCGTACTGAATGCTCTCGATAATCTCGGAATTCTTCTGCGCGATTTCGCGAGTTCGCGCCTCGACCTTGTTTTCGAGTTCGCGGTTGAGGGTGTCCATTTCCATATTCAGCCGGACCAGTCGGTTCGCGAGCACCAGCATCATTCCCATCACGAAACCGGTAAAACCAAGGGTCGGCCCGGTTCGATTGATGAAAGTCAGGGTCGGGGTGTCCATCGGAATGAGCGTGGTCAGTTCGCCGAGAATCACCCAGAACGCCCCGAACCAGATTCCTCGGGCCGACTGATTCCCGCGTCTTCCTTCACTGAAAATGACCCAGCCGCAAATGAGCACGACGGGAAACACGCTGAAATTGAACAGATAACCGTCAACCACGCAGTTCACCGTCAGAACGGGAAACAGAAAACGAAGAATGAAAAGAACGACCTGCAACGCGCAGTAGGCTCGCGGTATGACCCCGAGTTTCCGGTCGCAAAGGCCCCAGATGAACAGTGTCGCGGCGAAAAGGTTGACGTGGTTGGCGGCCTGGGAAATGAGCGCGCAGACGTAATTTGAAAAAAAGAATCGGGGCGTTTCGGAGATGAAGACCGTATTGAATGCCCAACTGAAGCAAAGCAGTCCGAACCAGAAATACTCGCGCTGTTTGCGAAGTCTTCGAAAAAGAATGAAGTGGTAAATCCCGACCAGGATGAAAAGGCTGGACAACACGAGCCGGATACCCTCGGCGGGGCTGTTCATCAGGCGATTTTCAACCAATCGCCGGTTGAGGGCGTCAACCCCGCCGATGCGGACGTCGCTCAGTGCCTTGCGACAACTTGCCCCGGCCAGCGCGTCGGCCCGCCAGAGTCGAATCGCAATGACGAAATTTCCGTCCGGGCGGATTGCCGACTCGGGTATCGAGTAGACACGCGCGCGAAATTCGACGGGCGGTCGGGGTACCGGATCGAGTTCGCCGAAACGGCCGACGAACACGCCATTCACGAACAGTTCGTAGGCGCATTCGTCAGGCGCGCCGAGAATCGAAAGCCCAAGCGCGGTGGGTGTTTTCGAATCCGACTTCCAGTACGGAATCCGCAGGTCGCAGCGATACCACCGAAACCCTCCGGTGTCGCCCGTTCCGTTGCCCGGCTGGTAATTCGCCCAGTTACGCTCATCGAGTTCCGGCGCGGCCCACTCGGCGCGATCTCCGAAATTCATGCGCCATCCTTCGGTGAGCCGAACCGGCGACGCGAGGGATTCCACCACCACCGGTTTGCCGAAAGCCGACTGCCCCAAACAGGCAAGGGTCAACCACGACACAAGCAGACACAGCCCGACCCGGACAAGCCTCCGCCGATGGAGGAACACCGATGAAGTTCCTTGAGAATCCGACATTCGCGTGTTGTTTGAACCTTTACCGGTTTGCGAGTTTGACCGCGCCGATGACCGGCGGGAACAGCGGGGGACCGACCGTGGCGTGTGGGGCGAAGCGCTTCACATAAGCGGAGAACTTCGGAAGAATCAGATCGCCAGCGTTGAAAATACCGCCCACATAGGCCACGCGAAAGGCTTCTTCCTGCATGCCGAGTTGCTTGATGACGGCGTTGACCGCGCAGGCGAGTTCATAGCCTGCGTCGTCGAGAATGTCCTGCGCGGCTTCGTCGCCCTCGCGCGCGGCGGCGGCGACTACCTTTGAAAGCTGGGCGATTTCCTGAACCACGCGCGTGGAGGGCCGGTAGATGATGGCGGGCAGGTCCTCGGCCGATTGAATGTTGAAATACCCAAGCAACCGCTGGGTGAGGGTGGTCGGCTCGCTACGAAAATCATAGGCCAGGACCACCGATTGGAGCGCACGCCGTCCGATGTAGTACCCGCTTCCCTCGTCGCCAATAATCGAACCCCAGCCGCCCGAACGCTTGAACACGCCCTGTGCATTCATTCCGAGCGCAATCGAACCCGTTCCCGCGATGACCACCACGCCGGGCGCGAGATCGGTCGCCCCTGCCAGCGCGATGCGCGCGTCGGTTTCGAGGCGAAAAGCGGCGTGACCGAAAAGGGGCAGGAGCGCGTCCCACATCTGTTTGTGGTGTTCGGGATGCTGCACTCCGGCCAGACCGATACAGATTCGGGAAAGTGCTTTCCTGGTAATTCCCGCCTGAGAACAGGCTTCGTCCACTGCCTGCAAAATATGCTCAACGGCGACCTCAAGCGAGATGCGAAGAAAGTTGGCCGCGTCGGCATGCCCTTCGCCGACCTGAATTCCCTCGGGTGAAAAGATGGCCGCCCGCGTATTGGTCCCGCCACCGTCAACCCCCAGTACAAAACCTGATGATTCACCGTCCGAAGTCGTTTTCATTGTTTTTCCATCCTCGAAAAAACGGCTGGCAGGATTGATTTCCCCCTGATTTTCCAACGCTTTTACGAACGGCCCGAAAAGACCAGGTGTCCCCGAACCATCGTCATTCGCACGGCCCCGTTCGCGTCCAGGGCGGCAATATCGGCGTACTTCCCGTTTTCAAGACTTCCCGTCCGGTCGTCCAGTCCAAGCAGTCGGGCCGGATTGGCCGCAGCCATCCGCGCAACATCGACGGGTTCGAATCCGAGCGAAAGCGCCGTTTTCACCGCGTCACCGAGGGTGATGACCGACCCGGCGATACTTCCCTTTTCATTCTCGGTGCGTCCGTTGCGGACGACAACCGTTTCTCCCCACATGTCGTACTCGCCATCGCCCAGTCCGGTCGGCATGACGGAATCCGAAATCAATGAAACACGGTCGGGGGTCTTCGTTTTCACCAGTAATTTCAGCATGAACGGATCGCAGTGATGCCCGTCGGCGATCACGTCGCAGGTAATCCGGTCGTTGTAAAGCCCCCACGCGACCGGCCCCGGCGAACGATGGTGCATCGGGGTCATGGCATTGAAGAAGTGCGTCATGTGGCAGGCCCCCGCCGCGCAGGCGCGGTCGAGCGTGGGCACGTCGGCCCGCGTGTGCCCGATGGACAACACCCAGCCACGCTCACGCATGGTTTTGATGAGCGAGATGCCGCCCGAAACTTCCGGCGCGAGCGTCATTAGGTGCACCGCTTCGGGATGCTGAACTTCAACCAGCGGTTCCAGATCGCCGACCGCTTCGAACGTTTTGAAAAACGGCGGACGCAACGCTCCGCACTGTGCCGCATTCACGAACGGCCCTTCGTAATGCAGGCCAAGCGGACGCGCGCCCGTCGGCGCGGCATCCGCCATCACCTGGGCAACCACGTTGGCGGCATGTGAATAGGCGGCGTCGGGACCGGGCACGAGCGTCGGCAGCCAGCCGGTCACGCCGTTGCGCGCGAGGAAAATTCCGACGAAGCGCAGGCTGTCCGGGTCGGCGTCCATCGTGTCCACGCCGACCGCGCCGTGATTGTGGATGTCGATGAAACCGGGATAGAGCGTCAGCCCAGAAAGATCGAAAATCTTCGCCCCTTCGTCGCCATTGTATTCCACGAAGCGGCCGTCCTCGATTCGCAGATGCTCGCGGACGACCCCCTCGGGTCGCACGACATCCGCGCCACGAATGACGATTGATTCCACCGTTTCGTTGAGGCTGCCTTCACTCATCGCGTTTAAGCCTTCGCTGATCCCGTGCTGAGGTTTCGTGAAATCAGGATCGCCGCCACCACGCCGACAGCGAGAATTCCCGCGCCTTTCAAGACCGAACCGAGCAACATTTCACCGGTTCCGAAAAGAAATCCGTAAATCATCACGCATCCGAGAATCCAGTTGCCGAACTGGATGCCCAGCCCGCCGTCGGGATGCGTCGAACCGCTTGAAAACCGCGACCAGCCCGGCCCTTCCGGTTTTACAACTTCAAAGAAATGTTGAAGGACCTTGTCCGGTTCGGGCGGCGTGAGAAACGTCGCCGCCACCCATCCGACGGTCGTGAGGGCAACGGTGATGATCATGATCCACGCGAACTGGCGCGGATTGTCGCTGTCCAACTTGAAACCAAGTTGCAACGTGAGCGAAACGATCGCCGCGACCGCCATCGCCGAAACTTCCGACCACGCATTGATGCGCCACCAGAACCAGCGC
Organism: Blastocatellia bacterium NZW_1522; assembly: GCA_039793685.1. Taxonomy (GTDB): domain Bacteria; phylum Acidobacteriota; class Blastocatellia; order Chloracidobacteriales; family Chloracidobacteriaceae; genus JAAFHI01. Next base: position 69,915 of record JBDRAL010000035.1, read on the forward strand.
AGCAACAGGACTGTCCCGGTTCCCGCTCCGGTCACCAACAGCAGTTTCCACGCCTTCCCGATACTGTCGAGATTGAGCGTCACCACGATGGAAATGCCCATCAACGCCAGCGTCACGAGTTGCGACGCGATGACATATTCCTTTTCCTTCAAGTGCTGGTTTACGAACCGCCGATAGAAGTCGTTGATGATGTAGGACGCGCCCCAGTTCAACTGTGTCCCGATGGTGGACATGTAGGCCGCCGCGAACCCGGCCAGCATGAAGCCCCGCAGGTACGGCGGGAACACATTCGGGTCCATCAAGGTTTGAATGTAGCCCGCTTCCTTGTCCTTCAGATTCGGATAGAGAATCAGCGACGCCAGCGCGGTCAGAATCCACGGCCACGGACGGATTCCATAATGGGCCACGTTGAACCAGAGCGTCGCGAGCAGGCCGTGACGTTCGTCCTTCGCGGAAAAGATGCGCTGCGCGACATAGCCGCCGCCGCCCGGCTCGGCCCCCGGATACCAGCTCGCCCACCAGATCACGCCGAGATTGACGAACAGCGCCAGCAGCGGCATCCACTCGGCGTCTCCTGTTGGAAGAAAGGCAAGCCGCGACCCGGCAAAACCGGTCTGGACATCAAGCGCGGTGATTTTCGTCTTGAGCGCGTCCATTCCGCCGACCGCGCCGACCGCGAACACGGCGAGCGCGATGACCATTCCCATCTTTAATACAAATTGAAAAAGGTCGGTGACCAGCACGCCCCACAAGCCGGAAATCGTCGTGTAAAAAGCCGTGAACAGGAGCAGGCCGATGAGTACCCAGAGCGCCTGCCAGTCGTTCAGGCCAAGCGTGACCTTGAGAATCTTCATCATCGCGAGGTTGACCCACCCCATGATGATGCAGTTGATCGGAAGGCCGAGATACAGCGCGCGAAACCCGCGCAGAAACGCGGCGGGCTTGCCCGAATAGCGCAACTCGGCGAACTCGACGTCGGTCATGACGCCCGCCCGCCGCCACAGCCGCGCGTAGAGAAACACTGTCAGCATCCCGCTCATCACGAAGTTCCACCAGAGCCAGTTGCCCGCGATGCCGCTCTTGGCGACGAGTCCGGTCACGGCCAGCGGCGTGTCCGCGGCGAAGGTCGTCGCGACCATCGACGTTCCCGCGAGCCACCACGGGACGTCGCGGCCCGAAAGGAAAAACTCCGACGTACTCGACGATGACCGCCGGGCGTAATACAGCCCGATGCCGAGATTGATGAGGAAATACGAGGCGATGACGATCCAGTCGAGGAGGGTGAGAGTCATGAACGCGGGTCTCTTTTATTGAAGAACAGCTTCAACTCAGATGAAGGAGAATTCGGTTACTTCCCTCCGGAAGCACGAAAACGCCACGGAGGATCGCGGAAGAAAAGAACCCGCGACTCTCCGTGCAATCTCTTTGTCCGGACGATGAAAAGAAAAACGTTCCTGCGTAGTTGCCTAGCTTGACGCCTCAGCCGACCCGATTTCAACCCGTTAAACTGGAATCCGCCAAACTTTTCACCGAGACTGGCCCCGCATCGAGAAAAAGCCTTGGTCAATCGCCCATTCGAGGTCGGGATATTGCCGAAGGAGCAACGCTTTGGTCGAGGCCAGAACCCGTTGTGTCCCTGAACCGGTACAATTCCGGCATTCCGGATCATCCGCCAACTCGTCACAGGGCGTCCGGCCAAATGACTCGTTGGGATTATTAAACGGGTGATAGCAAAACGTACCCGGACGGAAATTCTTGGTAAGTTGAACCGGTTCGACCCATTGATTCACACCAGCTCCGGACCGCCAGCAGCATCCGTCGCAGTATTGGTAATAGTATGAGGAATCGGCCCCGACCATCTCGGTACTTGGTGATGGAATACATCGCTGGAAACCGCCGCCCGGACCGGGACCCGGTTCATCCACGGGCTGCTCGCAAGCTGTCAGCGAGACCAGACAGAGCAGAAACAGCGAAAAAAGCAGAAATTGCTTGGTGATTTTCATAATTTCTCCTGATTGAAGGCAGACCTTCGGTAAGGGGTCCCTTCATTCAGGGACCCGACGGTTTGATAAAGGTTCAGAAAAGAAAGCTCCGGGCTAGGCGGCGAAGCGCTTGAGGGTTTCGGGATTCAGGAAGAAGTGGAAGGGAATATCGACAAATTTACCGTTGTTCCCGACCAACGGCCGCGTGTCAGTCGGCTTCACCCCCATGTCCCCGGACAGAATCATGTAGGCCAACAGCAGCCGCTGCGAGGGGGGCAGCATTTTTCCGTCACGCGTGGAGGCCATGAATGAGGGCGCGGTTTTGGCGATCAGACCAAGATGCGCCGAAACGACCTGTCGCATCTGCCCCGCAGCGAAATAGGACGCGAAATTGGGGTCAAATTTTCCCTCCCGAACCGACCGCGCGAGCCGCGCCAGTTCCCGCCCGGACGCAATGGTGGCCTTGGGCGTCGCCCCGGAACTGTCAATCGGAATCATCAGCGACTTCCTGGCCCGCAGCAGACCGGCGATATAGTCGTTGTACTCGGCGTCGGAAGCCGTACGAATTCGCTCCACCAGCGCCTTGGCGAGTTCGTCCGCGAACTGGTCGGAATCCACCCCGGCGCGTTCCGTCAGCGAACGGATCTGGGATTCCCGCAGGCCCGCCTTCGCCACTTCGTCGAGCTTGATTCCGGAACGCGACTCGATAAACGAAATCACTGAATCAGCTTCAGCCGTCGCTCTGGCGGTGAGGGTGGCCGCTGGAACATCGCTCCCCGCCGGACCGGAGAACTGAACCCCGGTCAAAGCCGTCGCATACTGTTGAACGGGCCGGCCCTGGCTTACAAGGCCCCCCGCATAAAAGCCTGCCCCAAGCATCACGGCAGTCACCCCGAACACCGAGGTTCTTTTAAGAAAATTCAAGTTCATTGTTTTCCAACTCCTTGGAATCCTGGATTTTTCGATTTTGGTGTGTCGAACCTCCGGGAGGTGCGACCGATTCAAAACACGGGACACCGCTGTCGGTTCTGTCCTTTTCGTGAAGACAATTCCCGTGCCAAAAATACTCCCATTGCACAATCTTTCTCGGAATCGGGAAAATGGATGATTTTTTTCGTCATCCAGCCAAGTCAACTCGTTTTTTTGAGCCTGAAAATGGGGCTTCAAATGACAAAGAATGGTCCGCCCGGTCTTCCAAAAACCGATCGGCCAAGGCAAACGAGGCCGATTAACGACGGTTGCTGCCGAAGCTATAAAGTAATTTAAAGTATTTTAACGTAAAGGAACTGCTTTATGGCCCCGACGGCATCGAGAGGCCGGATTCCCGGTAATGATTGGGAGCTTGAGGTTCCCCAACGAATCAACTCGGTAAATCTTCCACGCGCCACAATCCGAGCGACTTGTCGGCGTAGGCCCCGTCGCCTTCGGTGCAGCCTTCCACAATCAGTGAAACCGGTTCGGGGAAATTGAATGGTGCATTTTGAAAGTTCAGCATCCGCCAGTCGCCGTTCTGGATGTCGGCGTTCGCGTCGTGTCCGGTGAAAGTGGTCGTGAGGAAAAACCGGATTCGGCTTTCGCGAAGGTTTTTCAGAAACGCGAAAATATTCTCGAAGGAAAGGTGAACGAGACAGTCGCGGCACAGGAGCAGGTCCGCGTCGGGCAGCGGGTCGCGCGTGATGTCGAGTTTCAAAAAATGCCGTTGTTCATTGCCGAAGGTCGCGTTGTTGCGCGTGACCAGTTCATCGACAATGTCGGCCCCGATGTATTTCCCGACAGGTAAAACATCGCGTCCAAGCCAGCCGAAATCGCCGCACGGCGCGTCGAGCAGGGTGTTCACCTTTAGATCTTGAAAAAGTTCAACCAGCGCGGCGCGCAAGGCCATCGTTTCATCAATGGCCGAACCAAGACCGGAAACCGAATCCGGACTTCCCCACAGATTCGTTTCGTAAATGCGGTTGAAGGTCGCTTCGAGGTCAAGGTCGCGAAACGTATCGCGTTGTTCGACGAAACGTGTGTGAGCAAGGACCGGCGGGCGTTTTGAGTCGTTTTCGTTCATGGCAAAAGACAGGACGTTTTCAAATGTCCTGCATTCTCCACTCTCAATTCTCAATTCTCAATTTTCTTTTCAACCCGCTCCGACCTGGACGATGGCTTTGCGGCCCTCGATGCCGGTCCGGCTGACGGCCCAGACGGCGATGGCCGACACGCGCTCGGAAATGTTGGTCCGGCACGACTGGCAGGAGGAAGTCTGAAGTTCCCAAACGTCGCCGCGCTTGAAGCAGACGACCCACCGCGCGGGAAGCGATTTGCCCCGGGATTCCCATTGTGCCGTAAGCTGCCCGGTCATCGGATCGCGGCCAACCTGGAGTTTGGGAGGGGGAGGTACCGAAGCGTCCAGCCAAGGCGAAGCCGGAACGAGGGCAGGCTGGGCATACACGTCGTCGCGAATTAGGTCGGCCAGCCCGCCCCGATTGCGCCGAAACGCCTTGAAGCTGAAAAGGATGTTGCCACCGTTGCGGTTCGCTTCGCGTCCGAAGGCGACCTGCCGCGCAATCTCGTCCGCCGCAATGGCGCGTGGACTGCCGTCCGCCACCTTGTAGGCCGCGCTGCCCGGCCAGACATGCCGCCCGCGTTTGTTTTGCGCCAGCCACCAGTCGAGCAGTTTCACATAGCTTTGACGTTCCTGCTGAATCGGCCAGTACAGTTGGGGAGCGAGGTAATCGACCCACCCCTCCGAAATCCACTTGCGGGAATCGGAATACAACTCGGCGTAGGAGTTCATCCCGACAATTCCTTTGGGAAAACCCGGCTGCCAGATCCCGAACGGGCTGATGCCAAACTTGAGATTCGGCTTGACGGCTTTGATTCCTTCGGAAACCGACATCAGGAAGGCGTCAATGTTGGACCGCCGCCAGAGGTCGCGGGCGAGAGCGGTTTTGCCCTTGCCGAACTTCGCGAAGGTGTCGTCATCCGGAAACTGGATGATGTAGCCGTTCGAAAGCCGTTCCTTGTAGGGATAGAAGTAATCGTCGAAATGGACCGCGTCGATGTCGTACCGCTCGACGACATCGAGAATGACATTGCGCGAATGAATGCGGGCATCGGGGTGCCCCGGATCGAGCCAGGCGTAACGACCGTAGGTCTTGGTGAAATCGGGCCGGGTGACGGAAACGTGATCGGGCGAGGCCGCGCTGCGACGGCTCGGGTGCAGCGCCCGGAACGGATTGAACCACGCATGAAGCTCCATCCCACGCCGGTGCGCTTCATCAATGGTGAACTGAAGTGGGTCGTATCCCGGCGAGACACCCATTTTGCCGGTCAGATATTCGGACCACGGCTCAAAGCGGCTCGGATAAATCGCGTCGGCCGATGGACGGACCTGAAAAATGACGGCGTTGAAACTCAGCGACTGCGCCAGATCGAAGACGGCGAGCAGTTCGGCTTTCTGCTGTTCCTGAGAAAGGGTGCGGGCGGTCGGCCAGTCGATGTTTTCGACCGTCGCAACCCACACGCCGCGAAATTCGCGCGAGATTTTGGGGATTTCCCGTTCGAGGTCGGAATTTCCGGGGTCGTCGAACACTCGGGCGGAGACACCGGTTGTATCCAGCGCCATTCCGCACGCCCCGAGCGTCAACAATTTCAGGAAATCGCTCCGTCTCATTTCTTCTTCAGTTGAATGCCTTCGCCTCTGGCGTGCAACCCTGGCAACGAAACCGGCAGTCTTCCAGCAATATCAATTTCACCGAGCAGGGCGCGTGCCGCCGCCCGCTGGCTCGGAACCTGGGAACTATAAACCGTCAGATAGCAGGGAATTTCCGGTATCTCGGCCAAAAGATACGGATTTCCAAAGGAAACGACAACCGTTGCGGGAGTTTTTCCAGCAATTTCTTCGATGAGCGTTTTTCCAAGTTTCGGAATGGCCACACTTCCCTTGCCGCTGCGCGCCCGAACCGAAAGCGCCAGAATTACCGCGTCATAATTTCCTTTTTCGATCATTTCGACGACCCGACGTACGTCCTCGGCCCGTGAACGAACGTCAATCACCACGCGGGACAGGGCAAAGGCTTTTGAACCGGACAGGGTTCGTCCGAAATCGTCGAGATTTCCGATGAAATCATCCGGCTTCTCCACCGGATCGCCGTTGTAGGAAACCACCAGTACGCGGGGCATTCTCCCCGCCGCCCGCAGCCTTTCGAGCGTGGCGTTTTTATCCCGCAAAAGCGTGACCGAGCGGTCCGCGATGCTCTGGGCGGAAAGCTGCACCGCTTCAGCGTTCACCACGGCGTCCACCTGATTGATGTCCACAAGGCGTCGCTCGTTCAGTCCCAAACCGGCTTTGGCCCGCAGGATGCGCTCGACCGACGCGTCGATTTGAGCCGGCAGAATTTCCCTGTTTTCAACCGCCAGCTTCACGGCTGCGATAGCCGCAGGCACATCGGGCGACATCAGCACCACGTCGATTCCGGCCTTGATGGCCCGGACGGCGGCCTCGCCCGGCGAATACCGGGCGGAAACGCCTGCCATCTGCATCGAATCGGTCACGGTCAATCCCCGAAACCCGAGTTCATTCCGGAGGATTCCGGTCAGGATGGCCGGGGAAAGCGTGGCGGGAAGGGTGACTTTGGCAGCCCCGCTTTCGGACAGGGATGCGAAATCGGCCGCGGGTTCATTCGGATTGGCCTTGCGAACCGGTGCGGCCAGCTCCGTTTCAACCTGCGGCAGCGAAATATGAGCCGACATCACCGACCCGATTCCTTTTGAAACCAATGCGCGGAAGGGCACGAGTTCCATCGTTTCGAGTCGCTGTTTCGATACATCCACGACGGGAAGACCGATGTGCGAGTCGGTCGCCGTGTCGCCATGTCCGGGAAAATGCTTCGCGCAGGCGAGGATGCCCGCGTTCTGCGCGCCTTCCGCGAACGCCGCCGCGAGCCGTCCCACGAGTTCCGGGTCTTCACCGTAGGAGCGCGTGTTGATGACCGGATTGACGGGGTTGTTGTTGACGTCGGCGACGGGCGCATAAAGCCAGTTGACGCCCACCGCGCGCGCCTGCCGGGCAGTCATTTCCCCCTGTAATCGGGCCAGCGCCTCGTCACCGGTAGCCCCGACCGCCATGTTCGGCGGCCACCACACGCTGTCGTTGAACCGCATCCCCATTCCCATTTCAAGATCGGCGGCGACCAGCAACGGCACTTTCGACATTTCCTGAAGCCGGTTGTTGAGCACCGCCGTCGCCCAGATGTCGCTGCGAAACCAGATGACGGTGCCGACCTTGTACTGCGTGACGTGCTGTTCCAGCTTGCGATACGCCTCGCTGTCCCGGCTGAAAAAGGCCGCATTGCCGGAAACCGTCATCATCTGGCCGATTTTTTCCTCCAGCGTCATGGAGGCAAGCGTCTTTCTGACCCAGGCCTCTTCTTTCTTGTTCAGCTTGCGTCCGAAGGGCTGATAGGTTGGAAGGACGGTTTTCTCTCTTTTGTCCTTTTTCTCGGCCCGGACGGGCGGAGTCAGGAGCGGAAGGGTAACCAGGGCCACGGCCAGACAAAGGGCCGTCAACCGCGCCCACCGGCTAAAAGCAGACGTCGAAGGAGGCATTCGGACTCCCTGCAAATCAAAAGATGGAATGGAAGGTTGCCGGCGTAGATTTATCCCCTCAAACGGAGGAATGGAAAGTGAAACCTTCAAAAAACTGCCCGAAAAAGGACTTTCCCGCTCCGCGCTTGACAAGCCGGGACGAAAACGAAAGAAAGCGGCGAACGCCAAAATCCGGATTTCCACCTGAATGCGCGCCATGACGCCCGCCGAACTCCTCCGATTCTTTCCAATCGGATACCTGCTGACGATCCTCATTGAAACGCCGGTGCTGCTCGTCGGACTGTCGCCGCGCCATGACTGGAAACGCCGTCTGTTCGCCGGTATCTGGCTGACTGCCTGTACCTACCCGATTGTCGTCCTGGTGCTGCCCCTGCTTCTTGAACGCTTCGGTCGCGGCTGGTATCTGGTCGTGGCGGAGACGTTCGCCCCGGTCGGCGAATGCGTGTTTTTTGCTCTTGCCTTCGGCGCGCGCGACGAAAAGGGCGCATTGGCGTGGCGTGACTTTGCGGCCATCGTCATCGCCAACCTGCTTTCGTTCACGGCGGGAGAACTGCTTTGATTTACGATTTACGATTTACGATTGAAGATTTTCGATTGCAAACCGATTTATCTTGAGCCTTCGCGGGTTCAGGAAGCGGCCGGTGAGCAATCAGGCCGAAGCGTCAAAAAATTGAAAGAGGAAGTTGAAAGTCCACAAATTCAATCGAAAATCTTCAATCGAAAATCTAAAATCCCCGAGGTTCACATGTCAGACCCACGTTATCCAATTGGGAAATTTGAAGTTCCAACCGAAATCGACGCCGCGAAACGCAAAGGCTGGATCGCGACGATTGCCGCCACTCCCGCGAATTTGCGGTCCGCGGTTTCCGGACTGACCGACGAACAACTCGACACGCCTTATCGCGAGGGCGGATGGACCGTCCGGCAGGTGGTGCATCATGTCGCCGACAGTCACATGAACAGCTTTATCCGGTTCAAACTGGCGTTGACGGAAGAAACCCCGCACATCAAGCCGTACGATGAAAATGAATGGGTGAAAACACCCGATGGCCGGGACCCAGTCGAAGTGTCCCTTCGCCTTCTGGATGCCCTTCATTCGCGATGGATCAGCCTTTTGAACGGTCTTTCGGAAACGGATTTCAAGCGGGCCTTTTTCCATCCGGACCATGGGCCGATCCCGCTGGATATCGCGACCGCCCTGTATGCCTGGCATGGCGCGCATCACGTCGCCCACGTCACCGAACTCAGAAAGCAATCCGGCTGGTGAATTCGATTCCCCCGGTACATTCCCAAATTCGGAGAATGAAACATGAGCGGAAAACTTCAGTATCTCGCCGTCGCCGGTCTCGCGCTTGTTCTGACGGGCGGCCTCTTTGACGGAACGGCCCTTTCCCAGAAAAAAGGCGGGTCGAAAAAGAAAGCCGGCCCCACGGAAAAAATGTTCGAGGTGCAAAACATCTCCCAGCAGGCGGCGGACTGCGGCGAACCACAGGCCCCCTGCGCCACGGTCAACATTCGGGTGCCGTCACTCGTTTCAGGAACGAACGAAAACGCCAGAGATGCCATTAACGGCACGATCAACCGCCTGTTGGGGGCCGGAGGAAACTCCGGAAAAGGTCCGCAGACGCCGGAAGTGCTGGCCTATGAGTTTTTGAGCGAATACGAGCGGAATCGCGCCGAGGATCCGACCTACCGGACCAAATGGACGATGGAAAAAAACTTTTCAATCGTCCGCAACGACGGAAAGGTTCTTTCCATGAGTTTCTCGGATCGTCGTTATACCGGTGGCGATGGCACGACCGAAGTTCTTACATTTGCCAACTTCAGGCTTGAAGACGGATCGAGCCTGAAACTGACCGATCTCTTCGTGGAGGGATACGACCTCAAGCTCGTCCCGCTCGGAGAGCAGAAATTTCGTACGCTCAAGCGAATCAAACCCGGAAAGAGTTTCTCGGAGTCCGGTTACACATTTGATGGAGATCGCTTCCAGTTGACCGACAACTTTTCGATTACGCCCACCGGCCTCCGTTTTCACTGGAATCGCAATGAAATCGCTTCCGGACCGAACGGTGTGACCGACATCGTTTTCGACTGGAAATCCATCACGGAACTCTTGAAGCCGGAGGGCATGGCGTTGCTCGGCATCGTCCCCAAACCGATGACCACCAAGCCGTAACCAATCGACAAATTCGTTTAAAACCGGTTTGCCGAACGAAAGAAAAAACGAAACGGCGCGACTGCGACGAGAACGTCTTCGCGCCGTTTTCTACCAAGGGTAGTTCCCAGCCCTCGCCTCCCATTTCACAATGAAATTGGCCGGATTGCCTTCCTTCGCCCCCCCTAAACGATTTTCACTTCGGGAAAATTCGCCATCTGGTGGAAATTTTTCGCTTTCACCCTGCCATCGCAACTTTTAGGGCCAGACTTTTGTCTTTCCGGCTGGAATTGCACGAATGCACCCCGAAAAACCTGACCGCAATGGAGAGGCTGCAAACCTTCCGGCTGGAATAACCCGTTGTCACCCGAAAAAACCCTGCATGCACCTCGGGTATTTTTGTTTTCGGGCGAGACATGTTCTTTTTACTTTGAGATTGCATTGCTTTTTGGCACGAGAGTTGCTCCAACAACGCACTCCTGAAAACCGCTGAAAATGCCTTCGTCCACCAACTTTCGTCGTGGCCGGACAGTGGCGCAACCTCCATGTAACATTTTCTTTACCTCAAGAATCCCCAACGAATTACAATCGAAACACGAGAACCTTTGCATCGAGGGGACAACGCCATGAAATTTCGGTTGCCGGTTTGGGATGAAATTCCGCTTGTCGCCAGTCTGGCCTGCCTGCCGCTTCTGATTTTCCCCGGTCGGTGGCCGGGGACGCTGCTCATTGCCCTTGTTTCCGTTTACTGGATCACCCAGGGCGTTTTGATGGGTGCGAATGCAAGGAAAAACGAAGCGCTTTCCGAATCGGTAAAGAATCGCGTGCTGGTGGGATTGTTCTTTTCCCTCCTGGCCTACGTCCAGATCGCGGCTTCCCAGGGGACGCGACTTTCCAATGCCATTTTTCTGGCTGTCGGAGCCATCTCCATCGTCATCGTCGTCGGTTTCCTCGGATGGGTAAAATTCAGAGTTGAGGATTCCGGCCATGCCCTCCGTTGGCTTTTTCCATCGCTTTTTATCCTCCCCCTTCTCCTGATCGGAATCGGTTTGCTTTCCTGGGGATCGGATTACGTTTTCAACCGCAACGCATCCCTTTATAAAAATTGCTGGCTCGGGAATAAGGAAGACGTGGCCTTCCTGCTTGAAATCGGCGCCTCGCCCAACGCGAACGGGGATGAAATCAGCGCGCTTTCGGTCGCGCTCGAATCCGGGAATCACGACATTGCCGTTTTGCTTTTGCGGTCCGGGGCCAGACGCAACGGACAACCGGCGGGCGACACCGTCCCGCCGTTTCACCGCGCCATTCGAACCGACGTGAGCGCATCCGGAAGCACGCTCAGGGAACTGTTCAAATTACTGGTCAAGGAAGGATGGGACATCAACGAAATCGGCCCGCATTGCGAAACAGCCTTGATGTACGCCCTCAGAGGCGGAGACACGATGGCCGCCGACCTTCTGATCGAATGCGGAGCAAAGCCGGATTTCGTCAACGTACAGGGAGAAACAGCCCTTCATCTCGCGGTGAAAAGGGACGATCCGGCGGCGGTCATCTTCCTTCTCAAAGCCAAAGCTGACCGGAACATCCGCGACCGGAACGGCAAAACGGCCCTCGATTACGCCGAAGGCCGCCCGGTTCTGGTGGCGCTACTGAAATCCTGAGGGCCTCACCTCTCCCGCCGCATCTTCATTTCGAAAAATTGCCGCCAGGTCTTGCCGTCCATCGAATATTCCCCGATTTCGACCCAGTCGCCCTTGTCATCGAGTTTGATGGTAAAGCGCGATGTCCCTCCGCGAGCGTCTTTCATCCACCAGATGAAGGTATTCTTCTCCGGGGCTTCGGCCTCGGCCGCCGGATTGCGTCCGTCGGCGAGATAGCTCTGAAACCTGAACTTTTTCGTAGTCGGATCGAAGGAAACCACCGCCAACGCGTTGTGAATGACCTTTTCCGGCGCGCCCGGCTCAACCGCCGCCTTGTGAACGCCCTCGATGACCAGAACCGTGCCGTCCAGTTTCGAGGTGACGGTTTCGGTCCCGGTGAAGTTCTCTTTTTTCCCCGGTCCGAGCATGATCCAGCCGCCGCCGGACCACCGCCCGGCGAGAAACTCGATTCGCTTCATCATTTCGGCGGGGCCGGGCGAGGTCGCGTCCTGCGCCGGAACGGTCATAAAACTCGAAAGCAAAAACAGAACGACAACCAGACGAAGAATTGGCCGCATGTCATTGATCCCTTCAGGAATTCGGATTCCGCGACTGTAGAGGGTTCGTCGCGGCCGGTCTTGAAAAAATCGGACATGCGGCCTTTTTGAGGTTCAAATGGCGGGAATGGATCGATACGTCCGGTTTAGCCGCACGACTCGGCCCCCGGTTCCATGTACATCAGGTTCCAGGCGTGACCGTCGAGGTCCATGAAGCTGTTGCTGTACATAAAGCCGTAATCCGTCGGCTCCTCATGGGTCGTGGCACCGTTGGCGACGGCCCTGGCGACCAGTTCATCCACGCGGGCGCGGCTCTCGCAGGTCAGACAGAGAAGAACCTCATTGCATGTTGTGGTGTCGCAGATTTCCTTCGGCGAGAATTCGCGGAATTTCTCCCTGGTCAGGAGCATCACGTTGATGGCTTCCGACACGACCATGCAGGTCGCGGTTTCATCGGCGAATTGGGTATTGAAGCTGTAGCCGAGTTCGGTGAAGAAGGCGATGGACTTCGGGAGATCGGCAACCGGAAGATTGACGAAGATTTTTGTACTCATTGCATTTTTCCTTTCGTTTCAACAGATGCCCCGGCCCGCCAAACAATGCTTCGAGTGAGGCAGCCGGAGGGTTTTGTGCCTATTGGCGACAGTTGCCTGCACTTTGTCTGCTAGGCAGCCGCGTAGGCTTTCTCCAGTGCCGCGACATCGAGCTTCACCATTGTCATCATCGCTTCCATGACGGCCTGAACCTTTTTCGGGTTCGGGTCGGCGACGAGTTCAGTGAAACGCCTCGGCACGATTTGCCAGGTGACGCCGAAGTGATCGGTAATCCATCCGCACTGCAATGGAGTTGCGCCACCGCTGACGAGCTTGTCCCAGTATTCGTCAACCTCTCCCTGATCCTCGCAGTTCACAAAGAGCGAGAAGCCTTGAGAGAAGTTGAAGTATGGCCCTCCGTTAAATCCCATGAAGAACTGGCCGCCGATGACAAACTCGGCGGAGGTGACCGGGCCGTCCTCACCGGCACGGGCAACCGTCCTGATCTCGGAGTCGGGAAATGTCGCGGAATAGAACGCGATTGCTGCTTCGAGTTGGTCATTGAACATCAGAAAAGGTGTCACTTTGTTCATCTTTTTCTCCTCTTCCCGGGTTGTCCCCCAACAATTTTGTACACATTGAAGACGATGCCGGACCGAAACGCCCGCGCCTCGACCGGTTCGTCAGGGTTGCGCTTCAACGTATCTGGCAAAATTGTTCAGAATGGCCTGCCATCCCTGTTGCTGCTGTTCGAGGGGATATTCCAACTCGGAATCAAACATCACGCGCACGGTTACGCCCTTTTCTTCCGCCAGGAACTCGACGGATGCAAGGCGATCACCAAACGAGAACTCAAGCAATTCATTCGTGACCACTTTCGTGTAGGTTCCTGCAAAATCGAAGCCGTAGCTGCCGTCCCTGGCCTCCATGCGGGACGAGAACCGGCCACCGACGCGCAAATCGACCGTGGATCTGGTCGTGTGCCAGTCGTCGGACGCCGCGTTCCATTGGGTAATGTCACCCGGCGTGGTGTAGGCGCTCCAGACTTTGGCGACGGGAGCTTTGACGAGCGTTTCAACGGTGAGTTTCGTAGTCATGATTTTCCTTTCGTTTCAGTCATCTGTGGTGATTTTTCACTCTTTTTCCGATTGAACCGGACAGATTCCGGTCGCACCGGTTCATTCGTCGCCGGACGTGCTGATCATCCAGCCGACGCCGAACCGGTCGGTCACCATGCCGAAGCATGGCGACCAGAACGTTTTCCCAAGCGGCATTTGAACGCTGCCGCCTTCGGCCAGAGCCTTGAACGCCTCGTCGGCGCGGGCCTCCGTGGCGAAGGCGAGCGAAACGCGGAATCCGTCGAAACTCGGCTCGGCGCACAGGCCGTCGGAAGCCATCAGGATGGCCCCGTCGATGGTCAGCGTGGCGTGCATGATCTTGTTTTCCGAGCCTTCGGGCAGCGCGCCGTCCGGGTGGGGTTCGGGACTGTCCCTGAACCGCATCAGGAACTGAACCTTGGCCCCGATGGCGTTTTTGTAGTGTTCGATGGCTTCCTCGCAGCGACCGGCGAAGAACAGATAGGGATGAATCAACGTATTCGACATGGTTTTTTCCTTTCGTTCCTTTTGAACTTTCGTTTTATTGGTTGGGAAGTCCCGCGACTTCAATCACGGGACGAACTTCGACCGTGCCCACGCGGGCGCCGGGAATCCGGGAAGCGATGGCAATCGCCTCATCGAGATTTTCAGCGTCGATGAGAAAGAAGCCGCCGAGGTGTTCGCGCGTCTCGGCGAAGGGACCGTCCGTGACCAGCCGTTTCCCTTCACGTATCCGTACGGAGGTTGAAGTGGAAACGGGGTGCAACGGCGCGGTTGCCAGAAACTTGCCGTCCGCGTGGAGCTGTTGCGCCAGTTGGGCGGATTCCTCGTAACAGTGCCGGCGTTCCGTTTCGTCGAGGGCATTTTCCTCAAGGTAAATCAGCAGGGCGTACTTCATTTTCGATTGCCTCCTTTTCCGTTTTCATGGGTAAGTCGAACGACGAACCCGAAAATCGACACCTTCGAAAAATTTTTTTTCAAACTCATGAATTTTTCCGTGTCTTCGAATGTCGCCAAAACGATTGAATCGGTCTACCACGCCGACTGGGGCCGGATCGTTTCCCTTCTGATTCGGGATTTCGGCGATTTCGATCTGGCGGAAGAATCCGCGCAGGAAGCCTTTGCCGCCGCCGTGACCCAGTGGGACCGCGACGGCATTCCGGAAACGCCGAAGGCATGGATGATTCAGACCGCCCGCTACAAGGCCATCGACCGCATCCGCCGCCGGACGCTTCAGGCGGAAAAACTCGAATCCCTCGCCGCATCCGGGATGCTGCCGACCACCACCGAGATGAAATCGGAGGTCGGCGAAATTCCCGACGACCGTCTGCGGCTCATCTTTACCTGCTGTCATCCGGCGCTTTCACCCGAAGCGCGGGTCGGGCTCACCCTGCGAATGCTGGGCGGCCTTGAAACCGAGGAAATCGCCCGTGCGTTTCTGGTGCCGGCAACCACGATGGCGCAGCGGCTCGTCCGGGCCAAGCGCAAGATTCGGGACGCGGGAATTCCCTACCGCGTGCCCGACACGGACGAACTGCCCGAACGGCTCGACGCGGTGCTGACCGTCATCTACCTCATCTTCAATGAAGGTTACGCGGCGACGAGCGGCGGGACGCTGATCCGGGCGGACCTTTGCGGCGAGGCCATCCGCCTCGCCCGGCTGGTGCGGGAACTTCTTTCGCCGAATCCGCCGAACGAATGCTCCGGCCTGCTCGCGCTCCTGCTGTTGCAGGATTCACGCCGCGACGCGCGACTGGACGCGGAAGGGAACCTGATCCTGCTCGAAGAACAGGATCGGGGACGGTGGAATCGCGGCCAGATCGAGGAGGCCCTTCCGCTCGTTCAGGAGGCCCTGCGCGGGCAGCCCGGACCGTTCGCCCTTCAGGCGGCGATCGCGGCGGTTCATTGCCGGGCGGAAAAGCCCGAAAACACCGACTGGCAGCGCATTTCCTCGCTTTACGGCGAACTTGAGCGGATTCACCCTTCTCCCGTCGTCTCGCTCAACCGTTCGGTGGCCGTGGCGATGGCGGACGGCCCGGCCAAGGGAATTGAACTCCTTGAAGGGTTGGCGGATGAACTCGCCGAGTACCACCTTTTCCATGCGACGCGGGCGGATTTCCTGCGTCGGCTCGGCGAGACGACGGAAGCCGCGAAAAGCTACGCGCGGGCGCTCGACCTCGCCACCAATGAAAGCGAGCGCAGATTCCTCGAAAGCCGGTTGAAGGAACTGAACGTCAAATAGAAGCGGGCAGGGACTCCGTCAACTCAGGATTTCCCCGTGCCGGATGCGGGCGAGCCGTTCGGCAAGGGATGTGGGCGTGACGCCCATCATCCGGGTGTAATCGCGCGAAAGATGCGCCTGATCGGCGTAACCGGACTCGGCGGCGATGGCGGCCCAGCCAAGCGAATCCTCGACCATTTTGATGGCGCTCCGTCGCAGGCGGCGAATCCGCGCGAATTCCTTGGGCGTCAGACCGACCAGTTCGATGAACCGCCGCCGGAACTGGCGTTCGCTGAGTCCCGCCGCCGCCGCGATGGAAGAAACCGTTTCATCGGTTTCACCAATCTTTCGAATGAACGCCAGCAGCGCGTCGGAGGTGAAACCGACCGTTTTCACGAGCGCCTGCAAAGCTTCATCGAACAGTCCCGCCGCGCGTTCCGGGCTGTCTGCTGTTTTCAATCGTTCAAAGAGCGGCCCGGCGAATTCCGGGAAGACCGCGCGGGCATCGCCGACCTGATCGCGCAACGCGGCGGGCGAAACGCCGAACAGCGCCTTCACGACCCCAGGCTGAAACCGGATACCCCAGACGGAATCGCCCGGACGGGTCGGCGGGTTGTGCGCTTCGGTGCGCGGTCCGACAAAGGCCATCATTTCGAAATACCGGCTTCGAATATAGGCAATTGAAATCATCCCGTCGGGAATGACCCGATGGTCGAACGGCATCGGCGTGTCTTCCGGGACGGAAAACGCCCAGTGACTGTTGACGACGTCCGACAGGTCCGGTGTCGGCTCGAATTCTTCATAGCGCATGGTTTTATTCCCGAGAAAAGGCGTGGGCCGGATTTTACGTCTGGCGGACAGATTCGAAAACGCCGGGAACCATTTTCCGAAGGTCGCGTCAGTTCCTCCCGAATCGTCATTCGATCCACAAAGAAGTACATTCGCGGAGGTCACCATGAAATCCCTCACTCGCGGCCTGTTGCTGCTATTGCTCGTCGTCAGTTGCGCCGCCGCTGTCACGGTCCGGTTCAAGACACCGGAAACGACCGTTTCGGCGGACTCACATTCAAAACAGAATCCCGGAGAACTCCTCTGCTTCACCGACAAGGGCGAGGCCAAGGGTGTTTGTCCGCTCAAGCATACAGACGTGAAGGCCGACATCACCGGCTTTCTCTCGCGCGTGACCGTCACGCAGGAATTCGAAAATCCGTTTAAAGATACCGTCGAAGCCGTCTACACCTTCCCGCTGCCGCAGGATGCCGCCGTGGACGACATGACCATGACCATCGGCGACCGTACCATCCGCGGCCTCATCAAACGCCGCGAGGAAGCCAAGGAAATTTACGAAGCCGCCCGCCAGATGGGAAAAACCGCGTCCCTGCTCGATCAGGAACGTCCGAACATCTTTACCCAGTCGGTCGCCAACCTGACCCCCGGCGCAAAGGTGACGATCAAAATTAGCTACGTCGAAACGCTGAAATATGAAGAAGGAACCTATCAGTTCGTCTTCCCGATGGTCGTCGGACCGCGCTACATCCCCGGCCAGCCGACCGGCAAGCAGGGCGGTGGGACCGCACCAGACACCACTCAGGTCCCGGATGCCTCGCGCGTCACCCCCCCGCTGACCCCGGCGGGCACGCGCGCGGGACACGACATTTCGCTCACGGTCAATCTCGACGCGGGCGTCCCCATCACGAACTTCACGAGCGTGAATCACAAAATCGAATCGGATCGGTTCAGTACCAATTCAGCGCGCGTCACGCTCCAGTCCGCGAATGAAATTCCGAATCGCGATTTCGTCCTCAAGTACGACGTGGCCGGGAAGAAAATCGAGGACGGCATGTTCATTCACCGGAGCGACAAGGGCGGATATTTCACCCTTATGCTCCAGCCGCCCGACCGGGTGATGCCCGCCGACGTGACGCCGAAGGAACTCGTCTTCGTCATTGACACGTCCGGCTCGATGATGGGCTTCCCGCTCGACAAGGCGAAGGAATGCATGAAGCTCGCGATGGACAACATGTATGAATACGACACGTTCAACCTGATTACCTTCTCGGGCGACACGCACCTGCTCTTCCCCGGCCCGGTCCCGGCCACTCGTGAAAACCTTGCCAAAGCGCAGGCGTTTCTCGACGGGCAGCGGGGCGGGGGCGGGACCGAGATGATGACGGCCATCCGGGCCGCGCTCGAACCGTCCGACAAGCAGGACCACATCCGCATCGTGTGCTTCATGACCGACGGCTATGTGGGCAACGATTTTGAAATCATCGGTGAAATACAAAAGCACCCGAATGCCCGCGTCTTCTCCTTCGGCGTCGGGAGTTCGGTCAACCGTTTCCTGCTCGACGGCATGGCCCGCGAGGGACGCGGCGAAGTTGAATATCTTTCACTGAACGAAGACGGATCGGCGGCGGCCAAGCGCCTGCACGAGCGCATCCGCAACCCGCTTCTCACCGACATTTCGCTCGACTTCGGCAATCTGCCCGTGACCGATGTCTATCCGAAGCGCATCAACGACCTCTTTTCCGCCAAGCCGGTCTTCGTCACCGGACGCTTCACTGGCCCCGGCAAGGGCACGATCAAACTGCGCGGGAAAATGATGGGCAAGCCTTATGAACGCGAAATCCCGCTGAACCTTCCTGAAAATGAACCGAATCACGACGTACTTTCAGGTCTGTGGGCACGCAACCGCATCGACGACCTGATGGCGCAGGATTTGCCCGGCCTTCAGCGCGGCACAATGAAGCCCGAAATTCAGGAAGTCATCACCCAGATCGGTCTTGAATATCGCCTGATGACGCAGTTCACATCGTTCGTGGCGGTCGAGGAAACGGTCGTCAACGAAGGCGGCCAGCAGCGGCGGATTCAGGTCCCCGTGGAACTGCCGGAGGGTGTGAGCCGCGCCGGTATCGAAGGCGTTTCCGATGAAGAAACCGACGGGCTGCCGGCTGGCCGCTTCCGGGGCGGCAATAGTGGCGGAATTGCCGCGAGCCGGAAGAGTCAACCGATGAAGCGCCGCATTGAGCCGAAGTCTCCGCCCTCAAGCGGTTACCGGGATTACAGAACCACCAACAACATCCCCACCGCGAAACCCGCCGAAAAACTCGCGACGGCGGATGTCGATACCAAGCCGGACCCGACCACGGCTCGCAGTCCGAAACTTCATCCGACGCTGGCCGCCATCGTCGAACGGCTGCAAAAGAAATCCGCCGCCGTTTCCCCCGAGGAAGCCCGCATCGTCAGGGACGGCAAGGTGGAAGTTCAGGTAATGCTGACCGACGGCTCGCCTGCAACCATCGAAAAACTCAAGGCGCTCGGCGCGGAGTTCGTCATCGCCCCGAACGGCAAGCGAATCGTTGTGCTGAAACTCGCCATCGAAAAACTTGACGCCCTGTCGAAACTTGGGGAAGTGCGCTACGTCACGCCTCAAAATTGAAGGATTTTCGATTGAAGATTGAAGATTTTTGAATGGAGATTGAGGCGGTCAGCCCCTTCTTCAATCGAAAATCTTCAATCTTCAATCAAAAATCACCGCATTGTGGCCGGCTCCCGGACGTCTTCCACGGGGGCCGGCATTTTTACGTTGTCCGCGAGGGGCAGCCGAATCCGGAAACAACTCCCCTTGCCGAGACCATCCGATTCGGCGCGAATCGTCCCGCCGTGGGCCTCGATGTAACTTTTCGCGATGGAAAGGCCGAGGCCGGAACCGCGGGTGGCGAACTCATACTTGCCTGATTTGTGCTTCGTCGTATCGGCGGTCGTGTAGAACCGGTCGAAAATCCTGTCCAGCTCGGACGATTCAATGCCGATGCCCTCGTCCCGGACCGTCAGATTCACCAGTCCGCCTTCCCGAATCAGTCCGATTTCAACCTTCCCGCCGTCGGGCGTGAATTTGACCGCGTTCTGAACGACGTTCCCCAACGCCAGCCGCAGTTTTTCCCGGTCGGCCTCGATAAAAAACGACTCGTCGCATTCAAGGTCCAGCCGCAGATCGCGGCGCGCGGCATGCGGCTCGAATTCCCCCACCACCTCGTGAATCATCGCGCCAAGGTCGAACCGGGAACGGTCCAGCCGGATTTCCCGGCGGTCGAACCGAAGGACCTCGACCAGATCGTTGAACGTTCCGGTCAGCCGGTCCACTACCGAAAGGCACGTTTCGAGCGACCGCTGCTGCGCCTCGGTCAACGGCCCGAACAGCCGCTCCAGCAACGCCTCGCTGTGGCCGCGCAGGACGGTCAGGGGTGTCCGCATCTCATGCGACGTGACCGAAATGAAGTTGGTCTTCATCCTGTCAAGTTCCTGAAGCCGGTTCGTCACCTCGCGTTCATTGCGATAGAGCGTTTCAAGTTCCTTCATCGACTCGACGACGAGCAGGTTTTTGGCTTCGAGTTCGCCGTAAAGGTGCGCGTTTTCAATCGCCACCGCCGCCTGATGGGCGAG
This sequence comes from Blastocatellia bacterium NZW_1522, assembly GCA_039793685.1. GTDB lineage: Bacteria > Acidobacteriota > Blastocatellia > Chloracidobacteriales > Chloracidobacteriaceae > JAAFHI01. The sequence continues at coordinate 90,138 of JBDRAL010000035.1, forward strand.
TGCTTCGAGGATTTCACGGTCGGCGTCGGTGAATTTGGGCGCGTTCGGCTTCCGGCGGACGTCCAGCACACCGACCACGTCCCCGGCGCGCGAACGAATCGGCACGTCGATCATCCCGTAGGTGTAGCGCGAGGCGAACGGCTCGGGAAACGCGAGAATGTCCGGAACCGAAGGGTCGTTCACGATGATGCCCAGCCCGGTTTCGGCCACCGTCCCGACAATTCCCTTTCCACGGGGAAAGGAAACCCGGCATTCCTTCCAGCGTCCCTCCGACCACAAATACCTGAAGGTGACCGCATCCCCCGAGACGATTCCGATTCCGCCCGGTTCGCCGCCGACCAGATTCGCGCTTTCCTCGGCGATGGTTTCAAGTACCGTTTCGAGATCGAGGCCGGAGTTGATGACCCGCGTACTGTGCAGCAAGCGCCGCAAATACCGGATGCGCTCTTCCTGTCGTTTTCGGACCGCGCGGTAACGCCACGCGAACACACCGTAAACCCCGCCGATGAGCGCCACGGTATAAAAAAGATACGCCAGCGGCGTCCGCCAGGGCGCGGGGCGTACCGAAAACGCCAGCAGGACCGGTCCCGTCACATTTCCGGCGTAATCCCGCCCCCAGACCTTGAACTGATAGTCGCCCGGACCAAGATTGGTGTATTCGCGCTTTCCCTCGGCGCTCCAGTCGGACGGGTCGGATTCAAAATTGACGAGCTGCGTGCGGTAGCGCGTGTCGGCACCGCGAAAGAGACTCATCAGCGTGAATTCAAACGTCAGCGCATTGTGCCGATGGTCGAGCACGTCGCCCGTTCGCAGGAATGACCGGTCGGGACCGAGCGGGGCGAACGCATTGATCTGGAGGGGTTTCGGCATCCGGTCGAGAATTTCCCCGGCCAGGTCCAGTTGTGCCGCCCCGGCGGAAGTTCCGACCCAGAGCCGGCCCGCCCCGTCGGCCAGGGCACTTCCCATCAGGCATTCATTGCTCGGCAGGCCATCCTCAGTGGTGAAAACATAGGAATCCCCGGACTGGACCGCCCGGCCCCCCGCATAATCGGGGACCAGCCGGGCGATGCCCTTGTTGGTGAAGAAATAAAGCCGGCCTTTCGAATCCGAGACGATTCGATACACGGTGTTGTTCGGCAACCCGGGGACGGTGGACTCGTTCAGGCGATGCCAGCCGTCATCGGGCCGGTCGAGATTCCGCCACGCGGCCCCGGCCCCGTTCGTACCAACCCAGAGAATCGTGTCGCCTTCGGGTGTACGAGCGGACGTCAGACTCAGCACCACGTTGTTCGGCAATCCGGACGTCATATCGGAGGAAGACCAGCGCCGGCCGTCGAAGCGCGCCAGCCCCCCGCCGTACGTTCCCGCCCAGATGTCGCGACGACCGTCGCGGGCGACGGTTTCAAGCAGACAGTTGACGCCGTTGTTCGGCAAATCGCCTTTTTGCTTGTTGTAGGTCGTCCAGACGCCATCCTCCAGACGACTCAATCCGTTGTAGGTCCCGATCCACAGGACCGGTTTCCCGGCGGGCGACCGGGTTTCGAGCAGACTGCGCGTTTCGGGATGAACCAGCCCGTCAGCCGTAGTGAAAATTTTCCACTGTTCCCGAGCGAACCGGGCCAGTCCGCCCTGAGTCGCGACCCACAGCACCGGCGTGCCGTCGGTTTCCCGCGTTTCGTAAAGAGCCCTGATACGGTCGTCCGGCAGGCCGTTTTTCAGGGTGTAATGGCGCCAGCCGTCGGGTCCGGAACGAAAAAGCCCGTCGGTGGCGGTCCCGAACCAGTACACCGCACCACCCTCCGATTCTGATCGAACGAACGAATGCACCAGAAACCGCTCGGTCCGGATTTCGGGCGGAGGTTCGAACGTTCGCCACGCCCGGAGCGGATAAAAACCGAGGCCGTTGCCGTTCGAGCCAATCCAAAGGGCCTCGAAACCGTCCGGTGAAGTGATTTTCAGGATAGAATTGATGTCGCCGCCAGCCAGCCCGCGTCGGTTGGCGAACGGTCGCCAGACGCCGCCCTTGAGGTACGCCAGGCCGCGATTGGTGGCGGCCCACAATACTTCCGCCCCGTCCCGGCTTCGACAACTCGCAAGCGCGGTCACGTTGTCGCTCGGAAGCCCGTCCCGGGTCGTGACCACCTGCCAGCGGTCGTTTTCGAACCGGCACAACCCGCCGCCAAAAGTCCCCGCCCAGACTTTCCACGTTCCATCCACGGTGGAAGCCGTCAGGCTTGAAACGTAGTTGTTCGGCAACCCGCGCGACGCGCCGAGTTCGGTCCATTCGCCGTTTCGGTAGCGCAACACGCCCGCGTTGCGCGTCCCCACCCAGAGCGAAGTCAGCCCGTCAGGATCGCGGGTTTGAAGCAGGGAAAGGACGATATCGTCGGTCAGACCCAAGCCTTCCGTCGCAAACGTAGACCATTTTCCATCGGCAAACCGCAACAACCCGCCGCCGAACGTTCCGGCGTAAAGAACCGGTTTCCCTTCGGTGTCGGTGGTTTCCAAAAGGCTGAAAATCAGAAGATTGGTCAGCCCGGCGGACTTGTCGTATACCGTCCATTCCCCATCGAGATATTTCAAAACCCCGCCGCCGTTCGTGCCGAACCACATCCCGCCATCCTTCGACGTCGTCATCGCCATCACGTCGTTGGAAACGGTTCGATTCGGCAAACGGATTTCATGCCACGTCCGCCCGTCGAAAAACGCCACGCCATCGCCCGTTCCCACCCAGAGCGCGCCATTGGCGTCCATCGTCACCTGCCGGACGTTGTTTTGGGGAAGACCGTTTTTGTCGTCGAAGATTTGCGCGGGCGCGTCGTTGTTGAAAATCGAGGCGCCTTCCTCGACCGGGCGCGCGTCGCCGGGACCGGCGGGCGCGGCCATTCCGGACGTCCACACCGCCAGCCAGACCAACAGGCACACGACACTTCGAAGCCGGTTCACAGGCGACACTCCGACACCAAACTTGACGGGTCAGGTCACGCCGAACCTTCGTCCCGAGACGAAAGCCGGTTCACTCGTTGAAATGCAGGAATGCCCGGATTATCCCGGTTTCCCCCGGAGTGGCAAGAAATTCGTGCGTCAGCGAGGTGTTTTTTCAGGGAAAACGCGCGAGGGAGATTGCGCGAACGGTTGGTCACGCCGGGAAGTACAATGGAACTGGAAATCTGCCCGTTTCCGGAGGTTTCACATGACGTCTCCCGTTTCCCTTTTTCTCAAGGCGAGTCTGGTCTGGTTGTTGATGATGGCGTGCGAGACGGTTCACGGCATTGCGCGCGTACTTTTTCTTCAACCGCGCGTCGGCGACCGGCTTTCGCGTCAGATCGGGATGCTGACCGGTTCGGCCATCATCTTCGGCGTGGCGTATCTGTTTATCGGCTGGCTGCGTCCGGAAACACCGCGCCGGATGGTCGCGGTCGGATGCTTGTGGGCCGCGCTGACCTTCGGCTTTGAAATTCTGATGGGACTGGCCCAGGGATTTTCGTGGAACCGGATTCTGGCGGAATACGACCCGTCGCGCGGCGGCCTGATGGCCTTCGGTCTGATCTTCATGATCGCGGTTCCGGCGCTGTCCGTCGGCCTTTGGGAAACAAAGAGAAAGAACTGAAAAGCTGGCGGCGCTGCGGCTCATCAATAAAGAACGGTAAAAAGCCGAATTCCCGCGCGAAAAGCTCCGGGCGTTGGGCGTCGATCCGGACTTGATTCTTCGAGCCGAACAGGACTCCGTCACGGCTTATGCCGCTATGTCCTGGTCACAATCTCCGCCGCCTGGCCTGAAAACAAAAACCGGGCAGTTATAAAAAATCGCTGACGAGAGTCCGGATATCCTCATCATCAGGGTCAATATCCAGCGATTTTCTAAAATTCTCCTTAGCTTTGAAGGCATCATCCTTGGCTAAGTACAAATTACCAAGGTAAAGATATGAGAATTTGTTTTGTGGGTTTAACTTTACAGCTTCTTCCAAAAATCTCTCAGCTTTATCAAGGTCACCTGATAACCTATAGTTCCATCCAATCTCTCTCAGCACTGGAGGATATTTGTCGTCAATATTCAAACATTTTTCTAAATAGAAAGTAGCGGCTTCCAAATCCTCTTCTCTTAAAAGCAAGGAAAGATTAACCATCGCATCTACATTTGAATCATCAATTCTGATAGCTTCCCTAAAATAAAACTTGCTCTTTTCTTCATCATCCAAACTATCACTGGCGATGCCTAAGATAAGAAAACTGGTTGAATCAAGTTTCTTGAAAGTATCAGCGGTAAATAGTTTCATTATCTCGTCGAATCTCTCCATGGAAATATATAAAAAACCTAATCCATTCAGTGCAAAACAAGAGTTTTTTTCTTTCCCTTCCGCTTTTTTAAAAATCAGCTCAGACTCCTCAAAATTTCCCATTTCATGGTGAAGTCTGGCAATTCTACAAAGTCCAGACCAATGTAAACGCTCAGTATCAATTTTTGCGAGAATTTCCATTGCCGCTTCAGAATTGTCGCAAGCAACAAAATCCTCAGCAACATCGATTTTATCTTTTTCCATGGCCTTCTCCATTATTTTCACAAGGGCTTATCGATCTCAATAAAAGCATCATACGCCGTCGTGGTTCAAAACACTTACCGCTCGCAGCCCGCCGCCCTTTCCGGCTGGGAACGCGCGCGGCATCTCCCCAAGGCGTCCGCGGCGGCGGCTTCGACCGCGCCGACCCAAACCAAACCGGCGACGGCCTGAAACCACGCCGTTACGGCAGCCTGAGGGAGGGCTGGACGTTCCCTCCCTTGCATACCGCTGTGAACGCAACCGGGTCGGAGATACGCTCTCCGACCCGGTTGCGTTTTTTGGACTCCCGCCCCTCGACTCCAGACTCCGGACTTCCCCGAAGCCCTCCCTTACGGTCAGGCTGCCGTTTTTATCTCCTTGACTGAAGAAACATTGCCAGAACCGCCACGGCCAGCCCGACGGCAACCGCTCCAACTACAAATCTCCGGCTGACCGAGGTTTGTGGTTCGTCGCCGTCCTTGCGGGAAAATTCGAGGCTGCCGAGCGCGACCACCAGCGCGCCGCCGAGGCCGCCGAGCAGCAGCGCCAGCCGGTCGCGCGGTTCGCCGCCGACCAGATTCAGCGCGTTGACGGGTAAAAGCCACGGATAGTACTTCCCGATTTTCGCGCTCGCGGCAAACAGCGCGAAAAACGTCCCGCCGACGCCCGTCCCGAGCGCGAGCGTGAAACTCGACCAGCGCAGGCTGACCCACGAATGAATCGCCACGATGAGCCACGCCGCCACCCAGACCTTTAACCCGCTCAGAAAAAGCTGGCCGAATTCGGGCGGAGGTCCGGGCGGGAGTCCAGCGGAGGTGCGTACAAGTACGAAACCGACCACCAGCGCGTAGACGCACAGCACGAGCGTCCCCGCGCCGGCGAGCAGCGCAGCGACCACGAATTTCGCCAGGAAATAAACGTGGCGCGGCAGGGGCAACGCCAGAAGGTGCTTCCATTGCCGTTCGCCGTGTTCGATTCCGGTCAGCAGCGCCGTCTCGAGGGTGATAAACAGCGGCAGCATGAAAATCGCCCAGACACTCAGGATGTTTTGAAAAACGGTTTCCCGGAGCTGTCCGGCGGTCGGCGCGCCTTTGCGCTGATTCAGCCCGATGAAGAACTGAAGCAGCGCAACCAGCGCGGGCGTGACGAAAACCATCCGGAAGGCGAGCGTCCGTCGGAGTTTGAAGACCTCGGCGTGGAGCGCCCGGAGCAGCGAATTCATAAAGCGCGATCCTCCGTCGCGGGTTCGTTCGTCATCGCCAGAAAAATGTCTTCGAGCGAGGTCCGGGAAAGCGCGAGGTGAAAGACGCCGATGCCGCGTTCCACAAGTACGGCATTGGCGCGGATCGCGTCTTCCTCCGACGCGCCGGGGAGGACCAATCGTCCGTCGGTCCCGGCTTCAACCTGAAATTTCGCGTCCTTCAAACAGTTCAAAGCGGCTTCGTGGTCGGTGACGCCGATGGCGACGTGCCGTTCCTGGCGGGCGCGGAGGTCGTCGAGCATTCCCTGAAACAGCAACCGCCCCCGGTGAACGATGGCGATGTGGTTGGCGATCTGTTCGACTTCGCTCAAAAGATGGCTTGAAAGAAAAACCGTGATGCCGAATTCAACCGGCAGCCGCCGGATAAGGTCGCGCATTTCGTGAATGCCCGCCGGGTCGAGGCCGTTGGTCGGTTCATCCAGAATCAGAAGATCGGGACGATTCAACAAGGCCAACGCCAGTCCGAGCCGCTGACGCATGCCGAGCGAGTATTCCCGCACCGGTCGCCCGGCGTCCTTCACCAGCCGGACGATGTCGAGCGCGCGGTCGATGAGGGTGCGTTCCGCGCCGAGCAGGCGACGGGTGACTTCGAGATTTTCGCGTCCGGTCAGATGCGGGTACAGCGAAGGGCTTTCGACCAGCGCGCCGACCCGCCGCATCAGCCCCAGTCGATGTTCCGAAAGATTTTCGCCGAACAGCTTTACCGCGCCGCCGTCGGGCCGAATCAGCCCGAGCAGCATGCGGATGGTCGTGGTTTTTCCCGCGCCGTTCGGTCCGAGAAAACCGAAAACCCCGGCGGACGGTACGCGCAGGTTGACGGCATCCACGGCCACGCGGTCGGCGAACCGCTTGGTCAGATCACCGGTTTCAATGGCCAGCATTTTTGTTGAATCCTCTTTTTCAAAACGCTCGCGAAGGCGGTTTATTAACACCGGACTCAAAAAAAACCGGGATGCCCCGCGTGGAGCATCCCGAAATTGATCTGAGAGTTGAAAACCGCTCACGACTGCTGGGAAGCGGCGGTCCCGTTGCCCTGTTTCGCGCCGCGCAGGAGCGTCGCGGCCAGCGCGGGAAGGGTGTCCGAGCCATTCGTCCCGGAAACCAGCACATCCGGCGCGATCTTGATGTTGCCGTCGCGGACAATCTTCAAGGTTTCAATCGTCACCAGCCCTTCGCGACCGATCTGGTGGCCGAGGAGTTCGTAGGCGTCCTTGTTCGCCTCGGCGATGAGCCGAATCTTGCGGGCCTCGCCGGACGCCTCGGCGGCCAGCGCCTCGGCGTTCGATTTGGCGATGTCCACGGCGGCGGCGGCGGCCACGATGTCGGTCTGCTTGTCGGCCAGCGCGCGGGCCTTTTCGAGTTCGCGGCGCGTTTCCTCGGCAATCGTCTGTTCACGGAAGGTTTTCTCGCGTTCCTTCGCCAGAAAACGGTCGGTCTGCGTCTTGAGAAGTTCTTCCGGAATGCCGACGTTGCCGATGAGTACGTCCACCGTCTCGATGCCGTATTCGCGCAGCATTCCCGTTGTCACGACCTTCGCGTTGGCCTGCTGCTGCGAGCGGTTGTTGAGAAAGTCGAGCGCGTCGCAGCTTTCGGCGTTGTTGCGGAAGGTCGCGCCGATGGCCGGGTGAATGACGCGGTCGATGGCGTTCTGAATCGAACCGATTTTCGAAACGACGACCGGGGCCTGTTCCTTCGGGACGCGAATCACGACCTTTACATCCACGGGGAAGGAAAACCCGTCGCGGCTTTTGACCGTGATGGAATCCAGCGGTGTTTCGGAATTCATCGTGTTCCAGTCGATGGTCGCGTTGAGCGTCGAAATCGGGAACACGACGTAGGCAATCGGATTCAGATAGTAGGTGTTCGGCTCCAGCACGGTTTTCAACACGCCGCGATAGCCTTCGTCCACGAGGTCGGGCGTCCGACCGTCGTCGCCGACCGGCGGCAGCACGCCGACGTTTGAACGGATGACACCGACTTCGCCGATGTTGATGACCGTCGCGGGCTGGACCGTCACTTCAAAGAGCAGCGGGTTGATGTAGTACATCCCCGGTTTCAGAATATCGAGTTGCGGGCCGCGCTGGCCGCCGTTGTCGAGGAACGGCTGGCCGTCCTGAAAGTCGGAGTGGCCCTTCACCGCGTCGCCGAGAATCTGTTCCTCGCGGAGTTCGAGTCCGTCAAAGGCTTCCACAATGCCGATTTCCCCGGTCGAAACCTTGACCGCCTCGGCCAGTTGAATACTGAACAGGCGCGTGTTGATGCGGTACTGCCCCGGCGTCAGGATTTCCACCTGCGGTCCGCGCTGGCCGCCTTCGCGCAGAAAGGCGACGGCGTCCTGAAAGTTGCTGTGGCCGTGAATCCGCTTGCCGAGCAACTGACCGGGCTTGAGTTCGCCCCCGTCAATCGAGGTCAGCGTCGCGATCTGTCCCTGCGGAACCTGAATCAGCGGAACGCGGGTCACGCGATAAAACGGCGCAAGCAGGATGTGCAGTCCGGGGGCGAGGGTTTTGGCCTGCATCCCCTGTTCGCCGTTGGCGGCCACGACCCGACCGGGGGCGAGCCGCGCGCCGAGAATTTTCTTCTCCACCAGCCCGACCTGATGTTCCGGAATCATGTGAATCGAGGAAATCACCCAGAGAAACACCACGAAACCGGCAAACCCGACGAGAAAAATCGCCGGACCGAAATCGAACAGGAGAAAGAAAAGAAATTGAACGTTCATCGAAGGTCTCCTTCGGAAGACGGCGTCTCGACGATGAGCGCCGTAAAGGGCGGTCGGTAGTCCTCGCACCACCGCCCGAAAAGCCCGGCGACCCGCCGGGAAACGACGTCGATGGATTCGGCAATCGTCCGGGGCGGAACGTTCGTCTGGCTGAAATCGGTGGGTTTCGGCGTTTCGTCCGAAAAATCGAGGGTGACGCGGTATCGCGCGCCGGTTTTGGTCGAATTGAGAAAATCGACCTGAAAATGCCTCAACAACCGGCAGCGATGGACGCCCGTGGGCGTCGTCTCGGTCCCGAAAATGCGGACGGAACCGAGGTAAACATCGGTCGGAAGCGGGCGCGGCGATTCGACGTGGAGTTCGAAGGTGGCGATTCGCGGCGATGCCGGAGCATCGAGTTCGAGGGAGAGGACAGTGAGGCGAATCGCGTCACGAGGGAACATAAAAGCAGGCGATGAGGGAAGGAAAACAATGTCGGTCTCATCGACCCGCGTGCGGCAAATTACTCCCGCGTTTTTCAAAAGAAAAGCAAATTCGCTTCGGCGGATTTACGACGCCACCGCCGACCGTTCAGGTCAGGAAAGAACCAACGCGCCGATCCACAGTCCGAACAGCACCAGCAAAAGACCGGGAATGACGCGAATGGAAAACGTTTTTCCACCCGCCGTCACCGCGACGACCATTTTGGTCAGCGTGTTGGTACTCATCGCCGCGAGGATCGGCAAAACCGCTTCGCGGGCGGTGATTTTGCCCGCCGCGGCGAGAGAGGCCACCGAAATCGCGGCGGAATGCGTGTCGGCAAATCCGGCCAGCCCCGCAGCCACAATGAGTCCGGCCGAGCCGAGCCACCGATTGACGAGGGCCGAGCCGAGCATCGCCACCGAAACGGTCGCCGCGAAAATCAGCGCCCCGCCGAGATTGAAGGCGCGCCCCCGGTTTTCACCGTCCGGCGCGTCCCCGTTCTTGTTGAGCAACATGAAAAAGACGCCGTAACCAACCGCGGCCGCGCCGCCGAGCGCGAGCGGGACGCCGAAAGCCAGAAATGTCGCGCGGTCGGTAATCCACAAGACCGCCGCCATCTGACCGACCGTTGCCACCGTCGAAAGCACCGCACCGGCGACGGCCGCGTCCAGCACGGCCCGACTTTTCGCGGCTTTCGCCCCCATCGAGCCGATGGTCGCCGCGCTTGAAATGAACCCCGAGACGAATCCAACGAGCGGCAAACCGTAGCGCGGTCCGAGCGCCCGCAATGAAACGTAACCCGCCGCGCCGATGCCCATGACGATGACGACCAGTTTCCAGAGCGTCCGCGCGTTCAAAACCCCAAGCGGACCGACCGGATGATCCGGGGTCAGCGGCAGGATGACCAGCGCGGCGGCCGCGAAGAGCAGCGCGTCCTGAAGTTCCTGTTCCGAAAGATATTCCTGAACGAAGGTGTGAATCCGCGTCCGGGCCGCCAACAGAATCGCCACGACGACCGCGACCCCGGCGGCGATTCCCGGTTCACGCATGGCGAGCGCGCCGAGCAGCAGGGTGACGAACAGCGCGATGACCGTCGTGAGTCCCGGATCGCGGCGCACGCGGGCGCGATAGGCGAAAATTCCCAATCCGGCCACCGCGAGCGAGGCCACGGCCAGAAGAATTTCTCCTCCGACGGTCAGACTCAGGCCACCCACCAGTGAAACGAGGGCAAACGTACGAATCCCGGCGGGCGCGCGAAGCGGGCCGGTCCCCTTGCGACGCTCGCGCTCGGCCCCGATCAGCAACCCGACGCCGAGGGCCACGGCCAGACGGGTGATGATGTGTTCCGTCATCGAAAATCGCCTCCCCGTCCCAACCGAAAAAAACCGAGACGGGTTATTCCATAAAAAAAAACAACTGGGGTATATTCGGCGGGCCGGAATTCCTCCCCGCCCGCCCAGATGGAGTTCGGAATGTCTCTCCCGCGCGAAGACGAGCCGTCACTCGATTCGGCCGATACCCTTACGGCCTCCGACGCCCATACCGGACCGCTCGGCCCGAACTACGTCGGGACGGTTCTGAAGGAACGCTACGTCATCGAACGCGAACTCGGAAGGGGGAGCATCGGCGCGGTTTACTTCGCCCGTGACCGCAACCTCCACGAACGTCCCGTCGTGGTCAAGGTTCTCCTCGAAAAGTCAGTCGTCAACGACTGGGCGCGCCGGAAGTTCAAACAGGAAGCCGAAGCCCTCGCCCGCATCGACCATCCCGGCATCGTCAACGTCCTCGACGCGGGGGAAATGCCGGACGGCAACCCGTTTCTGGTCATGCAGTACATCGACGGCTACACCCTGCGCGGCGCGCTGCTTTCCGGCCCGTTGCCGCCGCAAACCGTCCTGAAGTACGTCACGCAAATCGCCAACGCCCTCGACGCCGCGCACCGGGCGGGCATTTTCCACCGCGACCTCAAGCCCGAAAACATCATGATCAACCGCGCGGGCGGCGATCAGGTGAAAATCATCGACTTCGGCATCGCGCTCGTCACCGATTCGCAGGTCGCCGCCGAAACCGGGTCGTCGTTCGTGGCCGGAACCGTTCTTTACATGTCCCCGGAGCAACTGCGGTCGCTGCCGATCACCGGCGCGAGCGACCAGTTCGCCCTCGGGGTCATCGCCTACGAAATGCTGGTCGGGAAACGTCCGTTTCTGCCGAAAACGATGTTCGAGATGCTCGACCTGCATCGGGCCGGACCGGCGCGGAAACCAACCGAAGTCAACGCCGACCTGCCGTCGCTGGTGGATGTCGTTGTCGGTCGCGCCCTCGCGTACGACGCCGCCGACCGGTTTTCCAGCGTCACCGCCTTCGCCGAGGCTCTCGGTCACGCGCTGGGTGAGTCGGAATACCTCCCGACCGAAGTCCCGAAAGGCGACACCGTCAAGGCCATCGGGGAAACGACCGATCCGCCCGCCGGAAAAACCGTCGAACAGGGTCGCGAAACAGTTCGCGTGCCAGCCGGAAGCCGGTGGCGGACGGCGCTACTGGCGGGGGTGCTGATTCTCGGCGGGGGCGGCGGTTTTTGGGGCTGGCGGCAGTATGACCTGAAGAAACGCGCCGCTGAAAATCCGGTGAAAACCTCCGAGGCGCGCACGCTCGCGATTCTTCCCTTTCGAAATCTGAAGCCCGACCCGCAGACCGACTATCTCGGGCCGTCGCTGGCCGACGCGGTCGTCACCAAGCTCGGTTACGTCCGGAACCTTGTGGTTCGCCCCTCGATGGCGAACGAAAAATACCGCAACCAGGACCTCGACCCGCGCGCCGTGGCCGCCGAGTTGAAAGTGGACACGCTTCTCACCGGCACTTACCTCAAGGAAGGAAAAACCCTCCGCATCACTCTCCGGCTCATCGACGCGCGCTCAAATTCCTATCTCTGGCAGGAATCGCTCGACATCGCCGAGGAAAAACTGCTCACCGTGCAGGACCGCGTCGCCGGACAGGTTCTCGCGGGCCTCCACGTTTCACTCAGCCAGGGCGAACAGGACATGATCGCCAAGGAAAAACCGCGCAACGCCGAAGCCTACGAGTTTTACCTGCGCGGCGTGGACTGCTACCTGCGGAGCGAATACCGCGCCGCCGTTGAGCTGCTCGAACAATCGGTCGAACGCGACGGCGGCTACGCGCCCGCGTGGGCGCACCTCGGACGCGCCCACACCGCCTGCGCGTCGTTCAAGTTCGGCGGCAAGGACGATTATGAAAAAGCCGCCGCCGCCTACCGGCTGGCGCTCGCCATCAACCCGCAACAAATCGAGGCCAACGTCTTTCTCGCCAACTTCCTGACCGACACCAACCGGGTCGAGGAAGCCGTTCCGCTGCTTCAGGCCGCGCTGAAATCCAACCCGAACCACGCCGAAGCCCACTGGGAAATGGGATACGCCTTTCGCTATGCCGGAATGCTCGACGAATCCATCCGGGAATGCGAAACGGCCCGCGCCATTGATCCGGAGGTCAAACTCCGCAGTTCGGCGATGAACGCCTACTTCTATCGGGGACGCTACGCCGATTTCGTCAAAAGCATCCCGCCGGGCGACGAATCGGCCTTCCTCGTATTCTATCGGGGATTCGGAAAGTACTATCTGGGCGATTTCAAGGGCGCGAAAGCCGACCTCGAACGCGCCCACGCGCTCGACCCGTCGCTGTTGTTCACGCAGGTCGGGTACGCGCTGGCCCGCGCCCGCGAGGGCGACCGCGAAACCGGACTCCGGCTGATGCGCGACCTCGAATCCAGAATCGAAGCCAACGAAATCGGCGACGCCGAGGGCATCTACAAAATCGCCCAGGCGTTCGCCGTCTGCGGCGACCGGGCGGCGGCGTTGCGCGTCCTCAAAACCAGCGTGGACGGCGGCTTTTTCTGCGCGCCCTACATCGCCGAGGACCCGCTGCTGAACGACCTCCGCGGCGAAAAAGCCTTCGCGGACATCCTTCAAACCGCAAAAATCCGGCACGAAGCCTTCATAAAACGGTTCGGCATGCGCTGACGCTTCTTGCATTGCGAACCGTTCAAGCCGGATGTTAGATTCATCACGTTTCAAACGAAGCAGAACGACCAACCAATCCGAAAGCGCGACCCGCCGCGTACGCCAGCGAGGATTCACAAATCCTTGTAACAACGTACTTTGGGGAGACTTATGGCTGAGGCCTACGATTTGATCGTCATCGGCGCCGGTTCGGGCGGCCTGACCGCCGCGGGATTCGCCGCGCAGCTCGGCGCGAAGGTTGCGCTCGTCGAAAAACACCGCGTCGGCGGCGATTGCACCTGGACCGGCTGCGTGCCGAGCAAGGCCCTGCTGAAAGCCGGAAAAATCGCCCACGAAGTCAGAAACGCCGCCCATTACGGCATCGTCGCCGAGCCGCCCCGCGTGGACATGGCGAAGGTCCGCGATTACGTCCGAAGCATCGTCGAGGAAGTTTACAGCCACGAAGCGCCGGACAAACTCCGCCACGAAGGCATTGAAGTCTTTATCGCCCCGGCGAAGTTCATCGACGACCACACGATTTCGGCGGGCGAAAAAACGCTGACCGCGAAGTACTTCCTGATTTGCACCGGCGCGCATCCGTCCGATCCCGGCATTCCGGGCATTTCCGACGTTTCCTACATCACCTACGAACAGATTTTCGACAACGACGTGCTTCCCGAGCGCCTGCTCGTCGTCGGAGCCGGGCCAATCGGAATGGAAATGGCCCAGGCGTACCAGCGGCTCGGCTCACAGGTGACGAT
>JBDRAL010000036.1:0-24396 GCA_039793685.1 Blastocatellia bacterium NZW_1522
CTTTGGTCACAAGGATCAGGAAAATCCAGCTAAAAATGCCGCTGTGTTGATGAAAACGGCAAAACTATGGTCCTAAACGCGGCAAACCTTTGGGTTCAGTTACACACGCCCATTTCGCTTTGTCCGAGGAATTCTCGGTCAGTTCGACGGTGAGTCTCCCTTGAAAACACCCAACGCTGATTCGTGAGATCCCGGACTAAAGGTAGAAGACCTCGCCCGCCTGGCCGTGGTCCAGAACGTCATCGCAAAATTTCCAGTTCTGCCAACAGTATAGCAATTGAATTCAGTTTCCTTCCAAAAAATCGAGCAAGTCTCCGCCCAGGGATACAAGTCTGGAGATCTCTCCAATCCGCCCACCAGTAATCTGAAGTACCCGAGACCTCAAGGAAGCGGCAACCAAAGGATCATTCGTAAATGGCTGCTTTCCTGATTGAGTCGCAGAGGTCCGTTCAAGATCGGCAAACAGCCGAACATAGGCGTCGCCTTCCTCCCACAGCGGCAGCTCAACCGGGTGAAACCTTGAACACATCTCGTCATTTTCAAAAAGGAAGTCGGCGGAATCCGGCCTTCCCACGGCGACAACAATCACCTCAGTCAAGTTGATTACCACCTTGAGGACATTGAGAAGTACCCGTCGATCCAGGGGGCGAGCAGTGAGAATTCGTTCAAAGGCATCAATGAACAACATTTCAACGCCCGTGGAATCAAGCATCGACCGGACCATGTACTCTTTTTCAGAAGCGGATCTGGGCAGCTTCATCGAGGGACACATCGCGCTCAACACGCAATCGTAAAACTTCGATTCGGTGGGTCTCTCCGGGAGTTCACAACAAAGGATCGGCGGCTGATTTCGACCTGCTCGGGGTGGGTAGACTTCGGAAAAACGGGAAATGAGGGCGGATTTACCATTGCTTTCAGGCCCAGAGATGAAAAGGCATGGCATCCTCCGTTGTTTGGGGTAAGTCAATAGAGCGGAGAGCGTGCCCATGATTTTTTGGGCGTGATCGTAATCCACCCAAGGTAGCTGATGACTTTTGATCCTTGGATTATTCAAAATAGCCATATCGGATTCTCTGGTCATCTATCGGTTGCGTCTCGGTGGAGAGTGTTTTAAGCCGATTCCCGATTAACCCGGCTTTGGTCCGTTTCCGGATCCTTAGTACTCCGTAAACTAAGTTCTTGCCTGTGATTCAAGGTCGTGCGAGGCTTGAGTCATGGGAAAAAAGCATCTCGAACTCACCGAAGCGGATCGTGCCAGCCTGCACGCGATCCTGAACAAAGGCACCCAACGGGCGCGAGTTTTCAAACGGGCCACGGCGCTGCTTGAACTCGACCGCGGCAAAGCACCACGGGAAGTGGCCGAGACGCTTGGCGTGAATTACTACTCGGTCACGAACTGGCGCGACAAATACCTGGAGCAAGGACTATCCGCCGCCATCGAGGATGCGCCGCGGTCCGGACGTCCGGTCGAGATCGACGGTACGCAACGCGCCAAAATCACCGCACTCGCCTGTAGCACACCGCCCGAAGGTCACGCCCGGTGGAGTCTCAAGCTGCTCGCCGACAAAATCGTCGAACTCGAGTACTGTGAGGCGATTTCCCATACCCACGTCGCCACCATTCTCAAAAAAACGACATCCGGCCGCACCTCAAAAAAACGTGGTGCATCGGGGAAATGAACGCCGCTTTCCTGGCCCGCATGGAACGGATTCTCTGGCTCTACGCACAACCGCACGATCCGCGCTTCCCGGTCATCTGCTTTGATGAACGTCCCTGTTTCCTGATCGGCGACGCGGTCGAGCCGCTGGCGCTCAGTTCAGGCAAGGTCCGCAAAGACCACTACGCCTTTGAGAAAAACGGCTCCTGTGCCTTGCTCGCCGCGATTGAACCGCTCACCGGACGACGCTTCGCCCAGGTTTACGAACGGCGCACCAAACGCGAATACGCCCTGTTCTTCAAAGATCTGATGACCAAATTCCCGAAAGCCGAGAAACTCCGGGTCGTGCAGGACAACCTCAATACCCACGACCCCAGTTCCTTCTACGAACATCTTCCGGCCCCGGAAGCCTTCGCTCTCGCCCAACGCATCGAGTTCGTCTATACCCCGAAAGCCGCCAGTTGGCTCAACATGATCAAGATCGAATTCTCGGCACTCGCCCGACAGTGCCTCAATCGCCGAATTCCAACCCTTGAACGACTTCGCAGGGAAATCCTGCAACTGGTCAAACAACGCGACGAAAAACGCATTCGCATCGACTGGCAATTTTCCATCACGGCGGCTCGCTCAAAATTCAAACGTCGCTATGACACCGTTTGTAATCAGACCTCAAGCCGCAAGGGAACTTAGTTTACGGAGTACTTAGAAACCCCGAAAAAGATTGCTGGCGTTTCAATTCTCAAGACTGTTTTCTGATTCTGGAGGGATCACTTCAAGGGAAACCAAGTCAGCTAACTCCACGCGTCCGAGTCGGTTATTGTCCAGAAATCGTACCTTGGCTACATGATCTTTGGGACTCGTTTCGGAAACTGAAACAATCCCATGAAAAATACATTTTCGATCACGATGCTTTTTCTTTCTTGGGTTATGGGGCTTTACGACATAGACGTTCCCCTCGACAAACTCCACTGTTCTTTCTTGTTGACCCAAAAATCTTGATGAATGGATAGTGACTCTGGCTGGCATTGTTGACTCCACCATTTTTGCTGGAAGGCGGTTTACCCTTTTCCATGAATGAGAGAATGCTCAAAGAAGCCGAGGATCTTCTGAAACTAGCTGAACAATCAGCCGAGCGGGAAGATCTTTGCGCCAGAACCCAACATCGGTTGAGGGTGGTGGGCCTTGTAGCTTTGGGAACAATTTTAACACCCTTTTGTATTCCCTCCCTTTTTCCCGAATCTGGTTTGTTTGTACTTATAAGCCTTCCCTTTTCAGTTATTGCTTTGATTGAAACAATCAGATTTGAAAGAAAGATTTACCGGAAGAAATTGATTCACCGTCTGGCAAGGGCAGAGGCTATTGAAATTTTAAGGGAAGGCTTTGTCCCTTGGATTTCAACACACCCGACAAAAAGGCTTAAAGGAATTGAGTTGTTCATTCGAATTTCCGAGTTCGATATTTTGAACTCCGAAACAGTTAGGGCGCAACTCAATCGGGTACCCCAAAATAGCTGAAATATATCAGCTCACGGCATGCACTTACGACGGGAGGTGGAAGACTTCCCTCTCGACCGCCCCTGTCCGTAAAGGCAAAGGCACGGCCTGCACCTTTTCGGCGACGCCTCGCCTTGTCAAGCATCCACGGCATTCGCTAGGTAAGTGTTGAAACCTTTTCGAGAACATAGTTTCTTGAAAAGTTTTTTTGCTCTTTTTCATTTGACATTTCAAGGGCGGCAAACATCATTCTCACAAGAACATAAAGCTTCGAAAAAAAAGGAGAAGGATGCAATGCCAACAATTCGTGTCAAACTGGATAACTGGAAAAACAACAGGGGGGTACTTCTGGGGGGATTCCTCTTGGCGGTGCGTGACCAGGTTTCCTCCAAGGTTGTTCTTGGGCCGGAGGTCGTCATCGAGCGAGGTGGTTTTCTTGCCCCTGATTCCGGCAGGGTCGGAAATCTCCTCTACTGGTACCCCGGAACGGCCTTGCTTTTCACCTTTCCCGGTCGGACCGAAACCGCTCGGAAGTTTCTCGAAGCGATGCCGGAAACCGCAGCCTATGCCGAACTCGTCGATTTTAAGGGCCTCAAGCGGTTGACGGTCGCGGGTACACCGTAACCATCATCTTGCCGCCTTTCCACCTGCCCGCTACATGTCGGGCAGGTGGTGAATGGATGTATGGGGCGGTCCAGCCTTGCAATTCGGGGTAAGATATTACCCGACTTGAGCTTTTCCAACTTTGAGAAGTTTGTTTGAAGATGATGGAGATCCAAAAAAAGATAGCGAAAGCCAAGGCTCTCATGGCGAAACTCGACCTTCTCCCCATAAGCGGACTGAGAAAGATCGATGGAAGGATGAGGCAGGGGCATATGTGGTCGTTGGCCTCCTGTCAGGAAGTCAACGGCTTGCCGTTCTACGCCTTGCCTCCACTGAAATCCTACTATGTTCCGCGCGCTACCCTTCCCCTTCTGACTAGGTACATGGACGGGGAAAGGGATAGGCTTGACGTTCCGCTGAAAATCAAACGGGATGTTGAGCGCCTCGCCGGCCTGTTGTCCGAGCTGGAACTCCTCTCATCAAAGGAGTTGATCGAGCAGGCCAACGTGCGACCGAAATGGTTCTGGGAGCTTGTGGCCTCGAAAGCGGAATGGTTTGTGGTCCTGCCGCCGGCCAAGACGACGTGGATGCCGAAGGCCTGCCTGGAACTCTTTTTGGCGGCGGTCGAAGCGTGGCGCACGGATGTTGCCGCCCGTAAGGAAAGACGGCGCCAAGTGCTGGCCAGTCCGAAGAAGGTCCTCGGTCCCAGGGGGCCGCGGCTTCTTCCGGAAAGCGCACAGGTCACCACACGCAATCCGCTCGTAAACGTCGATCCGCAAACGCTCCGGTCCATCCGAATACAATTGGACCTCCCTCAGACGGCCCTCGCGGACGCTCTCGGATTGGCGCGAGTAACCTACACTTCAATCGAGAACGGCCGACGTCAGTTGCGATTGGCGGAATTGAAGATCGTCGAGACGGTTTTCAGAAGAAAATGGAATTCGCGGCGCTTCGGTCCGTACCCCAAAATCCACAAGAGCTAAGTCCAGGCGGGGCGGGAAATCGAGCCGTCGGCCCTGTCAAAAAAAGTTTTTTTACTCTTTTTTATTTGACATTCGAGGCATGACACTTACGCTTTCTTTCATCGGAAGATTTTCGAAACGGAGACCGAAAGCGAAATGGGACGCGGAAACAGCTACCTGACCTTGACGGATATGTTTTGCGGCGCCGGAGGATCGAGCCTCGGGGCGCACGCGGCGGGTATCACCCCGAGAATGGCGTTGAACCACTGGCAAAAGGCCATCGAGACGCACAATCACAATTTTCCTGACACTGACCATGATTGTACGGATATCCAGGCGTGTAACCCGCGCCGGTATCCCTCGACCGACATCCTGCTGGCCTCGCCAGAATGCGTGAATCATAGCTTGGCGAAGGGCGTGGCCCGTCGGCATGCCGCCCAAGGGCTTCTGTTCGGTGGCGAAATTGACCCGGCGGCGGAACGGTCCCGCGCGACGATGTGGGATGTCCCGCGCTTTACCGAGGTTCACCGATACCGGGCCGTGATCGTCGAGAACGTCCCCGATGCACGCCGGTGGGAATGCTGGGATGCCTGGCTGATGGCCATGACCAGTCTTGGCTACAGCCATCGGGTGCTTTTCCTGAACAGTCAGTTTTTCGGTGTGCCGCAGTCCCGCGACCGCCTCTACGTCGTGTTCTGGAAAAATGGAAATCCCGCACCCAATCTTGATTTTTGTCCACCCGCCCACTGTGAACGGTGCGGACCGGTGGAGGCGGTTCAATCGTGGAAAGACTTGCGCCGCCAGTGGGGACGGTACGGACGATCCGGGCAGTACGTTTACCGTTGCCCGAAGTGCGCCACTGAGGTTTTTCCGGGCATCGTGCCGGCCGCGGCCGCAATTGACTGGACCTTGAAGGCTCCCCGCATCGGCGACCGGGCCACCCCCCTCAAGCCGAAAACCGTTGCCCGCATCGAGGCCGGGCTGAAGCGGTTTGCGGGTCGGCATCTTGTCGTCGGAAACTATACTCCAGGCTGGTCACGTCCCACTGATGACGCACCGTTCGGCACGGTCACGACGGCCGATCATCAATCGCTTTGCACCATCCCTGAGCCATACTTGACGAGCTACTACGGAAATGGCGGAGCGTCGGGAACGAGCGAGCCGATTCCGACGGTTTCGACCGTTGACCGGTTCGGGATGGTCTGCCCGCCTTTTCTGATGTCCACCGGAGGATCATGGAAAGCCATCGGAAATCCGATTCCGGTTGATGAGTCATTTCGAACCCTTACGACGCGGGAATCGCTTGCATTGTGCGTCCCGCCGTTCTTGGTTCAGACCACCCATCCTTCAGCGGAAAACGAGCGAAAATCATTCCCATCTGACCGACCGATGCCGACCCAGACAGCCAGGCAGGAATTTGCCCTGTGCGTCCCGATGGTGATGGAAACGCGCGGTCAGCATCGGTTGGTGTCAGCCGAAGACGAGCCGATGGGAACGGTAACGTCTTGTGCAACTCAGCACTGGCTTATCAATGCACCGATGGTCGTCGAGGCGAAGCAGAACGTGACGCCGAGATTCACGTCGGAGCCACTCGGTACGGTCCTGGCCGGCGGAAATCACCATTACCTACTGAACGTGCCATTGATCGTGCAGATGCGCGCTGGGCAAACGGCTCAATCCGTCATGGAACCGCTTTCAACGCTCACGGCCCACGCCGTCAACCACTATCTTTTGACACATAACGGAATTCCAGCCGTAGAGGACTGTGGTTTCCGCATGCTCGAACCCCACGAAATCCAGAGTGCAATGGCATTCGACCGTAATTACGAAATTTTGGGCAATAAGCGACAGAAAACCCGGCAGCTCGGAAACGCCGTGACGCCTCCGGTCATGCAATGGCTGGCCGAGCGCGTGGTTTCTTCTCTCGAAGGCCAGCGGTAATCCAAAGGGACGCAAGGTCGCCTGTCTTTTGCGTCCCTTTGTTAAAAAAGTTTTTTTACTCTTTTCTGTTTGACTTCTTATGCAACCTCCATACCATAACATTACTTTTGAATGGGAGATCGAAGGAATGAACGAAACAGTCTATGTGAAAATCAGGGCAAGGGATGAAGCCGACGCCCGACGCAAGGTTAAAAATCTCTTGAAGCAGGACCAGTCAGGAAAGGAACTGAGGGTGTTCGATTACCTCTCCGCCGGTCCGGAGATGGTATCCAAGGACGAGTTCGAGGAAGTGCGGCGAGCCGAAAACAGGCGCGTAAAGGAAACCGTGAAGTCATTGATCGAGACCCTTCGGGTCATCGACGAATATCTCGAAGATCCGGAAAGAACATTTCGGGATCAGGCCATTTACATGGAACTCGTCAAGGTGACGCTCGACGCCCGGTTGCTGCATCCCGCCCACGTTTCCGCCCCCGGAAGGTTGACGTTCGATTATGCGGATTTCGAATGGGAGGGGGATGGTGAGAAGGAAACCTTCTTCCTGAAAGCGACGAGGAATTCCTGATGCGTTACCCGAGAAGGCGCGCCGACAACCTGGAACTTTTTCCCGAGCGGTCGCCCATTGTCCTGTCCTACGGGCTGGGGGTCGATTCGACAGCGATGCTCGTCAATTTGGCCCGACTCGGGGACTGTCCAGACCTGATTCTCTTTGCGGATACGGGGGCGGAAAAAGCCGCGACGATGGCGTACCTCCCGGTCATGCAGGAATGGCTGGCGGGGGTCGGCTTCCCGCCCGTGACGGTCGTTCGACGAAAAGGTTGCAACGGGAAATACGGCTATTACGAAACTTTGGAGCAGGAGTGTTTCACCAAACGGATGTTCCCTTCCCTTGCCTACCATCGAAATCACTCGTGCGCGACCAAATGGAAGGTCGAGCCGTCGGAGCGATTCATCAAGGCGTGGCAGCCGGCGCGTCTTGCGTGGAGTCAGGGATTGCCGGTCATCCAGTTGATCGGTTTCGAGGACGAAAAACACGAAATTGCCCGGTGTAACCGTCTTCCCGCGAACGACAAGTACACCTACCGAATGCCCCTTATCGAATGGGGCTGGACGCGAGCGCGGTGTATTGAGGAAATCCAGGCTGACCCGCTTCTCAACGAGATCGCCGCCCGGCACGGCGTTCCGGCTGTCCCGCCGAAATCGGCCTGCTATTTCTGTCCGGCGTCGAAACCAGAGGAGCTGGTGCAGCTTCAACGGACCGAGCCTGAACTTTTGCAGCGTGCGATTGAACTGGAAGCGCTTGTCGCACCGAAACTGACTGCCTTGGGTGGACTGTGGGGACGGAGTACCAAATCGCGCCCGGCGAGCTGGACAGAGTTTGTGACCGGGAAAAAATTGGAAATTGGGCAATAAAGTTCCGGAGAAACACTTTCCCGGATCTCGCAATTTGTTCAGGAATGGGGATGAATGAAGGTCATGAGTTACTACACCAGATTTGAACTCAAAATCTCGATTTCGAGCGTGGGAAATAAAACCGAACATCGAAAAGCCAAACGCCTGATCCTGCAAAGGCTTGGAAGCTTGGGGTTTGAAGAAACGGGAGGCTTTGTTTTTTCGACCAAGAGCGAAATCAAGTGGTACGACCACGAGTAAGAAATGGGCGAAATTTCACAACAGTTTCCTTTTGTAGAGTTCGTTCTTGAGGGGAAAGGGGAAAGGCGAGAAGACGTTTGGCGTAAAATCTTTCTTGGTGGAAAGATGCGGCATATCAAACCCATCCTTCTTTGGCCCGACCCAGAAACGGTTGACTGGCAGGAATTTTCCTTTGATGAAGATTCTCAAGGTTGAATTTTTGAAATGGACCACTCCTGTCCAATCCAGCAGGTAAATTCGGTGTCGGAGGTAAAAATCATGAGACTTTACACACTTGAAGAACTTGCTCTGGCTGGGACCTATGCGGCCGGACCTGTGGTCAACGACGGCATCGAATGGGTCTCGCGCGACGACGCGGAGGCGTAACGGAGGAAATTCGGAGTGGATGAACTTGTCAAACGATTGAACCATCACGTCCAACACATCGGGCGGGACGTTCCGGGATGCTGGAAACATATCGACCACCTGTTGACCGTCCGGGGGAAGGGTGGGCCGGACTGGCCCGACTGGTGTTTCATCCCGATCAGCGGGACGCTGGCGGTCGTCAAGGAAGTCCTCCCAGGGCGTCCAGCTCATCAAATCTACTTCCCGGCGATGCTGGCCGGACTTGCCGCGTGGCGCGTGACGAAGGGGTTGTACGTCTTTGATGAGACGGTTCTCGATTCCCTGTGGGACACCCCCATCGAGAAAATCCCGTCCGAATTTTTCTACCGGTTGCCGGAATGGTGCGTGTACATTCCGACGCCCGGCAAATCGTTCGACGGAAAAACACTGACCGGTTTTTTTGTCCACCTCGAATCGGATGCCAATACCGGACGCCCCGAGCTTCGTTTTCTGCTCGACATGGAAGACGAACAAGGCAATCCCCGCCTGATTCCGCTTTTGATTCACCTCGACCAGCCGACGCTCGACGAGGGGCTTCGCGCGGTCATGGAAGAAGCCGCCAAGCGGGCCAGGCAGGTCGGAGTGTCGGCGTCACAGGCGAAACTCATGGCCCAGGGGATTCAAGATCAGAAAAAGCTTCTTCCTTCGCTGATTTCATTGACGCTGTACTTGTGCAGCGAGAATGCCGAGATCAGGTCACCCACCGGAGATAGTCGCCTGCCCGCCCGCCCGAAGCCGAAAAAGACGAAACAGGGCGAGCGATTTTTTGAGGGCGAACGGATGACCCGATGGGATTGCGGGTGGCGCATCGGACACGCGTTGCGCCGCGCGCTCGATACCGTGGAGAACAAATCGTCCGAGGGTGAAACCGGGAGACAGTCGCCCCGACCGCATATCCGCCGCGCCCATTACCATCATTTTTGGATGGGGAGCGGTGAGCGCCGGACACTGGTTTTGAAATGGGTCCATCCCATTCTGGTGAATGTTCGAGCCGATGAGGATTTGCCGGCCGTGGTACGCACTGTGGCTGGCGAGTGACGGAGAAAATAATTCAGAGGAATACACATTTTCATGAGTGAAACGACGCAACGCGCCTACACGATGCGCCTGAAAGCGGATGCCCAGAACCGAAACGCGCTTATCGCGCTCCACCTTGCCGGCAACCGGGCCATCGAGGTCTGGGCGAATCACCTGTTGACGCTTCGTGGAGGCGTTCAGACGACCCACGCCATCCATGACGATCCGGCAGTCAACCGCTGGCGTCGCATCGTTTTGTGCTTGTCCTGGTTTTCCGTCGAATCGAAGGACAAGGCTCCGGAACGATACAGGCTCGCGGCCACGGATCTGCCGCGCCGGCTTGTTGAGGAACTCCAGGCAGAAAAAATCGCCGATGCGGAATCCTGGCTTATGGATTGCGATTTGGCCCTAAGCGGGGCAATTCGAGATGAAGCTGTCTGGGTAGACCGTCGCGCCATGTTTCGTGACGCGGGTCTTGAACCGGATATGGTCTGGGATCTGCTGACCGGGCTTTTTGGTGGCGTCGAAGGTTACTTCGCCGAAGCCACCGGGGATGCCGGGGGCACTGAAGCCGTCAAAGTTGCCTCGCAGTGGCTATCGAGCCGTTTTGGTGGAGGAAAAGGATCGGACTTCGGAGCCTTGGCGGCCGTGTATCAGCGGATCGCCGACCTGGAGGCCTGCCCGGCACAGGGCGAGGCCCGCGAGCTGGTCGCGGCGCTGAGTCAGCCTGGCCCGTCGAACAAGGTCCAAAAAGCGATGGCGCTCGTCGCCGACGGTGAGGCGCTGGAAGGAGACGCCTGGACGGCCATCCGGGAAGCCGCCGGACAGCAGGCCAAAAAGAAATCAGGATCGGTCGGACGCAAAGGCCCGCGTGAATGGTCGGACCGGTTGATGCGGCAGGTCATCGACGCCTGCGGGATACCCTACACGCTCGACAAGGGGACCAATCATCCTTTTCATACAAGCGTTCTTGATCTGGCCGCGCGGGGAGTGGTCGGGCATCACCGGCTCCTACTCAATCAGGAGCGGAAACGGATGGCGCTGGCCGACGCGCTGCCGACAAATATTCCGGCGGAAGCGTTGAGCTACCTCGACGCATTCGTCGCCCGGAAATCGGTTGATTTCGACGCGCTTCGCCCCTACGCCATTCGCGCGCGCGCGCTCGCCGGGTGGTCGGACATCGTTGCGGCGTGGGCCGAATGCTCAAACAAGGTCGAGCGGGAAAATGCCGTCAAAAAGGTGCAGAGCGGTTTCGACGGGAAATTCGGCGACGCGGGGCTTTTTATCGCCTTGGCGGACGACGAGGCCTTGCCCGTCTGGCGCAATGGCTCGGTTGACCCGGAGATCCTGCGGGGGTACTCAAGGCTCGACGAGGGACGGGAACAGCTTCGCGCCCTCAAGGTCATTTCTTACCGCCACAACGATGCGTTGCGCCATCCGGCCTTCCTTGAATTCGGCTCTGGCCGCATGAAAATCAAGGTCGTCGGAAGAACCGTCACCTTGAACGGCGTCACTGATTCCGGCGTGGGCCTTGCGGAAGCCGTGTGGCAATCCAACCGCATCGCGAATCGGAAACGGCGGGGTGACCACGGCGAGGATCGGGAAACCAATGCAATTCTGGCCAGCCTGGAGGACAACACCAACGGAAAACTGATGTTCGACCGTGAAATTCTCGAAACCGTCGCGGCAGTCGAGGCGAATGTGGATCTCTCTCCGGAACAACGTCGGGACCGGGTCGCGCAGCTCTGGCGCCGGACACCGATCTGGATGAGTTTTTCGGCCCGGATCTCGACGGTTGGCGCCTGGGCCGAGTTTGCCGTCGAGAAAGGTTTGCCCGCGGACTTGATGACCTGGCCGTACCGGACGGAAAACAAGACCCGGAAAGGTCGGGCCAGATTGACGTATTCGCGGCTACCCGGCCTGAAATTGCTCGGCGTCGATCTGCGAATGCGACATGGGGCAGCGGTCGCACTCTGGGAGGCCCTGTCTGGCGAGGACCTTGCCGCGCTGTGCCGGGAGGCGGGCGTTTCCATGCCCGGTCCTGACCGATTGAGCCTGTGCCTGAAAGTCGAACGGGACGGAAAACCGAAACGTCTCATCCTGCGCCGCACCGGGCCGGATCATTTTCCCGACGGAAGGCCGAACCCGTCGTCGTGGGCGTGGCTGAGAGCGAAAAAACGGATCGAGGTCCAGGGCGAAGGCGACCGGATTCGAAAAGCCGCGCCGTCGGAAATCGAGATGGTCGAAGACTTTTTCGCGTGGTGCGGACTTGAGCCGCCGAACGTGTCACTCGTCGATGACCTTCAGGGTGCGCTGTTGCGCCGGGCCTTGCTCCAACTCCGGCGGCATTCCGACTACGCCGAGCTGGCCTGGTCAATGGGAACCGACGTGCGCCTGAAGTCGAATGGCGAAGCGGTGCCGCTCACCGAGGTCGAACTGGCTCGCCGGACTCTGACGGACCTCAAGAAATGGCATCGGCGTGCCTTTGGTCGTTTTGACGAAGATCGGTTCGCCCGGACGCTCTGGGAGGATTTTTTCGGCTTGGAGCATCGGCACGCTCCCGAGGCCGAGGACGTCAAAAAGATTCTCGGACAACGGGCCACCATCGCCGAAAAGTTTTCTGGCCAGTGGAAAAGAGAAGAAGAAATCTGGCCGAAATGGCTTACGCGCATCCAGGACTGGATTCTTCCACGAGCAATGAAAGGGCTTACGGGTATGGCGAGGCATACCGGCGGATTGTCCCTCAAACGGATTCGGCGCATTGACGACCTGGCCCGGCTCGTCAGTTCCTTTCGTTCCCGCCCGGTCCCGTCAAATCCGAAAATCGGTCGGCGGCGATTTGCACAGTTCACCGGTGAACGTTCGAATATCAGGGCAATTGCCGCTCGCCTGAAAGAAGAACGGTCCCGGCAGGTTGCCGCCGCCGTCGTCAAAGCCGCAAAGGGCGAAACCGAAGGTTTCGACCGGGCACACGGGATCGTCGTCGAGGATCTGAGCCGATACCAGCCGAGCCGGGCCAGCCGGGGCCGGGAGGAAAATCGACGACTCGTCGAATGGTGCGCGAGCCGAACCCTGACCCACATTCGGCAGGGGGCGGAACGAAAAGGGATTCGCACCATCGAAATCCCCCCGCAGTACAGCTCCATGCAGTTCGCCGCGACGGGTGAGCCAGCGGTGACCTGCCAGACGATTCGGGCGAGCGAACTGATTTCAGGTCGTTTCTGGCTGGATGCCGCCGGTCGAGCCGTCCAGAAAGGGGAGAAGGCGTTCCCAGGGGATCAGTTTTTACTTGAGATGTTTCGGGCCGTACAGCGACTTCCGGAGCCAGATCGAGAAAAGGCAACCGTCCTTTTGCCACTCGCCAGCGGAAAGGAAATTGTCAGTATCAGCGGACTATCCCAGGCTACCGACCTGAACGCCGCCGCGAATATCGGCCTCAAGCCACTGCTTGATCCCGATGGTGCAGTGGCCTGGTGGTACGTTCCGCTTGAAGCGCAGAATGGAAAAACGAAATTGAGCGCGAAGGACGTGGAAGGAAGTCTGGCCTTTGCCGGCGCGAATCCGTCCGTAAAGACGAAAAAGAGCGGTATCGTGAATGCATGGCGAGATCTGCGGGCTTCGCTCGAAGGTTCCGACTGGCTTACCTATGAGGATTATCTTCAGTCCGTCGAGCAACGTGTAATCGAATATCTACGAGGCCTGCACGGGGCAGCTTTCCAGCGAGCAGGGGGGGGATGAGATTCCTCCCGGTCTTCGCTCGCATCTTTCTTTTCAGGTAGTTACGGGTTTTTTGAGGTCCGATTTGTCGTTTTGCCTAACCTCGAATAAGTACCGCTCGCGTACTTGTTGGCAAATAGTTGATTTTGGGTGATTTTTTGTCACAGTATCTCAAACGACGGTGAAGCTTGAGGATGTGGACGCGGATTGGTAGGTTACAGCCTGCTCGCGAAAGCTATTATCTCAAACGACGGTGAAGCTTGAGGATGTGGACGCCGAGGAGTTTTGGAGTTTGAAAAGCTACTCCAGATGGGAACTCAAACGACGGTAAAGCTTGAGGATGTGAACGCGCGTCGAATTCGCCGCCGCCTGACGGACCGCGCGCCATCTCAAACGACGGTGAAGCTTGAGGATTGTGACGGATCGGCTTCGAGCCGGGCCGACGCCTGATCCGCTATCTGAAACGATGGTAAGGCTTGAGGATGTGGACGCTTTCTTCTGGGCATCGTTTTTTTCCTCGCTTCCAAATTGGCATTGAAAGGACAGCTTGAGGATGAGAACGTTGGTTGGTTAAACGTATCAGATTACTTCTTTTGATACTGTTCGGGGTTCGTCAGTTTCAGGGCGTTTACTTCCCCCGAACGCAGCTTTGTGAATTGAGGCTTGAGGGAGACGCAAAAATTGGTAGGAGCTGTCTCTTGGATCGACGCCCTGTTTTCAGGATTCGATAGCTTTGAGGATGGACGCAGGTTTTGGAGATTGTATGGCTTTCTGATCTCTTGCCGTACTTGTGGAAAATCCCGGCCTACGAAAGTTTTTGGATGCTGGGTGAGCTTGAGGTTGAGGACGCGGTCCTTCGTGTCGGACGGAAAATTCTATCCCTTGAGAAATTCAAGGGACTTATTGACTTGGGGGGGGATCCTTACTAACGTTTATGCGCTGGGCTAATACGCCCGGCCAACGAAGGGCATGCGTCGTCGGTTTACCCGTGGCACCCTTCCTTCCTCAAGCTAGAAGGCCGGCCGTTGAGCCGGCCTTCGTCCATGGAAAGCATTTTTTTCTGTTGAGATTTTTCCAAGCCGCATCCCGGTGGAGGTTCTTCCCGTGATTCCGAATTCCGAGTCGTCCGAAAAAAAATCAGTGCCGAGCGGTGAGATGGCGACCGTCTTTTACGTTGACCTTTTGCTCGAAGACCATCTTCTGAGTGTCATTCCGCCGGGAGAGGACGCGCGGTACGAAGTCGGCTACTTCACGGTCGGCGGCGGCAAGCCTCACTGGTATCGCCCGGAAGACGTCGCGTTTCGGATCTGTGCCTCGACGGCCGACGACCACCCGAAACAGCGGTGGGTCGAGCCGGATGCCGAAGCCTGGCGAGTGGGATTCCCGAGTCGCCAGGGAAACCAACTGCCGGAACTGAATCAAGGGCAAGAGTTCAGATTCGAGGAAATGAAGCACTGGCTGTGGATCAACGAGCCGATTCCCTCTCGGTACTACGAGAAAGGTTTTGCCGGGATGAGCCTTGGGAACGACCACCTGAACGCCCCCTTCACCGAGGCCGAATTACGGCTCGTCAAATACCTTCGGTCCCTCCAGTACGGCCTGCGGAAATGGCGGGCCACCTCCGAGCTGAAACGCACGTTTCGCCCCCGGTCCGCCCTGTTTCGTTTCGAGTAATTGCACTTTCACAGTGCAACTTGCACTTTCATAGTGCAATTTCAAGATGCACTCCAACAGTGCATCTTTTTTAAGTCATTGATTCTGCTTTGGTTGCTGCTCTGGCCTGGCATGGCACGCGACTTGCAATTCTTTCCGGTGAGTTCAATCCGGAAAGGCGCAGTCTTCGATGGCGAATTCCCCGCAAAACCCTTTTCAATCGAATACTCCCCCTTCAGGCCCGGCGTTGCCGGAAGACGTGGCGGACGATTTTCTCGCTCGCCTGGATTCTCTCTTTGATGAAAATGTCGAAGAAAATCAGGTCGTTGAAGAACAAAGCGTCTTCAATTCCGATCTGGAATGGATTCCCGTCGCTCAGAAAGAACGTCTATTCGGAGACCGGTTCATCTCGATTGACCGCTTCGGCGACAGCGCGAACTGGACTTACAAGGCGACGACCGAAGCTGGAGAGGTATACAAGATCAAGCGCGTCGCGATGGATCAAGCCTATCTCGAATCGTACGGAATCGACGAAACCTTGCGGCACGAGCGGGCTGCGTATCTGGTGGCCGAGCAAATCAAGCCGGGCATGATGCCCCGGACTGAACTTGCCACACTTGGCGGAGAGGAGGTCCTGGTTCAGACCTGGATCGAGAATGCAGTCTCGACGCCTTCGGAAGAATTCACTCCGGTTTTTGAAACCGGCATGCTCGAAGGACCGGCCTACGAGCGCTATCTGGTCGAGCGCAACGACCTCCGGGCGCTCCGGAGAATCGTGGCTGACGTTGATCACAATGCCATGAATGTCATGGCGACGCCTGACGGCGGTGCTCACTACATCGATGCCGGACTGGCATTTCCCGATCCCGACTACGTTTCCGACTGGATGGATCAGGAAAGCTTCCATCTTGCCGCGCGGCCGAAATTTGTCTCCGAGGAGTTCGCGGTGGGGCTTCGACAATTCCGGGTGGCCGAAATCGCCGATGAACTGCGTCCGCTGATCGGAGAAGACCGAGTCCGGCAGATGCAAACCCGGATCGTCCGGTTAAAACGGGACCTGGATACCGGCGTTATCCGGGTGGGAGCGCCGGAGAATGTGGTTGCCACGGCGCCCACACCGAACCTTGAAGACGTGAAGGCCTTCATTGAATGGGATAATCCGGATCTTCGACTCTGGTATGCCGCCCCCGAGGACCTGGCCCCCGATGGAAGCCAGACCTTCTTTGCGGGGATGCCCCTCGATGGTCGGGAATACCGGGTATTCCTCGTCTCCTCCCCATCGCTGGCGCTGCGAGCGCCGCAAGGAATGGAACGTCAGGCCGAGGCTGGCGCCCGACTCGCGGGTATGGATGGAATCGAGGTTCGTCCCGGAACGCATCGGGCCTTCAAGCTTTTTGACGCCCGCCTCGCGGTCGAGGTCGAGGACCTTACCCGCAACCCGCCCGCACTGCTTCAGGCGAAGGCGGAAAGGGTGCAAGCCGGGATGCGGCTCGTTCTCGAAACCGAACGGGCAATGCTCGCCGACCGCCTCGCCGAACTGGAGGGCAATCCGGAATCCACCCCGCATACCGTTTTCGGTCGCTCCGTCTCGATCAGGGACGTTCAAGTGGTTTCCGAACAGAAGGCAGCTAACCGAATGGAAGCCTGGCTGGAACAGACATTTGCGGGCAAGCCAAATCCATTGCATCCGCTTGGCGTCGTCAAGTTGAACGCAAAATTCGTTGCGGGGGAAAACCTGGCACGATCCCCGCTGATTGAGGAAATCAGGAAAACTCACAATGGTCTGAAACACGATATAAATGAGGCCATCCAGGAAATCGACAAGAAGCTCGCGACGGTTCCCGCGCCTTCAACCGGGGTGCGACCGCTCATTCCGGCACCGAAACTGGAACGGCTGGAGCGTCTGGCCCTGACGAGCGAAAACCCGAAAGGTTTCGAGCAGGTCCAGCGTCTCTGGAATTTCGCTGAATCGGGCCGATCCCTTGAACCGTCCCAACTGCTGCGCGGCCAGTGGGTTGTGGCCAACTTGGGGAAGGATGAGGCCTTGGCAAACTTCGGGAATTTCTTGGAAGACCGGCACCTCTACCAGTTCCAGTTCGAGGGAATGCCCAAGGTTTCCGATTTCCTTCCGGAACACCTCCGAACCGCCCAGACAAATGCCCGCCCGTGGACGCTCGATACCGTATGCAATCTGATGGACATCAAGCGGGGCGAATTGTTTCGGCTGACCCAAAGCCGGACTCCGAATGAAGTTCGAGGCGGCGTCAACTTCGTGATCGGAAAAGCCGACGGCGAGGTGGCGGACCTGTATTTCAAGGCCCGGCAACCGTTTCAATCGCCAACAGAATTTCTCAGTGGCCAGGGCAAGCAGATGGCTCGCAATGGCGAAACCGATGATTACCAGCAGGTCCGACACAACGAGTTCATGGAACTGCTGGATCGGACCAAGCACCTTTTGCAGCCGAATCCCCTGGAAGAAAAACTGATTCAGGAAATCAATGCGCTGAACCGGGTCCGGATGAAAATTTCCGAAGGTTTGCTCCAGGAACAGACCGAGCTTGCCCAACAGGTGACCAATGCGGAACGGTTTCGGCAGGGCGTCGAACGGGCAATTCTCACCGAGAACGAACTCCTTCAGGGGCGGGCCATTCCGTCACCGGCATTTGATGCGGAACAGGTGAAGGCGATTCGTCAGGGATTGCGTTTCGCCTCGGCGGATACGTTGGAAAAGATCGGCGACACGGTTGCGCGGACGAATTTCGGAGAATTGGATGCCTACCGAGTCTACGAAGCACTGGAGAATGGGGCCTTGAATGCAAGGCTGACAGCCCGCGCCAATAACGACCTTGCGAAAGGACTCGCCGGAGAGGGCAAGGTCGGCACGGCTTCGGAAGCGGGGATGGAAAATCCGCGTGAGTTTTTTGAAGTCACCGCCGAAACGCCCGACGGCGGACTCTATCGCACCGCGGTTTCTCGCGCTCCGCTCGAAGTCCAAGGGGCCGTCAAGCAGGCGGTACAGGCCGCCGGCGAAGATGCCTCGTTTCAGGCCGCGCAAGCCGGCTCGAACGAGCAAGCCTTTGATCGCGTCATTGACCGGATGACGAGAGAACAATTGATACTCGAACCATACGAATCGACCGCCGAGGAGCCGGCCTGGATGCGTGATTTGATGAGTACCCATGTGCCGGACGAACCTGAAGAAATGATGTTCGACGAGATGGTGCCCGAGGCCGGCACGGAAGCGGCCGCAATCGAAGTGGCCGCAACGGAAACGGCCGCCGTCGTGGCCCTCGTCGCACCCGAGGTCCTTGTGATCGACGAAGCCGAAGCCGGCATGGAGTTCGAAGCACTCCCCGAACCCCCGATGGAGCGATAGGAGAGATTGATGAACCCGATGCACTGTATTGAAAAAGCTGCGCTTCACCCGTTGCTCGGCGAAAAAAAACTGGTGATTCGCTACTACCGAGGTGTCGTCCGGCAGACGCAGACAATGATTCGTCGCACCGTGACCTATCGGAATTACTACCCGGTCCACGAGCGTGTCGAGTTCGACCAGGAGTTCTGGATTCGGGATGGGGAAAGCGAGAAGCGGTTTTCACCGCTCGGCTTTGTCGCCCCTCTGCTCGAAGGACAGACGGTGACGGTCGTCACCGTCGGAAGCCGAACCAGACACTTCTGTCTCGGGGTGTTCAATCACACGTCGAGCGAGTGGATCTTCATCAATCGTCTCCAGCTTTTTTTCTCGAATCTGTGGGGACCGTGGATGTTGTTGTTCTGGTTTTTGTTGATGCCCCTGCTCGTTTTGGTTCCCGTTTCCCTTGCATTGGCATACCCCGCACTGGCCTCAACTTGGGTTGTCTTTATCCAAATCGGTTTTATTACCAGCCTGGTTGGCCCCGTGATCGGCGCGTTTCTTGGCGTGCGACTGAAAAACCGCGTCGAAGCCTGGTGTCGGGAATCGCTTGCTCGCGAGGCCTACGGCCTGAACCCCAAACCTCAAAATATCTATCGGTGAAAGGATTCCACGTCATGAATAAAGAAACGGACGACGGTTTGCTCGGCGAAAATGAATGGATAGACGAGCCGTTGTACACGCCGTCGATGGGCGAGAAATACAGGGCATTTCTCGCCCTCACGATCCCCGTCAATCCAAAGGCGCCGCCGCCGCCGGACCTCTTGGTGGACGAGGTGGAAGAAGAAGATCAGGAACGGCCACCCGCGAGCAGTTACCTGCTCTCGCTTGAAGCCGAACGGATCGCTTCGCTTTTTGCGATGTTCAAACTCCAGCCGGCGCCGGTCGAGAAGGCCATCGTTCGTTTTGAAGCCTTTCTCAAGGTCGTCCCGCGCGACCCGAAGGAAGCCGCCGACACGTTTGCCCTCCATGCCCTCAACCTGTTTCGGGAAGACGAGATCAAGTACGCCAGCCTGGCCGTGAGCGCCGCGCTGGAACGCAATCCCGAACAGGCGCTCGCGGAAATGGTCCGGGCGGAGATCTTCCGAAAATCCAATCGTTATGTGAAGGCGTCCGAATCCTATCGGCGCGTTCAGGAACTCGGCGATCCGACGCTGGCCGAACAGGCCAGTTATGCCCTCTCACTCCTCGGATCAGACTTCGAGATTTTTTGAACTTATGTCAAAGGTCAATAGCCACTTCCAACGGCCGAAACCTTTGATTTCAACGGAAAGGAGACACCATGCAAGACCCGTTTGAAAAGAAACAGTCCTTTTTCAATACACCGCTTCGGGACTTAACACTGGGGAAAATTCTTGGAGCCTATGGCTGGTTGATGCTCATCCTCTTCGGGGGGTCTCTTTTTGTCCAACTGATTTTCATCCTGATTGGCCGTTTTTTTCGAGAATCCGGGCGTTGATGACATTCGAGAGGGCCGGGCAATTCCGGCCCTTTCAGCGAGCCATCAGGTTTGCGTGAAGAAAAATTGCGGGTGCGGTGGCGCGGGTTGATCGTCGGGGCACCCTGTTTCCCAAGGAAAGGTGGCAATCATGCCGAATCCGAGTCTTTTAAATCTTATGTTTCCTTCTCTCGACGAACCCCGTTTTCTTGGGAGCGTCGCACACCCCGAGCTGGAAAAGCTTGGCATTCAGCCCGCTCCGATCAGCGGCGGCTCGCACACCCGCCGGGTTGAAGCCCAAACCCTGCGCGAACAATGGCTCCTGCGTCTCGTGCGTGAAATGGGTCGCGTCCGAGAAAAAAAGGACAAGTGTTTCTCGATGGAGGAACTCGACTTCGTTTCAAGGCGGTGCGAGGAAATCCGATGGCGACTCGAACTGCTGGCCTCCATCAATGATCAATGGTTCTGGCTCGTCAACCACGAGGCGGACCTCGACGGACTGCTGTGGGAAGCCCAGCGGATCAGGCGTCGGCCCGGCTCGAAGCCGATTAACCTGAAGGGCATCCGTGGTCTTTTTGATTTCCCGGAAGACAATTCGGAACGGGAACCGGTCCGCGACGAAGGCCGCCGATCCAGGTATCGGACGAGCGTGCTGGCAATCTCCAGCGGCGTAATTGCGTCCCTCATGGTTATGTTTCTCGGCGCCTTTGCCAGCATCCTTGAGTACCACCGAACGACTCTTCAAGCACAGAAGGGTTCAATGAAAACCTCGAACCGGATTTCTGATTCGACGCTCCCGAAAGGATCCCCGGTTGCGCCGATTCCCTTCGTTGAGGGTGAAGCCGTCCCGGCTCCCCCCCTGTCGTTGCCGCCGGAAGCGATGACCGAAAGCAACGTTCCGGCCAAGTCCGCCGATTCCGACCTCCCTCGGTAGTTCAATCCTCGCGCCTCACCGCCAGCCAGCCGTTCCGACGAATCGTCGAAACCGTTGGCCGGAATCGTTTTTTGGACAGCGGAGGCGTGAAAAGTTTTTTTACTCTTTTTTATTTGACATGCAAGGATGCCCGAAGAAAATGCCTGTCAAAGCCAATCAACGAAAGGAACCACGATGCAAAAACCAACCGTCCGAATTTTCCTTGAAAAGCTCCCGAACCATTCAGGGGCGCAGGTCGGCGGCTTTGTGCTGGCCGTCCGCCCGAACTTCAGATCTCCGGTCAATCTAGGCATGGGCGTTCGCGTCGAGCAGGGGGGCTTTGCCGACCCTGATGTGTCGAACCGGAAATCGCGCCTGAACTACGCCCCTGGAACGACGCTGCTTCTGGAGTACCAGAGGACGACGATCCCGGTTGATAACTGGCTCAAATATGTCAACAAGGAGTATCCCGGCGTGGCAGAATTGGCGAATTGATGAGCAGAAGAAACTGTATTGGATAAATCCCCTTTCGAATCAGAATCGAGGGGGGATTTTTTCTGTAGTTTTTTGAATAAAGGGGGTAGCATTTTTTTCAGGTAGATTTCTTTGGGGAAAATTAGTGAGTAGGTTAAATTTGCCGATCACCCAATTTTACTTTGCCATTTTCCCTTCCCATTCAGTGAACAGGTCTTGCGCCTTGCTCTGGAAATATTATGTCAAACGATAACCAAGGGAATACCCCTCCGCAGCCCGAGGCCGGGATAACGCCAACTCCAAACCTAATGGCTCCCCCTCCACCATCCCCGGTTGACCCAGTTATACTAAAAAACATTGATCTCCGACTTGCCTCAATCAAGGAGTCTTCGCGAAGAAGTAGAGCTGCGTTTCTTGTCCTGACTATCGCTTGCTCCTCTATACTTTTTACTCTTTGGAATTCCGTTATGTCGCGGGATAGAGGCTATGCTTTTGATGGGAAAACTCGTATGGGGTTTATGGACATATGGAGGGATCCGGGGTTCAGTAAACTCACTTCGTGTGAGATACTTGAAAAGGCTTCGGAATTAAAATTTACAGAGGCAGATCGTAAGGAGTGGTTAAACAAACAACAAGTACCTTTTAAAGATAAAGGTCAGCAGGAATTGGATAAAGCATGGGATGACGAGGTAAAGAAAAGAAAACTTGAGTTTTCAAAAGGTTCTGAAAATAAAGATTCAATTATTGAATTTGGAAAAAGGAACCTTGCCGGTGAGTGGTATAAGGGGAGATATATTCAGGTCGGTCTTCTTGGCATACATGTTACAGTTGGTGATTTTCCAGTTCTTGCAACTTTTTCACTTCTCATAATTATGCTTTGGTTCTTTTATTCCTCAAGGCGTGAGAACCGAGCGATTGTTAGTTTTTTAAGAGAAATGAAAAAAAATCAAGGATACAATTTTGAAATTCAAAAATTAGTTTTGGAGGAAATAAGGAACTGCCTCATTTTTATAAGAATTGACCCAGACGATCATCCTTTATCTGGGTTGTCTGAAACCATTAGCCCTTCCGGAGTTTTAAGTGAGGTATCAAACAAAAATATTAATTTTTTGCTGAAAGGGTTGTCGTACTTACCAATTATAACAATCGTATCCATTATCTTGAGAGACCTGTACTTACTTTGTCTTGTCCCACCTCTTGCGCCAACCGGCCTTCAACTTGGATTTTTGATGTGGTTTGAGTACAGATGTAAACTTGAAAGAGGGCTTCACTTTGAAGCAGTGACACCATTTTTATATTTTCTCGTCTTTGAAGGTATTGCGGTCCTGGGACTTTGGTTCAACTTGAAGCTATGTAAAATGTGTATCGCCTTTGAAGAGGGTACCCGAAAGAGCCTGGTTGAATTTAAGGCGAGCCTGGAAGGTGAATAGATTGGCTTGGAATCCAGGAAAGAGGCTGCGATGCTCGCGGCCTCTTTTTTGTTATGGGGTGATGGTTTCCTCGAACCAGCCGTAGCCGAAATGGTCCGAGGACTTGAGGGCCTCGAAAAAAAACTCCCGTCCGAAAATATCCACCTCCTCGTTTCCCGGTCGGCTCGCCCTGGTCGTTTTCAGCAGATCAAGAATCTCGTCGTCGTCACGCAGTTTCTCAATCAGCTTGCGCTCCGCGTCCGCGACGGCAAATCCCGCCGCCGCTGAAAAAGGCAGGCCGCGCCGCGTGACGACGGCCACGATGATGTCGAGTTTGTGATCCACAAAAATCCCTTCTTCAAGAAGGCAGGGACCGCGCGGCCCCTGCCCTGTACCGTCAGAAAAATTTCAGGGTTTTGGTTTGGCGGTCTTCGAAAACGAGAACGACCGCTTCACGGCTGTTCGGTTTTTCGCCGTAGACCAGCTCGATCCGGGACAGGCGGGTGTCACGGGGAACGAAGTGCAGCAGGTCGGAGAGCGTGAAATCGTGCGGAACCACATCGCCGAGCAGGGCGCGCAACAGGCGTTCAACGGATTCTTCGTACTGGTCATTCACGGTTTGCCACGAATCGTCGAGGTCGTCGTGGTATCCAAACGCCGCGCCGGAGGCTGCCCGAATGGTTTTCACCGGGTCCCGCGAACCGATGATCAAACCGGTGTCGATGATTTCGTATGCTCGCGGCTCCTCGAAGGCGTACACGTCCTCCAGAACTGGTTTCCACGGGAGCGGGTCTTCCCCTTCGGAAAACACGCAGAACTGACCGCGTTCATAAATTTCCACGCCGTCCGCTTCTCGCACGAGCGGCCCCGGCTTCCAGCCGACGGTTTCGCACGAATACTCACCGGAAACAAGAAAGTACGCCGGTTTGTCGAGCAGATGAAGGAAGGCTTCGAGTCCGTTCATCGAGGTCGAGGTGTCGTCTTCGCTAAAGACTTCCAGATCGTTATTGAGGATATAGGCGTCAGTGTCCTTGGGGATAATCTCATCGTCGTAGAGGGCGAACCGTTCATCGAACTGTCCACACGCCCCGGCTTCCGCTTTCGTGACGATAAGCCACGGAAGGTGTCCCTTCAATTCGGGGAACTCACGGTAGGCCACCTGAAGAACACGAACCGGCGGGGGCGAAGTCAGTTTCATGAAGTAATCCCGGATGGCGGCGTGGGTGAAGTTGATAAACTGATCCCACTTGGCGTCCCGGACGATCCCGGCGCGAGTCGGTGATTGCGGGGTTACCGGCTGATTTTTCTCGACGTCGAGCTGGACGATGAAGCCACGCAACGGTTCAAATCGAAAACCGATCTGTTGCCCGAACCAGTTTATATAGGACATGTGGTGACGGTTGAGGTACGTCTCTTTTTCCAATTGATTATGGCAAGTTGACTTGGCCCACTTCGGCACGCTGATTTGGCCCCCCCTTTGGACATCGGTTGGCTACCTTGCGAAAGTCAGGATTTTTTGGATCTGGCTTTCATCGTTCTTTTGAAACGGAACGACTCCGTTCCGGTTTCGATGATATGGGCTCTGTCGGTAATCCGGTCGAGGAGTGCCTT
Organism: Blastocatellia bacterium NZW_1522; assembly: GCA_039793685.1. Taxonomy (GTDB): domain Bacteria; phylum Acidobacteriota; class Blastocatellia; order Chloracidobacteriales; family Chloracidobacteriaceae; genus JAAFHI01. The sequence continues at coordinate 24,335 of JBDRAL010000036.1, forward strand.
GCAGAGCCGGGGATTTGGGAATACCTGCGTCCATTCCGAGAACGGCAGGTTGGTTGTAATGA
>JBDRAL010000037.1:0-211720 GCA_039793685.1 Blastocatellia bacterium NZW_1522
AGACAATCCTTACCCAAACCCCAAACCCCAAACCCCAAACCCCAAACCCCAAACCCCAAACCCCAAACCCCAAACCCCAAACCCCAAACCCCACTCAGGCTTCCCGTTCCTTGAGGCGGGGTTCGCCGACGGGGTCACCCGGCTGGCGTTCCGGTTGTGGTTCGCTGCTCAGGCGGATGAGGGTTTCCTCGGTGACTTTGCGGACGCGGCCGAACAGCAGGTTTACGTCGAAAAGGAAGGTCGAACTGGGGAGGCGGTGGAGGTCCATCCGGCCGTACTCGCCATTCTCGAAGGCCAGCGGGATGCTCAGTTTGGCCGTGTGTGGGAGATGCTCGGGCTGGCCTTCCTCGGTCCAGACCGCGGTGACGAAGTCGTCGTGGCGCGAAAACCGGAAATAACGATGTTCCTGAATCTGCCATGCCATCCGCAGCGGCAGGTGCAGGCGAACCTGTGAGAAGTCGGTGGCTTCGAAGCACTCGCCGAGGTGCGTGAAGAATTCCTCATGCGTTTGCGAGCCGCGCAGTGCCTGAACGAGATTCTGGACGTGGATGTTGTTGGCGATGAGCGTCCGCTGGCTGAGTGACCGTTGCAGGACGCGACCGATTTCGCCGAATTCGTGATAACCGAGGTGCTGAATGGCAATCCAGAGGGCCACGCCGAGCGTGAGCAGGATGAGTCCGAGCAGACGGTTCGGCGAGTTGTAGGCAAGCAGGCTCATCAGCGCAAAGAAGGCCGACGCGGCGTAAAGCAGAATCGTCGTTTTCCGTTGCGAGAAGCCACGCGCCAGTAACTGATGGTGGATGTGCCGCCGATCCGCGCCGAACAGCGGTTTCCCCGAGAGAAACCGGCGACCGATGGACAGTGCCGTTTCCATCACCGGCAGCCCGAACGCCAGCAGCGGAATCGTGATTGTCACGATGGTGACCGACTTCTGCGAACCGAGAATCGACAGGGCGGCAAGGGTGAAGCCGATGAAAAGACTGCCGCAATCGCCCATGAAGACGGTCGCCGGATTGAAGTTGTACTTCAGGAATCCAAGGATGCTGCCCGCGAGCGCGCAGGCGAGAACGGCGAGAATCAGGTTCTGGTTGGCGACCGCGACATAGAGCATCGTCAGCGTCGAGAAGAGCGCCGAACCCGCCGAGAGGCCGTCCACGCCGTCAATCAGGTTGAAGGCGTTGCTGACGCCGACCAGCCAGAGGACCGTAATCGGAAGTCCCCACATGCCGAGTTGAATCGGCGTCCCGGTAAAGGGATTCGGCAGCGTGGTGATCCCCTGCGCGAAAAAGTGAAATCCGATGGCGATGATGACCTGCCCGATGAATTTCGTCCGGGGGCGGAGGCGGTAGATGTCGTCGGCCAGCCCGAGCGCGAAAACGGCGAGGCAGGGTATGACGAATCGCAGAAGCTGTTCCCGATTGCCGTGCAGCGTCTGGGTGATGATCCCGTCCAGAAAGTAGAGCGGAATCAACGCCAGAAAGAAGGCAATGACCATCGCGATGCCGCCGACTCGGGGAATCGGGACCGTATGGATTTGACGTTCCTCCGACGGCGTATCGACGAAATCAATGCGTCGCGCGGCATTTCGGATGACTGGCGTCAGAATGAACGACGCGCAGAGTGCAATGAGAAAGACAACGGTATACGTCAGCAAGGCGGTTCTCCTCTTTCTCGACCCCTCGTCGGATCGGACAGCTCTAACGGCTGCTTCGTGGTCGCCCTGGTTGGCTGTAATAAAGTCGAAATGACTGTAAAAATTTTTCTTCGATGCACAAGGAAAATAGCAATTCGGCCCCTGAAATCCAAGTCATAACATCTTTATGTTTCAACGGGATGAAGTGGAGGCGACGGCCGCAAAGTATTTTCCGAGTGCGATTGAGCGTCCGAAATGGTCATCGAAGCACCGACGGGCGTTGGTTTTCATCGCCTCGATTCGCGCCGGATCGTTCGCCAGTCTCAAAAGATTTTCCACCACGCCCTCGACATCGCCCGGAGGGACCTGGAAGCCGCAGTCGTGGGCGGCGATGATATCGGCGACCTCGGTCGGATTGGTGACGAGGCCGAGAATCGCCTGACCGGCGGCGAGCGCGCCGTAGATTTTGCTCGGAATGATGAGTCCTTCGACGCCACGTTCCATGGTCACGACCGAGAAATCGCCGCAGGTCAGCGAATACGGCAGGGTTTCCACCGGCTGGTAGGGCAGGAAGCGGACGTTCGGCAGGTTTTTGGCTTTGACGAGGTCTTCGAGAATCGGCTTTTTGCCGCCGTCGCCGATGAACAGGAATTGAAATCGGTCGTCGTCGCGGAGCCGGTCCGCCGCCTCGACGATGGTTTCGAGGTCGTGGGCCAGCCCCATGTTTCCCGAATAGAGAATGGTGAGCTTGCGGTCCGTGCCCTGTTCGCGGGCGAATGGATTGTCCGTCTTCGGCAAGGGCCGGATGGTTTCGCCGTCGGCCCAACTGTTGATCACATGAATCGGAGGACATTTCGCCCCGGCGCGGTCCATCGCGGTTTCGATCACCGCTCGCATCCGGTCGCCGAGCGTGATGATCGCGGCGGCATTCGAATAGGCCCGGGCATTGACGAAATCCCAGACCCGCCGGATGGGTGAACGCGCGCCGAACACCCCGAGCGTGACGGCGAGTTCCGGGTAGATATCTTCCACGATGCAGATGTAGGGCCGTCCGCGCAGCTTTTTCCCGAACCAGCCGATGGCCCCGAACAACGGCGCGTTGCAGATGACCAGTGCGTCGTGGTCGCGGTAGCCGAAAACCGTCTCGACCAGCGCGCCGAGCAGAAAGGTGCCGAGGTTGCTGATGCGTCCGAGAAGCCGCCGCTTGTCGAAGCGTGTCCCGATGACCCGTCGAACCTGCAACCCGTCGATGACGTCGTTGACCGGAAGGCGTCCGCCGCGCTGATACGTCGCGCGGCTCGTGACAATGGCGGTTTCAATTCCGCGCTCGGTGAGATGGATGGCGATTTCCCGGGCGTAGGCCGCAACCGCCGCCGTCTCCGGAAAGTAGTAGTTGGTGAGCAGAATGATGCGTTTCGGCAAGGCGTGTCAGGGATTTGGCGGAGAATAAAGTCCCCGGCAAAGGGTGGGACGTTTCTTGAGGCGTATCCGTTTTGCCCACACCCCCCGACCCCCTCTCCAATTGGAGAGGGGGAGTTTGCGGGAAGAATTTTCTCCCCTTCTCCCCACGCCAATTGGAGAGGGGAGAAGGGGCCGGGGGATGAGGGGTGAGGGCGAAGCGTCACACTGGGTTTGATTATCCCGCGAAATTCCTGGAGGTGGTTTCAGTGACCGTCGGTCAGTTTCGGTCGGTCATGAATGGTTCGCTGGCGGACCGGCTGGGCCGGATTCCCGCGATAGATCATGTATGGTTCGGCGGTGCCCCCGATGACGCTTCCGACGGTCACGATGGCATGGCTGCCGATGGTCGCCCCGGGCGTTACCACGGCTTTCGCGCCAACCCACGCGCCATCCTCGATGACGATGGGCTTGATGACGAGGTCGAAGGCGGGCGAGGTATAGTCGTGATTCCCCGTTAAAAGATAGGCCCCCTGCGACAGGCAGGCGTGGCGGCCGATGGTGATCGGCGCGAGGTTGTCGATCCACGCGCCTTCGCCGATCCAGGTAAAATCGCCGATTTCAAGAAACCACGGATACTTGATGTTGACGTCCGGCTTGATGACGACACCGGTCCCGATTCTGGCCCCGAAAAGCCGCAGCAGGGCGCATTTCAAACCTGACGGATACGGCAGGTCGGATTTGAAAATCCAGGCGTTGACCAACAGCCAGGCAAGGCGTTTGAAGGTTCCGCCCGGCTGATACCAGCGATTGTCGAACGTCGAGAGATCGACCGTGTTCATCGTCCTCCGGGAGCGGCCAGCATGACATCGTAGGCCGCGCTCATTTTCTCGGCTGCGCGTTGCCAGGTGTAGTTTTCCTGAATGAAGTTTCGCGCGCGGTCACCCATCGCGCGCGCATCGTCCGGGTGCGCGAGCAGGTCGGCGACGGCTTCGGCGAGCAGTTCGATTTCAGGCTCGACGACCCGTGCCGCCCGCGCCGTATCCGCTTCCGGAAATCCGCAGCCGGTCGTGAACACGCAGGGCAGCCCGCAGGCCATTGCTTCCAGAATCGACATCGACATGCCTTCGGAGTAGGACGGCAAAATGTAGACATCCGCCGCCGCCAGCGCCGACCGTTTCAGCTCGCCGCCGATCATCCCGGGAAACAGCGCAGCGTCGGCACAGCCGTGTTCAGCCAGAAACTGTTCCACGGCGGGTTTGTAATTCACGAGGTCCGGCCCCGCGATGACCAGCGCCGCGTCGGGGATCGTTCCGCGAACCCGCGCAAAGGCGGGGATGAACCGATCAAGCCCTTTTTTCGGATCGATACGGCTCAGAAAAAGAACAATCCGTTTCCCTTTCAATTGCGGAAACGTCGCGAAAAACAGATCGCTCGTGGCTGGGATCGTTTGGGATTGGATATGGATGCCATTCGGCACCAGAAACGGCGTCGCCCGGATGCCGAGCTTTTTCACCTGTCCCGACTCGATGCTCGTGATGGTCTGAATCCCCCGTGCTGCGTCGAGCAACGGCTTTTCGATACAGGCGAAGTAAGGCTTTTTCTTCCACGCCTTATAGCGCAGCGCCCACGCGTCGAGCATCCCGTGCGGCGTCATCACGAACGGCTTCCCGCGCCGCCGACAGTGCCACGCGGCCAGTGAAATCATCGGAGCGAAAAGCGTGTTGAGGTGAATCACGTCGTATTCGCCGAGTGCGCCTTCCATCCATTGAAGAAGCGTGTTGTTGAAGATGTACTTCGCCCCGCCTCCGTGGGCGAAGTAGCGGATTCGGTATCCGTCGCCTTCGACCCAGCGGTCGGTGGGCACGTCAAGGGGCTGGTCGCCGTTGAGGTTGGTGGTCACGACGTCGACGGTGATGCCAGTGTGTCCGAGGGCCTCGGAAAGTTCGAGTACGGCTTTCGACGTTCCGCCGTAAACCGGTCCGACGGCCGGGATGGTCATCAGTATTTTCATGGCGGATGTATCGAAAGGCCGAGTCCTGAACGGCTACGACACGGTGGTGTCGGGAAGAAGATCGGCCCGTTCGGTCTGTACCGGTTTCGGTGTGGACTTGCCGCGCTGGAAGCGATTGAACAGAAGATTTCTCTTGAGATAGCAGAAGACCAGAATCGGAAGCATCGACATGCCCAGCCAGGAGTAGATCCCCGGAATGTCGCCCCCGCGCAGCAGGGGAAAGAGCCACGAGATGAACACCGCCCGCCCCATGAGGTTGACCATCGGGTGGCTACGGGCCAGCCAGGTCATGGCTTTGGCCATTCCGAATCCATAGATGATGGCGAAAAAAATCAGACCGATGAGACCGCCTTCCCCGTAAAAGGAGCCGTAGATCGAAGGCGAGATTCCCAAGTTCCCGTCTTTTTCCGTATCGCGCATTCCGAGCTTGTTGACGAATCCGCCGACCGGTTTGTCGGGCCAGATGGCGCGGGGAATCGGTCGGGTCAGAATTTCGAAATGCTCGCCGCCCCAGGTATGTTCGAGCATGTTGGGGTAGACCTGCTGGAGGATGACGAATCCGTCGAGCATGTTGGCGTCTTCCGCCGCGAGCAGGCGATCCATTGCGCCCGTCGTGTTGGACAGCCCCGCGACTTTGTCGAAGGTGTCGTTGGAACTGCGCAAGGCTCCGCTGGCCCCGAACAGGAAGATTCCCACCAGCAATGTGCCGGCCATGGCGGTCATCCGTTTCCGGGGAATCTGAAATGCCGTGAACGTCGTCGCCACGGCGATAAAAAGCCCGAAAAACTGGAAGCGAAGAACGATTCCGAAGGTCGCATAGGCGGCACAGGCAAAGAAGACCGAGCAAACGATCTTCTGAACCTGGGTCTGGAATCCACCGAAAACCCAGATGGCTGCCAGAAGAATGCTCATCCCGATTTGGGTCAGCGGAAAGAGGAAGACATAATTGTTCTGTGAACCGTCCATAATCAGTGCCTTGCACTGTTCGGACACAAAGAATACGACAAAGGCGAGGGCAAGAATATTGGTAGGCTTTGGCAGCAGTTTCGGGTTGATGATCTTCGGGTCATGAAGCGGAAGTTTTTCCTTCATCAACGCGAAGTAGGTGAGAATCAGAACGAGTTCGCTAAGGGAAATGTAGAGCAGCGCCTGAAAGGCGTCCGAATCGGTGATGTAATCGAGACCGAACGTGTACGCGGTCTCAACCCACTGGGCATAGCCTTGAGACACGGCGAAGAAACGGTAGCAACTGAACACGAAGGTCAGGCCTGAGACCACGAGCGGGAGTTCATCATTCCGTTTAAAGAACCAATAAACGGAAACGGTGATCAGAAGAAGTTGTCCGAGAACGACGAGGTTGAACAGTAAATCCATAATGTCTGACGGACGGTCCGAACGGGTCGCGATTGAAATGCGCCGGAATGAGCCGGCTCCTGATTCGGGATTCCACCGATGCTTGCACAAGCGGACCGGTGCTGAAAAGGCAAAATCAGACGGTGACGGCCTGGCGCAACAACTCGCGCCAGCCTTCCCGGTAACGTTCCCAGGTAAACGTTTCCGCCGTGGCGCGGGCGGCGCGGCCCATCTCGCAAATCTTTTCGGGGGTGGACAGGGCCCGTTCCATCGCTTGGCAGAGGGCGTCTCCGTCGCCCGCCCGCATGAGAAAACCGTCCTCGCCGTCGGTGATGACGTCGGAGCCGACCGTCGCGTCGGAGGCGATGACCGGCAGCCCGCCCGCCATGGCTTCCAGCACGACAAGGCCGAAGCCTTCAAAATAGCTTGGGAAAACCAGAACATCGCTCTCGCGCACCAGCGCGGGCAGTTCGGAATGCGGTCGTTTCCCGAGAAACGTTACGCCCGGCAGTTCGGGGAGCAATGGCTGCACGCGCGGCGAAATCGGCCCGGCGAAAACCAGTTCCGCTCCCGCCGGTTTCAACTCCCGCCAAGCTTCGAGCAGCAGCGGAACGCCCTTGCGCGCCGTAATCGAACCGATGAACAGAAAACGGAATGGTCGGTCCCTGCGCGGTCGGTCGGACGGGCGAAAAGCCGCGAGATCCACGCCGTAGGGCAGCGTCACGATTTTTTCCTCGGCCACGCCGTGCGCGAGCAGGGAGCGTTTCGTAAAGGTACTCGCCACGACAATCCGCGCCGCCAGCCGGTGCTCCTCTTCCTCATGTTCAAGCATCGCCGGGAGTGGCGGTTCGAGGTCCTCGCGCCACTCGGGAAACCGCGCGGCGACGTCCTCGAAGACCCGTTTCTTTTCGAGCGGATGGGCGATGCTCTGATCGAGGATGAACGGCTTGCCGAGGTCGCGGCAGCGGCGCGCGAGCAGCCACGAAGACGTATCGAATCCGATGACCGTGTCGGCGGCTGTAAACGCGCTTTGGGGAATCCGTTCCTGAAACCGGCGGTTGCGGTCGAGGTAGGCTTCGAGCGGCGGCTTGCCGCGCCGGATGGCCAGCATCGTTCCGAGTTCAAGCGACGGAATCGCCTTTAAATAAGCGCCCGGAATCCCGTCGTAAATCCGGTTGGCGATGCGTTCGAGGATTTTGCCGGGAAGCGCGGCCCGCATCGCCCGCGTCGAAAGCGCGGCGCGGTCAAAGGCCACGCCGGTCCAGAAAGCGCCCAGCGCGTCAAGTTCGATGAGCGTGCGGGCCAGTCGCGGCGCGTGCTGGGTTCCGGGATGGACGAGAAGCGCCTTGGGGTTCACGGTTTCAGCCTTGAATCATCGTGCCGTCGCCGTTTTCCGTAAAAACTTCCCGCAACAGCGCGCCAACCTTCATCCCGTTGATGATGTGAACGGATTTGACGCCCGTCCGGACGGCCTTCGCCGCCGATTCGACTTTCGGGATCATGCCGCCGGTGATGGCCTTCGAAGTCATCATCCCCGCCACGTCGTCCAGCGTCAGCCGGCTCTGGACGACCTTGTCGGCGTTCATCACGCCGTCCACGTTGGTCGCCATGATGAGTTTTTCGGCGCCCATTTCCGCCGCGATGGCCGAGGCGACCGTGTCGGCGTTGACGTTGTAGATGCCGCCCTCGTCATCGGCGGCGAGCGAGGCGATGACCGGCACGAAATCCTTCTCGATGAGCGTGTAGATCAGCCGCGCATCGACGTCGAAGATGTCACCGACAAACCCGAAGTCGATTTTCTGGCGCACACCCGTTTCGCGGTCCACAACTTCCTGCGGCGGTCGTTTCCGCGCGGAAAGAATATTGCCGTCAACGCCGCTCAGGCCGACGGCGGGCACGCCCGCGCGCCGCAGCGCGCCGAGAATGTCCACGTTGATCTTGCCCGCGAAAACCATCTTCACCACGTCGAGCGTTTCCTCGTCGGTGATGCGGCGACCGTTCACCGTACGCGCCTCGATGCCGAGTTTCTCACTCAGTTCCGTCGCCTGTTTGCCGCCGCCGTGAACCACCACGACCCGAATGCCCACCTGCGCGCACAGGGCCAGTTCCTCGCAGAAGGAAAGCAGCGTCGCGTCGTCGTCGGCGACCTCGCCGCCGAATTTCACGACGAAAGTTTTCCCTTTAAAACGATTGATGTAGGGAAGCGCTTCCCGCAGCGTATTAACGTCCAGCATTGCCTTCTCCGTAAAACGTACGCATTAACGTCTCGATCCAGAGCCGCGCCGCCGCGCGCGTGCCCTCCGGGTTGAAATGAACTTCGTCCGACTGCCGATATTCCGCGCCGAGCGGGTCGAGGTCGGGGCCTTCGAGCGCGAGGCCATCCTGTTGAACCCTTTTCAATGCGGCCCGCAGGTTCGGCGCGGGCTTGCCCTCGACGAACGTCCCGGTGGCGACCATCCAGCGCGGCGCGCCCCCGACCGCCTTTTCAAATTCACGGATGAGCGTCGTCAGCCGCTGATGGTATTCGTCCTCTGGCATCGTGTTGTCCGACTCGCCCTGCTGCCAGAGAATCGCCCGCACGCCGTTCGGCGCGGTGGCCCGCATGGCCGTGACCAGTCGTTGAAAATTCGGCGTGCCGGGCGCCCAGTCGCGCATGCTCGTGCTGCCGACGGCGACGTTGATGAATCCGATCGGACGGTCGCCGAGTCTTTTTGAAAGTTCATCGCCGACAAGCGGCCAGACCGAGCCGCCACCGTTCAAAACCTGCGGATCCGCGCCGGATTTCCAGACGATGCGCCCGTCTTCCTGAACCTGGCCGTTGCGGACATTGGCCGATTTCGTGAGAAAGAAATTCCGGCAGCTTCCGCCCGCGTTCGACTGCCCGACGATGAGAAACACTTCGCCGACACCGACTTCCGCCACCGCGACATGGTTGAACGTGACCGCGTCGGTGGGTTGGCTCGCCCGCAACAACACACGCGCCCAGCCGGTCCGGACCGTGGCCTCGCCTTCAAAATACGTCAGTCGCGGGGTAGCGAACGGCTTCCAGTCGGACGGCTCGATCATGCCGTCGCCGTTGGCGTCGATGCCCGCTTCCACGCCCTTCGCAAGCCAACCGATGCGACCGGCCACCTTGACGCGCGCCGTGCCGTCCGGTCCCGCTTGAACCACCGAGCCGGGTTCGGGCAGGGACACGCCATGCACGCGCCGGTCGAGGTAGATCGCCCGCCGCAATTCGTGGGTATTGGTGGCGACAGCCATGAGGAAAACTCCGAGACACACGACGAACGCCGCGACCAGCGCGATTCGGCCACGGCGACGGTTCAACATCCGCGTCGTCCTCTACTCAAAGCAGTGCAGCAGGATCGACTTCTGGACGTGCAGCCGGTTTTCGGCTTCGTCGTAGCAGTCGTTCTGATCGGAGTCCATCACGTCGTCGGCGATTTCGATGTTCCGGCGCAGCGGCATGCAGTGCAGAAACCGCGCCTGGCCGATTTTGTCGAGCGTGATCATCCAGTCGCGGTACTTCGTGGCCGGCGGCACGCCGTAGTCGAGCAGCGATCCCCACGACTTGGCGTAGACCACGTCCTGCGATTTCAGCAGGCTCTGGTCATGCGAAATCCGGACGTTGCCGAGTTGCCGCATCACCTTTTCCGGCAGCGGATATTCCGGCGGCGCGACGATGGTCAGGTCGCAGCCGAACTGCCGCGCCGCCACCGCGAAGGAATTCGGCACGGCGGTCGGCAGCGCCTTGATGTGCGGCGCCCACGCCAGCGCGACTTTCAGGCCGTCGGTTTTCCCGAAACGCTGCTTGATCGTCATCATGTCGGCCATCGCCTGACAGGGATGATAAAGCGACGATTCCATGTTGATGATCGGGACCGAGGCATAACGACGAAAACACTCGATGAGCGGGTCGTCGAAATCTTCCTCGGCGTTGCGCATCGAAGGGAAGCAGCGGATGCAGATCGCGTCGAAATAGCGCGACAGGACGCGCGCGGCGTCCTTGACGTGTTCCGGCTTGTCGGCGTCCATCACCGCGCCTTCGGCAAATTCCAGATTCCACGTCCCCTTGCCGACTTCGAGCGACATTGAATTGCCGCCAAGCTGCGCGATGCCGACCGAGAAACTGGTGCGCGTCCGCAATGAACTGTCGAAGAACACCAGCGCCACCGACTTCCCGGCGAGCGTCTGGTTGCGTTCGCCCTTGTGGGCGATGGCGTGGTCGATGATGCGTTCGAGCGCCTCGCGTGAGTATTCGCCCGTGTTGATGAAATGATTCATGGATAAAGTCTGGAGTCTGGAGTCTGGAGTCGAGAGTCAGAGTCAATGTAGACAAATAGTACTGTCTTCTGACTCCAGACTCACGACTCACGACTCCAGACTTTTTTTCAAGGATTCGTTGCAAAAAACCGCAGCCCGGCGTCGCGTGGAAGGCCGTGCATGAGGTTGAAGCATTCGACGGCCTGTGACGCGCCGCCTTTGAGTACGTTGTCGATGGCGCTGTGTACGATGGCCGTCCGTCCGTCGGAGCGGACACTTATATCGCAAAAATTCGTTCCGCGAACCCATTTGATGTTCGGCGAATCGTTTTGAAGCCGGATGAAGGGCTGGCCTTCATATCGCGCGGCGTAGATTTCGCGCAGTTTTTCCGTCGTCGTTTCTTCCTTCAGCGTCACGAAAGCGGTGACGAAAATGCCGCGCACGAACGGCCCCGAATGCGGTTGAAAAACGAACTCGACGCTGTTTGACGTACTGGTTTCAAGCGCCTGCCGGATTTCGGGAATGTGCCGGTGGGTAAAGGTTTCGTAGGAAAAATAGCTGTCCGCGCGAAACGGATGATGCGTCGTGCTTTTGGCCTTGACGCCCGCGCCGGACGACCCCGTGACCGCGCTCACCGCGATGTGCGCGTGCAGGTTGTTCGCGACGAGCGGGTAGAGCGCAAGAATTGTCGCGGTGGCGAAGCAGCCCGGCGCGGCGACGTGGCGCGCAGATTTGATTTCTTCCTCGAAAAGCTCCGGCGAGCCGTAGGTGAACGCCTCGGTCCGGTCGAACGCCGTGTGTTCGGCCTTGTAAAACTTTTCATAAACGGCCTTGTCCCGAAGCCGGAAGTCCGCCGAGGCGTCGATGATCCGGACCGTCTCGGGAAACATTCCGATGGCCTTCATCGCCTCGCCGTTCGGGAGCGCGAGAAAAAGCACATCGACATCGCCGATGTCCGCGAGCTTCTGAAAAACAAGGCCCGTGCCGGTCAGATTGGGATGAACCGCTTCAAGCGGCTTGCCCGCCGCTTCGTTGCCGGTCACCGCCGTGACTTCGACATTCGAATGCAGCAATAAAAGACGGGTGATTTCGCCGCCGATATAGCCCGAGGCCCCGGCGACGGCGGTGCGTAGTTTCATGAAAGTCTCTGAGTCTGGAGTCGAGAGTCTGGAGTCAGAACCGAAAAAGTCTGGAGTCGAGAGTCGTGAGTCTGGAGTCGGAAAACAAAGTCACTTTCTTGTTTTGACTCAACACTTTCGACTCCAGACTCCAGACTTCTCTTTCAGCGTCCGGCGGAAGCCGCGAGCGGCTGGTAGTGCGTGTCGGCGAGGCCGAGCAGGGCGGGCGTGGCGCGCTTCTGGTCGAGCTTGAGGGAAGCGAGCAGCTTGTGCGGGTACTTCAATCCGTTGATGGACGGAATGTTGAAGTGGTCTTCGAGGTAGTCCGAGCCGGAGACGTTTTCGGTGGCGAGGCCGCTGAAGGCGTCGATGACCACGCCGAGCTTGTCGAGGTAGATCTTCGCGCCGTAGGCCGCCATCAGATCGCCCGCGCAGACCACGACGGCCGCCACCGAAGCCATGATGTTTTCGTCGTTGATGACCGATTCGACCTTGTAATGGCCCATGATGCCGTCGCCGAGTTCGAAGATGAGCAGGTCGCCGTCGAGCGCGTTGACGACCGTCTTCACGATCGGCGCGAGATCGGGGGCGTCCACCGTCGAGGGCAGGCCGCAATCGAGGAAGCTCTTGACGTCGACGGCTCCGGCCTTTTCGAACTGCCGCAGGTCGCGCACCGCGCCCACGCCCGAGAGCTTCGCCGCGCCGACCTTGTAACCCGTTTCCGTCGCGGCTTCGATGAGCTTCGCGGCGGTGACGGTCTTGCCGACGTTCATGCAGGTTCCGATGACGAGGACGATGGGTCGCGGGTTTTCAATCTTTTCCGAAACCGGCAGGGCGTAGCGGCCCACGTTGATGACGCCCTGCGCGTCAACCGGACTACCAAGGTACTTGACCTTCGTCGGCTGGCCGAGCGCGGTGGTCGAGTCGATGAACCGTCCGATGACACCGCCCATGTTCAAAAGGGCCAGTGTCTGGCCTTCCTCGACGTGTTCCGGCACGCAGCCCACGAATCCGCGCAGCGCCTGACGCGAGCCGAACACGCCCAGTACGCGGTCGCCCGGTTCGAGACGGACGAGCGATCCGTCGGCGAGTTCAAGGTTGGGGTAGGACTCGTTCACGCTGAGAATTTCCACCAGCGCGAGATCGCCCACGGCGGGCGTCGCGACATGCGCGGTCTGAAAATCCTGGCCGATGTCGGCCTTGATGGTCGAGGAACCGATCTTCATCGTTTCATTCTCCTGATGAATGCTTCGCCTTGGCGCGGGCGATTTGAAGTTGAACCTGCTCCGGCGACGTACCGCCGTGCGAATTGCGACCCGCCACGGAATGCTCGGGGCTGAACGTTTCCGATGAAACCGTCAGTCCCAGCGTTTCCCATTCTTGGGGGGGGAGTTGAGAAAATGCGACGCCCCGCCGGACCAGTTGGCCGACGACGGAATGGGCATTGCGGAACGGCATGCCGTTGGCCACGAGCATCTCGGCGATGTCGGTGGCGAACAGCAGTTCGTCGGAAGCCGCCGCGCGCATGACCTCCGCCTTGATGGTCATCTTCGCGGCGGCGATGGCGCAGACGTTGACCGAAGCGAGTACGGTTTGCGCGGTGCGGATGACCGGCGGCTTGGTTTCCTGAAGGTCCCGGTTGTAGCCGAAGGGCAAGCCCTTGAGCGTGGTCAGCAGATTGACCAGTTCGCCGATGGTCTGGCCCGCCTTGCCGCGGACGAGTTCCATGCAGTCCGGGTTTTTCTTCTGCGGCATGATGCTCGACCCGGTGGTGAGTTCATCGGGGAGCTTCACGAAATCGAATTCCGACGAGCACCAGAGCACGAGGTTTTCCGCGAATTGCGAGAGATGCACTGCGAGCAGGGAACAGGCGAAGAGAAACTCCGCCGCGAAATCGCGGTCGGCCACGGCGTCGATGGAGTTGGTGAAAACATCGTCCGCGCCGAGTTGCGTCGCGGTGAATTTGGGATCGGTCGGGACCGCCGTGCCCGCGAGCGCGCAGGCACCGAGCGGCGACACGAAGGGCCGGTTCAAACGTTCGATGTCACGTTCGAACATAGCGTGAAACGACATTAAAACGTGGGCGAACAGGACCGGCTGCGCCCGCTGGACGTGGGTGTAGCCCGGCATCACCGCGTCGGCGTATTCCGCGGCCTTGGCGACCAGCGCGGCGTTGAGCTTCGCCAGCGCGGCCCGCAGCGCCTGTTGCTGCTGGCGGACGTAAAGCCGGAGGTCGAGCGCCACCTGATCGTTGCGGCTGCGCGCCGTGTGGAGCAGACGGGCGTCTTCGCCGATGATTTCTTCAAGCCGCTTTTCGACGTTCATATGAACGTCTTCATGTTCGAACTTGAGTTCCAGACCTTCTTCGAGAATCTGGAGCAGTCCCGCCCGCATGCGCTCCGCCTGCGCGGGTGCGAACACACCCGTGTGTTCGAGCATGGCCACATGCGCGAGCGATCCGCGAATGTCGCAGGCGATCAGATGGCGGTCGTCCTCGATGGAGGCGACGTAGGCCATGATCTCGTCATCGACGGCGGATTCGAATGCGGCGCGGAGAACCTGTTGGTTGCTACTGCCAGTCGCGGACACTGGGGTGAACTCCTTCTTCTCGTTTTTTGTGGCTCAGCAAGAAGTGAGCAATGAATTTCTGTTGAGCTGGCGTTAAGTCTTTTCCAAAGTTCCTGACCTTTTCTGCTTCGATTCGAATTGAAGATCGTCTGCTTCCAAAATGAACGGAAGACATCAGAAACAAGGTCCAACTGAAACTGGTTTTCCAGCCTAATTTACCGATTCCCCGTGAGATTGTTACCGAATCCCCGAGACGCTCAATCACGGTTTTCCCGAAGATGCAAACGGCCGCTTCCCACAACCCGAAACAACCCAGAAAGATGTGGACCGATAGCTTCAGAAGAAGAATCCCACCGGAATGGACCCCTGAGTGAAAACCGTTGCCAAGGATGATTCCGAGTAAAACGAACCAGAGGATCATGAATGGAACGAAAATCACTCGGTCCGTCATCCAGGTTCTGGCTTCAATCCGGAAAAAGTTTGTATCGGTTCGGACGATGACTCCGTTCGGTGGATTCATCTGAATCGTGAACGGTGCAGCCGTAACCTGGTCGAATTCCTTTCTGCACTTCGGACACATTCCGACTTTTTCAGGGATGTCGGAAAGGTCCGAAAGAAAAGTTCCCGAGCAGGTTTTGCATTGATGAGCCATTTCGCTGATTTACCCGACTTGATCCTCCGGCAATGAAACCGGCGAGCACTGAAAGTTTCAGTTGCCCGCCTCATTGATGTCATCGGATGGACTATGGTCGGGTGAACAGGCGTAAAATGGCGTTTTCAAGGCCGAACAAAGCCAGGCTCGTCCCGATGAAAAGAACACTTGCGACGGTTTCAACCGGCGCGTGGCCCCAAACCTGGCGAATCGAAGGAAGTGAGACGCCGAAAGTAAGGGCGAGTGAGGCAGTCATTGCGACCACGACTGCAAGGGTTGCGATGAGTTCCTCGCCGACAAGGCGGCGGTGAACCCGCGTTTCGAGCGTTATGTTACGAAGCATGAAGTTTTCCACTTTCACGAGGACCTCCCTGAAAAACGTGTTCGGGCTGCGGGGTGAATTGGTGAAAAAAACCTTCAGGCTTCGAAGTGCGTTCACTCCACAGCCTGACGGGCGGGAGTGAACGCGATGTTTCACTCCGATGTCATGCGTTTGATGTTGGCCTGTGTCTGCGCCCACTTCGTCAAACGCAATCCGTTGATGTTGATGAAGCCGCCCGAATCCTTCGGGTTGACGGTCATCTTCGTTTCGAAACTGACCGCGTTGGCGTCATAGAGACTGAACGGCGACTTGCGTCCGGTCACGATCGAACTGCCCTTGTAGAGCTTGATGCGCGCCGTGCCGGTGACTGTTTCCTGTGTTTTATCGACCGTGGCCCGCAGGAGTTCCATTTCGGGCGAGAACCAGAACCCGTTGTAGATGAGTTCCGCGAACCGCGAGACGAGCGAATCCTTGAAGTGCGCCACTTCGCGGTCGAGCGTGAGCGATTCAACGGCCCGGTGCGCCTGCATCAGAATCGTCATGCCGGGCGTTTCATAAACGCCGCGCGACTTGATGCCGATGAACCGGTTTTCGACCACGTCCACGCGGCCCACGCCGTGCTTCGCGCCGATTTCATTGATCGCGTGGAGCAGCTTGGCGGGCGACAGTTTTTCGCCGTTGATGGCGGTCGGAACGCCGGCTTCAAACGTGACATCCACGAATTCGGGCGTGTCGGGCGCGTTCTCGGGCGACGCGGTCCAGAGGAACATGTCGTCCGGCGGCGCGGCCCACGGGTCTTCGAGAATGCCGCCCTCATAGCTGATGTGCATCAGGTTCGCGTCGAGCGAGTAAGGCTTTTCCGCCGTCGCCGTCACGTTGATGCCGTGCTTTTTCGCGTATTCGAGCAGGTCGGTCCGGCCCACGAAATCCCACGTCCGCCACGGCGCGATGATTTCCATTTCGGGCGCGAGCGCCTTCACGGTCAGTTCGAAACGGACCTGATCGTTGCCCTTGCCGGTCGCGCCGTGCGCGATGGCGTCGCAGCCCGTTTCAAGCGCGGCGGCGATGTGGCCCTTGGCGATGACGGGGCGCGCCAGCGACGTGCCCATAAGGTAAACGCCTTCATAAAGCGCGTTGGCCTTGAGCGCGGTGAAGACGTATTCGGAAACGAATTCCTCGCGCAGATCCTTGATGACCACGTCGCTCGCGCCGGTGGCGAATGCCTTTTCCTTCACGGCTTCGAGGTTTTCGTCCTGACCGACATCGGCCACATAGGCCACCACCGGGACGTTGTGCTGTTCCTTCAGCCACGTCAGGATGACGCTCGTGTCGAGTCCGCCGCTGTATGCGAGTGCAATCTTTTTCATGCCTTGCCTGCCTCTTTCAGAATGCGGTCGGCGACTTTCTTCGCCTTCGCGCCCTCGCGCACGACCGCCAGAATCGTATTGTCCCCGGCCACCGTCCCGATGATGTCGGGAATGCCGAGCCGGTCGAGCGCCTCCGCGACCGGGTGGGCGTTGGCGGCGTCGGTATGAATCACCACCAGATTGCCCGAGTGCTGTACGCCGCGCACCAGCCGGGCCAGCAGCAGCGCTTCCGTCGAGGACTCCCGCTCGGCGACCGCGCCGTTCAGCAGCGCGTAGTAGGGACCTTCCAGATCCGCCAGCCGAACCAGTCCGAGTTCCTTCATGTCGCGCGACATCGTTGCCTGATCGCATTCGACATCGAACTTTTTGAGCAGCGCTTCCCGCAGTTCGTGCTGCGTGGCAATCCGGGTCGTCCGGATGATTTTCAAAATCGCCTTTTGCCGTTCGGCCTTGCTCATAAACGCTCCTCACCGAATTCAGGAGGGCGATTGTATGTAAAAATATGCAGTTGTCAACTCATTTCTTGCATAATTTTTCATTCAGGGCGGGTCAGGTTGAATCGGTCGTCCGGGGTCGGGTAATGTCCGGCGATTTTTTGGAACGCATTTTTGGAACGCAAAGGCGCAAGGGCGCAAAGACGCAAGGAATCTCAAAGAGGGAAGCAACGATGGGAGCCAGAAAGTTTACGGTCGGGTTGGTACAGATGGCCTGCGCGCCGGGGCGGGATGAAAACCTCGCGCGGGCGGGTGAGTTTGTGCGCGAGGCGGCGAAGTCGGGCGCGGAAGTCGTCTGTCTGCCGGAATTGTTTCAGTCGAACTACTTCTGCCAGAAGGAAGACGCGGCGCTGTTCGATCTGGCCGAGCCGTTTCCCGACAGTCCGTCGGTCGAGGCGATGCGGGCGGTTGCGCGCGAGGCGAAGGTCGTTCTGATTACGCCGTTTTTCGAGCGGCGCGCGGCTGGCGTCTACCACAACAGCGTGGCGGTCATCGGCAACGACGGGGAAGTGCTCGGCATTTACCGCAAGATGCACATCCCGGACGACCCGGCCTACTATGAAAAGTTTTACTTCACGCCGGGCGACCTCGGGTTCAAGGCATTCGACACGCCGTTCGGCAAGATCGCGCCGCTCATCTGCTGGGATCAGTGGTATCCGGAAGGCGCGCGGCTGGCGGCGTTGCGCGGGGCGAACATCCTCTTTTACCCGACGGCGATTGGCTGGCATCCGGGCGAGAAGGCGCAGTACGGCGCGGCGCAGCAGGATGCGTGGCGGACCGTTCAGCGCGGGCACGCGGTGGCGAACGGCATCTACGTCGCGGCGGTCAACCGCATCGGGCACGAAGTTCAGACCGAGGGCAGCGCGGGCATCGAGTTCTGGGGAACGTCGTTCCTCGCCGATCCGCAGGGTGTGCTGCTGCAACAGGCCGGAACCGACAAGGAAGAAATCCTGATCGGCGAAGTCGATCCGGCGCATCTCGAAGACGTTCGCCGCAACTGGCCCTTCCTGCGCGACCGGCGGATTGACGCTTATGGCGACATCACGAAGCGGTTCATTGATGAGTAATTTTAGATTGAAGATTTTAGATTGAAGATTGAAGAAGAGCTTGCGGGCATACTTCACGAGTCAGTTTTGCCGGGCGCATAAACTTTTCTTCAAATGACTTCGAGGATTTTTTCTTCAAATCGAAAATCTTCAATCTTCAATCAAAAATTCCCGAGGTTGGTTGCGTGAAATTTTCCCCTGATTCGCCCGCCGCGCTGGGCTTTCGGCATCCCGCCGAGTTTGAACCGCAGGAAGCCATCTGGCTCGGCTTCCCGCACAACCGTATGGACTTTCCCGGCAAGCTCGCGCCGGTGCAGTGGGTGTACGGCGAGATCATTCGCAAGCTTACGCCGGGGCAGAAGGTCCGCATCGTCGTCCCGGACGAAGCCTTCGAGCGCAAGGTCCGTTCGATTGTGAAGCGGGTGGAAGCCGACGCGGCACAGGTCGAGTATTTTCGCTTTCCGACCGATCGTGGCTGGATGCGCGACGCCGGGCCGATTTTTCTGAAGCGGGATGCGAGACGGGGTCGTCCGGCGGAAACGGTCGTCGCGAAGTTTCGCTTTAACGGCTGGGCGAAATACGACAACTGGAAGAAGGACGACCTGATTGCCGAGGCCGCCGCGGAGGCGTTGGGGCTGGGCGTGGTTCATCCGCTGATTGAAGGCAATCCCTTTGTTCTTGAAGGCGGCGCGATTGACGTGAACGGTTGCGGCACGGTGGTGACGACCGAGGAATGTCTGCTGGATCAGAACGTGCAGGTTCGCAACCCCGGCATGTCGCGGAAACAGGTCGAGCAGGCGCTGGCCGACAGTCTCGGAACGAAGAACGTGTTGTGGCTGGGCCACGGCATCGCGGGCGACGACACTCACGGGCATGTGGACGACCTGTGCCGCTTCGTGAACCCGACGACCTTGGTTTTATGCGATGAAAACGATCCGGCGGATGCGAACTACCGTCCCTTGAAGGAGAACTTCGAGCGGATTCAGGATTTCCGCTTGGAGGATGGTTCGAAGCCGGAGGTCGTCGCGCTGCCGATGCCGGAGCCGCTCGTGTTCAACGGCATCCGCCTACCCGCGAGTTACGCGAATTTCTATATCGGGAATGAAGTTGTGCTGGTCCCGACCTTCAACGATCCCCGCGACCGCGTGGCGCTCGGCATTCTCGCCGAGTGTTTTCCGGATCGAAAAATCTGCGGCGTTCACGCGGTCGATCTGGTCTGGGGATTCGGTACGCTGCACTGCCTGTCGCATGAACAGCCCGCACCCTGACGTCAGTGTTCGAACGATTCGTACTGATAGATGTCGTCCGGCAGATCGCCGGGGTGAATCAGGGTGAGTTCCGAGAGTTGTCCCGTGTGGAGGTCATAGACCCAGCCATGCAGCCACGGACGACCTCCGCTTTGCCAGGATTTCTGGACGATTGACGTCTCGGCGAGGTTTCTGACCTGCTCCATCACGTTGAGTTCCACCAGTCGGCGGAAGCGGTGATCGGGATTGGTCAACGATTCAAGCTCGCGGGAATAGTTTCGGTACACATCCTTGATGTTCCGCAGCCACTTGTTGATGAGGCCATAGCTTTTTCGCGACAGGGCCGCGTTGACGCCGCCGCAGCCGTAGTGTCCGCAGACGATAACGTGTTTGACCTTGAGATGGTCCACGGCGTATTGCAGAACGCTCATCAGATTTAGGTCGGTATGGATGACGAGGTTGGCGATATTGCGGTGGACGAAGAGTTCGCCGGGTTCCGTGCCGGTGATGTCTTCCGCCGGGACGCGACTGTCGGAGCATCCGATCCAGAGATATTCCGGTTGCTGGTGATCCTTCATGCGAAGGAAGAAATCGGGGCGGAGATCCAGCTTTTCCTGAATCCATGCCTGGTTGGCGAGCAGCAGTTTCTTGTATCCATCCATCTGCTTGTTTTCCATTATCGGGGCACCTTGCTTTTCTGGAGGCTCTTGAAGTTTTCCTCGAAGTGGGTCGTTTGAACCGTGATTCCGCGGTACCCGGCGGAGAGCCGGAATTCGTTGACGATGTCGAAAATGTCCTGGTCGATGTAGAGCGCCTTGGTGCCGTCGATGTAAAGCGTGGCCCCGTTGGGAATCTTCATGAGTGTCTGTTTGACTTCGGATTTGTTGACGAAGGTGGCGTCCTTGTTGAAGCGCAGGAGAAATTGATCTTCGCGACTGACGAGGGTGACCACCGCGTGATGGTTGGCGCGGATGACGAAGAAGACGCCGAAGGCCAGCCCGATGCCGATGCCGATGAGCAGGTCGGTTCCGACGATGGCGACGACGGTGACGATGAAGGGCAGAAACTGCGTGTATCCTTGCCGGTACATCTCCTTGAAGGTGGCCGGTTTGGTGAGTTTGTATCCTACGACCAGCAGAATCGCCGCAAGCGAGGCGATGGGAATCCGGTTCAGGAGCGAGGGAATGGCCACAACCGCGATGAGCAGCAGAAAGCCATGAAAAATGGCGGACAGTCGGGTGCGGCCACCGGCGTAGACGTTGGCGGAAGTACGGACGATGACCGCCGTAATCGGCAAGCCGCCGATGCAGCCTGAAAGAATGTTGCCGAGTCCCTGCGCGAACAGTTCCCGGTTTGGACTCGACAGCCGTTTGAATGGGTCGATTTTGTCGGCGGCTTCAATCGAAAGCAGCGTTTCGAGGCTTCCCACGAAGGCAAGTGTAAAGCTCAGAAGGATGACTTTCTGGCTGGCGAGGCTGGCAAAGTTCGGCGTGTTGAATTGCCGGAAAAACTCGCCGAGTGTCCGGGCGGTCGGAAGGGCCACGAGGTGTCCGTTGTCGGCCTGAAGATACAGGTTGCCGGAGGTGACCCGAAAAAGTTCATTCAGCGCGATCCCGAAGATGACCACGATGAGCGGGGCTGGAATCAGGCGAAGATGCTGAATTCTCTTGAGGGCGTCGGTTTCCCACAAAATCAGGATGCCCAGTGAAATGGCGGTAATGATGACCGCACCGGGGCTGTAACTCATCAGCGCACTGACCACGCTTCCGACCGTCGAGTTTTCGTCGAGCCGTTGGAGAAACTTGAACTCGTCGGTGAATTCGAAATCGACGTCGCGCCCCAGCGCATGGGGAATCTGTTTCAGAATGATGACGATGCCGATGGCCGTCAGCATTCCCTTGATGACCGAGTTTGGCACATAGTCCGCAATGACGCCCCCCCGAATCAGTCCGAAAACGATCTGGATGACCCCCGAAAGCGCTACCGCGGCGAGGAAAATCCTGAAATCGCCGGAGTTCTTGATTCCCGCCGCGACGATGACCGCGAGGCCCGCCGCCGGACCGCTGACGCTGACTTCCGAACCCGAGGCCGCGCCAACGACAATGCCCCCGATGACGCCCGCGATGATGCCCGAAAACAGCGGCGCGCCCGAGGCCAGCGCGATGCCGAGGCAGAGGGGGAGGGCGACGAGAAACACGACCAGCCCGGCGGGAAGGTCATAAATGAGATTTTGTTTCAGATCAGGGCCAAGCGGAGGTGCGGGCAGACTTGTACTCATGAAAAATCCGGGAAGAAGAAGTTGTTCCGGGAGAAAGCAGGGGCGTGCAATGCGCCCCTCTCCGAAAAGTACGGCGACTTGAAAACTGGGTTGAGTCCGGACGGGTGGCCGGGTTCTTGAATACGGACTTCAATATATTCAGATTTGGCCTTGCAGTTCCATGATTTCCGCTTGAAGGATTGGAATCTGCGGCAGGCTGCGTGTCTGGCTCTGCGCGGCCTGCGCGAGTTGGACGTGCCAGTAGGACATCCCCAGCTTTGAAATCGCCCGGAGGTACTTGCGCCGGGCCGAGAATTTGCCGCCGAAGACCCAGCCGGTCCGTTTGAAGGCCGAAGTCGCGATGTTGAGGTGTTCCTGCGGGATGAGGCCGCGCGCGACTTCAATGGCCAGCGATTCGCGAAGGATTTTGTTTTCGCGCCGGGCGACATAGAACATGAAGCCGACGAAAATCAGGAAGAACGGCACTTCAAAGACGAGATAACCGATAAAGAAGCCGCCGCCAAGGAACGTCGCCATCCCGTTCCAGATCATGTGGAGGGTCACCGCGCCGATGTAGCCGACGAGCGGCATCAGGAAGCGGACGGCGGGTTTGTACGACTCGCGCGCGATGCCGCAGCCGATGCCGGTCATTGACGTGAAGGTGACGTGGGCGAAGGGAGAGAGGATGCCGCGAATGAAGAACAGCACGATCAATCCGCCGAAACCGGCGCCCTGAAGCGCCCTCCCGTAGTAGAAGACGTTTTCCACCGTTGCGAAGCCGAGTGCGATGACGCCGCCGTAGACGATGCCGTCCACGATGTCGTCAAATTCGCGCCGCAGGAAAATCAGGATCAGCAACAAGCCGAACCCTTTCGAGGCTTCCTCCATGATCGGGGCCGAAATGACCGCGCCGACCACGTTGCCGACGGCTGGTCCGCCGACCGCGCTGGCGACCAGCCCGAGGGCGGTGTTGACGATAAACGAGAAGACGATGGCGGCGAGTCCCCCCCAGAGGAAGGCGGAGGCGAGCGCCCAGGGCGGCTCCGGGTCGTAGCGGTCGAGCCACAACAGCGGAAGGATGTAAATCGTCACCGGCACGAACGCCACCACGGCGGCGATGATGGCCGCAATGGGACTGAGTTCGAGCAGGACAAGGCCGAGAACGATGACCCCCAGAATCAGGGAAAGGATGATCCCGATGGCGATGCCGACGTACTTCCCTCCGCTCGACGCCTTGGGAGCGACGCGGTCCGGGTTGTACATCCCGAGGTTGGTAATCGTGTGCCGAATGCCGCTCGGCGGTGCCGGGAAAGGCGGCGCGGTCGCGGACGAGCGTCCCGGCGCAAAGCCTCCGCCTGCCGGATTGGTCATTGGAAACGGCGGCGGCAGCGGCGGATTGGTTGGCGCGGCGTAGGCCGGTTGCGGCGGGACGACGGGCTGCGGAGCGGCAATCGTGAAGACGATGCGCGGCCCCTGGACGCCGAGTTCGACGTAATCTCCGTTGTTCAGCTTCGCCCGGCTGACCCGCTGGCCGTTGTGAAAGGTCCCGTTGGTGCTGTTGTTGTCCACCACATAGAACCCGTCCGACTCCTGCTGGATATAGGCATGGCGGGTGGACACCATGTTGTCGACCGTCGGGTTGAACACCAGTGCGCAGTCCGGGCCGCGTCCGAGCAGCAGCGAGCCGGTTTCAAGTTCGCGTTCCTGTCCCGAAAGGGAGCCGGATTGAACGGAGAGACGAAGTTTCATGGCAACCCCCGATAAATGAAGAAGTGCGGGTTGATGGCCGGAGTTGCTGTCCGCTCTTGAAGGAAAAGGTAACCCCGGTCGGTGGCTGAAACTTCAAAAGGCCGCCAGTCGGGAAGTCGGACTGCATTCCTCGAAGCACATCTTTATTCCTGTAGCGTCACACGGGCAGGTAGAAGAACGCAATACCCAAAATGATGTAGACGGCCAGCAACTGCACGCCTTCCATCCAGTTGGATTCGCCGTCCTGCGAAATCTGCGAAACGGTGAAGACCGAAATGCCGATGGCGACCACTTCGAAGGTCGTGAAGCGGAGGTCCATCGGGCCGCGTCCGCCGATGAAATAGCTGAGGAAGATCAGGGTGGGCGCAACGAACAGGGCGACCTGAATCGAGGACCCGACGGCGATATTGAGCGCGAGGTCCATCTTGTTCTTGAGCGCCATCAGTACGGCCGTGGAATGCTCGGCGGCGTTGCCGATAATGGCGACGAGGATGACCCCGACGAACACGTCGCTCATGTGGAGGGCGTGGGCGGCTTCCTCGACCGCGCCGACGAGAAATTCGCTCATCACCGCGACGAAAATGGTGGCTACGAGCAGAACCGCCGCCGATTTCTTCTGCGACCAGCCGTGCGTTCCGGCGGCCTGCTCGGCTTCCGCGTCGAGGTCGCTGACGTAGAGATGTTTATGCGTCTTGAGCGAAAAGATCAGGCTCAGGACGTAACAGATGATCAGGACGACCGCGATTTCGAGGCTGAGTTCGTTCTCGACGGCTGCGCCGGTCCCGGTCGCGATGGTGTGGAAAATGGCCGGAATGACCAGCGCGATGGCCGAGAGCATGAGCAGCGTCGTTCCGAGGCTGGCGGCGGTCTTGTTGAACCGCTGGACCGGGTACTTCAATCCGCCCGCGATGGCGCTCAGTCCGAACACGAGCAGGACGTTCCCGATAATCGAACCGGTGAGCGAGGCTTTCACCACGTCATACAGCCCTTTTCTCAGCGCCATGACCGCGATGATGAGTTCGGCGGCGTTGCCGAACGTGGCGTTGAGCAGTCCGCCGATGCCTTCGCCGAGCTTTTCGGCGAGGTGTTCGGTGGCTTTTCCCATCAGGCCCGCAAGCGGAATGATGGCGAGTGCGGACGCCGCGAAGACGAGAATCGGCCTGGCGTGCGTGAATTCCAGAATGAAGGCCGCCGGAACGAACACGAGCAGCAGGTTGAGCAGGTTTTCGGGGGCGAGAAGCTTTTTCATGGGGCAAGTCCGGAGTCTGGAGTCGTGAGTCTGGAGTCCGGGAGGATCGAAATGAGGATTCCCGCCTCCGTTTCTTGACTCCCGACTTAAGACTCCCGACTCCAGACTGTTTTTATGAGGAACAACTGATTTCGAGCCGTTTGCCCCATTCGGGCGGCGGTTCGGCGTAGCGTTCGCGTTCGGGCTGTTCGTCGAAGGGCCGTCGGAGGACGTCGTGCAGACGGTCGATTTCGCTGAAGTCGCCTTCCTCGGCGCGTTCGATGGCGATCTGCGCGAGGTAGTTCCGCAGAATGTATTTCGGGTTGACGGCGTCCATCGCGAGGCGTCGTTCGGCGTCGGGGCGGCCCTCGGCGCGCAAGCGCGCGGCGTAGTCGCGCAACCACGCGGCCATCGCGTCGCGGTCGGTGAAGGCATCGAGGACCCGGCGGTTGCCGGCAGCCGCTTCGTCGGCGGTTGATACTGCGCCGAGCCGTCGCCAGACCGTCGTGTAGTCGGCCCGGTCGCGCTCCATCAGCATCAGGAGGCCGGAAAGCAGTTCGCGGTTTTCCTCGGTGCTTTCAACGAAGCCGAGTTTGGCGAACATCAGCTCTTCATAATATGTGAAACAGATGTCGCGGAAGGTGTTGAGCGTCGCGATGGCTGTTTCCTCGGTCATCAGCGGCAACAGCGCCTGTGCGAGCCGCGTCAGGTTCCAGAATCCGACCGCCGGCTGCTGGTCGAAGGCGTAGCGTCCGGTGTAGTCCGAGTGGTTGCAGATGAAGCCGGGGTCGTAGTCGTCGAGAAACCCGTACGGCCCGAAATCGAGCGTCAGCCCGAGAATCGACATGTTGTCGGTGTTCATCACGCCGTGGGCGAAGCCGACCGCCTGCCAGCGGGCCATCAGGCGGGCTGTGCGGGCCACGGTTTCGCGCAGAAATTCGACATAGCGCGTTTCTTCGGGCAGTTCCGCGAGGGCCGGATGAAACAGGTTGATGACGTAGTCGGCGAGTTCCTTCAGCCGGTCGTGCTGGCGGCGATAAAAGAAAATTTCAAACGATCCGAACCGGACATGACTCGGAGACATGCGGATGAGCATCGCGCCCCGTTCGACCGTCTCGCGGTAGACCGGTTCGTCGCCGACGAGAATGCAGAGCGAGCGGGTGGTCGGGATGCCGAGCGCGTGCAGGGCTTCGCCGCAGAGGTATTCGCGAACCGTCGAGCGCAGGACCGCCCGCCCGTCGCCCATGCGCGAGTAGGGCGTTTTCCCCGCGCCTTTCAAATGCAGGTCCCATTTTTCGCCCTGCCGGTTGCGGACCTCGCCGAGCAGGATCGCGCGGCCGTCGCCGAGTTGCGGGACGTATGAGCCAAACTGATGGCCGGAATAAAGCATCGCCAGCGGGTCGCCGCCCGGCAGTGGGCGTGCGCCGCCGAAGTATTCGGCAAACTCGGGGCGGTCGGCCTCCCGCGGATCGAGGTCGATCAGGGCGGCGGCATCCGGGTTGAAGTTGGTCAATCGAAGGTTCGGAAGGGGCGTCGGATTGAGGCGGGTGTGGAACGCCTCCGGCAACCGGCCATAGGTGTTGTCGAAACGGAGCGTTTCAATGGTTCGGAGGTTGGTCGCGGCGGCAGGTAAGGTCATGAAGTCCTGGTCGTTTCGTTGGATTTCGGAATGTCCCGGGTTCTAACAAACGCGGTCCGGGTTGGAAACCCTTCCATCCGTGACGAAACTTTTTGATGAGAGAGGTTTTATTGGGTCGGGCGGCGGTGCGTGTGATATGTGTCCCGAAACCGTCGAAATCAACCATATTGACCTTTGACGTAAAAAGCCATCAAGGAAGGAATCGGCTGAATGTATACGATTACTGTTCGTCGCCGTGGTCCGCAAGGCTGTATCGGCGCGGGACCCTGCATCACCGTTGCACCAAAAGTGTTCGCAATGGGGGACGACAACATTGCCGTGGTCATTGATCCCAACGGGGCCGATGCCGAGACCATTCTGGAAGCCGCCAGGGCCTGTCCGGTGGAAGCCATCGTGCTTGACGACGAAAGCGGTGCGCGCGTTTTCCCCAAGTAACCGTGTCGCCCTGTGCGTCTTCGAGGGCGTTCCGGATCGGCATGGCTCTTTACGTTGCAAAGCAGGTCCGATTGCGCCACCGCCGGGGAATTCGGTATAGTCGCAGCCTGTTTATCAGGCACCGACGAATTTTACGCTCCTTCCTCCGTCTCTTGGTCAACGGACAAATCCTGAGACCGGGCGGATTATCTCGGCCTGCGCAACCACCCGGCTTCCGCTATTTCTGATACTCGAATCGGTTTTGTTTTATGTCGCAAGAATCTCTTCAGCCCGTCTCCACTCTGAATCAGGACCTTCAGGTACGCGATTCCCAGGTCGCCATGGATCGTCCGCGGCGACGGGGCAACTACAAATACGATGTTGCCTCGATCGAGGAAGACAGTCAGCAAATACGGCAGATTCTCCGTACGCTGCTGCGGCACAAGATCACCATCATCGTCTGCGTGATGGTCGTCATGACTGTGACGGGGCTGGCCCTTTCCAGGGTTCAGCCGATGTACGAGGCGTCGAGCCAGATTCAGATCGACCCCGAAAAGGCGCCGTTCACCACTGGCGGAAAGATGGTCTTCGCCGCCAATGTGGTAGACCCCGAGTATTACAATACCCAGTTGCGAAAGCTGACCAGTACGACGCTGCTGCTCGAAGTGGCGAAGAAGCTGAAACTGGATCAGGAACCCGAATTTCTCGACAGCGGCCCGACGACCATCGGGGCAGCCCTCAGCGATTTCGTCCGTTCGCCGCGTGGACGCAAGAAACCGGCCCGGACGGCGACGGATGCGTTGCCGAAAATCGAATCGTCGACCGATCCCTCCGATATCAATGCCGAAATGAAGCATTTCGCGCCCTACATCGGGAAACTCGCCTCCGGAATCCAGATTTCAGCCGTTCCCCGGACGCGCCTGGTCCGCGTGACCTTCCAGCACCACCTGCCGGAATTCACCCAGAAGGTCGCCAATGCAATTGTCGAAGTGTTCGTGGAACGCAACGTTTCGGACCGGACGCAGACCAACAAGGTCACGCAGGAGTTTCTGACCAAGACGGTCGCGCGGCTGGAGACGGAAATCAACCAGGAAGAAAAAAAGCTCGCCGAATACCTCAAGTCCCACAAGCAGCTTTCGCTGGATCAGAAGGACAATCCCACCCTTGGCCGTCTCCAGGGGCAGCATCAGAGCCTTTTGACCGCCGAAAACGACCGGATCACCGCGCAGGCCCAATACGAAAAGAGCCTCCAGCTTCCGGCTGATTCGCTTGAGGAAATGGCCCGCGACCCTGAACTCAGCGGTTTGCGGAACAAGCGTCTGGAACTGATCCAGCGCCGCACGGAACTGCTGAACACCTACACGGAAGAACATCCCGAGGTGAAACAGATTGATCAGAGTCTTGCCGAAATCGAGCCGCTGATGGAGAAGCAGCGCAAGATCGTGTACGACCAGATCAAGGCCAGATTCGAAGTTGCGAAAAAGCGGGAGGACGAACTGCGTTCGCAGACGGAGCAGTCGAAGTCCGAAATCATCACCCAGAATGAAACCAGCATCATGCAGCGCATGATGAACGACACGATCGAGAACAAGAAAAAGCTGCTCCAGTCGATTCTGACCACCAACAAGGAAACCGAAATCGGTTCCCAGATGGACATGAACAACATCTTCGTGTCCGAAACGGCGGAACTTCCCGGCGCGCCGGTCAGCCCCCGGATTCCCTACACCCTGCTGGTTTCGTTCTTCGCTTCGCTTTCGGGCGGGGTCGGTCTGGCGTTTCTGCGCGAGTATCTCAACAACCGCATCAAGTCGGTCGAAGATGTGGACCGGATCATCAATCTCCCCACGCTTGGCCTGATTCCGATGGCGAGTCAGAAGGCGCTTTCAAAGGGCGGGTACTACTACGGTTCGAATGGTCGTACGGGCGAGGAACTGGTGCGGCTTTCGGACGGTGAATTCGTCCCGGCCGATTTCGACATCGGACTGCGCGCCTTCGCCCTTTCCAATTCGCAGGTCGGTGAAGCCTACCGTCAGTTGCGAACCTCGATTCTGCTCTCCTCGTCGGAAGACCAGCGTAACCGCATCATCCTGTTCACCAGCAGCCAGCCGGGTGAAGGAAAGACCACGTCTTCCTTCAATACGGCCATTTCGCTGGCCCAGACCGGGGCGTCGGTTCTCATCGTGGATTGCGACTTGCGCCGTCCCCAGTTGCACAAGGTCCTGAAGGCCGGCTACCACGCCGGGCTGTCGCGCTATCTGTCGGGCCAGTGCAAGGCGGACGACATCTTCGTTGATTCCTCGATTCCGCACCTGACGGTGGTGCCCTGCGGTCAGTTGCCGCCCAACCCGGCCGAACTGCTCGGGTCGCAGCGCATGCGCTCGCTGCTGGCCTATGCCATTGAAAAGTTCGACTACATCATTCTGGATTCGCCGCCGCTGCTTTCCTTCGCGGACGCCACGATTCTTTCGGCGCTGGCCGATAGCGTGGTGCTGGTCGTTCACAGCGAGCGGTCGAAGCGGGAAATCGTCAAGCGCGCCTGCCGCAAGCTCGACGAAGCCAACACCCGGACGCTCGGCGTGGTCCTCAACAGCATCTCGCTCGAACAGAGCAGCTACTACGGCTACGACTACTACGGTTACTACTACGGCAACCGCTATGACCGGCCGGTCGAGGAAGGCTCCTCGAACGTCTTTGACCGCTTCAAGACCGCCCTTCGCGACAACCAGTCGAATGAAAACGGGAATGGAGTGGCCCCGGACGGTGGAATTCGCGTGGAAGTCGACCAGCCCGCCGAAAACGGCAAGAACGGCAACGGGAGCAATGGAAATGGCAAACCGCCGTTGGCTTAGGTGTGTGACCGGTCGCCGGTCAGGAATGAGCGATTCACCTTTTTCCGCGAAAGACTGACTGCTGACCACTGACCACTGCTTGTAGTCCTTTGAAAGATCGCGTCCCGCCTCCACCTTCGAGGGTGCGGCGGGACGCGCTTTTTATGTGAACAGAACATGACCAGTTCTTCGAGATCTCCCCAAAATCCGTTTCCGACCCTCGTTTTCGTCGCAACCGCCGCGATCTATCTCGCTTCGATTCCGTTCAAACCCTATCCGGCGAGTTTTCTGGTCAAGGCGTTCCCGGTCGTCTTTCTTGCCGTCCGGGTCTGGCGGCAGGCGCCTGGAATGTCCGAGCGACTGGTGGCGGTCGGCCTCGGGTTCTCGGCGGTCGGGGATATCCTGCTCGATTTGAACGACCGGCTGTTTTTCGCCGGTCTGGGCGCGTTTCTGGTCGGCCACCTCTTTTTCAGCGCCGGATTCCTTCCACGCATGGAAGTCACGTCGCGCAAGCTCGCCGCCGCGCTGGTTCTGGTGCTGTACGGCGCGGCGCTCAACGCGCTGCTCTTTTCGAAGGTCGGGTTCAGCGTTCCGGTGGCGCTCTACGGAACCGTTTTAACACTCATGGGTATTCTTGCCACCGTGCGTCGGGCCTCGCCGGGGTGGGTGATGGCGGGCGCGCTGATTTTCGTCATCTCGGATTCGCTGATTGCCATCAACCGCTTCGTCGCGCCTTTTGGGGCTTCGAAATGGGCGGTCATGATTACCTACTACATCGCGCAGTATTTCATCGCGGAAGGCGTCCTGCGCGAACAACGCCGCCTTGAACGGGCGGTTTTGACCGGGTTGTCCAAATGAACGTCATGGGTTTGAAGTTCTGGGTGCGCGCTTTCATCGCCATCGGTTTGACCGGCGCGGTGCTGGTCGGCGGGATCGTTTCCTCACGGGCGGACCGCCTTGTAAAACCACAGCCCGGTCGGCGCATCACGCCCGCCGGAACGCTGGTCCGCGACCGCTTCACGCGGCAGCCGGCCGTGGGCGCACTGCCGGTCGATTTCGTCCGTTCCCCCGACCGCGACGGACCCGACGGGCGCGGCCGTTACCTCGTGGCGGTCAACAGCGGTTTCGGCATTCAGTTTAACGCGGAATCGAAGTACCTCCAGTCGCTCGCGGTCATCGACCTGAACGCCCGTCCAGAACCGGCCGTGATTCAGAATATCTATTTTCCGAATCCGCAAAGCGTTTCGGTGGGGCTTGCGTTTGCGCGGACTCCCGGCACGGACGGATCCTTCGCGCTGTTCGCGTCTGGCGGCAATGAAAATCGGGTGTGGGTCTTTTCCTTCAAACCCGGCCTTCCGCTTCCGATTTCACCGGCTTCGACTGAGCTGAATGAACCGGTCAAGGCTTCCGCCATTGATCTGGCGGAAATGGCCGGGGCGGACCGCCAGGTGTTCCCGCTGGGGCTGGCGATATCCGGCGATACGCTCTACACGGCGAACAATCTGGCGGACAGTCTCGGCATCGTCCGCAATGCAACCGGGAATCCACGGATTGAGAAAATTCCGCTCCGCAATCCGGCCCGGCCCGGCCAATGGGCGTACCCCTACGGCGTGGTCGCCGTCGGCGAACCGGGACGCGAAAAGGTTTATGTCTCCTGCTGGGGGGATGCTTCGGTCGCGGTGGTCGATCCCGCGGCGAAGAAGGTGAACTTCATCCCGGTGGAGCGCCACCCGACGGCCATGATGTTCGACGAGAAGCGGGAGCGGCTGTATGTCGTCAATTCGAACGCCGACAGCGTGAGCGTCATCGACACGCGGACCGACCGCGAAATCGAACGCATTTCGGTACGCCTGCCGGAGACGAAGCACATCGGGGCCAGCCCCGAGGGCCTCGCCCTGTCAGGTGACGGGCGCACGTTGTATGTCGCAAATGCTCATGCCAATGCAGTTGCGGTCATTTCCATCGCTGAACCCGAAGCCGGGTCGTCCACTAGAATGGAAACGGAAAAAGGAAAGCGAAAAGAAGAAGACGCGGAGGAAGAAAACGAGGAACGGGAAGAACGGGCCGAACGCCGCGAGAAAAGAGAGCGGAGCCGGAAAAAAACCGACACCCGACACCCGACACCCGACACCTTCCCCAGATTGAAGGGATTCATCCCGACCGGTTTTTATCCGTCGGCGGTGGCGGTGGTCGGCGACCAGCTTTTCGTCGGAAACGGCAAGGGGAGCGGAATGGAAAATTCCTCCGTGGTCGTGAATGAGACGGGGCTTTACCCGAACGCGCCGAACGACCGGTTCCCGGCCGGTGGCGGTCGGGGTGGCCGGGGCGGGCAATACAGTGTCGCGCTTGTCGCCGGCACCATCAGTCGGATTGCCATGCCGGATGACGTTGAACTTGATCGCCATACGAAGCAGGTCATGCGCAATGCCGGACTGCTCGGCGAGCGTCGGACCGGCCTGTTCGGGGGACGGTCGCCGTTCCGCCACGTCATTTATGTCATCAAGGAAAACCGGACCTATGACGCGGTGTTCGGCGATCTGGCGAAGGCGGGCGACGGAACGCCCGCCGACGGCGATCCGGGACTCGCCATTTTCGGGTCCGGCGATGCGGCGGTCGCTCCCGACGGCATGCGGCAGGATATCGCGCCGAATCACCGCGAACTGGCGCGTCGGTTCGGGCTGTTCGACCGGTTTTTCGTCAATTCCGAGGCCAGTCCCGACGGACACAACTGGTCCACCGCGGCCTTTTCGAGCGATTACACCGACAAGGCTTATCGGTGGGGGTATTCCCGAAGTTCCCGGACCTATGACTTCGAAGGGTTCAACCGGTTGCCGAACCTTCACCCCCGCTCGAAGGGGCCGAAACTCTTTCCGAATGAGGTCGGGCCGGCCGAAGCGAAGGGTTTTCTTGAAAAATACATCCCCTACCTCAATGGCGGGCGGGATGTGGCCGAACCCGAAACGCTCTATCTGTGGGACGCCGCCGCCCGCGCCGGATTGACCTACCGGAACTACGGAGAGTTCATCGGGACCGTCTCGGAAGCTGACCTACAGGCCATCAACCGAAACCAGCGGAAGCACTATCCCGACCTCTCCTCGACGGTGGTCGCCATTCCGACCAAAAAGTCGCTCGAAGGCCACCACAGCCTCACCTTCCGGAATTTCGACCTTGAAACACCCGATGCCCTGACGCCCGAGTCGTATCTCGAAGCGGTGCGATCGAAGGGAAAAACCGACCCGGTCATTTCGGCCAACCACCCGGATGAACGAAACCGGGGGAACTCCCGGCTCGGCGAATGGCTCGCGGAGTTTGACCGTTTTGCCGCGAAAAAGGCGGCGGGCGGTCAGGATGAACTGCCCAACCTGTCGGTCGTGCGGTTGAGCAACGACCATACGGCGGGCCTTATGGCCGGGACGCCGACGCCGCAGTTCTATGTCGCCGACAATGACTACGCGCTGGGACGGCTGGTCGAGGCGGTTTCGAAAAGTCCCTACTGGAAAGATACCGCCATCGTGGTGGTCGAGGATGACGCGCAGGACGGTCCGGATCACGTCGATTGCCATCGTTCGGTGGCGCTCGTCATCAGCGCCTACAACCGGCCCGGCGCGCTGATTCACGAATACCATACGACGGTCAGCCTGATCCGGACGATTGAACTCATGCTCGGCCTCGCTCCCATGAACGTGCTTGATGCAAACGCGGTCCCGGTTGACATCTTCCGCGACACGCCGGACCTGCGGCCCTTCACGGCGGTGCTTCCGACCCTGTCGCCGGGCAACCTGACGGCGGGTGAACCCAAAAACGCCGCCGAGTTGCAATGGAATCGCAAGACTTTGGGGCTAAATCTGAGACATGCCGACATGGACGATCCGCGTACCCTGAACGACATCATCTGGTTTTCGGTTCGCGGGGCGACTTCTTCCCGGATTGCTCATCTTCCGGCATTTGACTTGCTGACGGCCGGAATCTCTCGGGAAGCGGAGGAAGACGACGCCGAGGAGTAGCATCCCCATGAACGAACTGTTTCCGTTTCATCGGAAACTGAAGATCGGATTCGGCGTTCTGCTGGCGCTGCTGATCGGCGTGGGACTCGCTCTCTATTTCAGCGCGGCGCGGTTGCTGACCGCAACCGAGGACCTGGAGCGGACGGTTCAGGTCATTCAGATCCTCCAGCGCAACGAGGCACTGATTCTCCGGGCACAGGGCGATGTGCGTGCCTATGCCATTACGGGAGACGAAAGTTACCTCCAGGACGTTCTGGGCGAAGGCGCGCGGCGATACCGGAAGGGGCTTCAGGATTTGCGCGGCATGACCGCCGACAGCCCGATGCAGCAGCGTCGGATTGATCGGCTGTCCGCGATTGCCGATGAATACAGGCCCTTTATCCGGCGCGTCATGGAGGCCAGGCGGCAGAGCCGGGATGCCGCGCTCGAAATCGTGCCCGGTCCGCAGGGGAAACAGTTCGCGTCCGTCGTTGTCGGATTGTTCAAGGAGATGGAGGAGGAGGAAACGGTCCGGCTGGCCGCCCGCACCGCGCGCGCGCGAAGGTATGTGCGAACGACCGCAACGCTTGGCGGCGTGGCGGTCGTGCTCTGTCTGGCGGTTGGTGTGGCGATGTACTGGTTCGTAACCCGCGAACTGGTGGCGCGACGGCGACTGACCCAGCGTTTTGAACTCCTGTTTCGCAAGAACCCGCTTCCGCTCTGGGTGTATGACCGGGAGACGCTCCAGTTTCTTGAAGTCAATGACACGGCCGTCGAGGTCTACGGATACAGCCACGAGGAATTTCTTTCCCTCACGATTCGGGATGTGCGCCCGCCGGAGGATGTGGATCGCCTCGTCACTTCGATGGAGCGAATTCATCGCTCCGACAGCGCGCCCCGGCAGGCCGGACAATGGCGTCACCGCAAGAAGGACGGAACGATCATCAACGTCGAGGTGACACTGCACCGGATTACCTTCGACGGCCGTTCGGCGCATCTCGTCATGCTCAATGACGTGACCGAGCGCAACCAGCTTTTGCTGGCGCTCGAAGCCTCGCGCGACGAAGCGCTTACCTCCGCCCGCCTCAAGTCGGAATTTCTGGCCAACATGAGCCATGAAATCCGAACCCCCCTTAACGGCGTCATCGGCATGACCGAGTTGCTGCTCCAAACGTCGCTTGATCCCGAACAGCGCGACTTCGCGGGAACCATCCGGACCAGTTCCGATGCGCTTCTGAACGTCATCAACGACATTCTCGACTTTTCAAAAATCGAGGCCGGAAAGCTCGCGTTCGAGGAAGCCGATTTTGAAGTCCGGTCAGTCGTCGAGGACGCCGTCGATATGGTGGCCGAGGCGGCCCGCCGGAAATCGCTTGAACTGGTCACGCTGGTGTATCCGGAAGTGCGGGAGCGCTATCGGGGCGACCCTGGACGCCTCCGTCAGATTCTGCTCAATCTTTTGAGCAACGCGGTGAAGTTCACCGAAACGGGAGAAGTCATTGTCCGGGTTCAGCCGGGGGGACCGACCGACCTTGAACACGATCTGAATTTTTCGGTGACCGACACCGGCATCGGTATCCCGGTCGAGTCGCAGGGAAAACTCTTTTCGGCATTTACCCAGGTGGACGGCTCAAACTCGCGGCGCTACGGCGGGACCGGTCTCGGTCTTTCCATCAGTCGGCGACTGACCGAAATGATGGGTGGGGAGATGGATTTCGAGAGCCAGCCCGGCAAAGGATCGACGTTC
This sequence comes from Blastocatellia bacterium NZW_1522, assembly GCA_039793685.1. Lineage (GTDB taxonomy): Bacteria > Acidobacteriota > Blastocatellia > Chloracidobacteriales > Chloracidobacteriaceae > JAAFHI01. The sequence goes on from JBDRAL010000037.1 coordinate 35,321, forward strand.
CGGTTCAAGGTACGCCTGCGGCCGCCGGCGCAGCCTCCTTCGGGAGAGATCGTCCCGCCTCTGGAACTGGCCGGGAAGCGGGCGTTCATCGTGGACGACAATCCCACGAACCGGCAGGTTCTGGTTCAGCAGTTCGCCGGGTGGGGCGTTGAAACGGTGACGGCGGACGGCGGAACGACCGCTCTGCGCGCGCTCGACGAGGCAACCGCCGCCGGGCGGAATTTCGACGTGGCGGTTCTCGACATGCACATGCCCGACTGCAACGGTCTGGAACTCGCCGAGCGCATCCACGCCCGGTCGGCGTTTTCAAGCCTGCCGTTACTGCTCCTGACTTCCAGCCACCACTCCGACCCGGCTCTCGTGAATCAGGCGGGAATCGCCGCCTGTTTGCCCAAGCCGGTGCGCACCCGGCAATTACGGGAGGCCGTCCGCCTTGCGATGGGCGGAGGACGGGAACGTCGGGTCAGTCTTCCCGAAGCGACTTCGGCCGCGCCGGGCGGGGGCGGATATCGCCTCCTGCTGGTCGAGGACAGCGAGATCAACCGCCTCGTGGCGCGAACCCAGCTTGAACTTGGCGGGTATCAGGTCACCTGTGCCGTCAACGGACGTGAAGCCGTCGAAATTTTTTCGCGCGAACCGTTCGACCTCGTTCTCATGGATTGCCAGATGCCCGAAATGGACGGATTCGACGCCACCCTCGCGTTGCGCGCCCACGAAGGGAAACAGGGAGTCGCGAATCCGACGCCAGTCATCGCGCTGACCGCCAGCGCACTGGTCGGCGAGCGCGAAAAGTGCCTCGCCGCCGGAATGAACGATTACCTTGCGAAACCCTTTACGAGCGCGCAGCTTCGGGTGTTGCTCGAAAAATATCTGCCGCCGCGAGCGGTTCGGCCCCGGCCGATTTTCAACCTGACGGAACTCAATAAACTCCCCACCCTCGACGAGCGCATTCTGCGTGAGGTACAGCTTCTTTCCGGCGAAGATCCCGACGCCGTCGGTCTGGTTGCGGAACTGATCTCGCTCTTTCTTGAAAATACCGTGGCCAAGCTGGCCGAACTCAAACGGGCGGTCGGCAACGGCGACGGAGAGGCTGTCCGCGGAGCCGCGCATTTCATTCGCGGAGGGGCGTCGCAAATCGGCGCCATTCGCCTGACCGAAATGATGAAACGGGTTGAAGCCGAATTTTCGGGACCGCGGGATGTCTTTCCCGACGAATGCCTCGCCGCGCTTGATGCCGAGTTCGAAACGCTCCGGGCCAGACTTATCGTGACCTCAACAGGGACATCCGCCTGAACATTCCTGATTTCAAGTTTGAATTCCCCCCGACTTATGAACGCAACCGCCAAAATCCTGATCGCCGAAGATGACCCGACCGCCCAGAAGCTGTTGAGCGTCATCCTGAAGAATCCGTCTTACGAGCTGATTTTCGCCGCCAACGGCTATGAAGCCTTTTCGCTGGCCCAGATTCACGAGCCGGACCTCGTCCTGTCGGATGTCATGATGCCGGAAATGACCGGCTATGAACTGTGCCAGGTTCTCCGCAATCACCCCCAGTTTTCCGAAATCCCGATCGTGCTGCTGACGACCCTGAGCGACAAGGAATCGCGGATGAAGGGGATTGACGCCGGGGCGGACGATTTCATCTCGAAACCGTATGACATGGATGAACTGCGCGCGCGGGTGCGCGGCATTTTGCGGCTCAACCGCTTCCGGAAGCTGCTTCACGAGCGCGAAACCAGCCAGATGCGCGAGAAACGCGATGAGCGGCGGATTCGCGAACAGGCCAGTCTGCTCAATCAGACGTACGACGCAATCATTCAACTCGACGTCGACGAAAATATCCGCTTCTGGAATTCCGGCGCTGAACGGCTGTATGGCTGGACGGCGGATGAAGTCACGGGTCAGCCCGCCTCAACCCTCATCTTCGGCCCGCTGGTCGGACGGATGTTCGAAATTCGGCGAATTCTTCATGAAGAAGGCCGCTGGACTGGGGAACTTGAACAGGTGAACCGCGACGGCGTGCCGGTTGTCGTCGAGAGTCGCTGGTCGCTCGTTCGCGATGAAGACGGGAATCCGCTCTCGACGCTGCTCATCAACACCGACATCACCGAAAAACGCCGGATGGAGCGACAGTTCCAGCGCGTTCAGCGCATGGAAACCATCGGCATGCTCGCGAGCGGCGTGGCCCACGACCTGAACAACATGCTCACGCCGATCAGTCTCGGCGTGGAAATGCTGCGGCTCGGACTCGAACCCGATCAGATGGCCGGCGTGCTGACGATGATCGAAAACAGCGTCAAGCGCGGTTCGGCACTCGTCAAACAGGTCCTCACCTTCGGGCGGGACGGCGGCGAAAAGAGCCTCATTCAGCCGAAACATGTTTTGAATGAAGTTCTCGGCCTGATTCGCGAAACCTTCCCCAAAACAATCACCCTCAACGCGCCCCAGCCGCGTCCGCTGCGAACGCTCGATGTCGGCGCGACCCAGCTCAGCCAGATTCTGCTGAATCTTTGCGTGAACGCACGCGACGCCATGCCGGGCGGGGGCAAGCTGACCGTTCAGGCTGAAAACCAGGTTGAAAACGGGGTGGATTCGGTCGTGTTCACGGTTTCCGATACGGGTGAAGGAATCCCCGATGACGTTCTGGCCCGGATTTTCGACCCGTTTTTCACCACCAAGGAAGCCGGCAAGGGGACCGGCCTCGGCCTTGCCACCGTCAGGGGCATCGTCGAAAAGGAAGGCGGAACAATTCGGGTTGAAACGGAAGTCGGGGGCGGGACGACCTTTTATGTCGCGCTCCCGGCAGTCGCAGAGGAAGTGCAGCCGGAGACGACGGGGTTTGAACTCATTCCCGAAGGCAACGGCGAACTGGTGCTGGCGGTGGATGACGAAATTTCACTCCTCGACATGACGCGCGGCGTACTGGAAGCCCACGGCTATCGTGTCCTGTCGGCCAGTAGCGGCGAGCAGGCGCTTGCCCTGTTTGGAGAACACCGCGAGGAACTCGCCCTCGCCATCGTCGATCTTCATATGCCGCTGCCCGACGGCTTCACGGTCATCCGCTCGATTCGCGATCTTTCACCCGACCTGCCCGTCATCGCCGTCAGTGGTCTCGAACTTTCCGAGGAAGGTCGCGGGGCGGGCATGCTCGACGTGAATGTCTTTCTGGCGAAACCCTATTCGGCCAACGGCCTGCTTCGGAATATCGCGGAAGTTCTGAAGAAGAAAGGATGAAGGCGGAAGGATGAAGGATGAAAAAAAGTCTGGAGCCTGGGTAAAAAGTCTGGAGTCTGGAGTCGAGAGTCTTGAGTCCGGAAAATAAAAAACTTGACAGGCCGAGGCCTAAACCGGACGGTCCTTCATCCTTCATCCTTCATCCTTCATCCTTCATCCTTCATCCTTCATCCTTCATCCTTCATACGTCACGCGATTCCGCCCTTCGTGCTTCGAGATGTAGGCCCGCGCGTCGGCCTTGGCGAGCAGCTTGACCATCAGGTTTTCAATCAGGTCGGGACGCTGCGTCCGCTCGGGCGGCGACAGTTTTGAAAATTCCTTCCATTCCTCGACTTCGGTGACGGTGATGACGCCGACGGATACCGTTCCCCACAGTTCGACCGTTTGCGGTGGGTCGGTTTCGTGCCGGGTGTACGGTTCGCGGATGGCCGCGATGCCCGCGCGGATGAGTTCCGGCAGCGCGCGCGCGTCGTCGGGAAACGTCGGTTCGAACACGCAGGTGAATTCGTCGCCGCCCGACCGGAAACTTAGATCGGTGGCCCGCCGCAAAACTTTTTGAATTTCCTTCCCGATGAGCGCGAGGACGCGGTCCGTGCCCGCGTGGCCGAACAGTTCGTCATTCATCGCCTTCATTTTGTCCACGTCGAGTTTGGCGACGACGAGGTTGCTGCTGCCGGGGAGGCCGAGCAGGCGTTCGGAGAGCATCGGCAGCATCATGTCGTGGCGGAACAGGCCGGTGTTGCCGTCGCGGACGGCGCGTTCCTCGGTGCGTCGCTGAAGTTCGCGGATGAGTTCGTTTTCCCGCGCCAGTTGCGCTTTTGAAACGTTGGCCCGGACGAGCTGGCTGGTGCGGTCGTGGAGCGTCTGGTCGGCGTCGGTGACGGCGCGTTCGGCTTCCTTTCCGATTCGCGCCGCGCGCCGCAGGAGGCCGAGGTGAAGCAGCACGCCGAGGGCGTTCAGCAGCACGCCGCCGCCGAACAGCACCATCGCCCAGACGTTCAGTCGTTCGTGAAGCAGGCCGAGCCGCTGGTGTTCCGCGCCGAGTTTTTCTTCCTCGCGGCGCAGAACGTCGAGCGCGGCGGTGCGCGCGGATTCGAGATCGCGCGTGCGGACGCGCAGGCGCGGGTCGGTGAGCATTAAAAGATAGCCGTCCACGGCGCGGGTGGCCTCGGGCGCGGTAGTGGCGGGAAGCGGATTGACGATTTTCGAGGGCGTTCGTTCAAGGACCGCGTCGAGCGTGTCGAGAACCCGGCGGCGGTCCTCGCCGATGCGTCGCTGGTGCCCGAGCGCATCCTGCTGCTCGCGATAGAGCCACGCCGCCCCGCCGAGCAGGGAGACGGCGACGAGTCCGAGCAGAAGCTGTCCGCGAATCAGCGACGCGCCGAATGTCGAACGGTTCATCCCTGCTGCCTCCCGAGGCGTTCGTCATCGGCGGCGAGTTGTGCGAGCAGCCGGTCGGCGGCAGCGCGCCAGGGGGATTTCCCGTCGCCCATCTGGTCCATCAGTGATTTGTACTGTTCGAGGTTTACCGCGTGGGTCTGGGCGATGCTCGCGTTGATGAGTTTCTGTTCGCGGGCGAGGATGAGGCCGAGTTCGAAGCTCTGGTGACGCTGGCCGAACGCCGTGTCGGCGGGCTGGTCGAGGAGTTCGAGGTAGGGACCGCGTTCGGCGGCCTTCCGGAATAAAAGATTTTGAACCGCCGGGTCGTCCACGCGGAGAATTTCCTGAATCAGCACCCGGTCGGAACGGTTTTCGCGCTCGGCGGGCGGAATCAGTTTCTGGGCGATGACCGCCCGGACGTGATTGCCCACGTCGGCGCGGCGGCCGACCATTTCCCAGAACTTCAAAAGCCCGGCGACGGCGGTGTTTTCGCTGTGCAGGCTGGTCAGGACGAGGTGACCGGTATTCGCGGCTTCAATGGCGAGTTCGGCTTCCTCCGCGCCGGAGATTTCGCCGACCATCAGAACGTCCGGGTCCTGCCGGAGCGCGTTTCTCAGGCCCGCCTTGAAACTTGAAATGTGGCGCCCGATTTCAATCTGGGTGAAGTGGCTCTGCTTGTTGCGGAACAAAAATTCGATGGGCCGTTCGAGCGTGATGATGTGGGCGCGGCGGCGGCGGTTGATGGCTTCGAGGATGGCCGCGAGGGTTGTGCTTTTGCCGCTGCCGGTCGCGCCGACCAGAATGATGAGGCCCGCGTTGAGGCGACCTTCCACGATTTCGCGGATGAGCAGCCGCGCGCTCCAGCAGAAACTCAGATCGGCGGGGGAGTTCGGACGGACGGGAATCCGGCGCAGGCTGAGGGCGAGGCCGATGTCGTGGGCGTCGCGTTTCGGGGCCTGGCACAGATAGGCGGTCACGCGCTGGCGGCCGAGCAGTACGCCGTTGCGCGAGACGTTGTGGGCGTAAAAGAGTTCGCCCGCGCGGAGCTTTTCGAGAAATTCGTCCTCGACGCGGTGAAACGCCTCGTCCGCCGTTTCGACCGGGGCGTCGGCGAGCGGGACGGGGTCGTTCAACGCGCCCGACGACACCATGAATTCGAACGTATTGCGCGCGTCGAAGGCGGTCAGCGCGTCGGTCAGGCCACGCGACGGCAGGGCCGCCGCCCGCGCCGCCTCGCGCGCGTGCAGGTAACGCCGGAACAGGTCCTCGTGGGCCGTGCCGGTGGCGGTGATGGCGGCGAGCCGGAGCAGTTCGAATTCGGAAAGGGTGCGGTGTTCCAGCACTTCGCAATCCCCGTCCCCATTGCGGATGAACGGCACGCTGTTGGCCCGCAACTGGTAGTCGGAAATGTTTTTGTCGATGTTGTCGGCGAGTTCGGCGAGCAGCGCCTCGGCCCGCAACTGCTGGCGGGGATGTTCGACGAACTGGGCCGGTTCATCGAGCCGGACGGTCTGTTCAAGCAGGCGCGCGAGTTCGGCGGCGAGTTCGTTCGGCGCGACCAGATGCGGATGCGGCAGCGGGTAGGGAATGCCGACCGTGACGCCGCCGGTCAGATCGTGCAGGCGTCTGGCGAGCAGCGCGTGCTGGCCGAGGCACAGGCCGAACGCCCCGATCAGTAGCCCGTCGGCGGGGCGTTCGACGGGTGCGGCGAGGCATTCGCCGAACGCGGAAAGAATGTCTTCCTCGACGCCCGCCAGCCGGTCGCGCCGGTCCGGTTCGACCGCGTGGAGCAACAGCCAGTGAAACCCGCCGTCGTCCGGCTGTTCGGCGATGATGGTTTCGAGAAAGGAAAGGACGTGAATGAGCGCTTCGTGCATCGGTTTCCTCAGACCGCCGCGCGACGGTCGGTTTCGGCCAGACGGCGTTCAATGCCCTCGCGGATGACACGCAGCGAGAGGGCGGGGCGTTCGATGAGGCGGCCTTCGAATTCGACGAGTTCGTCGGCGTAGGCGCGGGCGACGTCGCGTTCGAGTTCGGCCCGGTTGAACGGGAGCGCGCGAGGGACGGCCCAGATCAGTTCGTCGTCCCGCCGGACGAGGTCTTCCGGGCCGACGCCGATTTTGAAGAGCGCGCGGGCGGCGGTGTTGAGGTAGACCTCGGTCACCGCGTCGGCGTAGGCGAGCCGGAAGTCGTCGAGATCGGCGAAGGCGACCGCCACGAGCGGTCCGGCGGCGTTTTCAAGCTGCGCGGGGCTGCCGGTCAGGCTCGCGAGCGCCGAAAAACGACCCGACGGCGGCGCGGGCAGCGCTTCCGGGACGATGAACAGGTCGGGCGCGCCGTCATCGGGCGGATTGTCGAAAATGAAGCGGTCCGCATGAATCGGTTCGGGCACGAGCGGCACGAGCGGTTCTTCAATCGGCATGGCAAAGGCGGTTTCCGCCGCCGTGAACACCGTCGGGACGGCCTCGACGACGGGCGGAGCGACTTCGGGACGCTTCATGAGTTCGCGGATGCGGTCGTCGCGTTCACGCAGATCGCGGGCGAGCGCGATGCGTTCGGTTTTGAGTTCCTCGACGGTGGATTCAATGGCGACAAGTTCCTCGGCCAGTACTTCCGCCGCGTCGCGGTCGGAACGGGTGGCCCAGCCGGGAAGCGCGTCATTGCGACGACGCAGCCGTAGCCGGAGCGCAATCACGGACGCCGCCGCGAGCGCGGCTGAACCGACGGCGAGCAGAGCAATCCAGAAATTCGCGAGGCGGCGACGGTCGAAGGCAGCGGTCTGCTCGGCGGAACCGACGGCGGCGAGCATGCGCCGCGTCAGTTCCGGGTTGGCGAATCCGGTCGTGTCGCGGTCCGAGCTGTAGGCCGCGAGCGCCTGCCGCGCGTCACGACTTGCGTCGTTCGCGGGCAGTTTGTCGAGTTCAGCACGGGTGGCGGCGAGCCGCTCGGCGTACTCGTTGCCCGGACACAGCGCGAGCCGGACGGCGGCGTCCTGCGCGGCGGCGCTCGGCGTCACCGCCAGCGTGGCGAGGTTCGTCCAGCCGACGGCGAGAAAGCAGATTGCGACGGCGGCGACGGCGAGGTTCAGAAGGCGGCGGTCGGTCGAATTCAGCATGGCGTTTTTTCTTCAACGGGCCAGCTTGCCGAAAAGCTGGAACATCGGCAGGTAGGCGGAGATGACGATGAACCCGATGATGACGCCGACGAGCGAGATCATGATCGGATTGAGCATGGCGTTGAGCGATTTGCGCGTGGTTTCGAGTTCATCCCTGAGCAGTTTCGAATAGCGTTTGAGCGGTTCGACGCCGACGGTACTGAATCCCGAAACCTCGACGTGAAACGAAGAGCCGCGTCCGTAGTAGGGACATTCGAGCGCGATGGCCTCCGCCGGGTCGCTCGGGTCGCCGCTGATGAAGCGCGCCGTCCCCGCCTGCACCATCCGCCGCAGGACGCGGTTTGAAACCGACCTGGCGGCGAGTTCGGCGCAGCGGTACGCCTGGCCGTTGGCTTCATAGAGCAGAACGAAGACTTGTAAAAAGTTGTACGCCCCGCGCTGCACCGCGAACCGGTTGACGACCGGCAGCGATAAAAGAAGGCGGTCCTCGACCGCGCGCCATTCCTCATTGGACCGGCTGGTGAGAAAAACCCCGATGGCGCCGAAAAAGACCACCAGAAGCGCCCACCAGTACCGCGCGGCAAACAGACTCACGGCGATGACGATCCGCGTGGGTGCGGGAAGCTGCTCGGTCGGCAGGAGCGATTCGTAGATCAGGCTCACGCCGGGAATGAGCGTGACCATCAGGACGTACACCACGACGATGCCCACGAAGATGATCGCCAGCGGGTAGGCGAGCAGTTCGCGGACGGCTTTGTTCTGTTCGTTGAGTTCTTCGAGGCGTTCGAGGTAGAGCAGGCAGGATTTCTCGATTTCACCGGTTTCCTCGCCGCTTTCAAAAAAGGCGATGTCGGTGGCGGTAAAGATGCGCGGGAAGTGTCCGAGCGCGCCCGCGAGCGTGAGGCCCGTGTCGAGCAGCGTGTTCATCGCCTCGATAAAGGCTTTTCCGCGCGGTTTCCCGCTCAGAACGAACGCCCGGCGGTCCTGTCCGCCCTTCGCAAAGGATTCATGCTCGCGCAGCTTGGCGCGGAAGAAGTCGGTCGCACCGTAGCCGATTCTCAAGTACGCCGCCAACTGGTTGAACAGCCGCAACCGGTCGCCGAGGCTCAGGGTGAGCTTGCGGGTTGACTGGAGCAGTTCGCGCAGCCGGTCGGTGGTCGGCTCGCCTGTTTCGATACGTTTACCGGTTTCCGCCGTCGCCATCGCGGACCTCCTCGAATTCGCCTTCGATAAAATCGGTTTCAAGAATCACCGGCGCGCGGCCGTCCATCTGGACGCCGACCGCCGTTTCGTGGTCGTGGCGGGCCTCCGCCGTCGAGCGGTGGGTGAAGCCGTCCGCGCTGTCGATGTCGAAGCCTTCCAGCCCTTCGTACACCGGGTCGATGTTTTCGCACTTCGACACCGCGCCTTCGAGCGACACCAGCCCCCGCTGGATGAGCGACACGGCCTCGAACCAGAGCGTCCGGTGGCCGAGCCGCAGGGCGGTCGCGACGAGGACGTTCGAATCCACCTTGCCGAGTTGCGTGCGTTGAAGCTGCGCGTTCCAGATTTCAAGCGCCGCGACCCGTCCGCGCACGCCCGTGCCGCGTTTTTCCTGACTGTTTTTCTTGCGGCAATGCGGGCATGGCTCGCCGTTGATCATTCCGTCGCTCGTGAACGGACGGAACACCCGCTGGCGATGCTGACGATCTTCTTCTTCCGAAAGGCCGGACGGAATTTCCGATTCGTCGAGGTGGTAGCCCCAGTCGCGCAGGCAGTCTTCGAGAAAGCGCAGGTTGAGCGCGAGGTATTCGTCGCGGCGGATGCGTTCGCGCCAGCCGTAGTCGGGTCGTTTGCAGGCATCGCACAGGCGCGGCAAAAGGTATTGCCGTCCGACGCCGACCAGATTGCCCTTGAGGTCGCCCGCGTCCACGTCGAACCCGCGCAGGCGCGCGACCACTTCAAACGGGTCGGAGGCGTGGACGCTCGCAAAGGTGAGATGTCCCGTCTGGGCCGCGCTGATCGCGGCGTAAGCGCTTTCCTCGTCGCGGATTTCACCCATAAACAATTGTTGCGGCGCGCTCCGCAGGGCCGCCCGCAGGTAATCCGACATCTTCATCCCCGCGCCGGTGTTGGCCGTCGTCTGGTCGATGCGGTCCACCCAGGTTTCGACCGGGTCCTCGACCGAGCGAATCCGCAGTGACGGATCTTCCTTGAGGTTTTCATTGAGAATCGCGAGCAGGGTGTCGCTTTTGCCGCTCCCCGTCGGGCCGCACATCAGGAACAGGCCCTTGGTTTTACGGCGGATGAAGTCGATGTCGCGGCGCTGGAACGGCGTCAGCCCGATGTCGTCGAGGGTGCGGACCTTTTGCGTCCCGCGCAGGATGCGGATGCAGGCCATCGGAATCTGGAAGCCGTTTTCGGTCGAGTGCGCGAGCGGGTGGATGTCCACCGGGGAAATGCTGACGCGGCCCGCGAAGGATTCCTCCTGGCCGGTCCGTTTGTTGACCGTGCCGAGGCCGAGTTGAAGTTTCCCGTCGTTGATGCCGAGCGGTTTGAACTTTCCGATCTGCGCCATCTTGGCGAGGTGGTTGATGATGAGACGGTAGGTTCCGGGCGAAATCGAGAGCGGCGGCTGAAACTGGCTGCGTCCGTCGATGACGAATTCGATGTCCATCCGGCGGTTGAGAAAGTCGTAGCGCAGCAGGCAGTCGTTGGCGTTGGCGTGAAAGGCTGATTGAAGAATCCGCCGGATTGTGTTTTCCGTCCGCGATTCCTCGCGCTGGTCTTCCGCCGCCGTTTCCTCGTTGCCGATGCTGTCGGCGAAGTCGCGCATCTGGGCGGCAAGCTGCTGCGCTTCGTGTCCGGCGATGCCCGAACCGCCGTTGCGCGGAAAAAGGTCTTCGAGGCGGCGTTCGATGTCGCCGACGGGGCATTCGACCCGTTCGAGTTCAATCGGCGTCCCGGCGGGGAGATTGGTCGTGGCGGCGATCCGCTGGCGGAATTCGGGATTGCGGAGTTGCAGTCGGAGCCAGTCCCAGCCGTTCGCGCTGGCTGAATGGACGACCAGTTTTCGGTCCGCGATTTCCTTGATGAGAATGAGGTGCTGTTCGACTTCGCCGCGCGTGAGCAGCGTCGCGAGCGGGAAGTTGTCGCCCGAACCGAGTGCGCGGAATCCGCCGGTCGAGGCCACGGCGCGCGTCACGGGCGGAGGCGCGACGGGCACGGTGGAAGAAGGTTGAACCACCGGCGGAATCAGCGCGGGCGGCGCGACCGGAGCGAACGAACCCGTGTCGCCGTACACTTTTCGCCGTGCCCGAATGACTTCTTCATCGGGAAACGGCGTCACGCGCGGTTGAAGGTAGGCGGTTTCGGTCGCGTTCAGCCCGAGCGCGTTCGCCAGCCGCCGCCGAAACGCGGTTTCGTTCATCAGCGCCCGCGCCGCCCCGCCCGCCGCCTCGGCGTGCGACTGTTCGACGGCGAAACAGACGAGCGTCTGGTCGAGGACGACCTTTTCCAGAATGAACCGCCCCTGTTCGGCCACCGCGCGCGGCACGAGCGCGGCGATTTCCGGTTGCGGACGCAGGGCCGAAGCCCACAGCGATTTGATGCCCTTTGAAAACAGCATGGCGTTTTCCGTTCGAAGGTCAGAAGGCGGCGTTCAGGCCCGGCAGTTCGGCGGTCGCGCGGTCGTCCTGCCGGATGGCCTTGCGGTGGAGCAGTTCGAAGCGGTCGTCGCTCTGGAACATGGCGGCGTCGCGGCGTCCGCGCGCCTCGACCTGAAGCTGCTCGACGGCGACCGGCAGGGCGTAGCCGAGTTTGTCGAAGTGCGTGCGGTACGACTCGTGAACCGCCCGCATCCCGTCGCGGTCGATTTTCAGGCGGACGGTGGCGGTTTCGACGCGACCCGGCCCGTACGACTCGTGCCAGACCCGGCTGCCCGGCTGAAACTTCGAGCGGAAATCGAAAAACGCGGTTTCCATTTTGTCCGCCGCGATCAGCATCCGGTCGTTGACGACGCCGACCTCGACGTTCTGCTCGGCGAGTTCGACCACGAATTCGATCTTGCGGCGGTTGTCCTCGCGGTCGGCTTCGACGGTCAGGTTGATCGCGCGGACGATTCCCGCGCCGTAACTGGCATGAATCACCGGCTGGTCCGGCATGAATCTCGGTTGGAGGGTGATGAGCATCTGCGTTTCCTTTCCTTTTTTTCGATTGAAGATTGAAGATTTTCGATTGAAGACCTTTTTATTTTTGATTGGAGATTGAAGGTTTTCGATTTCGGAATGGTTTTTTCTTCAATCGAAAATCTTCAATCGAAAATCAGTTGGCGCGATATGTCGGATTCAGAATCGGATTCTTCTTGTCTTCCTCGGACGGGAAATCGACCGGGATGTTGGCGTCGAGGGTGATCGTGACGGTGCCGGTCGGCTTGCCGTCGAATTCCGCGCTCCGGACGATGATCAGCCGGTTGCAGTCGGCGACCCACTTCAGAACGTTGCGGATATCGCCGAACTCCCCGCGCAGCACGATCTTGTGGGGACTTTCATTGAGTCCCTTGCGGTAGGGCGCGTGGCGGTTGTCGAGCGTGACGAGCGTGACGCGGTTGCGCGCGGCGGCGGTCCGGAAGTCTTCGAGGACCTTGCCGAGTTCCTGTTCCGAAGGCAGCAGGGCGCTCACCTCGGCGTAGCGCTGGCGGATACGCTCGATCTCGGAGAGCAGCGTGTTGCGCTCGGCGCGAAAGCGGTTGTTCTGCTGGTTCTTTTCGTTGAGCTTGACCAGCGTGCCGTTGAGTTTGTCCGCGGTTGCCTGTTGGTCGGCGACGAGCAGGAAATACACGCCGTACCACGCGAAGCAGCCCGCGATTCCCGCCGCCGCCAGAAACATCAGAATTGAACGCATCTTCTTTTTCCTTTCGATTGAAGATTGAAGATTGAAGATTTTCGATTTCGGAACGGTTTTTTCTTCAATCGGAAATCTTCAATCTTCAATCGAAAATCACTGCACCGTCTGCGGCGGCGCGGCCTGTCCGGTTGCTCGCACCAGTTCCTGCCCGACCGTTTCGGCGGGAAGCGCCCCGGTGGCGATTTTCCCGGTGTAGGTGCAGGTAATCGTGATCTGGCACTTCGTTTCGCCGGTCTGGTTGAGGTTGGTCTGGACGTCCGAAAACCGTCCGCTCGATTCGAGCGACTGCACGAACCGGCTCGCGATGGCCCCGACATCCACCGTCGGCGCGCTCGGCGTGGTCGTCAGGTCGCTGCCCGCCGGTTTCGGCGCGGCCGTGGCGCTGCCGGTCGTGACGTAGCCCTCGATGACGACGGTCCGTTCCTTGATGGTGAGTTTTGAAAGCACCAGCCCGGCGGGACTGCCCGTCCCGACATCGGTCGTGATGGTGAAGGCCGCGATCTGGCCCTCGCGCTGCGCCGTGATGGTCTGAATCCGCTGGTTCAGCACTTCCTTGGCTTTTTTCAGGTAAGCGGCTTCCTTCTCGATGGCCGTGTTGGCGGCCTCCTCGATTTTGGCTTTCTCGATGGCCGCCTGGAGATCGGACGTGCGGCGCAGGGCGCGGACGTACTGCGTGGCCCCGACCGCGAGTCCGCCGATGAGTCCGGCGGCGACGCCCGCCGCCGCGCCGCGCTTCATCCAGCCGGTCGCCCGGTCGCCGAGTTTCGCAATCGACTGGACGCCCGCCGTCAGCCCCGTCCCGGCGCGCTGACGGTCGGGACGGAGCGTGCCGGTGAAATCCGCCCCGACGCCCTCCGCGACCTGATGGCAGGCGGCGGTGAGCAGCGCCGCCATTCCCCAGCGGGTGAGCGGCTTGCCGAGATTGCCGAATTCGATGCCTTCGTCTTCAAGTTGAAGGTTGTTGCGGCCCGCGCGGTTCGCGCTCGCCTGGGCCACCACGAGCTGACCGGTTTCGATGACGCTGACGTATTCCACCGCCGTCAGTTCGCGAACCCAGTTGAACACGTTGTTGTTGAGGTAGGCGGGCGTCCAGCCACCGATGATCACGCTTTCCGCGTTGCCGACCGGCGTTTTCAGAAACAGCCGTTCGAGCGCGTCGCGGACGGCGTCGGTCGTCACGTCGGCGGGCGTTTCCACGTCGTACGCCACCAGTTCCGCCCGGTTGAACATCAGCAGGTGAATCCGCTCGGCGGTGAACCAGAGCAGGAGCGTCCGCCCGGACCGGGGCAGCGCCTCGGCGAGCGAAATTTCCGCCAGCGCGGCCACGCAGCCCGCCTCGCTCAGAATGTAGTCCGCGCGGGCGGGGAGTTCCTCGGCGGGCGCTTCCGATTGCAGCCGCGTCGCGCCGAGCCGCGCCGGGTAGGTCGCGCGATACACGCCGGGCGTTGCGGGGCGGTTTTCCTTCGGGCCGACAATCGTCGTGTATCCGTGGCCGACCGCGACTACCGCCACTTCCTCGCGCGCGGGAGCGAGGGCGCGCAGGTCAGCGACGGCGTCCTCGAACGCCGCGTACCGGCTGGCGTGCTGGATTTCGAGCCGGAGGGCGCTCCGGCTCAGGTTTGAAACGAGCGCGCCGAAAAACAGGTCGCGATCCTTGATGACGGCAACGTACATCATCGGTTGATTCCCTCCGTGACCGCCGCGGCGGCGGTCCTGTGCGTTTCGACGCAGTCGAGAAAGGCTGAAAACAGTCGGGGATCGAAGCGTCCGGCGGCGTTCTGCGTCCGCATGTCCGCCACCACGGTCGCGTGGGCGAGCGGACAGGGCCGGTAGGGCCGGACTTCGATGCTGGCCATGTAGTAATCGGCGATGTGGACAATCCGGGCCGTGACCGGAAGCGCGTCACCGACTGGGCCGCCGCCGGGATAGCCCCCACCGCCGAACCAAGCGTGATGCAGCAGCGCCGCCTGCGCGATTTCCTCGGGGGCGTCGGCTTCCTTCAGCAGCCGCGCGCCGTGCGTGACGTGGGTTTCCATCCGCCGCCGTTCATCCGCGTCGAAGACATGCGTCGCGAGCCGGATTTCCGCCGCCACGAGCGTTTTCCCGATGTCGTGCAGAAAACCCGCGTGGCGGATGAGTTCGGCGGACTCGGCGGTCAGTTCCGCCCCCCAGACCCGCCCGGCGATGGCGACCGCCAGATCGCCGACGGTCGCGCCGTGCGCGGCCAGCGAGTAGGCGCTCCCGGCGTAGGCGTCGCGCATCCGGCTTTCAAATGCCTCCAGCCGGTCGCTCGCCCGCCACGCGGCCCAGCGCGGGGCATCCGCCGGACGCGGCGGCGCAAAATTACGGTTCGTAAACGACGACATCACGGTTCGTTATCTCCTGTCTGGCGGCGGTCACTTTCACGACCGCGATGTTCGAATACACAGCAACCACCGTGCCATAACCGATCACGACCGGCGGCAATTCCGCGCGGGCCGGGTCGCGCCGCAGCGTTTCAAGGTTCGGATTGGAATTGACGAGCGGGGCCTGGACCGGCGCGAGCCGGGAATCGCCCGAAAAATACGGGCTGCGCGGCCCGGACTGGCTCTCGACGTAGCGTCCGACCGATTCCGCGCCGACCGCGTGCCGGAACGTCACTTTCTGGCCCGCGATAAACTTCGCTTCCGGTTGAACCACAAACACCAGATCAGCCGCGCTCGCGGCGGAAGGCCGTTGCGGAACCACCACCAGCGGCGCGACCGTCGCTACACCCGGAACGGCGCTCGCAGTGGAGGGCTTTTCGCTGGCGAAATCGAGCGGAAGCAACCGGTCGCCGTTGAGGATTTCACGATTCGAGCCGGTGACTTCAATCCGGGCGGAGTCGGCGGTCACCGTGAGGACGCGCGCGCGTCCGATCGGTAAAACCATGCGTCCGAGCGGCTGTTTCGTTTGCGGATGCCTGATGTCGCCGAAATCCCGGACGATCGCCAGTTCAAAGCCCTCCGCGAGGCCGTCTTTCTTTCCGCGATTGATAAACAGCCGGTCGCCGGTCGCGAATTCATGCCGCTCGGGTTCGACTTCGGACCCGATGACGCGCGGCGCGGTTTCGGGAATCCGTCCGATGAAGCCGTAGGCGATTTCCGGCGTCGGTCCGATTTTTTCCTGAGCCGTGACGGTCAGGCCAAGTGTCAGAAAACAAAGCAGAAACAGAATCCGGTTCATTGGGGGGCCTCCACGGTCACGGTCGTCGGCTTGCGCTTGATCTTGCCGTTGTTGAGTTCGGTCAGTTCTTCCCACTCGATTTCCGCGATGTGGCGCGGGTCGCCCGCCATCTGCTTCGTGGAAATCTTCTTGAGAACCGCGTTCCAGAGCGCCGCGCCGGGCATCAGCAGGGCGGTGTATTCCCCGTTGCGGAACGACACGAGAATCCCCGTCTTCCCCTGGGTCTTCACCACGCCCTGAACCTTGACTTCATCAAGGGTGAACCGCCGGTACGCGGGCAGGTCCGGCGCGGTCCTGCGTTTTTCGTTCCACTGTTTGTACCGCTCGGCGTACTCCGGAATCGGTTTCGGCTCGTCGGCTTTTGTCAGCTTGACCGACTGGTCGCGGAACGGATTCCGCTTGCCGGGCAGCGAGTCCGGCACGACCAGCGTCGGCGCGGGCGGCGGATTTCCGGGTTTCCCGGCGGATTGCCCGCTTTGCGTCGGCGCGGCCTGCCCCGGTTGCGCCGGTTGCTGGACGGCGACCGCCGGTACGACCACGAGCAGGCCGAGTACCGAAAGCGCCGGATGAAGAAAGGTGGTTTTCATCGGTTTTTCCTCCGGCGGTTACGGCAGTTTCGGGACATCGGGTTTGGCCGTGGTCGGCGCGGGCGCGGGTTTCGCCTCCGTCACCGCCCGGATCGGCACGCCGGTGAGGTCGCCGAGATTGATGTTTTCGGAGCGAATGATCTCGACCGTCTGCGGAACGCCTTCCGAAGCGCCGTTGGTCACCCGAACCGTCAGAAAGAAAAGGAGTTCGTTGCTTTCGCGGGCGTTCTGACGACGTTTGAACAGTTCGCCGAAGAGCGGAATCTTGCCGAGTCCGGGCGTCTGCTGGATCGTGCTGGATTCGGCGTCGATGGCGATGCCGCCGATGAGCGCGCTGCCGCCGTTTTCGAGTTCGAATTCGTTCGTGAGCGACTGCTTATTGATTGGAGGCTGGCCGTTGACGGCGGGCGTCGTGCGATCCACCGAATCGTTGGTGATGCTCAGTCTGAGCTTGACCCGGTTGCCGTCGATGACGTGCGGGACGGCTTCAATTGAAAGCGTCGCGTTCTGAAACGTGGTCGTGCTGACCACCGCGTTGCCGAGGCCCTGGCCGGAGGTAAAGGGAACGAGCCGCCCCGATTCGAGTTTCGCCTTTGTGTTGTTGAGGGCGATCACGCGGGGCGTGGAAACCGTCTTGGCGATGCCGCGCTGTTCGGCGAGATTGAGCGCGAAGCTGATGTAACCCGTACCAATCAGACCGGTTGTCAGGTTGAGGGCAGTGTTCCCGACCCCTGCGAGATTGCCGTTGCCCCCGGGAGAAAGAAAGAAGGGATTCGTTCCGTTGGCGGTGGCCAGTTTGCTCGGTGTCTGGGACGGACCGCTGTTCGGTGTCAGCGCGCTGGTGTTGGGCGCGGTCCCGAGGTTGATTCCCGCGCCGTTTCTTCCGGCGACGCCGACGGCGAGTTGCGTGCCGATGTCGCGGGCGACGCTCCGGTTGGCGACCACGATCCGGGCCTCGATTTCAATCTGGGGCTGCGCGATGTCGAGCCGGGCGACGATTTTCTTGATGCGTTCGAGGTTTTCGGCAGCGTCGGTGACGATGAGCGTGTTGGTCCGCTCGTCCGCCCGGACGTTCCCGAACGGCGTCAGGTTCTGTTTCACCAGTTCGACGATGCCGCTCGTGCCGTCTTCCTTGGCATCGATGTGCCGGAGCGGGAAAAACGCGATGGCGGCGGAGTTCCGGATGAGTTCGCTCTGTCGCTTGCGGCGTTCGGCATCGGCTTCCGTCGCAAGGGTTTCCACTTTGGCGACCCGGATCAGGCCGTGTTCGATCTGGAAGGCCAGGCCGCGCGATTTGAGAACCGTCCGGAATACCTTGTCCCACGGGACCTTGTTGCACTTCACGTCCACCGTCAGCGCGCCGACTTCCGGATCGGGGACGAAATTCACCCGGTAGAGGTCGCTCAGCGTCCGCAGAAAATCCTTGAGCTTGATGTCGTAGATGTCGAGCGACAGCGGCTCGCCGACGTAGTTCGGATCGTCGAGATCGGCCGTCGCCGGTTCCTGCGGTTTGACCGCCGGGGCCGGCGGGGGCGAAACCCGTCCCGCGTCGGCGGTGTCCTGTGCCTGTGCCGCAATACCGAACATGAACAGGCACAATAGAAGTGAAAATCGCATGGCGTCCTCTCAGGGGAGTGATGTCTTGAAGAATGCGGAATGCGAAATATCGAATGCTGAACCTGAAACCGACGAAAGGATGTTTTTGAATCGAGAATGGACTACCACGAGATTCAGCATTCGATATTCCGCATTCCACAATCTCCCGTCGCTGCGACCGAATCGCTCACGACATGTATTAATAGGATTAGCAAGTTGCGTGCCAAACTATGGGAAAGGATGAAAGATGAAGGCGGAAGGATGAAACCGCTGGTTTTCTTTCGGACCGGACGGGTGTTTTCATCCTTCATCCTTCCGCCTTCATCCTTTCTTCTCAGAGGATTTCCCAGTGCGGAACCAGCCCGACGTAGGCCGCGTTGAGGGCCTCGATCTCCGGCTGGAGGTTGTCGCGAAGCTCCGGCCGGAGCCGTTCCATGAGGGTTTCCTGAAGATTGCGCCAGGTGGACGGGCGCGGGATGTAGTTCGGCACGGTCAACAGGCGGTGAATCACCGTTCGGTCGGTGGCGGTGAAATAGCGGTACTGCGTGCCGGAGGGAAGTTTGGCCACGAATGCCCGCACCGCCGCTGAGAGTTCCTGACTCGGGACCTGAACCCGTTTACGCAGGGCCGGGCGACCGACGATCGTGACGGGACCATTTTCAGCTTCCGGTGCGTCCGGCGTCGCCGTGGGCGGATTTGGGGCCGGTTCGGTCGAACGGATTTTTTCAGGGTTGTTTTCGATGAAGTTTTCGATGAGATCGGCGGTAATCTCGGTCGGCTGGTCGCGCGCGATGACCCCCGCGAGCCATTCGCACAACTGGTTCAATCCGCGCGTGTTGTGCGGGAAATCCGCCTGAAGCAGCGCCGATTCGGCTTTCCGGTTGAAGCTGATTTCTTCCGCCGCGATCTGGTGATTCCGCTGCAAGTGCTTGCGGATGAGGAACTTCGAGAGCGGCATGATCTGGTTCGGAACATCCCGCAACGACGGAATCCGGATCTGCGAGCCGAGCCGGGAGATGATGTCCTTGCGGAGAATACCTTCCTGCGCGAGTTCGTCCATCGTCCGGTTGATGGCCACCACGATCTTGCACTCGACGGGGCGTTCCTGATTGCTCTCGTCGCCCAGTACGGCATAGGTCCGGCTTTCGAACGCCCGCAGCAGCAGTTTCTGGGCGTCGGGCGAAATGTCGGCGAATTCGTCGATGAAGAGCGTTCCGTTTTTGGCGAGTTCAATCGCCCCGCGCCGCGTTCCGGCCCCGGTGTAGGCCCCTTTGACGTGTCCGAACAGTTCGCTACGGACCATGTTGATGTCGCCGCCCGACCAGAGCGAGGCGTCCACGATGACGAACGGCTTGGTCGCGTTGGGCTTGGCGTCGCAGCGGTAGCGCAGCCGGTGGATTTCCTCGGCGATGGCGGTTTTCCCGACGCCCGGCTCGCCCATCAGCACCACCACTTCGCGCTGCGGACCGGTCGCGATGTGCTGCATCGCGCGAAACATCGGCTGGTAGCCCTCGTCGTGAAAGACGATGTTCCCGAGGTGAATCGGCTTGGCATCCTTGACGTGCGCAAGGCGGGAAAGCGCCGTTTCCGCTTTGGATACAATGAATTCCGCGAAATCCACCCGGACGCCGCGATCCGTCTTGACGGTCAGTTTCGAACCCAGCGGAAACGCCTGCGACGCCGGATTCGGGCCGTCGTGGCGGTGACAGAGCGTGCGCGGCGTGCCCTTTCGATAAATTTCAACCGTGGTCGCGCCGGCAAATCCACGCGCGACGAGCGCCTCGGTCAAGGCGGTGAACAAATCGTTTTCGGTCGTGGCCTCGCGGATGTTGCGGAGGTGTTTTTCAAGGCCGCTGCCCATCTGGCGTTCGTTGCGCTGGCGGATGCGGCGCCCGATGGCCCCGATGTATTGCTCGGCTTTCCGGACAAAAAATTCCGCATTGCAATTCTGGAACGCCGTTCTCGCGCGTTCGCCGAGCGCGAGGGCGTCCTCGAACGACCCGCTGTGTCGCCGGGTGGCTTCAAGCAGCGCGACACCGGCTTCAAAGTACGAGAATTGCTGGAGTTCCTCGCTCAACCGGACCAGATCGGGCCAGGCGTCGTTGCCGTGTTCGGCGATGAGCGCGTCGCGTTCGGCGACCAGCCGGACGAGCCGGTGCGTTTGGTCGTCGAGATACTTCGGCTGCGGCGGGAAAATCAGCGCCGCGACTTCGCCGAAGGTTTCGGCGTGATCGGCGATGAAATCGCGCGCCGAGCGGGCGTCGTCGAGGCAGTTCAGCGCGTGGGCGAACAGGTAAAGGTCAATCGGCGCAAGGGTTTCCGCGTTTTGGGCACGGTCGAAAGAACGGACCAGTTCGGGAATCGAAATGTACGCCGAGTGCCAGGCAATCGCGTACAGACGACTCTCCGAAGGCACGCCTCCGGAATGAAGTCGGAGAACGTCTTCAAGCATTTGAGTTTTTCCGAAGTGGAGTGTTTGAAAACCAAGAATACTGGAGTATTCGGTTTGAACGCCGGAGAAAATATCATGAAACGGGTAGTTGGGAAAATTTCCCTGATTTTCAATCACTCGATGGTCCATTGGGGTACTCCGGTAAGTCGGTGGAAGGTAAGGTCGGACGGGAATCCGGATTAAAAAAACGCCGCCGAAGATCTCGGGCGGCGACGCTTCAAGGTCTGGGAAAAGGGGGGAGACTTCGCTACGGAGGGCGGGGCCGGGTGGTTGGGGCCGAAAAGGCGGTGAAACTGTCGTTTCTGAACATGGTGCATCCGTTCGTTTCGTTCTTTATTTGGGAGAAATCCTGAACGAATCACCTTATGCGAACGGCGTGCCAGAGCTTTTCGGGCTGAAAAGGGCGTTTTCGGTCGGTGAGAGAGTGGCTATAAAGTATTTTAAAGTATTTTACTTTATATAGTCCGAGCCGGACCGAAGGCGGGGAATCGTCCCCGCCTTTTTTCGTCCCCGAGTGGCATCCCACGCCCGGTTGTCTACCCGCGCGGCGCGTTCCGGTGCCCTGGCGGGCCTTCCGGCGGCCCCTGCGCACCCGTTTCCGGGCTTCCGGGCCATTTGAAAATGTTTGGCACGCGATTTGTCTAAGACGTCGTCAGTTGATTGAAGATTTTTGATTGTCGATTGCCGATGGTTTCGGTCGTCGAAGTTCAAAAACGCAAACAAGACACATTTTTCCGAAAAGGAAAGGAAATGACGATGCTCTCTCTTCATGACATTCGCTCGAATTACGCCGAGTCCCGCGCCCTCGCCGCCAACCGGCTCGGTCTGGTCGCCAGCCGGACGCTCCACCGCTACGCGGCTCCGCTGTCGATCACCCTCACGACCCAACTTTGCCTCCGGGCGGTGTTGTTTGTTGGCGCGGGCCTGCTGCTGACGCTCGACGTGGCGTTCGCCGGTCCGTTCGGCGGCAGCGACCAGACGCTCGGCAACGGGCTGCGGGCCTTCATGCAGTACTACCGCGCGCTGACCGTCCTCGCGGGTGTCGGCGCGCTCTTTACCGCCGGCATCATGAAATGGTTCGGCCGCCCCTTCGCCGGACCGATGATCGCCAGCGCCCTCTGCTTCGCCGCCACCGCCATCGGCGAAGTCCTCTACAGCTTCGGTCGCAACGGCTCATCCGTGCCGTTCAGCGCCGGGCAGGATTACTCGGAATAGGTTTCAGGTGTCGGGTGTCAGGTTGGGTTTTGGGTTCTGGGTTTTGATTTTTCTTTGTCATTTCTTCCAAAACCTAAAACCCATCACCCAAAACCCAAGACCTCCCCTGAAACCCGACACCCGATACCCGACACCTTTTTAAAGATGCGTCGCCGTCGCGTTCGCAGCTATCTGAACCTGCCCGAAATTCGTTTTGGCGTAACCGATCGTGACTGGCGGTGGGTAATCGCGGTCGGACTCGCGGCCTATTTCGTGCCGTTCATCCTCGATTTGAAACTTGGACGCCTACCGGTTCCGACGGTCACGGCGGCGGTTGCCTTCGTCGGATCGGTGGTATTCGCCAACTGGGCGCGGATGGGGCGTCCGCCGGGGTGGCTCGGTCATACCGTCAAAGGGTTTTTTCTGGCGCGGGAACTGGCGGCGCGTCCGCCGGGACGACGTGCCGGACTGTCGCCGACCGTGTTGGAAGAAGTGGCCAGTGGTCAGCGGCCAGCCGCCAGCAAGCGGCGGTCGGGAACGAAAGGAAAAAGAACATGGACGCAACGTTGATTTCGCTCGGTGTTTTGTCGGCGGGCGCGGCGGCGTTCGGGATACGCGCCGCCGGACGGCTGATTCCCGCCGCCCGGCCATTGCCGCCGACGGTGAATGAGGAAGAATCCGAAAACATCGCCGAACCGCGTCGTGCCGCCAATTTTCGGCGAACGGCGATGATGGGCATCGCGGGCGATCTGGTTCGTTACCGCGACGGCGGTTTCGGGCGGGGGTTCGCCGTGTCGCTTCCGGCGGGGGCGTTCGAGCCGACCGCCGCGACCGACCGGCGGTGCGATTCGCTGGCGCGGCTGCTCACAATGCCCAAGCCGCCGGGAACGGTCATCAGTTTCCGGCTCGCCTCCGATGCCGATTTCGGCGAAGTACTTTGGGAACAAACCGAACGGCTGGAACGGGTTCCACCCTCCAGCGGCATTGCCCGGCGGCTGCACGCCGGTTCCATCGGTCATCTTCAATCGCTGGCTGAAAAAGGCGCGTTTCGGGCGTCCGACGTGATTTGCTGGATGCGGATTCCGACCGAGGCCGCTTCCGACAAGCGTTTTTCGGGGGTGTCGGGGGCGCTGGAACATCTTTTCGGAAGCGGCGGATGGAAGCGGAAGTTCGGCGCGGCGGGCGAAGTCTTCCGCGATCCCGATTTAATCCGCCGGTTGGCTGAAGATGAACGCGCCTGCCGGACACGCGCCGAGCGCGTCACCTCGGAACTCGCCGCCGCGTTCCCGAATGAAGTTCGCGTCCGGCCGCTGACCCGCGAGGAAACTTTTTGCGCGCTCTACGCCGGGCATCATCCCGACGCCCGCTCGGGACCGCGTCCGCCGAAAAGCGGATGGATTCCGCTCGAAGGGTATCTTGAAAATTCCTCCCTCAAGTACGAAACCGATGTGGTCTGGCACGGGAACGTCCCGGCGGCGCTGATTTCGCTGACGGTGATGCCGCACGCCGACGAGGATCAGGTCATCGACGCGAGTCTGCCGGTGGTGTTTGAGCAGAGCGCGGCGCTCTCGTTTCCGTGCGTGATGGGCGTGGACTACGTTTTTCTCGATCAGAACAAGGAGAAAGCCGCGCGCGACAAGCGCATCGGGCAGTTGCGGCGGGCGGGGAACGGGGCGTTCGGGAAGCGCGAACTTTCCCCCGAAGGCCAGAAAGCGCTTCAGGACAATCTCGCCATCCGCAACGCCATCGCCGGAAACGCCGACGCGATGCTCCACGCGCGGGTGTTCGCCGTGGTTTTCGGACCGGCGGTCGCTCCGTCAGTCCGAAAAAAGGGACGGGAAGCGGCGCTGGCCGCGCTCGATGAACGCTGCGACGCGGTTTTACGCCATTTTCGGACCTGGCCGGGGGCCGATGCCATCCGCGAAACCGGCGGCGCGTTGCGTTGTCTTTATGAATCGGCGCTGCTCGGCGAAGCCGGACCGGCGCGCAATGACCGCGAACACACCGATGTCGCCTCGACTTTGGCTGCTCTCGCGCCTGCGCGGCGTCCGTGGGCGGGGTACGCCCGTCCGCACACGGTCGTGGGCACGCGCGCGGGACGGCTCTGCGGGCTGGACCTGTTCGACACGTCGCTGACCGGCTCGCCGCTGTCGCTTGTATTGGGCGCGACCCGTTCCGGGAAAAGCGTTTTTCTCAGTCAGATCATGGCCGATGTTTTATCCGCGAAGGCCGACGCGCGGGTGCGCTGCATCGATTTCGGGGAGTCGTTCGGGCCGCTGGTGCGGGTTCTGGGCGGGCGGCACATCCGGTTCGACGCGCAATCCACGCTCAACGTCTGGGATTACGCCGGAATCGAGCGCGGCGACATGCCCGACGCGGTTCAAATTCAACTTGTCGTCGGCGATCTGATGCTGCTGGCGCGAATTCCCGAATCCGACGCGGTGGCGGAAGCGGTGCTGCATTCGGTGGTGCAGGCGGTCTACGCCAATGAAGTCCCGCGCAATACGCTCGGCATCGGACGTCACGAACCCCGACTTTCAAACCTGCTCGACCTGCTCGACGGTTTTCCCTTTGAAGAAGAAGCCCTTCGCCGTCGGGCGTCCGAACTCCGGCTGGTGCTCGAACGCTATCGCGGCGACGCCTGGCTCGACGCGCCGACCTCGACGGCGTTTCACGCGGACTCTCCGATTGATGTCTATGAACTCGATTCGCTCGGCGGACTCCCGGCGGCGGTCCGGGCTTCCATTGCCTACCGCATCGCCGCGCGGGTGACCCGCCTGACCGGGACGCTCCGCCGTGACGGTACGCGCGCGCCGATGCTGCTCGTCATCGACGAACTTCACAAAATCGCGCGTGAATTCAAGGAAATGATTCCCGCCATCGAGCGCGGCGCGCGGCAAGGCGGCAAGGAAAACGTCGTCACGATGCTCGCCTCGCACGAGTGGGGCGATTTCGCCGGGTTGCCGGGTGTCACGAGCAACGCCGGGACCTGCTACGTCGCGTTGCAGAACGACAGCCTTGACGCGCTCGCCGCCGCCCGCGAACTCACGCCCGCGATGGTCGCGGGTATCCGGTCGCTGACGACGGTGCCGGGGAAGTACGCCGAGATTGCCATCCACGTCCGCGGGACGGATGAAATTTTCGAAATTCTCGTCCACCGGCTCGATCCGGTGAATTTCTGGATTCGGACGAGCAATCCGGTGGACCGGAACGTCCGCGAACGGACGCGCCGGCTGCTTCCCCATCTTTCGGAACTCGAACTCGCCGAACGGCTCGCCGCCATCTGGCCGAACGGCGTCGGGAGCGCGGGGCTGGAGGAGCCGGCGGGGGATGCGCTGCAGAAGAAGGTTTCGGGTGTCGGGTTTCGGGTGTCAGGTCAATCCGAACGGTAGCCCCGCTATGGGGCGATGCGGGTGTTTTCGCGATTGGGGCGGGGGACACATGGTTTCCCATCGGGGTATGGCGCACGTTTTCCCATAGCCTCCCTTCGGTCCGGCTATGGGCTATGCCCAATAGGTTGCCATTCCCCGATTGGAGAATTGAGTCGATGAAGGCGGTTTTGGGGTTGTGGGCGTTGAGGGATGGCGATTGGGGGCCGATTGGAAATAGCCCACATCCGCAGCGAAGCGAGGATGTGGGGAAATGAAATCAATGATTTGCCGGGAGGTTCAAATGTCACACATGTATTCAAGTTTATTCGTCCATATCGTTTTTTCGACGAAGAATCGTTTCCCCTATGTCACCCCCGAAATTCGATCTCGCCTCTATGCCTATTTTGGCGGGGTTGTTCGAAAAAACGGTGCGACCTTGATTGAGATCGGGGGAATGCCAGACCACATGCATTTGTTGGTGAAGCTGACTCCCCAAACGGTCATCTCCGATTTGTTGCGGGAGATAAAGGTCAAAACGGCTTATTGGGCACGGAGCGTTTCCTGCGAAGATTTCGAATGGCAGGACGGATATGGCGTTTTTTCCGTCGGCCAACCGCAAGCCGAGCAGGTCCGCCGCTACATCCGCAATCAGGAAAGACGTCACCGGGTGATTGATTACGAAACGGAATACCGCCGGATGCTGCGGCGGTGCGGGATTGTCGTGCCCGAAAACACGATGGAAAACACGCGATAACAACAACGAACGAAAGGAAAAATCATGTCCAAAATTGTTCAAAACTCACATTGGAAAATCGTATTGCGCGCGGCGCTGGTCGGGTGTCTGTGCGCGCTGATGTTCGTCGGCGAGGCGAAGGCGTTTTTTAATCCCGCGCCGCAGTTGGTTCAGGACATCAAGGCTCAGGCGCAACTCATCAAGCTCAACGCCACGACGATGAAGGAGTGGGGCGAAAATTTTCAGCACATGCAGAACATCATCGACCGGGCGCAGAAGACCATCAACCAGATTCAAAGGACGAACAGCCTGCTCGATGTCCTGCGACTGTTTGATGTTGAATCAAACGAGAAGGTCGCCGAGGCCCTGAAACTGTTCGACCAGATCTGGAAGTTGCAAAAGAGTGTCCGGACGCTGATTCAGTCGTCGGTGGCGGCCATCCGTTCGACCGAAAACCGGCTTCGCAACGGCATCTTCAACAAGGACGCTGCGTTGCGCGACATCGAAACTTTCATCCGGGAAACGCTCGGACGGTCGTCCCAGAATGTCCTGCTCAACCGGGAAGACATGATTTCGATGGATACCGATCTCAACCGGCTCATCGAGCGGGAAATCGAACTCGAATTCACCATTTCGGCGCTCGAAAAGGAAATCGCCGAACTCGACGCGAGTCTCGACAAACTCCAGAGGGATATGGCCGCCGCGCCGGAGAACGCAAAGGCGACGTTCAAGGAACGGATCGCCATTACCGTCAAACGGATGGACGAACTGAAAACCCGTCTCCAGTTGGCCCGCAAGGACCTTGAGGAAGTTCGCCTGTTCATCTGGAAACGCGCGCAGGAACTTCAAATCACGGTTGAAAAGGCTCACGAACTGGCCCGCAACTACATTGATCTCACCCAGACCTATCGCGATTTCGAAAAGGCCCGGAACGAGGTCGCCGAGGAACTCGATCAGGAGAACTATCGCAACGCCCAGGTCGAGCCGGGGGGCGACGATGCCCTCGACAATTTCTGGACCGGCATCGGGGAAGGAGACGGAAAATGACGCATCATCTTCTTCTTTATGTGTTTGATCCGGCGGCGAGTCCGCTGGCGGGAATGACGCGGCAGGCGATTATCGAACTCCGGGGGCTGGTGACGGACGTTCAGACGCCGCTGTTGAGCTGGTTTTTGTACGCCAGCCAGATTGCGGCGGCGGTCATCATCGCCATCGCCATTTTCCAGATGGCGCAGGACGAGCAGACGCCGGGACCGGACCGCATCGTCCGGCAGGGCGTCCGGTCGGTGTTCTGGATCGGGCTGACCTTCGCGCTTTCTGGGTTGTTGAGTTACGCGGCGGGAATTGGGACGGCCTTCGCCCACGGCTCGATGAACGGCTCCGGGGCGTGGAGCGATTCAGTTTTAAATTCGTACCGGAAAAGCGCGCAGAAAGAGTTCACCGAACGGTATGAATCCGCCACCCGGCGCGCCTTTCTGGTCAAGGTGACGCCGGGCGGTACGTTTCACGGCGTTCCGATTTTTGTCCCCGGCGGCCCGGACAAGGGATCGGGCGAATTCATCGGCGCGCCGACCGGCGACCGGGTGGCGGGGATAGATCACGTCAAGGACCGCTTCAATCCGAACCAGTGGACGCCGGGGCAGGTATTCGCGGCCCTGAACTTCGCCAGGCTGGTGCTGGAATTCGCGGACCTCTTTCTCATCATCCTGATTCCGTTGGTGATGATCGCCCTCAAGCTGGCTGCGCCGTGGATGGCGGTGATGGGCATTCACCGGGGATTCGCGCAAAAGATGACCTACCCGTTCTTCTGGTCGGCGGCGGTTATCACGCTCGCGCTGCCGACGGTGATGCAGGTGGTGCGGATTTTTGTCTACAAGGCCGGAATTTTAAGCCTGAAAGCGTTTCCGGACGGTGACATCTTTACCTTCAGCCGGAATGGCACCATCGTTCGGGCCGACAACGACCCGATGTACGGCGCGGCCGTTTGCGGGCTGGTGATGCTGGTCGGCGCGCTGTGTATGTTCGCCACGCCGTTTCTGGCCTACCGGCTGGCGAGCGGGCAGATTTTCGAGGCGCTGTCATCGACCGCGTTTGGCTGGATGGGGAGTCTGACCTCGTTCGGCGTGTCGGCCTACACGGCGGCGGCCAGCGCGCAGGTGAGTGCCGAGACAGAGGTGGCAACCGCGACCGGCGGCGCGACCAGTGTTCAGGTGCAGGGGATGAACGCCAAAACGAACCTCGACACTTCGGAAAAGGCGGCGCAAATCGAGGCGGCGCGGCTGCGGGCGGAGGATTCCGTCAAGGCCAACATCGCCGCGCAGGTCCCGCGGCTTGTGGACGAGATGTTCCGGCTGCGGTACTGATCGTTTCCCGAAACAAAAAAACCGAGTGGACGAAGTTCAGACTCCGTTCACCCGGTTTTTCTTTTTCGGAAGTTTCAATTCTCGTCGAGGGCGTGTTCGCAGAGGTAGCGGAAGATGCCCTTCGATGAAAGGAAGCCGGTCGGCGCGTCGTGGTCGTCGACGACCGGGATGTGTCGATAGCGGTGCATCGCCATTAAATTCAAGGCTTTGGCGAAGGTGTCGCCGGGGCGGACGACGCCCGGATTCGGCGTCATGATTTTCTCGATCGGCACGGATTCCAGATCGGTAATCTGATCGGCGACACGATAGAGAAAGTCGCGCTCGGTGAAGATGCCGACCAGTTTGCCGCCGTCGGTGATCATGACGCAGCCGAAACGGTGTTCATTCATGACGCTGATGGCCTTGCCGACCGAGTCGCCGACCTCGACCGTGACCGACGGATACGGGTAGAGGTGTTCGATGGTATCCCGAATGATGCTTTGCTGGACCGTCGAGGCATCGGGGGGAAGTTCATTGTGGAGCAGGTCCCACCCGCAGGCGTCGCAATCCTCGGCGCCGGGCAGATTCTCATGACCGCATGCCGGACACTTCATGGCTGATCCTCCTGGAATCGAAATGAGAGCAGGAAACCGTTTGTCAGTTGGGTTGTGTCAAATGAGGCGCAAGACTACCCGCGAGGCCGCCGGAACGCAACGGGGAAACCGCCCCGGCTTCTTGTTTTCTTTCGTCGCAACCGGAAAAACACCACCGAACTTGCCGCTTGAGGGGCGGGGGGACGGATGCTAAGGTTTGGCGAAACTTCCGGATGCGGGTTTGGCCCGCGCGACTTCCACCGCGCCCGCCGCGTCCGTCCGAATACTTCCAACCTGGTAGCAAAAAAGTGTGGTTCGAGGAGGAATCCCTGTGTTGAAACAAGTCCATCGCTGGTTCAGTCCGCATCTCGGCAAGGAAATGCCGATCGCCGTTTACGGACACTACGGCAAGCCGTTGTTGATGTTCCCGACGGCCGCCGCGGACTTCGAGGAATATGAACGTTTCCTCGTGATTGACCAGCTCCGGCCGTATATCGACGCCGGAATCGTCAAAGTTTATTCGATCAACAGCATCAACCGGGAAAGCTGGATGAACGACCACCTGCACCCGGCCCAGCGGGCGGCGCGGCAGGCGGCCTACAGCAAATACGTCACCTATGAAGTCGCCCCGTTCATCAAGCATGACTGCGGCGGCACCGGAGTGAAGATTGCGACGACCGGCGCAAGCTTCGGGGCGTTTCACGCGGCCAACGCGCTGTTTCGCAATCCGGACCAGTTCGACGTGCTGATCGCGATGTCCGGGTCGTACGACATTCGTTCGTGGGCGGATGGTTTCCACAACGATGACGTCTACTTCAACAATCCGATCGAATACCTTCAGCATCTGGACGACGACTACTATCTCCCGATGCTGCGTCACAACTGCGACATCCACATCCTTTCGGGGCAGGGGGCGTACGAAGCGCCGAACCGCTCGCGTGACCTGTCGCGGGTGCTGGCGAGCCGGGGTATTCCTCATTCACTCGATCTCTGGGGATATGACGTTGACCACGACTGGCCGTGGTGGCGGCGGATGCTCGACATCTACATTCCGCGGCTGTTCCATTCGTTCGGTCCGCGTTAGTTCATTCGAGGCGGGGGGAAACGCGGGTTCCCCCCGCCTCGCTGCCATTGAGCGTCGTTCCCGCCCCTTGATCAAAAGGAGTCGTCATGGCCCGTCCTGAACGCCGTCCATTCGGCAAAATCGTATTTCTCATTCTGGCCCTCGCCGGCCTGACGGCCCTTAACTCCGGCCCCGCGGCCGGGCAAAACACCATTTCCGTTTCATCCGTCAAGCGGGTCGTGTCGGCGGATACGCTCGTACTGGCGAATGGCAAGGTCGTCCGAATGATCGGAATCGTGGCTCCCGAAGCGCCCGAGGCCGCGGAGCAGGCACGGCAGGTCACCGAGGAACTTCTTCTGGGACGGAACATCGAGGTCTGGGTGGACGGCCAGAATACGCCGCAGCAACATCTCGATCAGTATGGACGGCTGCTGTGTTACGTCTATCTTCTTCCAAGTCGAAGAATGGCAAACGCCGAGATCGTCCGCAAAGGCGGGGCTTTCCTTTACGGGGCGCATTTCATCGATCAGGCGGCGCGGAACAACCTGGTGTCGGCGGAGTATCAGGCCCGGAAGGCAAAGCTTGGTCTCTGGGCACAGGCGACCGAGTCTCCGGACGAAATCGCCAAACGGCAGGGAAAAACCTACAGCGAGCCGCCGTTTACCCTGCCGCCCGATCCGAAGGCAGCCGAGAAGCAGCCTGAGCCGTCCATGACGGGGCCGACGGTCGGTCGCGACCCGGAATCCCCGGCTTCAAAGGCCCCGAAAGCGCCGGAACTCGACAACCGGACGGGATACACCGGCGTGCGGGTCGAGGGCTGCGGACTGCTTGAAACGCCGCAACTCGGACGACTCGCCCTGATTGGCGTCCAGAATATTCCCGGCAAGGTCGGGGAGACGGCGCGGGTCGAGGTCGCCCGGCTCATTCAGGGAAAAAAGCTCCGTTTTTCCTATGACGAAGTGAATGCCGACCGCGGACATCGTGACAAGGATGGCAATCTCCTTGTGTATGCCACGCTGCCGGACGGTTCGCTCCTGAACCTCCAGATCGTGAGCCGGGGCATTTCCGACGTGGACATTGACTATGACTACCAGTTCAAGTCACCGATGCTGACCGCTCGCGACAATGCCCGCGCACGGCAGGCGGGGCCTCGTTGGGGGAGTACCGGGACGGCCTTCACGATTGCCCAGACCAGGGAAGTGATCCTTGAAATCCTGAAAAAGAACTACCCCGGCGCCCGCTACCAGAATGACCGGACCCTCGTCATCCCCATCGACGACCCGGATTTCCGTTCCACGGCCCTCAGTATTTACACGACGGTGATCACGCCGCTCCGTCGTCGGCTTGTGTTGAATGGCGTCGAGGAAGTGAGATTCATCAATCCGAAGACGAATTCAAAGACTTCCTACGATATCACCAAATAAAACCCGGACGGCCCCCGTCCGGACGTTTCCGGGGTGACGGTCATGAAAGAGCGCAGGACCATTGCCGATCCCTATCGTCTGGTCGGGATGACGCTGGGCGGAAAGTATCAGCTTGAAGCCGTTCTCGGGATTGGCGGAATGGGTATCGTCTACCTTGCCCTCCATTCCGCGATCAACCGGAGAGTGGCAGTCAAGATTCTCAAGCCCGATCTGGCGGTCAACGACGGGGCGGTGGTCGAGTCGTTCCGGCGGGAAGCCGTGGTATCCGGCGGGCTGGTTCACCCGAACATCATCAATGTCACCGACGCCGACGTGACGCCGGACGGCCTCGCCTACATGGTGATGGAACTCCTGGAATGGCCGACGCTTGAGGAGGTACTGGTTCGGAATCCGATACCGGAACTGAACCGGACCGATCGGATCCTTTCCCAGATTTGCGCCGCGCTGGCTCATGCGCACGCGTTGAAAATCGTTCATCGCGACCTGAAACCCGCCAACATCGCACTGGTCAACGAGGGAACCCCCGAAGAACAGGTCAAGGTTCTCGATTTCGGCATCGCCAAATCCCTTTCGGATAACGCCGGGCAGGTCAGTCAGGCCATCGGGACACCCCTTTACGCCTCTCCCGAGCAGTTCACTCACGGCGCCCAGATTGACGAGCGCGCCGACATTTACAGTCTGGGCGTCATTACTTATCAGTTGCTGACCGGGAAACTGCCTTTCCGGGGAAAAACGGTCGGAGAAATCATCACTCTCCACCTGACCCAGCCGCCGCCTTCTCCCCGGACGTACCAGCCGTCGATTCCCGAACCCCTCGAAGGCTTCATTCTTTCCGTACTGTCGAAAAATGCCGTTGACCGACCGCGTTCGGCGACCGAATTCCTGGCGCGGTTTCGGGAAGCGGCCCGTTCCTACGGGCTTGCCACCGGCCCCCTTGTCCTCGGCGCGGAGACGGTCGGCCAGCTCAATTCGCCCACACTTGGACTGACCCTGACCGGGCAACCCGTGACGCTCCGGATTTCGGGCGCGCCGCCCAATGCGGAAGTCAAGATCAATGACTGGTCCCGTGGACGGACCGATGACACCGGCGGCCTTGTGGTCGGAAATCTGGCCCCCGGCAACCACATCGTCGAAGTTCGAAAATCGGGGTTTCAGTCGTGGAAGATGACGCTGACCTGCGCCAGCGGGGAAACCCGCGATCTGGTCGCGAAGTGTGCGCCCCTCCCACAGGTCGGCGGCGACAGTCAGTTTCTGAATACGGGGACGGCGTCACCCGCACCGGTTGCGTGGACCCCTGCCTCCGGGAACTGGAACTCCCCGGCTCCCATGTTGTCCTCGACGCAGCCCGGCGTGTCTCAGCCCCGGCCTGTCACCCGCCCGCTTGCCTATCCGCCGCCGCCGGAAACGCATCGGTCGGACCAGTCGCGGCAGTTTCTGATCATCGGCGCGATTCTGGGCGTCTTGCTGATCGGTGGCGGGGGGATTTTTCTCGCCCGGTCGCGTTCCCAGAAAACCGCTTCCGATCCGCTGGTTTCAACCACCACTCCGCCGCCGCCGGCGAAATCCGGAGCGGCGCTGGCTGATTACCTCGATCGTTTCGAACAGATTTCCTCGAAGGTCCGACGGACGGTCGAGCCGATTGCCCCGTCAAATTCATCTTCCGGAAGTGAAGTTGACCGGGCCGGCTCCGAATTGCGCGAACTGGCCTTCCTGACACCGGTCATGATCGAGGACCGCCGCCAGCAACTGACGCAGGCGGAATCCGAGGTCAGCCAGGCGGCGAAGGCGCTGGGGGACCTGTCGCCTCCCGAATCGGTTCAGTCGGTTCATGCGCAGCTTCTGGGGCGTTATCGCGAACTTCAGGAATCCATTCACGCCTACGAAGTGTCGTTGCGCGACCTTCAGAACCTTGTCGGCAGTCTGAACAACCGTGATCGGGACGAACCCCGTAACATCAATGAACACACGGGAGAAACCGAGCGGACCGCTCTCAAGCGAGACCGTGACCGGTTACGGGCAACGTGGGAAGACGTCAAGCGGACGGAGGATCGCCTGCGGAAAGAGGCGAAATAGGACCGGAAACCGAACCGATTCCCGGTCCGGTGGTGTCATCGTGAACCGAGCAGTCGCTTCAGGAATCCGCCCTTTGGTCGGGACGCATCAAACGTCGCTCTGGCGTCGGCGAGCGATTTGCCCGTTTCCAGCTCGCGAAGCAGCGTCACCACTTCGCGATCGGCGGGGAACTTTCCCGTCCCCTTCTTGGAATAGACCAACTCGCCGTTCCGGTAAATTTCGAAAACGCCTCCCGAAAGCCGGACCAGTTCCGAATCAATTTTGAACTCGGCCGCAATGTCGTCCGCCAGCCTGGCGGCGCGGCCTTCGTACCCTCAGGCTCCGCAGTATTCGATCTTGATCTTCATAAAACGCTCCGGTGGATTGGATATGGGGCTGTCCGAGTAAACGGACGGGAACCGAGGCTACCCCTCCGTCGTTGGGGGAGCAAGCCTTCCGACTGGAAAAGCACTTGTCCGACCGGAAGGCGGGAAGTAAGGTTCTGACTCAAACCGACATCATTCCAGAAATCCAAAGAGGTTGCCAATGGCAGAGCAGATGACCGATTTTTCCGTTTCGAGCGGAATCCCGGCCTTTTCGAGGGAAGAAACCATGGCCTTCGTGCGCGGCGTGGTGAGCATCATCGCCGCCGACAAGGTCGTTACGGAAGAGGAGCGCGCTTCGCTTTCCAGCCTGATCCGGCAGACCGGCCTGTCGTTGCTTGACGACGATGTTCAGGTGCTGATTGATGCCGAACTGGCCAGCCCGTCGCCGATGGCGGAGATCGTGGCCCCAGTCACCGACCCTGTTCTGCGTCGCGCCCTGTTCCAGACGCTGGTGGAAGTTGCGCTTGCCGATGGCGTTCTCGCGCCGGAGGAAGATGCCCGGCTCCAGGAAGCCGCCGCGGTCTTCAACCTCAATCCCGACGCGGCGCGGGAGTTCATCGAGTGGACTCGCGACAGCATCCAGCTCGAACGGCGCGGGGCAACCATCATCCGACGGCTTTAGCGGAGAATATCCGACAAGAAGAAAACCGGATGCGCTCACTGAAAAAAGGGCGCATCCGGTTTTGCTTTGGATGAAACGGGAATGTTTAGACCGTGAAGGAGCTGCCACAGCCGCAGCTTCCGGCGGCGTTCGGGTTGCTGAAGGTAAAGCCCGCGCCCATGACGCTCGACACATAGTCGATCTGGACGCCTTCGAGATACTGGCCGCTGAACGGATCGACAAACACCCGCAATCCGGCGTTGTCGATGACTTCGTCCCCGTCCCGGGGCGCATCTTCGACATCCAGCCCGTACTGGAAGCCCGAGCACCCGCCCGGCATCACCCGGACCCGCAGGCCACCTTCCGTGCCGATTCCTTCGGCTTCCATAAACTTCCGCACTTCCTCGATCGCACGCGGCGTCAGGTTCATCATGGCTGAGTTTTCCTCACTTTCGGAAAAATAGAATTTTCTTTCATGTATTTACAGACACAGTCCCGGCCTTGTCAACCAGACCTCGTGACGGGAGCGGTCCCCGACAAGAGAAAACGGCTCGCCGGAGAATCTCCGAGAGCCGTCGCGTCCGGACCGGTCAGGCCGATTTAGGACTTGTTGGTCAGCACGATCCGCTTGGGCTCCTCGCTGGAGGCCGCCTTCGGTGCTTCAGCACTCGCGGAAGTGGTCGTGGAAGGTCCGGAAATACCCGCCATGATGCCGCGAATCGCCGAAACCGGAATCGCGGTGATTTCGCTGATGGCATTGATGCCCTTGAAGGGAATTCCGGGGATGAACTTCAAGATCGAAAGGGTGGTTTCGACGCCGACCTGATGCAGGTGGAACACTTTTTCAGCCAGGGAAAGATTGGCGAAGTTGGTGTCGAGCGTACTCATAGAGTGTCTTCTCCACAAAGATTGTAGGGGGTTGATTCGGGGATCGGTGTTGTCGCGAAACAATACACAACGGCGTACGGACGCGCCATTGGAATATCGGAGGAAAATCGGACGATGTCACGATAGGAGGCCGTCCCCCGGGTTCTCTGTACGCCAGCATGCATTCGGTGTGTTTTGGAACCGTCTTTTTTGCGTTTCCTTCTTGAAATGCTTGGGTCAGGGGAGATAGCG
Organism: Blastocatellia bacterium NZW_1522; assembly: GCA_039793685.1. Classification (GTDB taxonomy): domain Bacteria; phylum Acidobacteriota; class Blastocatellia; order Chloracidobacteriales; family Chloracidobacteriaceae; genus JAAFHI01. Next base: position 70,651 of record JBDRAL010000037.1, read on the forward strand.
CCCGTTTCCTCGTCCGAGGCGACGATTCTTTTCGTTCTGCCCGGTCAACCAGAACAACGGCCAGAACGCCCCGGCCAGCACCGAGGCTGCCGGATTGGCTTTCATTCGCAAGGTCTGAATGGTCGTCCAGAGGCCGATGCCGCCATACACAAATGCAAGAAATACAAGCAGATAGTACATCGTTTTTCCGTCCCTTCACTGGTTGTACGAACCGGTTTGCAGCATACCATACGAAGAAAATCGAACCTCGGGTTTGAAAGTTGTCTTTTCTCGCCGTATGGTGAAAAAAGGAACAGGAAAATCCCCACATTCTTCGGAGAGGCTCCATGAATCACGAATGCCGGTACGAATTCCCGCTCGAGAAGTGTCTCGAGATGGGGTGCGAGTGTGTTTACAGCCAAATCCAGGCGCATTTCGAATTCGTAAGTGAACAGTTGCTTGACGGCGACCAGCTCGACGAAATGGAAAAAACCCATTTGACCAAGGAACTGGAACGCTGCCTGAAACTGCTCGGTGACTTTCACCTCATGCATCCGGAAAGCAGCGCGACCGATTGTTCGACGATTACGTCTGAATCGGTTCTCGACGTCTCGACGTATGTTGTTTTCTGTGCGTCCTGCCGGACGCCCATCGGCATTCGCAAAGTTGATCGTTACGCACCTCCGGAAACCTCAACCGGGTACTGCGGCGTTTGTCGGCTCCAGCACCGGGCCGTACCGACTCCCGAAGTCACGGTGGCAACGTAGCGGGATGTCCGTCCAGATCAAGATTTGTGGGTTGACGAGCGTTTCCGACGCGCTCGCCGCGTCCGACGCCGGGGCCGATTTCATCGGATTGATTTTTGCGCCTGAAAGTCCGCGCGCCGTCACGCCCGCCATCGGCGCCGACCTCCACACCGCCCTCGCCGGGCGGGCGCGAACGGTCGGCGTCTTCCGCAACGCCGAAGTCAAAACCATTCTGGCCATCCACGCGAGGGTCGGTTTCGACCTCGTTCAGCTTCATGGCCGGGAATCCCCGGATTTCTGCCGCCAAATGCCCGTTCCGGTCATCAAGGTATTCGAAATCACCCCGGAGTTGACCGCCGCCGAAGTCGCCGCCTACCGCCACGCGGCGACCTGGTTCCTTTTCGACCGGCCAAAGGGCGAAACCTCGCCTGATTGGACGGTTCGCGCCGCCCGGTTTCTCGCTACCGTGCCGCCACCGTTGCCCTTCTTCTTTGCCGGTGGACTGACAGCCGATTCCGTTTCAGGTATCGTCCGCGACGTTGCTCCGTTCGGCGTGGACGTGGCTTCCGGTGTCGAAGTCTCCCCCCGTGAAAAAGATCCGGCGAGAATGACCGCCTTCTGCGAGGCGGCCCGAAAAGGACATTTCTGATGCAGTCTCTCGGTTATTTCGGCGAGTTCGGGGGCGTATTCGTACCCGAGACGCTCATCCCGGCCCTCGAAGAACTCGAAGCCACCTTTCTGCGCGTTCAGACCGACGATGCGTTCCAGACGGAGTTCCGCGACCTGCTGCGCGACTTCGCCGGTCGGCCCACGCCGCTGTACGAAGCGAAAAACCTCTCTCGCGACCTCGGCATCCGCCTGTTTCTGAAACGGGAAGACCTCCTCCACGGCGGCGCGCACAAGACCAACAACGCGCTCGGACAGGCCCTGCTCGCCAAGGCGATGGGCAAGACCCGCATCATCGCCGAAACCGGCGCGGGCCAGCACGGCGTCGCCACCGCGATGGCCGGCGCGCTGCTCGGAATGAAAACCGAGGTCTACATGGGTGAAGTGGACATGGCCAGGCAGGCCCCGAACGTCTTCCGGATGAAACTGCTCGGCGCGGAAGTCCACGCCGTCACGAGTGGCGGACGCACCCTCAAGGACGCCATCAACGAAGCCCTTCGCGACTGGATCACCAACCTGCGCGATACCCACTACCTCCTCGGGACCGCCGCCGGGCCGCACCCGTTTCCCACCATCGTGAAGTATTTTCAGCGCGTCATCGGCGACGAAGCCCGCGCGCAGATGCTTGAAGCCGCCGGACGCCTGCCCGATTACGTCGTCGCCTGCGTCGGCGGCGGCTCGAACGCCATCGGCATGTTCACTGCCTTCGTTCCCGACGCCGACGTGAAGCTCATCGGGGTCGAACCCGCCGGAAAGGGCGTCGAGACGCCCGAACACGGCGCGGTTCTGGCGAAAGGGACCATCGGAACCCTCCACGGCATGCGGAGTTACGTCCTTCAGGACGAAGACGGCCAGATTCACGAAACCTACAGCGTGTCGGCGGGCCTCGATTACCCGTCGGTCGGCCCCGAACACGCCTACTTAAAGAGCATCGGCCGCGTACGCTACGAATACGCCGACGACGCCGAAGCCCTTCACGGTTTCCACCTGCTGTCGCGCCGCGAAGGCATCATCCCCGCGCTCGAACCGTCGCACGCCATCGCCTACCTCGAACGGCTGGCGAAGGAAATCCCGCCCGGCTCCGTCGTCCTTTTAAATATGTGCGGTCGCGGCGACAAGGATTTGCAGACGGTAATGAACCACGCGGAATAAGTCTGGAGTCGAGAGTCTGGAGTCCAGACAATCGTTTTCACGGCGTTCAACTGTTTTGCCGCGTTCGAGTTGAAATTTCGTTTTTTTGTCTGGGAGTTTTGACTCTCGACTCCAGACTCCAGACTTTTAGCCCAGACTTTTAGCCCAGACTTTTTTATGACCAATCGCTACCAAAGACGTTTCGAGTCCCTGAAATCGGAGAACCGCAAAGCCTTCATTCCATTCACCGTCCTCGGCTATCCCGACCGGGACCGCTGCCGCCGGACGCTCGCCGCGATGATCGAAAGCGGCGTGTCGGCGCTCGAACTGGGCCTCGCGTTCAGCGACCCGGTGGCCGACGGCCCGGTGATTCAGAAGGCCGCGTTCGACGTGATTGAAAGCGGGTTCAAGGTACGCGATGCGTTCGAACTCGTCCGCGAGGCGCGCGCGCTCGACAGCGAGATTCCGATCGGATTGCTCGTCTACCACAACATGGTCATTGCACGGGGCGGGGAGGAATTCTTCCGGCAGGCGGCGGAGGCTGGCGTGGACGGCGTCCTGATTGCCGATTTGCCGCCCGAATCGGCGGATGAACTGGCCGCCGCCGCCAAACGGCAATCCATCGACCTCATCTTCATCATTTCGCCGCTGACCGACGCCGAACGAATCGCGCAAATTTCAAAACTCGGCGGCGGATTCCTGTACGTCGTGTCGCGCCTCGGCATCACCGGGACGGAAGCGCGCTACGACGACCAGTTGCGCGGCCTGATCGAACGCGCCCACGGGGCGACCGACCTTCCGCTCTGTGTCGGATTCGGCATTTCATCGCCGGAAAACGCGAAAAACATGTACGACCTCGGCGCGGACGGCGCGATTTCCGGTTCGCGGGTGGTCGAACTCGTGGATCGTTCGGGTGAAAACTTCGAAGCTGCCCTGAAAGACTTTTTCGGCGCGATGATGCGCGTGACGAAGGAATGAAGACCAACGCCGTACGAATTCTGGATGGACTCGGCATCGCCTATCGGCTGCTGTCGTACGAGGTTGACCCCGACGATCTCGCCGCCGAATCGGTCGCCCGCAAGATCGGCCTCGACTCCGCGCAGGTTTTTAAAACATTGGTCGCGCGCGGCGACCGCCACGGCGTCTGCCTCGCCGTCGTGCCCGGCGACGAACAGCTCGACCTGAAAGCACTCGCCCATCTCACCGGCGACCGCAAGGTCGATACGGTTGCGCTCAAGGAAGTCCAGCCGCTCACCGGCTATATTCGTGGCGGGGTGACCGCGCTCGCGTGCAAAAAGCCCTATCCCGTCTTCGTGGACGAAACCGTCGAACTCTTTGACGAGATTTCGATTTCGGCGGGGATGCGCGGCTTGCAGATCGTCCTTGCGCCCGCCGATTACCTCCGCGCGGTCAACACCACGGTCGGCCCGATTTCCAAGCCGAAGTAGCCGTGAACTCCTGAGAAATCATTTTTGTTCCGTGAGAAGTTCTTTTCGACCCGTGAGAAGTTCGTTTTGCGGGTTGAGAAGTCACTTTTGCATCGTGAGAAGTTCTCTTTGCATGGTGAGAAAGTACTTTTGCATCGTGAGAAGTTCCCTTTTCACCCTGAGAAGTTCCCTTTGGCGCCTGAGAAAGTGATTTTGCACCGTGAGAAGTTCTCTTTGTAGGTTGAGAAGGTACTTTTGCACGGTGAGAAGCTGCCTTTTTACTCCGAGAAGTTCTTTTTGACGTTTGATAAGGCATCGGATCGCGATGATGCGGCGATTTCCTGAATTAGAGCGGTTTTCGATTGCTTGCGACCATCTCGCCGTCGCGTGGGTGGGTGGAATATTGGGCATAGCCCGTGGCCGCAGCGTTTTTTGCGAGGCTACGGGAAACATGTTTCGCCGTAAAACCCAATGAAATCAATATTTTCACGCATTTCCCCACGTCCTCGCCCAAGCGCTCCGGACGTGGGCTATATCCAATATGTTCGACTTTCACTTCCTGGCGGGATGGTCGCACTCACCTGAAAACTGCTCTAAGGTGAGGGGTTACGACGGGAAGAGCGGGCTACCCATCGTTGCCCAACACCTCTGCGATGATCCGCTGTCGTTCTTTCAGGTCAAGTTTCAGGCGATCATCTCGCAATGCCCACGGGTTGATCTGGACGTTTTTCCCTTCTTCCTGTTCTTTGCCCGTGAATTCGAGAAGCGTCTCAACCGGGCTATGCTGGGCATCGTGCCAAAGCATCTTCCGTACCTGATCCCGGAGCATTTCCACCGATCGTTCAGGAAAACGAATTCTTCCTTCAGTGAAATTCAATTGGCTTTCGAATTCATCCCGCTTCCATTCAACGGTCCAGCCTGACCACTTTTCCGAAATCAGCCTGGGAATGCCGGGAATATCCTTGGTCGCCCAGTAGGAAATTCGTTTCTCCCCGGAGTCAATATGAAATCCTCCGGTTGGAAAGCCATCGGGAATCCATTCGTCCAACGGAACCTGTTCAATTGCTTGTGACTGGTGCGCCAGAAGTTCAAGGCTCGGTCCGGCAAGAAGGTAATTCTCAACGAATCCGGCCAGCGGAAAAAGAAGCAATCTGCCGTCCAGAGTTCGAACTGAACCGACGATGTCCGTCCAGTCTTCCTCCTCGGGCGGGAGTAGTGAGGCCAGCGACCAATCACTGTTCGTTTCCTCCGATAAAACCCTGGCTCGAGGATACCCGACGTAATCCGCGATCTCCGCAATTCCCTCGAAGGCCCACCGGATTTCCCAGCCAGACCACACGCGGCGGAGCATTTCAAGGTAGGTCCGACGTAAAGGTACGTCGAACTTGATATCTTCACCCCCGAATAACAGGAGGACCCGATCATCACAATCAAGAACTGCTCCTCCCTCCGCCCATATGTCATCGAGCCAGCCGGACTCGTCCAGCTTGCGCTGTATCCGGATAAATTCCACGGCGTGCTCCGGTCCCCAGAAAAGGTTTTGGGTTATCGAATTGGCGCACCAATGGCAGTAGAAAAGCTCGTATTGATGATTCTCAAGGAGAATGAGATTGGCTCTATGTCCCATGTGTGTGAGGGAAACGGGAATTCGCCTTCTTCCCGACATTCAGAAGAATCAAACACGTTGCGTAACGATTGAAAACTTCCCGCCTTCGATTTGCAGGACTGACGGGGTGAGGTTGATCGCCCCCTGGTATCGGGATTCAAGTACGGCTTTTTGAAGCTGTTGGGCAAAAGGGGAATTGACGCCACAGACAAGAAGCGTATCCGGGTTGGGAATACCGAACAGGATCTGTCCCGTTGGTACCCACGACCTCGCACGGTCGGGAAAATCGGGAAGTCCGATGGCCGATGCGGCGAACCCGCCTTCTCGTTCCAGTATGAAAAGTCGTTCGCCTTTTTCTTCGGCGACCTGAATCCGCAAGCCGACCATGAGGTTTTGATAGGCCTCGTTCCAGAGATCGTCCACGTCGACGGGCTGGTTTTGTAGAAAATTCGTCAGGATGTAATTGATTCCCACCGTACCGTGCGGCGTTGGTCCGACAAGGGCCATGCAGAGTTGAAAATCATCAGCCACGGGCTTTCCGACCATCGTCTCGGACAATCCATCCGCATCCCGAAGAACGAGCAGCATGAAGTCGCCGTCTTCTTCATCGCCTTCCGTGCCGGATGAATTCGCCTCGGCGGCTTCGAGAATGATTCGCCTGGCTTCGGTAAAGGCGGCGTCCCATTGTCCGTCCCTTGGTCTTTCAAATGAATGGGTTATCTCGGCCGACGGACAGAGTTGTTCCAGAAATGCCAAATCGCCCGGCGATGGCTCCCATTCGGAATAGACTCGTCGAACGTCATGGCCGGAGGCGCCGGTTTCGTTTACGACCTGTTGCCAAGCCTGACGGACGCAATCCTCAGCCTGGGTCGGGCCACTCCCGATTGACGGTTTGAGCGTCCCCTTGTGGTCGATTTCAAAAACGACATGATTGATCGCGGGGTTGATGTCCATGTGTTCCACTCCTTTTACCAGAATTTCCACCAGGGCTTTTGCCCGTGGACTGACGGCGAATTCCCCGCCCGTTCCGCGGCAGCGTGTATCCGCTGACTCAGATACCGACGCGCTTTTTCAACGCCTTGAGGTGTCGGTTCCTGAAGAAAAATGCAGGGAGGCCCCATGACGAGATTTTCCGGACGCGATCCGTTGTTGAGCGCGCTGTTGACGCTTTGAACGGCGGCGGAAGTGAAGGCCAGAAATTGAAATCCCGGTGTTTGGGCAAATCGTGGGGCAATCTTCATGGCGGCGACGAAATGTGGTTGAGCCGCGAGAATTCCGGAATCAACCACGTCCCCGTTTCCATTGAAGCAGGTGTAATCGGATGGGAAACGGATTCCAAGCCCATTCAGATAAAATCTCCCCCAGGCGATCTGCGTGAAATGAAAGGTCTGGGCCGCCAGGCTGGATGGAACACCCACGCGGATCAATTCATCCTGAATGTTGTCTGGATCGAATCCCTTCCCGCTGGAGATTATCTCCGCGAGTCTGAGCACCGATTCTTCGGGGGCCATACTTTTTTCCTTTCAATAAAACACACGGCGATAGGTTCATTCGTAGATCTGGCCGCAGAGCAGGAATTCCTGGATGTCATCCCAGGACAACTCGCCTGTTTCGTAAACCGGTCGGTCAAGGTCTTCGGGATTGACGCTTTGAATTGTGCCGTCTTCGTTGAGGACGGCGACTTTTCCGGGAACGTACTCGCGGCCCGTGTCATCACCGGGTTCCCACCCGCCGAGTGATCCGGCCATCCCGCATTCAAGGTAGGAGGCAGGCGAAAAGTTGTACCACCGACTTCCTCGCGGGGCATTGATCCCGAAAAAACGGAATTCATCTGCCAGCGAGCCGGTTTCCTCCATCTCCCGAAGATCGACGATCTGCCGTACGAGCGTGGCGACAACACCCTGAAAGCCTGAAGCGGTTGTGTTGAAGTCCACGTACGTTTCGCGCCATTTCTGGTCAAACATTGACGATTCGGCCGTAAAGGCATCCGCAAGCAGGGAATGAAACACGTCGAGAGAAATTGTGTCCCGATGTCCAAGATGCCCAACCAGCCGGAGAAGTGCGGCCAGGTACTGTTCCAGGGAGCGGTCCGTGGCCTGGTTCAACCGGCACAGTTCGCCCACGGCCAGATAAAGATCCCGGTTGGTCTGAAGTTGCGGCATCGGGACGTCAGCGGTCAGTTCTTGAAAATTGAAAAGCAACCGGAGTCTAATGCCTGACGTTATGTTTCCCAAGAGTTTTTAATCGGCCCAGCCTGGCTGGCGCTCGGTTTGAGAAATTTTCCGTCGGCAGCGGGAAAAGGTGAAAGAAAAGAAAAAGAGGGAGCAATGGTTGCGCCCTCTTTCACGACTTCGATTTTTTGGACGAATGCCTGAATGTCCCAGAGCCCGATTGCGTTTCTGAAAACGGGTCAGGCGGACCGGTAAAAGGCCTCCGACTCTAATTAAGGGTTGTTCAAAAAATGGGACAGTCTCAACCACGGCCGGACTAACATTTGATCTGGTACAAGTTTCGGGTTCAGGTCACGACCATGAATAACATAATTTGGCAATCTCCATCTCCATCAAGCAGCTTCCTTTCCGGAGTAAGTGTTCAATTGCGTCTGCGTCGAGAAATCGCCCTTGCTTTCGAGTTTGAGGGCGAGGACGAGGAAATACACAGAGGAGAACTCGTGTTTAGCAACGTGGTTCACTATCGCACAACCTACCTGTCCGCTCTTCAGGCTGACATTATCCGTGAGTCTTACGACAAGGTTGTTGATGTGGGAGTAAGCCCCGAGCTTCTTGAAGTTGTCTCAGCGATGCAGGCAAATGGGCGATCCGCAGATGTGCGACACTATCGAATCTGCTTTGATGACGGGCCATGCTTTGACTTCATCGCATCTGCTTTCGAGCCACGCATATCGTAGCGTGCGGCAACGTGACCCCAATGCGCCAAAGGTAAGGGAATGAGCGAAGAAAACTCGCGGCCAAAAAGAAAATCAGGAGGTACGTTGCGACCTGAATCCACAACGTTCTTGCTTTTTTTGGTGGTGACTTGCTCTCGGATGCACGCGGGACGAGATGGCGCAAACTTTTTTCCTGAAAAGAAAAGTTGAACCGCACGACCAATGTCCCGGCGGACAAAATCAGCTCCCCGCTTTGGGAGAGGAGTTTCGCGACGAAGCTGAGAGATACGGGTCGATTTTGGACAAATTCCTGAATATCCCAGGGCCTGATTGAATATCTGAAGACGGGTCAGGCTGACCGGTAAAGACCACCGATGCTCAGTGAGCGTTGTACAAAATGGGACTGTCTCGGTCGGGGCCAGTAACATCCAAAACGGTAGGTTGGGGGATCAGGTCGGCATGAAGTACATTGATTTTCCGGTGATTCCGAAGTGAATGATTGAACCTGGGAGTTTTTTGTATGGTGAATTTGTTTTTTTCATTGCTTCTGATCGTGAATTTTGTGGTCCCAATTCAAACAGATGACTTCTATCCGGATGATTCTTTTTTTATCCTGCAAAACGGTCCGATTCAGGTATTATCCATCTCAAGGAAAAATGATGCCATCAGAATCAAGTTTAAGGATACGTCAGGTAAAAAAATAAAAAAATGTGACTTTGTCCTGGGTCGGGATTTTTCTGTCAGTTGCAGCCATAAAGCTCTTTTCACCATTGCCAGTTGTGATTTTCACGTTAAAGGCTCAGGTGACAATATTGGCGAGATCACCCTGAGTAAAAGCTTTATTCTGAGACAGAACAAGATTCTAAAAAGGGAAGGATGTTCGTCTTCCCGACTCATTTTAAGAAAAATAGTTTTTTCAAATGGAGAGGAAAAATCTTTTTAGCGGCTTTTTTAGATACGGAATCAACCGGTTTCACGCCGACACCTTGAAGTAAGGTGTCGGCGTGATTTTGTTTTCTACTCCCCGCTTTGGGAGAGGAGTTTCGCGACGAGGCCGGTCCAGCCGGTCTGGTGGCTCGCGCCGAGGCCCGCGCCGGTGTCGCCGTGGAAGTACTCGTAAAACAGAATCAAATCCTTCCAGTGCGGGTCGGTGTCGAACTTCTCCATCCCGGCCTGGTTGTAGACCGGGCGCTTGCCGTGTTCGTCGCGCAGGAACATGCGCGAGAGGCGGCGTGAAATCTCCGACGCCACTTCCCAGAGCGTCATCATCTGCCCGGATCCCGTCGGACATTCCACCTTGAAGTCGTCGCCGTAGAAGTGGTGGAACTTCTGCAACGATTCGATGATGAGATAGTTGACCGGAAACCAGATCGGGCCGCGCCAGTTGGAATTGCCGCCGAACATCGGAATGGTCGATTCCGCCGGGTCGTAGTCCACGCGGTTGCGCGCGCCGTCCATGTCGAGGATGTACGGATTTTCAAGGTGATACCGCGACAGCGAGCGGATGCCGTGATCCGACAGGAACTCGGTTTCGTCGAGCAGTACCTTGAGAATCCGCCGCAACTGGCCGGTGTTCGGCAATGAAAGCAGTTGTTGAACGACGCTGCCGTGTTCATCCACCGCCGCGATGCTGTGGATCATCTCGGGCCGGTTTTTCACGAACCAGTCCATGCGCTTGCGGAAGCCCGGCAACTGTTCAAGCCACCAGCTTTCCATCATCTGCACGGCGAAGAGCGGAATCAGGCCGACCATCGAGCGGACGCGCAGCTTGAGCGAGTGTCCGTTCGGAAATTGCAGAATGTCGTAGTAGAAGCCGTCCTTGTCGCTCCACAGGCCGAGGTCTTCCGTCCCGCGGTGGCTCATGGCGTCCGCGATGTAGAGGAAGTGCTCGTAGAACTTGCTCGCGACGTCTTCATACGCCTTGTTGTGGAGGGCGAGTTCGAGCGCGATGGCGAGCAGGTTGAGGGAATACATCCCCATCCAGCTTGTCGCGTCGGACTGTTCCAGCACGCCGCCTTCCGGCAGCACCGCGCTCCGGTCGAAGACGCCGATGTTGTCCAGCCCGAGGAAGCCGCCCTGGAAAACGTTGTTGCCTTCGGCGTCCTTGCGGTTCACCCACCAGTTAAAGTTGAGCATCAGCTTGTGGAAGATGCGTTCGAGGAAGGCAAGATCGCCCTTGCCCTTGATCTTCTTCTCGATTTTGTACACGCGCCACGCCGCCCACGCATGCACGGGCGGGTTGACGTCCTCGAACTTCCATTCGTAGGCCGGAATCTGGCCGTTCGGGTGCATGTACCACTCGCGGAGCATCAGGATGAGCTGCTCCTTGGCGAAATCCGGGTCGATCTGCGCGAGCGGGACGCAGTGGAACGCCAAGTCCCACGCCGCGAACCAGGGGTATTCCCACTTGTCGGGCATCGAAATGACGTCTTCGCAGAACATGTGCCGCCATTCGTGATTCCGGCCCTTCTGGCGGGCTTCCGGCGGCTTCGGCTGGAGCGGATCGCCGTCAAGCCATTCCTCGATGACGTAGTAGAAGAACTGTTTCGTCCAGAGCATGCCCGCGAATGCCTGCCGCTGGACGTTCTTGCCGTCTTCCGACAGCGTCGCCGGCATCCGCTCGGCGTAAAACTCGTCGGCTTCCTGCTTGCGTTCGGCGAGAATTTGCTCCGCCGCGCCGAGCGGGTTGAGTTCGAGCGTGTCCGGGTCGTAATTGCACAGCCGCAGCGTGACGGTGGATTCGCCGCCCGCCGGTACGTTCAAAACGTAGTGCGCGGCCGCTTTCGTACCCGTCTGATCCGGATTGATCGCGTGGTGGTTGCCGTGAACGACGTACTCGTTGATGCCGTCCTTGACGTAGGGCTGCGGATTGCGCGCGTTGTAGAGCCGTTCGATGTTCGTTTCGTTTTCCGTGAACAGCAGTTCGGGCGAGTCCTGACAATAGAGCCAGCGGTTGCCCAGAATCGGATGGTCGGCTTCGATGACGCGCGTCGGACCGGCGTCCGCGCCGCGTCGCACCCACGGCTTCACGTCTTCCTTTTTCCACGTCCAGGTGTTGCGGAACCAGAGGGTGGGAAGCAGGTGAAGCGTGGCGTCCTCGGGGCCGCGATTGGCGCAGGTAATCTTGATGACGATGTCGTCCACGTCGCCCTTGGCGTACTCGACGAACACGTCGTAATACCGATTTTCATCGAACACGCCCGTGTCGAGCAGTTCGTATTCCGGTTCGCGGCGCGAGCGGTGGCGGTTGACGTGAACCAGTTCCTCGTAGGGGAAGCGCGCCTGCGGGTATTTGTAGAGCCACTTCATGTAGGAGTGGGTCGGCGTCGAATCGAGGTAGAAATAGTATTCCTTGACGTCCTCGCCGTGGTTGCCTTCCGGGCCGGTCAGGCCGTAAAGCCGTTCTTTCAGATGCGGGTCGCGGCCGTTCCAGAGCGCGATGCCGAAACAGAGGTGCTGACGCCGGTCGCAGATGCCCGCGAGGCCGTCCTCACCCCAGCGATAGGCTTTCGAGCGCGAATGTTCATAAGGAAGGTAGTTCCAGGCGTCGCCGTTCGCGCTGTAGTCCTCGCGCACGGTGCCCCAGGCGCGTTCGCTGACGTACGGCCCCCAGCGTTTCCAGTGTTTTGTTCGGTTGGCGGATTCTTCAAGGCGCAATTCTTCGGCCGTAAGGCTTGGCTTACTCATAACGGTTCGGTGAGGGATGGAGTCAGGGTGGGAAAAAGCACCCGCTTTTTACACCGATTCACCGGTTCGTTCCAGTGGGAGGGAAGGAATTATGAATGGTGAATTATGAATGATGAATTCCGGATTTGAAGACCTGAAACTTTGAAAAAGCTACCGGAAATGCTGGACCCAGCCTGGTATTTTGAAGAAGGAACTGGTCATTGGTGATGAACAGTCGGTTTCATTGTCCATTGTCCATTGTCCACTGTCCGTTTTTCCGCCGAGCCGCGTCAGCGGTGAGGGTCAGCTTTGATCGGCGAGAAAGTCCGAGACGACGGCGTTGAACTCCGTCGGGGCCGAGAGAAACGGCCAGTGGTTGCCGGGTATCCTTCGGATGACAAGATTGCGGCAGAACTTCCGGAACGGTGCGACCTGCCAGTCCATCCGGTTGACGCCCTCGACGGGCAGGATGAGCAGCGTTTTCGTCGCGACCGGCGCGGTGAGGCCGTCCACGCTCAATACTTCCTCAAAAATGCCGTTGCGGGCAGGGATGGTGAATTTGGAGCGCCATTTCCCGTCCGGTGACTGAACGAGACTTTCGCGAAAGACCCGTTCCTGAAGCGGACTCCACCCGCGATAGGGACGCAGTTCGCGCGCCCGTTCGATGGCGGCGTCGAGCGAGGGAAACGGCCCCATGCCTTTGAAACAGTCGAGTTTGCGGTACAGGATCGGAAAGGTCAGCCGCATGAACGCGGGCATTTTGACGATGAAGATTGGGTCCACGAGGACAAGGCTTCGCAGGCGTTCGGGATTGGTCCGCGCCCAGATCGGCGCGAGTTTGCCGGTCCACGAATGACCGACGACGTGGGCCGATTCCCAGCCGACGGCCCGCATCAATCCTTCGAGGTCCGCGATGGTGTCCGCGAAGGTATAGCCCGTCGTCGGTTTGTCGCTTTCTCCATGGCCGCGCATGTCGGGCGCGATGATCCTGAATTTCCCCTGAAGCGATTCGGCGAGGCCCTGCCAGACGAGGGCGTGATCGGCGAGTCCATGCAGGAGCAGGAGCGGTTCGCCTTGCCCGGGCCATTCGAGGTAGGAAAGCGAGACGTCGCCCACCGACACGCGGCGACGGATCGGGCCGGTCGAATGGCTGGTTTCAGGGATGGTCGGCATGTCGGAAACGGTCATTTCTTCCAACCTACCGGGGGGATTTCGGTTCTGTCAAAAAGGAGTGGGGGCTATTCGAACAGTCGGGCGACGGTGTTGCCGGGATCGCGTTTCATGGCGGCCTTCAGAACGCGGCCCACGGCCTCGCGATGGTGGTCGAGGACGATGAAAACCTCGCGTCCGTTCGGCTCGCGGGCATCGGGAGGGAGGCAAATCGACATCGGCTCTCCCCCGTCATCGAGGCGGATGTCACAGACGCGCAGGATGTGAAGCTGTTCGCTGCGCGCTCCGGTGGCTTCCTCGAACTGGACGATTTCCTCAAGTTGTGTGGAGAAGAGAGACGGGGCCGCCTGAATGGAAGCCTCCGAGCTGGCCGTTGCTTGGGTCTGAAGATCTGAACCCTGCGATTCCGTGGGCTTTACGACAAAGGGTTTGAGGCTGCCGTTGGCCATGACTTCGGTCGGATTTTGGGAGGAACGCTTCGACCGCCGCTTCCTGCGCTTTTTCCGCCGCGACTTTTTTGAAAACCCCGAGGAAAAGCCGAAGATGAGTCCCACCAATCCGAGCATGATCGGCAGCAACAGATGGTTTTCCGGTCCGATGAACGAGGCAAGAACAAAGGACAGGAGAAAACCGGTCAGGACGCCGATCAGGAGGAAGAGGAGTCCCCATTGGGCGGCTTTGAGGAGCTTTTGATACATGGCGACTGAATGCCTGCGGGCGCGAAAAACGACGATGCGTCATTCGCTGAATTCCGTAACCTTTGGCAATTCCCGTCAATCTATCGCATTCGGACACCGTACTGGAAGAACTTTTATCCGGGATTTCAAGTATTTTTCTGCATGGCTTTGAGGCGTTCGAACTCCGCCGCCGACCGCAAAACACAATCCTCGATGGAAACGCCGATCAGGTAGTTCCCCGTTATGAACAGGCGAGTCCCGGCAAGTTGGGCATCGATGCTCTCCACGAGCGCCTGATGACCGACTTTCAACGAGGGCAGAACGTTTTCCCGGAACACATGGCCCACGAAGCGGTCGGTCGTCGTGTGGAGCGCGTCGGCAATCCGTTTCAGTTTGGCGGCGTTGTCGAGCGCATTCGGCTTGAAGTGAAAGGCGAACCCGCGGTAGGTCGGGTCCGGGACCACATCGCGCGAAACCGCCGAGTAGAATGCGTCGTCGGGTGCGATGAGTCCGGCCACGGGCGGAATTCCGACATCCTCTTTTTTGAGTACCACGCCGACGGTTTCGATTTTCTCGACCGGAATGCGCGAAATCTTCTCGGCCAGCGCGGGTGAAGCCCGTTCGAGCAGCCGCGCGGTGACGTTCGCCGGGGTGGCGCAGGCGAGAAACCGGGCGTCGTGCCGCGCGCCGTCATCGGTCGTGACCGTGAAGCCGCCCTCGCTCTTTTCGATGGCGGTCACCGACGTTCCGCCGTGAAAACGGATGCGTTCATGCCTGACCGCCGCGTCGGGAAAGCCCTGGACGCCCGTTTCCAGCGTGTAGGTCCGCAACACATCCTTCCGGCGCGGACGCTTCTTGAACATGAACTCGGCGGGGAGATCGTTCGCCCGCTGCGACATGACCGCGTTGAAGGCGTGCCCGAGAACGCGCCCGTAATTCTTTTTCCCGAGAATCGCCGTGTAGTATTCCGCGACGCTCAGCCCTTCCTTTTTCGCGCTGAAAATCTTCGGCAGATTGAGCGCCGCCTCGAAGAAATGAAGTTGCGACGGAACGGATTTGACCTGATTCCCGACGAGGAACCTGAAGCCGACCTTTTCGCGCGGCTTGAGTTTCGTCAGCAGGCCGCAATCCTCGATGACGCCGAGCAGCCCGCCGTAACTGTTGTAACAGGTGTGCGCGCCGAGTTCGACCCAGTACCCGCCCGCTTCCGGGAACGCATGGGACCACATCGCGCCTCCGGCGGTCGGATTTTTTTCGAAAACGGTGGTTGTCAGTCCTTGTTTGGCGCAGAAATGCGCCAGCGCGGCACCGGCGATGCCGGCCCCGATGATGATGATGTCGCTCTGCTGTGCCACGGTGGGTCTCCCGGCGGAGAATGGAAGGGTACGACGTGAAAAAGGCGGGTCCGGTGAGAAAACCGGTCACGTCTGTACCAACGTACCTCAATTCGCGGAGAAATGAAGCGTACGGTTCACCGGTGGTTTTCCTCCTTGTTGCAGCGTTGAGCCATACGCTTCAGTCCATTCCGGATTTTCGATTTTCGATTGAAGATTTTCGATTGGAGAATAAGGTGGCGCAACCGGGAATCCCGCGGTTTGCGTGTGGTTTCACGCGTGCCGTTTCCTCCGGTCCCCCCGATTCCCCATCCACAATCTCCACCACAATCTCCAGACCTCAATCCCCAGTCCCAAATCCCCAGTCCTCAATCCCCAATCGAAAATCTTCAATCTTCAATCTTCAATCAAAAATTCTCTCCCGGAGTTTCCCATGTCCATCACCGTGATTGCATCCTTTACCGCCAAGGCCGAGGCGGTCGCCGACCTCAAGCGCGAACTGACTGCCCTGATTCGCGAAACCCGCAAGGAGGCGGGCTGTCTTTCCTACCGCCTTTTTGAATCGCCTGAAAATGCCTGCGAATTCAGGATGATCGAGCAGTGGTCTGACGAGGCCTCGCTCGCCGCCCATTTCAACATGCCGCATACGAAAGCCGTTTTCGCCGTCGCGCCGGAACTGCTCGCGAGCAAGGTCGAGATTACCCGCTGGTCGGAAGTCCCCGACGCCGACTGAACGGGGAAGGACGCCTTTACGAATCCCGCCTGCCCCTCTCACAATCCGCCTTTCATCATTCCTTTTTTGAAAGGTTGAACGTGAGCGGCATGGAATACCGTCAGTTTGGGAAGACCGACATGCGCGTAAGCCTGCTCGGATTCGGGGGCGCGGAACTCGGATTCGTGCCCGGCGTCACGCAGGACACCGTCAACGCGCTGCTCAACAGTGCCATCGACGCGGGATTAAACACGATTGACACGGCTTCGGCTTACAAGACAAGCGAGGAAATGATCGGCCGCGCCGTCGGAAGCCGCCGCAAGGAGTTCTACCTCTTTACGAAATGCGGCGCCACCGACGGTTTTACCCGCGCCGATTGGACGAAGTCCGGCATCCTCAGCCACATCGAAGCCAGTCTGCGCCAGCTTCAGACGGATTACCTCGATCTGGTCCAGCTTCATTCCTGCGGGGTCGAAACGCTCGAAAAGGGCGAGTGCATCGAGGCGCTGAACATCGCCCGCGACAAGGGGATGACCCGGTACATCGGCTACAGCGGCGACGGTCAGGCCGCGAAGTACGCCATTGAAACCGGCGCGTTCGACACGCTCCAGACCTCCATCAGCATCGCCGATCAGGAAGCCATCGACTTGACCCTGCCGCTCGCCGTCGAACGCGGCATGGGCGTCATCGTCAAGCGTCCGGTGGCGAACGCCGCGTGGCGCACCGGCCAGAAGCCGACGGATGCCTACCACCACACATACTGGGACCGGCTCGTGAAACTCGATTACGATTTTCTCAAGTGGGACCTCGACGCGGCGGTCGCGCACGCGCTGCGTTTCACGCTTTCGCAGAAGGGCGTCCACACGGCCATCGTCGGGACGACCCGCCCCGAACGCTGGCAATCCAACGCGAAACAGGTTGAGGCCGGACCGCTTCCGCAATCCGACATCGACGCCATTCGCGCCCGCTGGCGCGAGGTCGCGGACGAATCGTGGGTGGGGCAGGTATAGCGCGGTTTTCAGTCGGGGACGACCCATTCACCAAACGGTGAATGGCACACATATTGGATGTAGCCCACGTCCGCAGCGCTTGGGCGAGGACGTGGGAAATCGTGTGAACCCATTGGTTTTATTTCATTTAGGTGCGAAACATGTTTCCCGTAGCCTCGCAAAAAACGCTGCGGCTACGGGCTATGCCCAATAGGTTGCCAACCCGCGTGGATGTGGATTGGTTTCAAGCAACGGAAAACTGCTGAACAAAAAACCGCCCGATTCCGAGGTTTGCCGGAATCGGGCGGTTCGCGTTTTTTGAAACCGGTTACGAGATTTCGAAATCCGTCTGGCAGGCGAAGGGAATCTCGTCTTCGGCCAACTGGACCCGCGTGTAGGTCCCGTCCGATTGCAGGATGCGCGCTTTCACGTTGTCGCGCAGGTACGACCCGAGAATCCGGTCCTTCAAATACTTTCTCAGTTTCGACGAACGAATCGACGTCACCACTTCCACACGGCGGTCGAGGTTGCGCGACATCCAGTCGGCGCTCCCGATGTAGATTTCCTCGTTGCCCTTGTTTTCGAAATAGAGAATCCGGCTGTGTTCGAGCAGGCGTCCGACAATGCTGCGTACCCGGATGTTTTCGGAAACTCCCGGAATCCCCGGCTGAAGAATGCAGATGCCGCGAATGATGAGGTCAATCTGGACGTTCGCCCGCGACGCACGGTAGAGCGATTCGACCATCGTCAGATCGGTGAGGCTGTTCATTTTGGCGATGATCCGCGCCGGATGCCCTGCCTCGGCGTGGCGCGTTTCGCGGTCCACCAGCGCCAGAAACTGTTTTCGCAGGTTCATCGGCGCGACCATGAGCCGTTTGTAATGCGAAAACTTCGAATAGCCGGTCAGATAGTTGAACAGGTTGGTGACGTCTTCGCCGATGTCGTCGTCGGCGGTGAACAGCCCCACGTCGGTGTAGATGCGCGCGGTTGCCGGGTTGTAGTTGCCCGAAGCGATATGAACGTATCGCCGCAATCCCGTGCCCTCGTTGCGGACGACGAGCGCGACCTTGCAGTGCGTTTTCAGGCCCATCAGGCCGTAGACGACGTGAACGCCCGCTTCTTCAAGCTGCCGCGCCCACTCGATGTTGTTTTCCTCGTCGAACCGCGCCTTGAGTTCGACCAGCACGGCGACCTGCTTGCCGCGCTCACTGGCTTCCATCAGCGACTTGACGATGGGCGAATGGCGGCCCGTTCGATACAGGCACATCTTGATGGCGACCACTTCCGGGTCGCGCGCCGCCTGATCGATGAAGTCGGCCACGGTCGAAGTAAAGGAATTGAACGGATGGTGCAGCAGGACATCCTGATTGCGGATGATGTCGAAAATGTTCGCCTTGCGCCGCAGCGGCTCCGGCGCGCGTACCTGAAGCGGACGGTCCTTGAGTTCCGGCCGGTCGAGCTGGAAAAGCCGCATCAGGTCGGGGACGTTCATCGGCCCGTCAATGGCGTACACGTCCTCCGGCCCGAGATCGAGCGAGGTCATCAGATATTCGACCATGTCCCGCGGCATCGAACTCGACACTTCGAGCCGGACCGCCGCCCCGAACCGCCGCCGCCGCAGATGCTGTTGCAGCGTCCGGAGCAGGTCGTTGGCTTCGTCCTCCCGGATTTCGATGTCGGCGTCGCGCGTCACCCGAAAAAGATGAAACTGCCCGATCTTCATTTCCGGGAACAGTTTGTCGGCGTTGGCCGCGATCAGGCTGCCGAGCAGCGTGAACCGGCTGCCCGTTTCGTCAATCGGCACCAGCCGGTGGACGTTTGAAGGCAGTTTCACCCGCGCGAAGCGGATGCCGTTGCCGGTCGCCACGTCCGCCTTGCTCTCTGATTCGACCATCACGGCGAGATTGACGCTCAGGTTCGAAACGTACGGAAACGGGTGGCTCGGGTCCACCGCCTGCGGCGTGAGGACCGGGAAAACCTTCTCCAGAAAGTACTTGTTGGCGAACGCCCGTTCCGCTTCGTTGAGGTCCGAGAACGTATTCACCACGATACCCTGCGCGGCGAGCGCGGGAAGCACGTCTTCCGTCAGGCAGCGATTATGCTCGGCGAGCATGGGCCGGATGCGGTTGCTGATCTCGCGAAGCTGCTCGGCGGGCGTCATGCCGTCGGGCGACAGTTCGACGCTTTCCTCCTCCAGTTTTTCCTGAAGGCCGGAAACGCGGATCATGAAGTATTCATCGAGGTTGGTCGAAAAGATCGCGAGGAACTTCAGGCGTTCGAGCAACGGGTGGGACGTGTCGAGGGCTTCTTCCAGCACGCGGCGGTTGAATTCGAGCCAGCTCAGTTCACGATTGAACAGATACTTGCGGGCGTCGAGCGGGGGCGCGGTGGCGAGATCGACGGCTTCACGGTAGGCCGCGATGGCGGCGGAAGATTCGCTTTTCTTCATAACGTGACGGCGGAAACGGGTACGGCAAAAACGTTTTTCCCTTGAACAGCGGGCAAAAGGGTCTATTCGGAAGTTCGCTTATACCACACCGGAGAAATGTTTTTCCCCTTGAAAGTTGAATCCCGGCTTTAGCGGAGATGGCGTCCCGTTGTTTTAGTGATCGGAATTGAGGGGTTTGGACTGTTTTTTCCAGATTGTTGCCGGTAACCCGCACCGAGGCTTCGGCGCGGAGCGCTTTTTTTCCAGCCCGCTGCAAAAGAAAATGGTTGTCAGTTAAAATTCCCTGACAATTAGTAATACCATTTGAACGCGATGCTTCCGCGTGGGATAATGAAATCCATACAGACTTCGGCAGCCCATCCATCTCATTCAAAGTGGTACTCGAGTCATGGGTGAAGAATTGCAAGAGCCGCGTCGATCCCCAGCGGCAATCCAGGAGTATCCGCCCACGCGCGCGGACGACCCTGCGCCACCCGAATCATCTGCGTTCCCCAGCGGCGTCTCGCAAAACCGAGGTGTTCCGCAACGAATGTATCTTTCAACTGATGTCCCGGTTCGCGAGGAAGGGTGGGTGGACCCGGATTTTGTCCCCAAACGGACGCTTCGCTACCGCTTGCAACGTCAATTTCATCGCATGACCGCGCGTCTCGGGAACTTCGGGTGGCTGGAAGTGCTGGTCGTGCTTCTGGTCATCGGTGGAGTGCTCTACTATCTGAGCCTCAATCCGGGGGACGGTTCGCCGCCGCGGCGTGGCGTCTTTTTCCGGTAATCGCCCAAGCTATCCGTACGCTTCCTCCAGCGTCAGCACGAGTTTCTGAATGTCCGCCGCGTAAAACCCGGAGGCGTTCAGGGTATTGATTTCGACCACGCGCGGGCCGTCCGGCGTGTCGCACACGTCGATCACGAACGTTTCGTGCGGCGTCCACTCGGCGATGCGGTCCTCGACGTACCGGTCGAGGCGGTCGTCCACTTCATCCGAATAGAAAACCGTGTCGCCGCGTTTGTAGAGCGACCGGGTGACGATGCGCCCCTTGACGATCCAGTAGCGGTATTCCGCTTGGATGACGACCGGCGGTGCGACCTGAATCAATGTTTCCGGCGTCAGCGTGCTGCCGTCGTCGAGGTTCAGGGCGCAGACCTTCTGCTGCCAGTCGAGAAATTCCTCGCGCTCGAAGATTTTTCCGGCGAAATACTTCATGTCGTTGGCCGGACGGACGAACATCCGGTCGGCGGTGAAGGTCGCGTCCCGAAACGGCGTGACGACCGAGGCGAAATTCAACATGTGTTCGCCCCAGGCGGCTTTCTGCTTTTCGAAATCCTGTTCGATGAGGTCGAACACGCCGGGCCGCCAGCCCATGCGCCGGGCGACGTGGCGCATCGAATACGTTCCCATGCAGATGACGTTCGTGTGGTCGAGTTCCGGTTCGGGAATCAGTTCGCCGACAAACGGAACGACTTTGTGGACGGAATGGGGAATGCCGAACCGTTCGAGCGTTTCCACCATCGTCGTCCATCCGTTTTCCGCGAAGATGTTGTTTTGAAGAATCCAGTGCATAGAGCAGCTTTCGATTGGGTGCGCCCTCGGCACATCCCGGAGGGATGTGAAGAAAATAGCCGGTGGTCAGGCAAATGCCGTAGGCATTGCCGCCACCACCGGTTGAGGGCCCCGAAGCGGTTCGCATCCCGGAGGGATGCGCAGAATCAGGCGTTTCTCCGCATCCCTCCGGGATGCGTTTTTCTTTTTCGGCTGTTTCCGGTGGTGGCGGTGACACCTTCGGCGTCACCTTACCACCGGCTCATTTCTCGGCATCCCTCCGGGATGCGGTGTGGTCGCACGCAACTGAAAATTGCTCTAACGCCCGCAAGACTACTTCGCCAGCCCGTCGAGCCATTTGAAAATGTCGGGAAGGGCGTCGGGAACGACCAACAAGTGCTCCGCTTCGTACAATTTGAACGTCACCGGCGCGCCGAGCGCCTTGAGCCGGTCGCCGAGTTGCGTCGAGCCGGGCCGCGAGAAGTCCTTGGTCCCCGCCGCGACGAACATCGGCGTTTGGGAAAGCGGTTTGACGTCGGAGGCGGCGCGTCCGGAAATCGGCGCGACCGCCGCGAAACGTTCCGGGGCTTTTAGCGCGACCGTCAGCGACGTGACCGCGCCGAGTGAATGCCCGACGATGAACACTTTCGTCGCTTTCGGGGCGACGATGGGTTTTAACCGGTCAATCGCGCTCAGGTAGTCGTCCAGCGGACTCGTCACGCGCGGGCAAAGTAGCGCCCAACCTCTTTCCTTGCAAAGTTTTACAATCTGTCCGTCACCGTAGCTGTCGAAAAACATGTTTTCGCTGCCGCCCGCGCCGTGAAAGGCGACGACGAGAACCGTCGCTTCCGGATTCGCCACCGAGCGGGTCGGAATGCCGCCTTTTTCGTTCGGAGCGGTCCGGAAAATCTCCCCGGTGGCCGGTTGCAGCAGCGACGGCGGAAATTTGACCGACAGTGTGTAGAGCCGTTCCGCGTCGCGGACCATCTCGGTCAGCGGGAAGTCGGTTTCGGGCTGTTTTTTGGCAAGTACGGTCTGAAACAGCGTCAGCCGGGTTTCGAGCGAGGCGACCGCGAGCCGCCGCGCCTCGGTTTTGGCCGGTTCGGCATCAACCGTCTTCTTCATCCGGGTCAAATTGGCTTCGAGGGCCTTCACCCGGGTTTCAAAAGTCGAAATCCGGCTGATTTGAACGTTCCACGACCGCAACGGGGTTTTTCCGTCGGTCGTCACGGTGATGCCGACGACCTGTTCGCCTTCCTTCGTGTTTTCAAGTTCGACCGGAAAGCTGAACGGCAGTTTGTCGGTGGCGGAAATCGTCTGGGAAACCGTCTTTTTCCCGACCGAAATCAGCAGTGTGAAAGCCGGACGCGCCGATGAAAGTTCGTAAATCGGTCGCACGACAAGGATGGCGGCGGTTCGTTTGGTGTCCGCCACGACCGATTCCGGATTCACCATCAGACTTTTCGCCCAGAGCAGTTCCGGCGACAGCGTTTCCTCGCGCAGCAGTGCGGTCGTTTCGTCGAGTTCGCGGGCGACGATGGGGGCGTTCTGGCCGAAAAAGCCGATGACGGCGGTTTGTACCTTTGAAATCGCCGGCTGGCGCAGTTTCGGATCGGCGGTCGCCATCCACGCGCGCTCCATCTCGCGCGTCCGGCGGCCCAGTTCGTACCGGTCGTCGGCGAACGTCCGTTTCTGGGGCGGGTTCGGCGACTGCGCGACGGCGGGCGGCGGCGAGGATGGCGTCGAGGGAACCGGTTTTTGTCCGAAAACCGGTACGAACAGGGCGAGCGACAGCGGAACGGCGGCGAATCGGGTACGCGACACGGCGAATCGAACCTTTAAAGGATGAATTTTGGAAAACGTGGCCGAACTCTACTTGCGCCGGACGTGGCGCGCCACCTCGCCGGGCGTCGGCGGGGAAACAGCACGGGGAAAACGGCCGGAAACGACATGTAATAATGATCGCGCGCGCGTACGATGAATGAATCTTCAAAGTTTCGTAAATCGAACTGAAGAAAGATGACCTCTTTCCGACCTTTTCCCTGCGATTTTATTTCGGGATGTCGTTCATTTCCCCGGATTCCGCTCGTTCCCCGGATTCCGCTCGAAGACTCGCTTTATCCGAGGCTAACGATCTTTCGCCCGCCTCCGGCGGCTTTCGATCCGAAGTTTGAAAGAGAAATTTTCGATGCGAAGACAACGTACGGGGCGCGTTTTGGCCCGAATCGCCCTTTTTCTCCTTTTTCTCGCGCCCGCGCTGGTCGCTCAGGCGCGCGAGGCAAATGTCGTCCAGCAGGCGGACGTCGAATTTCCCGGCGTCGGGAAGGCGACGGTCCGGATGATCGAGGCCGTCGGCAAGGCCCCGACGCTCGAAATCGTCCCCCAGGGCCGCAAACGGACGCCCGCCCGCTTCGCGATGGGACGCGGCGACGACTTTTACGTCATCGAGGACATGAATTCGCTGCTCCGCTGCCAGGCGCGGTTCAAAATCCTGAATCTAAAAGGGTTTACCGATCCGCTCATCGTCGCGCTGGCGGTGACGCCGGGCGGTTCCGGACACGGTTTTGAAATGGAACTGGTGGGCGTGGTCGGCGGACGTTTCCAGCGGCTTTCCCAGAAACGGCTGCAAACGTCGAATCTCGGCGGTTTTCACGTCGGCGATCTCGGCGAGGGGCGCATCGGCGTCGCCGTCTGGGATTTCATCTGGGCCGACGGGGAATCGCACTACGAACCACATCGTTTCACCTTCACGCTTTACGGCGCGAACGCCCGCACGGGCCGCCTTTTTCTTCTTCGCAAGCAGAAATCGGCCAAAAAGTACGACGATCGGGGCCAAGGCGCGGCCCGCGAATTGAACCTCCCGGTCCGCAACCTGCTCGACGACATTCCGGAGTTCAGGGACTTCGTGAGTGAGCTTTGAATTATGAATTATGAGTTATGAATTATGAATTATGAATTGTCGGTTGGGAAGTAAGCCGAGAGCGGTTTTCGATTGCAAGCGACCAATGAAGAATGTAGCCCACAGCCGGACCGAAGGGAGGCTGTGGGTTTCATGTTCGGCGGAAACCGTTGAATCCAATTGATTTCCAACGTCCTCGCCAAAGCGCTCCGGCTACGGGCTAGACTCCGAAAGGTCGCAGGCAATCAAAAACCGCTCTAAACCCCGGTTCCAGCCAGCCGCTCACCGACTCCCCATTCATAATTCATAATTCATAACTCATAATTCAAAGTTCCCCTCATCCTTCCGTCGCGCCGACGCGGAAGAACGCGCCTTCGCTGATCCAGGTGTCCTTGTCCTTCATCACGGCCTGCGCGGGGAGGACGGAGGTGAAGGTTTTCGCCGCCGGATGGCGTTTGACGGCTGTGCCGATGGCCATGAATTCGATGAGATTGCCCATTTCGTGGATGTGGGTCTTGATTCCCACCACGTCGTCGGCCCCGATGGCCTCGGCTTCGGCGGAAATGAGGCCGATGGCGTGTTCGCGGGCTTCGTAGATGAGCGAGGTGAGTTCGTTGATTTCGCCCCGGACGAACGACTTGAACAGCGATTTCAGTCCGCCGACGAATCCGAGCGAGTAGACCGCCGTGCCGAGGACGAGCCGCAGCGGGATGAAGCCCATGTTCGCCAGATTCCACATTTCCTGACAGGTCAGGTCGCTGGTCAGCGGATACTGTTTGAATTCCGGAGGAAGGTCCGGATGGAGGGCGGCGGTCCCGGTCATCATCATTTCATGGACGCCCTGAAACGGCTTGACGGTCGTCTGGATGCCGACCACCGCGTTGGCCCCGACCGAACTCGCTTCCGCCATCACCCGCTGGAGGGCGAGGTGGCGGGTGGCGTTGAAAACGTTGCTGAATTCCTTGATTTCGCCGCGCCCGAGACTTTTGAGGCCGCCCATCAGCCCCCCGCCGACGCCGATGGAGTAGGCGACGTTGCCGAACACGAACCGCATCGGCAGATAGCCCGAGTCGAGTATGCAGTACAGTTCCTGCCCGTCGCAGGCGGTCGAAAACTTCAGCCGTTCGGACTGTTCGCCTTCGTGGTGAATCGTCGAGGCCACGGTGAGAAATTCGATGTTTCCCTGAAAGTGTCGCAACTCATTGGAAACGCCGGTGATGCCGGTCCCGCCGTGCTGTTCAGCTTCCTTGACCATCCGCTGAAAGGATTGAAGCCGCCCTTCGTGGATGAGGTTCGTGACCTGCGTCACCTCGCCGCCGACCAGCCCCTGAAAACTCGAACCGATGCTGCCGAGAACGCCGAGGGAATAGACGCTGTTGCCGATCACCAGGCTTCCGGGGCGGAAGTTCTTCTGGTGCAGGCAGTACATTTCGTTGCCGGAAAGGCCGGTCATCACCGGTTTGGAGCGCGGGAAGTGCGCCGCGTTTGGATTCTGAGTCGCCATAATCTGATGAAATCCTTCTCATGAAAGGTTTTTCGGGGAATCGAGGTTGAACCCGTCGTCCGGATGTGGCAAATCCCTCATTGGCGAAGCAAACTGTATCCCAAATTGAATTCCCCGGAAGCGGAAGTTTTTCGACCTGGGGAAATGTCCGCAAGACCTCGAATGCGAAACTGGCTGCTGTCCATCCTCTGCCTTCTGGCGATGCTCTCCTCGGGCGTCGCGGCGGAGGCGCGGTTGCTGGTCGAGGACGCGGATGTAGAGACCGTCGAGGTACAGGTCGCTGAATCCGACTCCGAATCACTGGCCGCTACGACAAAGTCCCGGCTGGATGGGGTTCGGCACGTCCGGTTGCACCACCCCGCCCGGGCGCATAGCGGCAACGGGCATACGGTTGCGCTGGCCGCGACCGCCTGGCGCTGGGAACCCCGGTTTCGCTCGTTGTCGTCGTTCCGCGGGGGACGCGCCACCACGCCGTTTGTCCGCTCAATCCTTCTTTCCACTTCCTCGCTACGCGCTCCACCGCGCGGTTGAACCGACCCGCCTTCGTCGAACTCGTTTCAACCCACGGTTTGCGGGGTGACTCCGGTCACGCCGCGCAATACAAGGAGCGTGCGTATGTCTTTCTCTGCCTATGCTTTGCGTAGACCCGTCGTGTCCGGCGAGCCGCTGACGCCGGAACTTGCCTTCGTTCTCTCGCTGCTTTATCTGATTTCGTCGGATCGGCAGCTTCGAAGTCAGGAGGTCGGTTTTCTCCTTTCGGTCGTCGGCGCGAACCGCGACGCGCAGGGGACATTCCAGATCGGCCTCGGCAATTTTCTCGTTTCCCAGGCCATCGCGTACCGGTCCCGGTTTTCGGTCGATGCGTTTCTGCGCGAAGCCGAGCCGATTCTCACCAATGACCAGAAAACCCGCATCATCATCAACATGGCGGATTGCGCCCTGAGCGACGGGCCGCTTTCCGAGGAGGAATCGCGGATTCTCGGGAAGTTCGTCCGGGCGTTCGGCGTGTCGAAAAACTGGTACGCGATGATTCTGGAAATTCTCGGGCAGAAAAACGACCGAACCGTCTTCGGGCTGTTCGGAAGCGGGGCGGACGGTCGTACCGAAGACGATCTGCCGGGAGTCGCCGGAGTGCCGGCGTTCAAGACGCCCGCCGCCGCGAAAAAGGGCGACGGGCCGATGTTTGATGGTTTTCTGGCGGTTGGCCGGTTGCGACCGGTTTGAGAAAAGACGTCAGTGGGGAAAAGTGGCCGCGAGCGAGAGCTTCGGCCCGGATTCATCGAACGGACGGACGGACCAGGCGGTTCGTCCGTCCGTTCCCACTTTGGCGATTACCAGCAGGCGTTCGCGTTTGGAAACGACCACCCCGCCGGGTTTTTCGACCGTCACGGCGAACATGACCGGCTGTTTGACGTCGATCTGGGCCTTGATCGGGACGATGACCTCGCCGCCGCTCGAAATGTCGAAGACGCCGCCGTCAATCGGATAGCGTTCATCCTGCGTGCCGTCAAAAATCCACAACTGGTACACCGCGAGGTCGCGCGCGTTGACCGGCAGGCCCTCAAACCGCATGAAGCCTTTCTGCCGCGCGTTGCTCCAGATCACGTCGCCCTTGACGTCCTTTGCGCCGGGATCGCCTGTCGGCGACCACGATGCCTTGACCGTATCCTTTTGCAGTGAAATGAGTTCTCGGTACTCGCGCGCCGGGTCGGGCGTCGGCCCGGGGCCGACCGGTCGCTGCAATCCCAGCCCGACGGCGATGACGAGGCAGGCTGCGGCCGCGAGCCAGCCGGACCACTGGACCCAGTTCGAAGGCTTCTCCGGGCGTCGGGCCGGAGGCTGAAACGCGACGACTTCCGCGCGCGTGGCTGGGCGAACCGAAAAATGTTCCTCGGCGGTGGCGAGAACGCTGTCGCGCAGGCGCGCGGGCAGGGGCGCGTCGGGCGAGATGCCGCCGATGGCGACCGCCGCCGCCGTCAGGTCGTAGGCGTCGTCGGATTCGTCGGGAAAATCGTTCAGCAGGCGCAGCAGTTCCGCCGATTCCGCGTCGGTCAGACCCCCGATTGCCCGGTCGGCCATCAATTCATGAAGACGTTCAAATGGTGAAGGCGTCATAGGGATGACTCCTTGGCGGATTGAGGCTGCCGGATGCCCAGCGCGTCACGAAGGCTGATCAAGCCGCGGCGAATGTGGGTTTTGACCGTGCCGAGCGAAATTCCCGTGGCATCGGCGATTTCCTGATGCGACATGCCCTGATAAATCGCCAGTTTGATGACCTTTTGCTGGTCGGGTTTGAGGGCGGTCATCGCCTTGTTGGCGCGGGCGGCATCGGCGTTCATTTCAAGGACCCGGTCATGCCGGGTGACGGCGTCGGGGGTCGTGTCGTCGAACGAAAGGACTTCGGAACTTCGTTTCCGCTGTCGGTAGCGGTCGATGAGCCGCCGTCGGGCGACCATCGCGACGAACGTGGATTCCGCCGCGCGGGTTTCGTCGTAGCGGTCGGCGTACTTCCACAAGTCGATAAAGATTTCCTGGACCGCGTCTTCGGCATCGGCTTGCGTCGGCGAATAGCGTCGGGCGAGTGCCCAGACCAGCGCGCCATGCGTGTCGATGCAGGTTTGAACGGCGGTTCGGTCGCCGGAGGCGACGCGTTTCAAAATCGGTTCCGCCACGGTTTCGTGCGTTCCTTCAACAAGTTTCAGGTGGTTGACGCGCAACGGTTCGGGCATCGGTCTCGGTGCGTCCGGATCGCCCGCCCCGTGCCACCGGGGACGACGGGTTTCTGGGTCAACGCGCGGATTGTCGCGATTTCACGCCTTTCGGCAAGTGAACGAACCGCCCGCGGCGGCAATACCGGACCGTTTTTTTCGAAAATTCCCGGTTGAAGCCGGGCGTAACGGAATGGAGTTCGTCGGAGAAGTGCCGAACGGATTCACGAGGCCGTGAAAAATTGGTCAGTTTGAACAGAGCGGTTCGAGTTCGGCACGGCACCGGTCGTACTCGGCGAGAATTTCCAGCACGTCCGCGTCGCTTTCCGGCAGCACGGCGGTCCGGGCCAGTTCTTCCAGTTGGGCGCACAATCGGGACAACCGGTTGGCGCCCATCGCGGCGCAGCCGCCTTTCAGTTTGTGGGCGGCACGCTCAACGGCGTGCGGGTCCCGGTCGGCCCATCCCCGCCGAAGCGTTTCAAGCTGCGGACCGGTGTTGGCGAGAAAGGTCATGACGACTTCCCGGAAAAATCCGTCGTCGTCCGGGTCGAGTTCGCGAAGCGTTGCAATGACGTCCGGATCAATCGCCGGTGGCGGCATGATGCTCGGTTCCTTTCGCTTCGGGTCGGGCAGGATGCGGAATGTCGGCGGTCCAGTCGGACGGCGCCTCAGTGACCGTTTTGCGGAGCGCGGCGTTCCACCATTCGGCATAACCGTTCAGGTCGGCGGCGGTGTAGCGGTGTTCGACAATGTGCCGCGAACCGTTGGCCAGCAGCGCCACGTCGATCGGGTAATCCACGTCGGTTGCGCTCGTGCGTGTAAAGTCGAACGCCAGCACGCCCGCCTTGAGCGCGGCGTCGAGCGAACAGCCGTAATCAAGCAGGCGGTCGAGGACCGGCTTCCCGTTGTAGGCGTTGCCGATGATGGCGTAGGGCGAGCTTTCGCCGATTTCCACCCAGTTGCCCTGCGGGTAGACCAGAAAAAGTTTGTGTTCGCCGTCCTCGCCGAGCTGGCCGCCGATGAGCGAAAAGAGATCGAACCGGAGGCCGCTGTTTTCGAGATAGAACCGGTCTTCCTCGGCCACGCGGCGAACCTGCTGGCAATAGGCGTTGACCAGTTCGTAGAGCCGGGCACAGGCCGGGTGGCTGCCCCGCAGCCATTCGTCGAAATAGGTCACGACCTTGTCGCGCGCCGAGCGCAGGCCGGACGTCATGAGAAACACGGGAAAACCGGCGTGGTGGTGAATCGTCAGTTTTCGGCTGGTGCGGTGTTCGATGCCCGAGGTGATCCGGGTGTCGGCGATGGCCACCAGACCGTCAATCGTTTTCATTCCGAGGCAGAACGTCATGATGAATCCAGTTTCCGGGTACATCCCCGAATACGACGGCCGGGGCGGACGGATGGTTGAAGCCGGTTCGTTTTTCAGGTTAGAAGGTTTCATACCATCCACGGCCGGTTTTGAAAAGAACCGGACCGCGGCGGCGGTTTTCTTTCGGAGATAAAACGAATGGCAATTCACGGGCTTCCATCCCTGGCGGACCGCCCGACGGTTACGCGGGAAATGGCTGAATCCTATCGTCGGGACGGTCATGTCCTTATTCGCGGTCTCGCCGACGAAGCGGAAATCGCGGCTTTCCGGCCCGTCATTCGCGACGCGGCGATGAGGCACAACCGGGAAAACCGTCCGCTGGAGGAACGCGACGTGTACGGCCGGGCATTCCTTCAGGTGATGAACCTCTGGACGGTGGACGAGGGCGTGCGCCGGTTTGTCCTGGCCCGCCGGTTCGCGCGCGTCGCGGCGGAGTTGATGGGCGTGGCGCGGGTCCGGCTCTATCACGATCAGGCGCTGTTCAAGGAGCCGGGCGGCGGCCCGACGCCGTTTCATCAGGATCAGCACTACTGGCCGCTCGATACCGACAAAACCGTCACGATGTGGATGCCGCTCGTGCCGGTGACTGAAGCGGTCGGCGGGATGACGTTCGTTTCCGGCTCGCATCACCTCGGCGGACTGGGCGATCTGCCCATTTCGGACCGGTCGGAGGAAGTTTTTCGCGCCTTCATCGCCGAAAAAGGCTTGAAGATGACGACCCACGGAGCGATGAACCCCGGCGACGCGACTTTTCATTCCGGTTGGACCATCCACGGCGCGCCGCCGAACCCGACCGACCTGGTCCGCGAAATCATGACCGTCATTTACATGGACGCCGAGGCGCGAGTCATCCCTCCCGACAATCCCAACCGGGCGGACGACCTTGCGACGTGGCTGCCCGGCTGCCAGCCCGGCGACCGGGCGGCGAGTCCGCTCAATCCGGTCGTCTGGCCGGACGGCGACTCGTCGAATCAGTAACCGTCGTTCGGTTTTGCGGCAGGCGAAAGGCCCGGGAAGATTCTCGAACAATTCCTGTTCGGTCATCTCCCGGGCCGTGTCCGTTTTTGGATGTCCGCCCACCTTCGGCAGAACCGAGGTCAAACGGGGGGCGGTGCGGAATTCCGTTTTAAGCCCGGGCCACCGCCGAGGTCACGATTTTCAATCCGCGAACCCGGTCGCGACTTTCGAGAATCTTGTCGTACTGCAACTGAACCACCGCCGCGACCGACGTCGGCAGGAGTTTGTCGAGGGCTTCGCGATAGATGGTGACGGCCACGTCTTCGCCGCGCAGACATTCTTCGAGGACGGCCCGTTCATCCTTGCCGGTGACGGCCGCCTTGAGGTTGATCCAGCCGCGGTGAAGCGCCGCCGCGACCGTGCCGGAGGTTTCCGGAGTCCCGCCGGATTCGTTCACCAGTTTCTGGAGTTCGGAGACGAACACCGCCCGTTCGTTCGAGGCGTCGAGAAAAATCTGACGAATTCCCACGTCGGTCATGACGCCGGCGGCGGATTGAAAGCCTTCCTGGCCGTCCTTGCAGGTTTCGATCAGTCCGTTGAGTGTCGAGATGAGTTCGGAATGGTTGCTCATTGGAGTCTCTCCTTGAATGGTCCGCTGGTTGCGGGATTTTTGAACGTGTTGCCATTGAGGAATGCAACTTGCGTGCCATCCGGATAACGGTTGCAACAGGCGGTTTTCTTACGGATTTCGAGGGTTTTTTACGATGCTCCGTCCTCGGATCGGACATCGGGAAAACGAAAAGCATACGCGGCGTATGTTCCCCATACACCGTTCTCCGGAGCGAATCCGCCCCCGCGACCAACCCGATTCACTTCAGGAGTTTCGCCATGGCCCGCAAAGACAAGGTTTTTCCGGTTGAGATTGAACTTTTCGCCCCCAACAACCTCGAAGCGTCGGTTTCCGGCTCCTTTTCCGATTGGGAGGACATCCCGATGGAGAAGGGCGAGGACGGTCATTTCCGGACCCGCCTCGAACTGCCCGACGGACGACACACCTATCGGTTTCAGGTCAGGTCAAAAAGCTGGTTCCACGAACCCGACCAGTGGGTCACGGTCATCGACCCATACGCCACGGACGTTGACGCCGAAGCGGAATGCGCCGTCCTTCACACCCGCGACGGATTCCGGATCGTGGATACCTTCGAATGGCGACACGATGCCGAGCAGCTTCCCGCCGACCGCGATCTGGTCATTTATGAAATGCATGTCGGGGATTTCTCGGGTGGGGAAGCCGACCCGTTCCAGCGCGGGACCTTCGACGATGTGACGGAAAAGCTCGACTACCTCGCCGATCTCGGGGTGAATGCGATCGAGATGATGCCGGTCAAGGAATTTCCCGGAACGCACGGCTGGGGCTACAACCCGCGCTATTTCATGGCGGCGGAATCGACCTACGGCGCGACGGACCGGCTCAAGCACCTCATCGACCAGTGTCACGCGCGCGGGATGCGGGTCATCATGGACGGTGTCTACAACCACTCCGACACGGGTGCGCCGCTGGCATTGATCGACCATGATTACTGGTATCACCATGACCCGAAGGATCCGGCGATGAGCTGGGGGCCGGAATTCAACTACGATCATTACGACGAGCGATTGAACGTCTGGCCCGCCCGACAGTACATCGGGGACGTGGGGCGGTACTGGATTCGTGAATTCCACATCGACGGCATCCGCTATGACGCGGCCCGGCAGATCGACAATTTCGACTTTCTCGGCTGGATCGTTTCCGAAACGCGAAAGACCGCCGCGGCCAAGCCGTTCTACAACGTGGCCGAATACATTCCCTCCGATCCGGCGGTGTGCGGTCCCGACGGGCCGATGGACGGGTGCTGGCATGAGCCGTTCCTGCATGCCGTGACCGCGGCCATGCTCGGCGAAGCGGATTTTGAAAGTTTGAAAAACGCCCTCGACGCGCGCCGGAACGGATTCGCCGGGGCCGTGTCGGTCG
The DNA here is from genome assembly GCA_039793685.1 of Blastocatellia bacterium NZW_1522. Lineage (GTDB taxonomy): Bacteria > Acidobacteriota > Blastocatellia > Chloracidobacteriales > Chloracidobacteriaceae > JAAFHI01. The sequence continues at coordinate 103,072 of JBDRAL010000037.1, forward strand.
TCAACTATTTTGGTAACCACGACCACGAGCGGGTTCTGGTGCGCCTTGGGGAACGGGGAATCCTCGGACCGGAAGCGTTTCGCAGGGTCCGGCTCGGAGCGGCCATGCTCATGACCGCCATTGGGATTCCGATGCTCTGGATGGGAGACGAATTCGGCGTGAGTTCGCCGAAAACGGTCGATCCCAACAAGATCGACTGGCGGCTGCTGGCGAGCGAGGACAATCGCGGATTGCGCGAATACGTTCGCGACCTGATTCATCTTCGGAAAGCCCATCCCGCGCTGCGGTCCGACGAACTCGCCTTCATTCACGAAGATGTCGAGCGCGGCGTTCTGGCCTATTTGAGATGGAGCGCCGACGCGCCGGGCGGCGTGGTGGTGGTCCTCAACCTTTCGGGAAATCATTTGCCCGGCTACCGGGTGACGGGGTTCCCGTCGGATGGAAACTGGCGGGAATGGCGCAACGCCTTCGAGGTCGAGGTTCGTGAACGAAGCGCCGAACTCGACCTTCCGCCGTACGAAGCCTGTCTGCTGGTGATGGAATAGTGAAAAGGAGGAGCGCGGCGGGTTGCCGATGCTCCTCCTTCGTCTATCGGGGATTGGTAGTTCCGTTTCAGTTGCGTGAATCCAATGCGCATCCCGGCGGGGTGCCTTTCAACGGACGCAACAGAACATCGTTCTATTCTCCACCCTTTGCGGCCAGGGCCTGTTCGCGTTCGTCGATCAGGGTGAGTTTTCCCGTGGCCCGGCCGGCGGGTTCGATGACGTCGAGCAGATCGGCGAGTTCATCGGCGTGTTCTTCTTCCTTCGCAAGAATTTCCTCGATGACGCGGCGTGACGTCGGGTCTTTTTCGCCGAAGAAGGCAATGATTTCGCGATAGGTGTCGATGGCGATGCGTTCCGCGATGAGGTCCTCGCGAATCATGGCCGCGAGCGTGCCGCCCTCGCGGTATTCGCTGTGGCTGCGTTCGGTGAGGATTGAAGGATTGAAGTCGGGCTTTCCTCCGAGTTGCCGGATGCGCGCGGCAATGAGGTCGGCATGAATCTGTTCCTCATTGGAATGTGCGAGGAATTCCGCGGCCACGCTCGCGGAATGAATGCCCGAGGCCATGAAGTAATGGTTGCGATATCGGAGTACGCACACGATTTCGCTCGCCAGCGCCTCGTTGAGGATCGCCACCGCCATCTCGGGATCAAGCTGATAGCCCGCGGTCATTGCGCCTTCCTCGATTTTCTTCCGGGCGCGTTCGCGAATTTCGGTGATGTTGCTGAGCATGGTTTCCGTCTCCTGTGAATGGGATGGCGAGGCGCGAAGGGCCTTCGCCCCGGACGGCCGGTCGGTCGTCCGAATCGGCTTGGAGCGTGCAATTCCCGTTCCATCGAAAACGGCCGGAAAAACGGTTCGAGGTGTCCGGCAACCGGGCGGGCGGTTGCATCAGGGCGATACACCCGGACTGCGGTGCGTCCGCGATTCGAACAATCCGGTGGGGAATGCTCCGGCCCATCGACAATTCGAGAAAAGTCCAAAAACTCAAGGAAACAAGAGGGTTACGTTGCGCCGACACTGTTTTTGCCGTTTGTGGCACGGGCCTTGCCACAGTGAGGGCAGGGACGGAGCGACAGTCCTTGCCGGACGTGAACGGAAATCTCAAGGACTGGACGCCGCCGTCCAACCTAAAAATCATTCGAGGAGACAAGGTCATGTACAACAAGGAAGAACTCAAGGGTAAAGGCAATCAGGTCATCGGGAAGGTCAAGGAAAAGGCCGGTGAACTGCTCGACGACAAGCAACTCGAAACCGAGGGTGAAGCCCAGAATCTGAAGGGCCGGATTCAGGAAAAGGCCGGCACGGTTCGCCGCAAGGCGGGCGAGGCGGTCGAGGAAATCGGTCGCGCCATCGGCGGGAAATAACGCTCCCCGCGCGACGCAGGAGGAACGCTGCCGCCGGCATCGTTCAAGCCGGTTTTCCTTGCAACCATGTCTTTCCGGTTTGAACCGTGCCGGTGTCGGCGATCCGATGGATGGAACGAATGTGAAACGGAGGAACCTATGACGAAACAACCACTGACGAACCCCAATACTGACGAGCGGAATTTTCAGGACCCGGTACCTTCGCTGGCGACACCCGACCTGCTTCCGACCGATGATCCGCCCATGGCCACCATGCACCCCGATCTGGCCGTGGTGACTGGCGGGCCGATGGAAAGCGGTTTCACCCAGGAAAATTTCTGCCCGCTGCCTCAGCCGTCCCGGGGCCGGAAGACTGGTTCGTTCGGGTTGTCCGCGGCGAAGGACCTCGCGGTTTCCATCGGACGCAACAACCCGTGGGCGACGACCATCGCGGTTTTCGGAATCGGAATGGGATGCGGCGCGCTGGTTTCCTACCGCGTATCGGCCCAACGGACCAAATCCGGCTCGGATTCACCTCTGAAGGTCGTCTCCGATTTCGCCGGACGGCTCAAGCGCCGGGCAGCCGGGTAAATGGTGGCTTTCCAGAGGCTCCCGCCGTTGACCAGCACGGATGAGGGAGGAGCGAGGGCGGCGGGGGTGTTCCCGCCGTCTTTTTTTCGTGTTTGAAAACCGTACGGTGGGGGAGCGCGTGAACCGGAACCAGTCTGTATGAAATCAATACGCCTCTTTTTTCAGGGATTGCTGGCTGAAGATATAAAACATTGAAAATAAATGGTTTACTTGTGCTTTTCGATTTGCGGTTCGAATCTGAAAGCTGTGGCACGCAACTTGATAAAGGAAAGGTAACTACATTCGATGGGCTTCCGGACCGACTGAGTTCGGAAAGATCGGAAGCGGAAAGAGGAGAGGTCATGGAAGACAACAAGCTTTACATCGAGGAACAGCGTCGCGAAGTTCAGCATGCGGATGTGAAGGCCCGCGTCATCAATGAGGTCAATTCGGAAATCGTCTCCGAAGCCGAGCGCAACATTCCGCAGGATCAGGAGCAGGTCCGGCAGGTGGCCGAGGATTTGCGGGGGAAGGCGGTTCGGGAAGTGGTTCAGGCCGAGCGCGAGGTGACTATCGCCCGCGGTGTGGCTCGCGTTTCGCAAATCGTGGATTTCGGATTCTTCCTGATTTACGGCCTGTTGGCCCTCCGGTTTTTGCTGTCCCTGATGGCGGCCAAATCGAGCGCGGGGTTCGTGCAGTTTATCCGGGGCGCGACCGCCCTCCTCTACGGCCCGTTCCAGGGCATCGTGCCGAGTCCGTCGCTTGAAGGCGGCTTTACGCTGGCGCTGCCGATTCTGCTGGCGTTGCTCGTGTACGCCCTGCTGCACGGGGTCATCAACAGCTTTCTGCGCCTGCTGGCCCATCGCAAGACCAGCATTTAGGCGGAAACGATGAACGATGAATGATGAACGATGAAGTGAAGAGACAGTCTGGAGTCGAGAGTCTGGAGTCCGGCGAAAAAACGGTTGACAGGCCGAGGCTGAAACCGGACGTTCGTTCATCGTTCATCGTTCATCGTTCATCGTTCATCGTTCATCGTTCATCGTTCATCGTTCATCGTTCAGGTATCCGACCATGGCTCAGTATTTCATTCAGTCATCCGAGGTAAAGGCGCGTTCCGGCGATCCCTGTCCGGCCATCGTGGATGGTCTGAACATCTGGGTGATCGCGGATGACGCGGGATTGCGTACCGCCATCGGACGGGTCATGAATCAGTGCGGGGCGAAGGTTCAGGAATTTCACGCGGGAGATGTTTTTTCCCTGCATCCCGACCTGGACGGCCCGGACGCGGTTCTGGTGGACATGGCGACGAACCGTCAGTTGATCAACCTGATTCTTCAGCGGGTCTCCGTTCTGGAAAAGGCGGGTCAGAACCCGGTGGCTCGAATCGCGTTGTTTCGTCCGTCGAATTTCAATGAACGGTTGTCCGCGCTCGGATACGGTTTCAGCCACCGGGTGCCGATTCCGCCCGATCCGAAGGAACTGCTGGTCGTGCTGCGGGCTGCCGTCGAGTCGGGGCGATTGGCCAGAAGCGGGTGACGCAGGCTTCGGTCAAAGGATATTTCCGGCTTGGTTCATCCCGATACCGTCCCGCCGTGGTGCTGTGTGACACCAAGCCAAACCCGTCGCTGCCTGCCCGTATCCATTTCGACCGGCTTTGTCACAGGTTTAACCCACTCCTGGTTTCGTCCCCTCCGCCATGTTCATTTCCATCGAGCGAAAACTTCTTTTCTCCCTGTTTACCATCGGCATTCTCATGCTGACGCTGGGCGGACTGTTTCTGGCGACCACCCGAAGTCAGTCACTGGCATCCGAGGAGGTCATTTCGGCCCGGAATTTCTCGGAGAAAATCAGTCGTCTGTTTTCCGACCTACAGGATCTGGAAGTCGGTCAGCGGGGGTATTTGCTAACGGATCGGAGGGAGTACCTCGAACCCTACACTGCCGCGCGGGCACGCATCCGCGATGATTGGAAACAGGTACGCGAACTGACGACCGTTTCACGATTTCAGACCAGCCGCATCAACACGCTGGAAGCACTCATCTCCCGAAAAATCACCGAAGTCGACCGGACGCTCGAACTGCGTGAGCAATTTGGTATCGATGCCGCGAGGGGATTCGTGATGACGGATCAGGGAAAGCGGACGATGGATGCCATCCGGTCGGAAATCGCCGAAATCCGGGTTGAACAAGACCTTTTTCTGGAAAGCCAGTGGCGGCGCTACCGGCTGTTCGTCCAGACCACCACGGTGGTGGCCATCGTCGGGCCGGTCGGCGTCGTTTTCCTGCTCGTGTTCAGCGGAAGAACCATGCGGCGAAAGTTCGCCAAGCTCGATGCCGCCAACCGCAAGCTGCTCGAAAACGGCCGCTGGCTCAAACTGGCGCTCTCGGCCGGGAATGCGGGGATGTGGAGCTGGGACCCGGAGTCGGACACCGTTCTGTGGTCGGATGAACATTATCTGCTCTACGGTCGGAAGCCCTGCACGGAACAGCTTACTTTCGACGACTGGATGCACATCGTGCTGGCCTCGGATCGCCCGGCGGTCGAGGCCACCCTTCGAAAAGCCGTGACGGAAGTCGGTGAAACCAATCTCGAATTCCGGATTCTCCAGCCCGACGGAACCGTGAAATGGGTATTTCTGCGGGGCCAGTCGTTGTGCGAGGAAGGCAACCGGCACGTTCAGGTGGCCGGGATTTCCGGCGACATCTCCGCGTTGAAAAAGAGTCAGGAATCGCTGGTCGAAAGCGAATCGCGGTTTCGTCAGCTCGAATCGCACATCGAGGACGTTTTCTGGATTCTCGACTACAAGACCGGCCGGGTTCAGTACATCAGCCCGGTCTATGAAAAGCTCTGGGGATTTTCGGTCGAGCGGATTTATGAAAATCCCAATGAATGGTGGGATCGGATTCATCCCGACGACCGGGAATGGGTGCTGGCGGATTTCGCCGAAAAGTCGGGGACGACCGGGGTCGATCAGGAATATCGGGTGGTCCTCGACGGCGACGTCGTGAAATGGGCACGCGGGCGTTCGTTCGTCGTTCGGGACGATCAGGGCGAACCCGTTCGCATCGTGGGTATCACCGAAGACATCACGGCCCGCAAGGAAATCGAACGCGAGCGCGAGGACCTGCTGTGGGCCGAACGCCAGGCGCGCTTTCTGGCGGAACAGGCGGAAGCCCGCTTCCGGACGCTGACCGAGACGATTCCAAGCATCGTCTGGACATCCGAACCTGACGGCAGCACGAGCTACCACAATTTTCAGTGGCAGCAATACACCGGTCTTCCGCCCGAACAGTCGCTCGGCTGGGGCTGGAAAACCGTGGTTCATCCCGACGATCTGGAAGAGACGGTCGCCCGCTGGACCGAATCACTGAACACCGGCGTGACGTTCGAGGCGGAGTTCCGCCTGCGTCGCCACGACAACATTTTTCGCTGGTTTCTGGCGCGGGGCGTGCCGATTACCGATGAAGCGGGAGCAATCCAGATGTGGATCGGGACCTGCACCGACATTCATGAACAGAAACGGGCGCAGGAAATCCGGGCGCGTCTGCTCGATCTCGAACGGCAGGCCCGCGACGAGGCCGAAGCGGCCAACCGGTCCAAGGATGAATTCGTGGCACTCGTTTCCCACGAACTCCGCTCGCCGCTCAACGCCATGCTCGGCTGGGCGAGAATCCTGAACTCGACGCAGGTCGATCCCGCCATGGTGACCAAGGCGGTCCGCATCATCGAACAGAGCGCCAACACCCAGTTGCGGCTGGTCGAGGACCTGCTCGACACCGCCCGCATCATTTCCGGAAAGCTCAAGCTGGAACTCGACCAGATGTCGCTGCGGGACGTGACCACCGCCGCGCTCGAAACCCTTCGTCCCTCGGCGGAAGCCAAGGAAATCGAGGTTTCCTTTACCGCGGATGCCGATCTCGGCAACTTTTACGGCGACTCGGACCGGATTCAGCAGGTGGTGTGGAACCTGATGTCGAACGCCATCAAGTTCACGCCGTCGGGCGGTCGCATCGAGGTCGCGATTCAAAAACAGGGCAAGGGCGTCCGGTTGATGGTCAAGGACACGGGACGCGGCATCGCGACGGAGGCCCTGCCGTTCATCTTCGACCGCTTCAATCAGGGGAACGCACCCGGCGCGCGGCGCAAAACGGGCCTCGGGCTGGGACTGTCGCTGGCCCGCTACATCGTGGAACTGCACGGCGGCACGATTCAGGCCGAGAGCGAGGGGGAAGGCCGGGGCGCAACCTTCATCGTCGATTTCCCGCTGCCCGAAATCCGGCGAAATCTGCGGATTACCGGAGGCATGGAAGCCGTGACGCTCGAACCGCCCCCGCTGCCCACCCGTGAAAACGGCGGGATTCCGAGCGCGCGGCTGCGCTTCAATCCCACGCTGAACGGATTGTCCATCCTGACGCTTGACGATGAGGAGCCGGTGCGTGATCTGGTTTCGACCCTGTTGCGGAATTTCGGCGCGCGGGTGACGGTCTGTTCAAATGTCGGCGAGGCGATGCGGTGGCTGACATCGGAAGACCATCATTTCGACGCCATCGTCTCCGACATCGGCATGCCGGACGAGGACGGCTATGACTTCATGCGAAAGGTCCGCGCGCTTCCGAATTCCGGCGCGGGCCGGGTTCCCGCGCTGGCGCTCACGGCGTACGGCAGCACCAACGACCGCATCCAGGTTCTCGAAGCCGGGTTCCAGATGCACCTTTCCAAACCGGTCGAACCGCTCGAACTGATGATGGCCGTGGCCAGCCTGTGCGGTCGCCCGATTACCAATCTGGTCAAAGCGGAACCTTTTCACCCCCAGTCCCAAGGAGACACCGACTGATGCCCCCCCATTCGATTCTCGTCATCGACGACGACAGCGCCATGACGGAACTGGCCGAATTTCACCTTTCCTCGCGCGGGTACGAAGTGGCCGTTGCCGACACCGGCGAAAAAGCCCTTCTGATCGCGGAGTCGAGGCCGTTCAGCGTGGTGCTGACCGACATGATGCTGCCCGATCTGGACGGCATCGAGGTCGTGCGCCAGTTCAAGAATCTGTATCCCGAAACTGAAATCATCATGATTACGGGATACTCGTCGGTCACCACCGCCATCGAGGCGACCAAGGCCGGGGCGTTTCACTTCGTCGAAAAGCCGGTTCAGTTCGAGGAAGTGCTGCTGCTCATCGAAAAGGCCATTGAGCGCCGCGAGCAGGCCCGCGAAATCAACCGGCTGAGAAATCAGCTACGCTCGCGCGATTCCTATTTCGACATCATCGGCGGCAGCAAGGCGATGCAGGCCATTTATGAAATGATCGACTGCGTGGCCGAGTCCGACGCCAACGTGCTCGTCATCGGGGAATCGGGGACGGGCAAGGAAATGGTCGCCAACGCGATTCACTACCGCAGCCTGCGGGCGTCCAAACCCTTCGTGAAGGTCAACTGCGCCGCGCTACCCAAGGAACTCATCGAATCCGAACTTTTCGGGCATACCAAGGGCGCGTTCACCGGGGCCGCCCAGGAAAAGTCGGGATTCATCGGACAGGCCAACGGCGGCAGCCTGCTCATGGATGAAATCGGCGAAATGCCGCTCGAACTGCAACCCAAGCTGCTGCGCGTGTTGCAGGAGCGGGTGTACTACCGGATCGGCGACGACAAGCCGCGGGAAGCCAACTTTCGGCTCATCTCGGCGACCAATCGCAGTCCGCTCGAAGCCATCGAGCAGGGGTTGCTGCGCGAGGATTTGTACTACCGCATCAACACCATCGAAGTGCATGTGCCGCCGCTGCGCGAGCGCAACGACGACGTACAGCGGCTGGCCGAATACTTCCTCGCCCACTTCGCCAAAAAGTACAACCGGCCCGCCAATCGCCTTTCGCGGGAAAGTTACGAAAAGCTGTTCGAGCATTCGTGGCCGGGCAACGTGCGCGAATTGCAGAACACGATGGAACGCGCCGTGCTGATGACGCCGGGCGAAGTCATCGAAGCTCACATCATTTCCAACCGCTTCGAACGCCAGCCGTCCCGCGTGGCGTTGCCCACGCCGACCCCGGTCGAGGAAATCTCGGAAACACCCGAACGGGTGGTCATCACACCGGCGGTCGTGTCGGAAACGGGTTCAACGTTTGAATCACTGATCGAGGAACTCGTGGCGCGGATTCCGGCGCCGGACGGCGACACGCCCGCGCCCGATTTCTTCGAAAGCATCGAAGCCTTCGTTGTAAAGGCGGCACTCAACCGGACCGGTGGAAACAAGCAGGCCGCCGCCAATCTGCTCGGGGTGTATCGCCCGCGCCTCTACAGCATGATGAAGAAGCACCAGGTGCAGTTCATCCCGGCGGAGAAATAGAAAGAGAATGCGGAATATCGAATGCGGAATGAGCAACTTCGCTGTTTCAGTCCGCATTCGATATTCCGCATTCCGCATTCTCTTCATCCCTTATGAAACCGATGCGAGTTCGTTCGGCGTCGGTTGAACCCGGGGCGGATTCTTTTTCGGAATCGCGATTTCGATGCCCGCCCCGGCGAACCGTTCGTGAATGGCGAAGTTGAGCGCACTGAGCAGGACCAGCTTTTTATGAAGGTGGTTCTGGTTCCAGACGCGAAGCAGGAACTTCATTCCGCGGTCGGTGAATTCATTGAAACAGACGTCCGGCGGCGGCGAGTTGAGCACGTCCGGATTGGCCGCCGCGATGTCGAGCAGCAGCCGTTCGACGGTCCGCGGGTCGGCGTCCGATTCGACCGTGACCGGAATCTCGAAGCGGACGAGGTTGTCGGTGTACTTCCAGTTGATCACGCTTTCCGACACGAAGCGCGAGTTCGGCACGATGACCGCGATGTTGTTGTTGGTCACGAGCGTGGTGCTGCGCGCGCCGATTTCCATCACGTCGCCCTCGGTGTCGCCGATGACGACTCGGTCGCCGACCTTGATGGGCCGTTCGAGCAGAATGATCAGCCCGCTGATGAAATTGCTCGCGATGTTCTGAAGCCCGAAACCCACCCCGATGCCGACCGCCCCGGCGATGACGTTGAGCGTCGTCAGGTTTATCCCGACCGATTGCAGGCCGACCAGCGTCCCGACAATGAGGATGGCGTAGCGGAACATGGTCCCGATGGCCTGCCGGGTGCCGAGGTCGAGCCGGGTCCGGGCGAGGACCCGGTTGACGAGCACGGTGCGAGTTTTCGAGGCGATATAAAAAATCGCCGTCATGAAGATGGCGAGCTGGAGCAGCGTCCAGAGCGTGATGGATGCCTCGCCCACCTTGGCGAATTGATAGGTAAAGATGAAATGAATGCGTTCGATGATTCCGTTCGACATGATGCGTGCCTCCTTTCTTCGTGAAGCACGGCCCGGTTGCGGGCCGTGCCTTGCGTGGCGGCGTTATTCAACAGGCTGACCGACAGCCTCCGTCGATCGGTCATCGGCGGGAGGGAAAAAGAACTTCATCGGTGCGGTGGTAAAGGTCAGGTAAATCCGGACGGGCAGTTTCAGAAGGGTTTCAACGGAAATCCCCCTGGCGCGGCTGGCCAACAGTAGCGCGAGCGAAAAGCTGACCGAGAAGTTCAGAAATCCGATGAACACGACCCCCAGACAGGCCGCGTAGAAATGCGGGTCCGCGAAAACCTCGAATCCGATGCTGCTGGCCGAAAAGGCGACCGAACCCGCCGCGAGCGTGACGTGGCGGACATCGAGCGGGAGACCGAAGAACTTTCCGGTGATGGCGGTCATCCCGAGCATGAACCCGAGCGACGCATTGCTCCCGATACCCGAGATGTTGTGTCTGAACCAATCCGCCACGCGGTTGCGCCGGTCACGCGAGCCGATGAAGCCCAGTCCGTCACCGCTTCGGATGACATCGGCGATCCGGTGATAGGAAAACCAGTTTTCAAGCCAGCCACCGAAAAGACTCGATATCCAGAGCATCACGCCCGTCAGCGTTGCGTAGAAAATCGTCAGCGACTGGAACGGATTGAACGATTCGAGGGCGTGTCCCGCCTTTTCCGGGGTCAGATAGGTATGTCCGGAAACTGCCGACCACAGCAGGTCGAGAATCAGGACCGCCGGCACCACCATGACGAGATTGCCCGCGAACGCCGCGATCTGTGAACGGGTGGTCCGGGCGATGAGGTCGATCAGTTCCGTCCCGCCCCGTTTCCAGTTTTCAAGCTGTTCCAGCGCGACCGACAGCGTCGCCGCGATGCTCGCGGGCTGTTTCGTGGCGAGGGTGAAGCCGAAAAACTGGATGAGCAGAAAACTCGCGGCGTAGTTCGCCGAGGTCAGCAGGCCCTCGAAGAAAAGCGGCAGCGAGGTGAGACTCGTCACGCCGTATTTCACGAGGGTCGTGAAGGCCATCACCAGGCCGCCGCCCAGCGCGGCCACCAGCATGGCGCGATATTCGGCGCGGGTACTCGTGATGTAATGCTCGCCGACCGCGCCCGTACTCTCGATGACCTTCCGCGAAAGATGGTGAATCCCGCCCTGAATCAGCGCGCGGAGGCTGCTGTCTTCAAGGCCCTGCCGAACCAGAAACAGAAACAGATCCGCGCGTCGGTAGCGGAGTTCCTCGCCGGAATCCTCCGCCAGACGGCTCATCAGAAGCTCCATCCGGTCCAGTTGTCGCTGAATCAGTTCGAGCCGGAACACCAGATCGACTCCGACGCCGAACTCCTCCAGATGTTCGAACACCGAGACGACAACCGCGCGGCTCCGCTCAACCTCGGTACGCCATTCAGCAAGGTCGGCGACCACCTCGTCCGGCATCCGGACGCCGTGGGGAAGTTTCAGAATCGCCTCCGTGATTTTCAGCGAAAGCCGGGGCAGATTCAGAAACGGCGAGGTCCGGACCTGATGCTCCGCGCATCGGATGCGGACATCCTGCTGAAGTCCGAGCGAACTGACCCGTCCCGCCAGAATGTTCAGCGCGTCCGCGAGGTCATCCCGCAGAAAATCGAACGGATAGTCACCCGCTTCCGGAAAAAGCAGTTCGGTCAGGTGGTCGATCATCGGGCGGGGAATGGCCTCCGCCCACGCCACGCTTTTGACCGTCGGAAACATGCGGCGCAGCACACTGGCGAACTGTCGTTCGTCGAGCGCCGCCGGAATGACCTTCCCGGTGACCCGTTCCATGAATTCATGAAAAAAACCGTGCTGGTTGCTCAGTCCGGTATCGCAGAACAGGCTGACCGCATCGGTTTTTGCAAAGGTCATGCGGAACCGGTTCCCGATACGCGCGGCGAAAATCGGGTTTTCCTGAAGAAAGCGAATCAGCAGCCACAGGCGGGTGGATGAAGGATGGCGCGGAACCGGAGCCTTCGTGTCGAGGGTCGAAATCGGCCCCGGCCTGGAAAGCCAGTGAACCAGATTGACCAGCGCCGAAAGGCTCCGGGACTCGTCGCCGCGCGAAAGCGGCCGGGCGATCCCGTTCAGAATGTCTTCCAGTTCCTGAACCAGCCCGGTGGCGGGCAGCGATTTCGGTCGGTTCAACAAGGTCAGTACATCGGCCTGCAACATGGCTTCCTCCTTGGGAATTCGGCAATTCGAATCCGTTCGGGATTGGTTTGAATCCACTTGAGGCGAAGGGCCGCACCGGAAATCGGTCGGCCCTCAGCCTGAATGGGGTTGGATGTGACGTGTCCGAATCCGTGGGGGCCGTTCGCGAATGTCTCCGCACCGGACCCCGGCCTTCGTCCGCTACCGAGCGGGTTCGTCGAAGGGCAGGTCGGTCAGGATCGGGCAGTGGTCGGAAATGCGGTCCTCGCCGGGTTCGTTGAGTTCGGCGAGCGTTCGACCGAAGTGCGGTGCAAAACGGTAACTCGCCTTTTCATCGCGCGGTTTCGCGCTGAACGCCTTGACGAAGATCCAGTCGAGCTTGAATTCGCCGGCCACCGAAGCGAAGGTGCGCTCGGTTTCGAACGTCGGGCGAAATCCCTTGGCGGCGCGCTGATTGGAATTCGCGAGCGTGCCTTCCTTGTCGTCGAGCGCGCGGGTCCGGTCGCCGCGAAAATCGAAAGCCATTCCGTCGGCGAAGCGCATGTCTTCAAGGTCGTCGAACAGTCCCGCTTCCGGATTCGGCGCCACCAGCGGCACGTTCTTCATGGTCGGGTCGTTGTGATTCTTGAAGTAGTTGACGCCGCCCATCAGCGCATTGGTGAACAGGCCGACGCCCAAGGCATTCTTGGCCCAGAACGTCGGGCTGCCGACGCGCTTGAGGATTTCCCGGCGGACGCTGGTCGGCGTGCCGTCGCCCATGGTCGTGTTCAAGTCGCCCGCCAGCACGACCGGGTTGGGAACATCCGCGATCCACTTGAGCAATTCCTTCATCTGCTCGCGGCGGCCTTTCGGCTCGGTCCGGTTTTCCAGGTGCGTCGCCACGACCGTGACCGTCTTTTCAGTCAGGGCGGGGACGTCGAGGTCCACCCGCAGGGCGTTGCGTCCGCCGCGGCGAATTTCGCGCTGAACGGTTTCGAGAAAGGCTTTTTCGATCAGTTCGCGCTTGCCCTTTTCGATGGGCGAAACGGCTTTCTTCTCGCGGGCATACCAGTCGTAGACGAGCGGCAGGCGCAGCACCTGGGCGTTGCGAATCGGGTAGCGGGAAAGGACCGCCGTGCCGTGCATGCCCAGATACCGGCTTCGGTCCACCTGAATCTCGCTGACGAATTTGGCCCGTTCCTCCTCGGGCACGCCCTCGAAGGTCTCGGTACCGAGCTGGACCGGGTCCACCTCCAGAAATTCCACCGCGTAGGCGTAGTTCATCCGCAACGACGCCGCGAGTTCCTTCGTCACGTTGCGGTAGCCGGTCCGCTTCATCCCCCAGTCCGCTTCATTGAGGATGATCACGTCGGCCTGCCGGAGCGCGTCCGCCTGTTCGAGAATCAGGGCGCGTTTGGCGTCGTTTTTCGGGAATTTCTTCCCGTCGATGTAGCGGTCGAGCGCCGCGCCGCCCAGAAACGCCGCGCGGACCATGTCGAAGTTGATACCGCGTTCGATGTTCCATTCGGCAACGCGCAGAAAGCGGCCGATGGCGGGAGTGGTTCGCGGGCGCCCCGGCGCGGGGAAACCGTTTTCCACGAATGGAGTGTTCAGGAGCGCGTCCATTCTGGCTTTCAGTTCCGTCGGAATTTCATTGCCGCACCCGCCGAGTGTTTCGAGTTCGGAGAAGGTGAGCAGGGTCGGCGGCGTCGGGCCGCGGTCGATCCGCCGGGAAGCCGACGGGGCCGCGAAGACGACTCCGGCACAAAAAAGCAGGGCCAGAGTCAGTGCCAGGCTCCGGGTCGGGAGGGAAGGGGCAAAATGATTCTTTTCGTTTTTCATGATTTCTTTTCTGATCTTTCGCGGCGCGCGGCCGATTAGTGGTGGATGTTTTCTCCGCCGATGGCTTCCCACGCCTCGGCGATGCGGATGCCGTCGTCGCTGGTGGCGGGGACCACGCTGATGAGGAATTCGTCCTCATCAGGTTCCAGGCTGTCCCGGTCGTCTTCCCCGGAAACGCCGGAGCCGACGACGGCCCCGATCAGGAGCCCGGTCAGCCCTCCGGCGAGAATGCCCGTCAGGACGAACAGCACCGTTTCCTCCAAAGTGAGTCCGAAGAAGTGAAGTACCGCGTTCGCGCCAATGGTGATGAACGCACTGAACGCGGCGCCGACCAGCGCCCCGAACCGCGCACCTTCCCAGGTCCGGTGATCCGTGGCGGATTCCTTATTCAACGGTTTGAAGAAAAAGTTCCGGATTCGACGGTTCATCATCACGTTGAAGGCGTGTCGGTTGTAGCCGAATCGTTCAATGGACCGGACCGCTCGCTCGGCGAGTTCCGGAGTCCGGAAAAGTCCGGAAACCGTCCGGACGGGATTGGCCGCGGTGTGAAAGGCTCCCGTCGTCCGGACGCTTCGCGGAAATTCGCGGTACACGGGATGAAACTGCGTCATGCCGTGCGGATAAGCCTGAAAAACAGGAGGAAAACCGTGGCGCCCACCACCGCGACCAGAAGACTCCACGGATTGAACCCGGTCACTCCGGGCATGCCGAAAGAATGAAAGAGCCATCCTCCGATAACCGCCCCGAGAATCCCAAGAATGATGTCGGTCAGCAGACCGCCTTCGCGGCCAACCAGAAAACTGGCGAGTAAGCCCGCGATGAGGCCGAAAACGATCCAAATGAGAAACGTCATGGGAGTTATCCTTTCCGGATGGCTTCCGTGAGGAAGTCTGAAGGTTTATGGGGCGGACCGCGTCATCCGTCGGCCGGATGTCCAGGCTCCGCGTAGGACTTGCGGGAAGGGAATTGCAAACCCCGTGCCACGGCAAAATTCACTGAAAATGTGCGGTTTTGATTGGAAACGACCCTGTGGGTCGATTCGGAGTGCCGCCGGGGTGTCGGGTTTGAAGACAGAAGACACTTGGACTGTTCGAAATCAGTACAGTCTCGGTTGGCCCAAATCCTTTTTTTCGTGAAGGAAATGGCAGGTCGCACTGGTCGCGCACCATTTTTTCGTTTTTAGGACATAAAAACCGGTGGCACGGCGGTTGCCTGAGAGGGTCGAACGTCCGGGTCTTCACGGGGACTCGAATTCGATCGCAGGAGAAGAACCGATGCTCAACGTCAAGGAAATTGCCACTACGATCGGCGACCTCATTGCCCGCTGCCAGAAAAGCCGAAGTGAATTTCTCCTGGCATCCGAGGCAGTGGAGGACACATTCGTCAAACAGGTCGTCCTCGATGTGGCTCACCAGCGGGCCCAGATTGCCCTTGAACTGAAGGCGGCACTGAAATGCTTCGGCGTGCTTCCGGAGTTCCCTTCGACCACGGACTCGGGCTTTCAGATTGTCGAGGAAGAATTCAGGGAAACCTTGGAGGCCGGGAACAACCGGACGATTCTTCGGGGCTGTATTCTTGAGGAACAACGCCTCATAACGGCTTTCGAAGGCGCGCTTGAGCAATCCCTGCCATTGTCCGTCCAGGCCATTGTGCGGGTTCAGCTTTCGAGGATCATGGAGGCTCGCGACCGAATCCGCGGCTTGGTCTCGATGATGACGGAAACCGGCGATTTATAAGCCGGGGCCAAAGAAAAAGGCGGGCACCCGGCCCGCCTTCCTGCTTGCCCGCCCCGCCAGCCGTTTACATGTGGAAAAATGTTTCCGTCACGGCGTCGCCGCAGGCGTAAAGGTCGTTTCGCAATCCCTCCAGAAACTGGTGGATGCCCCGCTCGATGATTTCCTCGATGGAAAGATAGTCGAGGTTGGCGCAGAGTCGGCCAATCCGCTGCTCGGCGATGTTGGCGTAGGTCCCGGATTTCGTCCCCGAAATCGCATGGACCGATTCCTCGCACCGCAGCAGGCAGTAGTGCGCCGCGCGGGGAAATTCGCGGTCAAGAACCAGAAACTCGGCGACCCGGCGCGGCTCGATGCGACCGAATTTCTTCCGGTACATCTCGTGCGCGCTCGCCGCCTTGAGCAGCGAGGACCACTGAAGGTCGTCCATGAAGAAGTCGTTGGGCGTTGAATCAGGCTGTTTGACGTACTTCACGTCGAGCAGGCGCGAGGTTTTTTCGGCGCGTTCGAGCAGGCGTCCGAGCCGGTTGAAGTGCCAGGACTCGCCGTGCGCCATGGTCGAGTCGGTTACGCCGATGAACTGATGGCTGGCGAATTTCACCCGCGAAAAAAAGGCGTGCGGCATCAGTTCAATCTGATTGCCCGAGACGGCGGCGTTCACGTCGAGATAGATCGTGTTGACCTGCTCCCACATTTCCGACGAGATGGTTTCGCGTACGCACCGGGCGTTTTCCCGCGCCTTGGCCAGCGAGGTCAGCATCGACGCCGGATTGAGGTCGTCCACGGTGAGGAACCGGATAACCTTTTCCTGATCCGGCTCGCCGTACAGCCGGGTGAAATCCTCCAGCGTATCGGTGATGACGAGCAGTTGTTCCCACGGCTCGACGCTGTCCGAGGGGAGGTCAAGGGTGAGCGTCATGGTCACGTCGAGAAAGCGGGCGAGGTTCTCCGCTCTTTCGATGTAACGACTCATCCAGAAAACGGAATCGGCGACACGGCTTAGCATAACGATGAACGATGAACGATGAACGATGAAGTGGAAGAAATCATTTTGATTTTGACTTGGCGGTTTTCACGGACGTTACCAGGATGGCGATCAGTTCGTCGGTTTCCTTCAGAAGTTCGGCGAGTCGGTTTTCCGGAACGATGGTGCTTTCAACCAGTAACTCCATCCAGTAGGCCGTCTCGTCAAGTTCCTGAAGCGCTCCTTCCAGTTTGCTGATGAAGTCTGGTGTCGATTTTCCACGATGAGCTTCCCTGTAATGAGCGCCGACGGAGGTCCCGCTGCGTAGAATTTGTTTCCCGATAACCTGTGCTTCCGTGGTTTTTGGAAGAGCCGAATAAAGTTTGATGATTCGCAATGCAAAACTTTTCGTACGTGTTTTCAAGTCCATTCAGGTATTTCTTCCCAATCTCTTCGTTACGAAAGCTTAGGGTCGGTGTCGGGGAATGTCTTTACTTCATCGTTCATCGTTCATCCTTCATCGTTTGCCAGTACCCACGTATCCTTGCTCCCGCCGCCCTGCGATGAGTTGACGACGAGGGAGCCGGGCTTGAGGGCGACGCGGGTAAGGCCGCCGGGAAGCACGAAAATGTCCTCTCCGTAGAGAATGTAAGGCCGCAGATCAACGTGCCGTCCGGCAATGCCGTTGTCGGTCAGCGTCGGGACCCGCGACAGCGCCAGCGTCGGCTGCGCGATGTAGTTGCGCGGTTCGGCGATGATTTTCTCGGCAAACTCGGCGCGCTCCGCCTCGGTCGAGGCTGGGCCGACCAGCATGCCGTAACCGCCCGATCCGCCCGCCGTCTTCACCACCAGTTTTTCAAGATTGTCGAGAACGTATTCGCGATCCTCGTCCCGCCAGCACAAATAGGTCGGGACGTTCGGAATCAGCGGCTCCTCGCCGAGGTAGTAGCGAATGATTTTCGGGACGTAGGCGTAAATCACCTTGTCGTCCGCCACGCCCGTGCCGGGCGCGTTGGCGAGCGCGACGCGACCCGCGCGATAGACGTCCATCAGCCCCGGAACGCCGAGCATCGAGTCGGATCGGAACACCCTCGGATCGAGAAACGTGTCGTCGATGCGACGGTAAATGACGTCCACCTGCTTGAGTCCGCGCGTGGTTCGCATCTTGAGGAAGCCGCCGTCCACCACGAGGTCGCGGCCCTCGACAAGTTCCACGCCCATCTGCTGCGCGAGAAAGGAATGTTCGAAATAGGCCGAGTTGTAGACGCCGGGCGTTAGTACCACGACCGTCGGCGACGGAACGTTTTCCGGCGCGAGTCGCTGAAGCGTTTCCAGCAGTTTGCTCGGATAGGTGTTGACCGGCTGGATGTGCGATTCCTCGAAGACCTGCGGAAACGTGTGCTTCATGACCGAGCGGTTGCCCAGAACATAGGACACGCCCGACGGACAGCGCAGGTTGTCTTCGAGGACGTAGAACTTTCCGTCGCCGTCGCGGACAAGGTCCGTGCCGGTGATGTGGCACCACACCCCGCGCGGCGGCGAGAGGTTGCGGCACTGGGGCAGATAGCCGTCGCAGGATTCGACGATGTCGCGCGGAACGACGCCGTCCTGAAGAATCGCCTGCTCGCGGTAAATATCGGTGATGAACAGATTGAGCGCGCGGATGCGCTGTTCGAGGCCCGCCCGCAGGTGGTTCCACTCGGACGCGGCGATGATGCGCGGAAGGATGTCGAAGGGAAAGATTTTCTCGACGCCCGCGTTCGCGCCGTACACGTTGAAGGTAATGCCGAGCTGAAGCAGCGATTGCTCGGCCGCCAGTTGCCGCCGCCGGATTTCGCCTTCCGGAAGGGATTCGAGCTTCTGGATCAGCACCGACGTGCCGGGACGCGGTTCGCCCGAGGCGTCGAACATTTCATCGAAGAAACCGCCGAGGTCGTAGTTCTGGAACATCAATGCCCTTCGCGCGGCCTGCGGACCGCCGCGCCGTCCGTGGGGTGAATTTTTTCGTGGAGTCGTCCGAGCATAACCGAAAAACCGCCGAACGGCTACGCCTCGATTGGAGCGCGGCTGGAGCGCGGACATCCCTGTCCGCATGTCTTTCAGATTTATGAACCCTGCGCGCCGTCCCCTTCGTTATCGGTTAGGCGATCGTTCAATCCCGTTTTTTTAACGGAGGCGACCATGAGCGAAATGGACTACGCACGGTACCAGCTTGAAGTCGATCACTCATCGGTGATGAATCAGGTCCGAGGGTTGGTTTTCTTCAGAACCGATTTCGAGGAACGCCATTCGGCGGATATTTCCGATGGTGTCCGACCGTGGCGATGGTTGAGAAAGCCTCAATTTTTACGGGAGGTGCTGTTTTTTCCGCTGGTTGTGGTTTTCGTTTTGTTCTTTCAGTGTGTCCTCATTTTCTTTCGCCGTTTTGTGCTCCCGTGGACAAAGAACGAACGATTGAAAAGGTACGCTCGGGAGTTGAGACGTGCCGCCAAGGAATGGAAGAAAACCGAACGGTGGTTGAATCGCGCCGATGTTCGGGAAGTCATCCTCAGAGCCGATGTACCGGATGAGGAAGGTGAGGACCCGTTTTTCGTCGCCGAGAAAATCTCGCGCCACCTTCTCACGGAAAAGGTCCTCCGGGACCAACGCGATGAGTTCGACTTCGTGGATTTTCAAAAACGCATCGCCATGTCCGCGCTGGTACTGGCCGACATCGGGTTTTCGGAATACCGCGACTTTGAAGATCCGAAACAGCGGCGCAAACGCTCGCGGCGGGAATTCTGACGACGTTTGGCTTGCCTGAGAATGACTCCAATCAACTGAAAATTCTTTTCTGCCGACGGAATCAATCTGTTATTGTCCCGATCGCCCCGTTTTTCAACTTCAGGACAATTTCAGGTCTTCCAGGATGCCGAAAGAAGTGTTCTTTCAGGTCGTCATCAACGGTTCCGTGTGTTCCGCCGACCTTGAAACCTTGCGTCGGTGGGTTCGCGAGGGAAAGGTCGGACCGGGGACCGTGGTGACGCGCGATGACGGACCTCCTTTCCCGCTTCGCCACCTCGCCGAGTTGAAGGATGACCTCCAGTCGTCCATTCCGACGGCCTCGGGCGCGCTCCGAATGCCCGCCTCGCCGCCGCCGGCTGCGTCTCCCGCAAGTGCTTCAATCCCCGGCGTGTCGGCCCCCCTGGTTTCATCTCCACTTCATTCCGGATCGGAATTCCGGTCCTCCGAGCCGAAACGCGGTTCCGAGGGGCCATTCCCGAACGAGCGTCACCGGAAAGACCCGCGTTACATCGCGGCGATGAAGTCGATCCGGCGGGCGTCGTGGACGGGAACGATTCTGTCGGTCCCGGTGTTTTTGCTCGGCGTGTTGGCACTGACGCTTCCGGGAGTACAACTTCCGGCAACCGGTTTGGGGATTCATCCGGGCGTTTGGGTTCTGGCGTTAGGCGGATTGCTGCTCCTGCTCAGTCGTGGCCTTCACAAAGGCAGCCGGGTCTGCGGCGCGTTGCTGTTCCTCTGGTTCGGGGCGGGTTTTTTCTTCAATCTGTTCGTCCTGGCCCATTTATTGGGAAGCCTCGTTCAGGGAGGCCTGACCTTTCTTTTTCTGTGCGGGCTGATCGGGACGTTCGAGCTGCGTCAGTTCCGCCGCGAAGCCGAACGGGGCAATTTTTAACAAGGGAGCGTTTCGTTTATGTACTCGCCATCCGGGCAATATCGCGTCATCGTTGAGGGCGTGGCGTATCAGACCGATCTTGAAACATTGAAACAGTGGGTCCGCGAGGGGCGAATTGGGGCGTACATGCTGGTGACCAAGGATGGCGGTTCTCCGATGGCTGCTCGTGAAACGCCGGAGCTGCGCGAGTTCTTTCAGCCCGCCCGGCCCGCGCCCCCACCGCCACCCGTTGCCCCGCCGCCTCGGGCGAATGTCCCGCCGCCTTCCCAGCCATCGCCGTATCAACAACCATACCAGCCGATTCGGGCGGCTCAACCCGGGTACGTCGCGCCGATGCCGCCGCGACCGGTTCCGGTTTTTCGGACCAGCGCCCACGACGGACCATTTCCGAATGAAACCAACCGGAAGCATCCCCGCTACCGCCGGGCGGTCATTCTGGTCTGGCTGGCATCAATCCCCGGACTTCTTTTTTCCATCCTGTTCGTGCTGGGGGGATTCTGGATTGCCTTCCTGACCGCCGATCTTCCAGCCATTCCCGGCGGGATAAACATCAGGGCCTTGATTGTCTTCTGTTCCGTGTTGTTTTTCTTTTTGAATCTCGGACTTCACTTCAAGAGCCGGGCTTGCGCCGTCATTCTGTTCTTGTGGATGAGCCTCGCGCTTATCGGCAATCTCATCAACAATCCGTTGTCTTTGGCGATCATCATTCTGCCCATCATCATGATCGTGTATCTGTGCGCGATTGTCGGAACATTCAGTTATCACGCCTTCAAGTTTGAAGTAGAAACCGGTCTGATCTGAATTCCTAACGAAAGCGACCACCGAATATTGCATCGCGGAACCATCATTCTCCCCGGCGGGGCAGGCTATCTTGGAAAGGCTCTTGCCCAGGGACTTCTGGCTGAAGGATTTCTCCCGGTCATTCTTTCTCGCGGGGCGAAAGTGGACGACGGCCCAGTCCGGTACCTCCGCTGGGACGGCGAAAGACTCGATGACTGGGCCGATGAATTCGAGGACGCCCGCGCCGTCATCAATCTGGCCGGCCGGACCGTCAACTGCCGTTACAACGAAGTCAACAAGGCCGAAATTTTCAGGTCACGGCTGGCCTCGACCAAAGTGGTTGGCGAGGCCATCGCCGGTTGCCGGAATCCTCCGCCCGTCTGGTTGAACGCGAGTTCGGCGACCATCTATCGCGACGCCGACCGATCGATGGATGAACACACCGGAGAAATCGGCGATGGCTTTTCGGTCGAGGTCTGCCGGAAATGGGAGGCCGAGTTCGAACGGGCCGTGACCCCGGCCACCCGCAAGGTGGCACTTCGGATGGCGATGGTGTTCGGGCCGGGCAAGGGGGGCGTGTTCGAGGCGTTTCACAACATCGTTCGACTCGGCCTCGGGGGGACGCTCGGCGGCGGCGGCCAGTATGTCAGTTGGATTCATCTCGATGACTTCATTCGCGCGGTTGTCTGGCTGATCGAAAACGAGGATTTCTCCGGGCCGGTCAACCTCTCGTCGCCGAATCCGCTCACCAATCGCGACTTCATGGCGATTTTCCGCGCGTTGTGCGGACAGCCCATCGGGTTGCCCGCCACGGCCTGGATGCTCGAAATCGGTGCGTTCTTCCTTCGTACCGAAACCGAACTCCTGTTGAAAAGTCGGCGAGTGGTACCCGCACGATTGCTTGACGCCGGGTTCAGCTTCGAATTTCCCGATTTTGCCGCGGCTTTGGAGGACATCCTTGACCTCCGCCGCAGTCGTTCGTGAGAAAATGGTAGACAGTTTTGGGGAAAATGGAGACTATAACTGGATAGGGTAAAGTCACGGATTCTGATTCCATTTTTTTGAAAAATCTCATCCGGAAAGGCGAAATCCGGGGGAAAACGTCAGAATTCGGGGCTTTTTACAAAAAACGAATTGACACCTGAAATCGACGGAAACTATTTAAGTTCCAGAAGTTTCAAGCGTCACGCACACCTTTTTCATCGGGAATTTCGAACGGCCTCCCTCCTGTCCGAACGGAGTCGCCCTGGAGGTTGCCCCTGCATCGAAATCGACCCGACTGGAGTCATGAATGACGAGAGCCACCAGCGGTTTCAAAGGAATCAGCCGGATTGACCATGAAGAGAAGCATACCCACGGATGGTATGTCCGCGTGTGTTATGACCGGAAGATGCACTCTAAGTTTTTTAGCGACGCCTCCAACGGCGGCAAGGAAAAAGCACTCAAGAAAGCGGTCAAGTACCGCAACGAACTCGAAAAGCAGCTCGGCAAGCCCCGGACCGACCGGATTGTCGTGGTTTCAAACATCCGCAATACCACTGGCGTGATCGGTGTCCAGCGGACGCTCAAGCCGGTCAAGACCGCCGATGGTCCGAAACTGGCCGGAGCGGTTTATGAAGTGACGTGGAGTCCGGAACCGAACGTCCTTCGCAAAACATCCTTTTCCATCGAGAAGTACGGCGAGGAAGGCGCGTTCATGAAAGCCGTCGAACTTCGTCAGAAGATGGAGAAGAAGATTTACGGACGGATCATCCAGACGGAAATTCCGCCCTTCGAAGAAGTGAAAGCCCGCCTCGACGCAACGCAGGATACGGTCAAGAAAAAACGGAAAAAGAAAGCCAGCTAAAGACTCGGCTCATCAATAAGAAAAAGGGAGAACCGGCACGAACGTGTGTCGGTTTACTTTTTTATGGGGTGTTTTTCGTTTTCCTTCTTGTCCGCTCCGATGGTTGCGGCCTATGCTCCGGTAACACGCTTCTGTGTTTCTTCATTCCCGGCGGAAACGTTCAGACAAGGCCAGCCATGATGAATTTCCGGGTCACCGCCGAACATGCGCCCCTGCGCTGCGACATCTGCCATCAGGCGGACTGCTTCGACGCGGCGACGGGCGCGTGTTCGCGGTGTCCCGGCATCAATCCGTTCAGCGGAGTTCACCCGATTGGTGCGGGTGACAGGCCCCGAAAATCGAGTTGGGGCGGTCGTATGTGGATGTTACTGATCATTTCGATCGTCCTGACCGGCATCAGTACATCGGTGACTTCCACTCCCGCCAGGCAAGTTCACCACTTTCCGATGTTGCCAGTTTCAGTCACGGCGGACCCCCAACTCAATTCCGCAAATCCTGCCATCAGTACACAAAAGGGCAACCCGCCGAAAACCGGTGTCGTGCTGACCTGCGACCCCGACGGACACGCCGTTGAACTCTCTATCCCGTCTGCTCCAGCGAAAACTCGCGGGAAATTTCAAATAGTGAGAGGCATCATCTCCAGTGGAGATTTTAAGACGGATTACTCCAATTCGGAGAAACGTGAAACCTTGTGGCAACTCATCGTTCATGATGAAACGCGGCGCCGCCACTGGTTCGAATTGCCGACAAGTGTTTTTGAATCGCTGACTGGTCGTGAGCGCGCCGCACTGGATGAGGGACTTCTTGAGGGGAATCGTGTAACGGTCGAATTTCTTCCCGGGCCGAGCCTTCGTTTGCTTGTGTTGAAGCGCATTCGCTTCGAGGGGCGGGATCTGAAGCGATTGAAAGAAATGTATGGTGAAAAACAGGACAGGCTCTATCTCGGCAAAAGGATGTGGGCGGAGTTGTCCGTTTACCCTCAGGGAGAAGGCCGCGTCCGTTTAGACAATCTTTCCTGCGGGTTTCAGGACTGTCCACTTGTGAAGGTGACGGGGATTGTCAGGGGGCAATGTTTTGAAAAAGGAAAGTCAGGACGCCACGGTTTTCTTCTCCAAGTAAAGGGAAAAGGCCGACTACGAATTTTCTATGATCTTGCGGAGATCCTGCTCAGTACTTCGGACCTCAATCTCATGGGAAGTATTGAGGGAAAACGTGTAAACGTGGAAGCGCGGACGCTGCCCGATGGAACGAACATTGCCCAAACCATCGAGATTCTGGAGGCCGCTAGGAAATGAACCGACTACACGTCAAATCCGAAAGTCTGCCCACGCGCTGCGAGGTCTGCCATCAGGCGGACTGCTTTGACGCGGCGACTGGAAAGTGCACCCGATGTATCGACGTATCCCCTCCGCAGGTTTTCGCGGGAGGCCGCAAATTTGAACCACGAGGGGTTTGGCAGGACGTTCGATGGCTGATCGGTTTTCTTGTCATCGCCGTGTCGGTCTGGGGCGGAATCTACCAGCAATTGAGCTGGACGCCTGTACGCGAAACTCGCGACCCGGAAATGTTTGCAATGACGGATTTTGAGGGGGCCGTGTCACCGCAACCCAGAATTGTCAAGCGCGATGATGGGGGCATCCGGGCGTGGAATCTCAATGGCGGGATCGATCCCTTCATGCACGAAGCAGGACTGAGTTACACCCCGACCGCCAGGTTTTCCGGAAAAGTGATTTTTTATTACCCTTCATCGGAATTCGGCGGGGGAACACTCCTCCTCGAAGAAGGGCCAGGCCGAATTGTTTCGCTTGGGGTCTCGAGGTTTTATGAAAAGAAGCATCAAAACCGGTCGCTTATTGAGGAAGCATTCCAGCCGGGACGGTTTATCCAGGCCGACTGTGAGGTCGGACTGGGCCTCTTCTGTGGAAACACCCTCAGAAGCGAATGGATTCAGGCACGGGATGAATTTGAAGGTTGGCAACCCGGCTCATTCGGCTCCCCAACGATAGATTCCTTCGAATCGGAAGCCTTGGGATCTTCGGAAACAAATGTCGCACGTGAAGTAAACAAGGTTGAAGCGCTGGCGTTGCCGCCAGCCATGCCTGCTCCGGAGCGGACCGGTCCCTACTTCCTTGCCGAGCAGGCAGGAGTGATTCGTGGGCTTTGCGGGGGATATGAAGTCTTCCCGACCCGAACCTTTACTGGACAAATCGCGAACACCCGGAAAAAGTCTCACCTGAAGACCAATTACCTGATCGAGTTCATGACCGAAGACAGAGGGCTGATCAGTATTTGCACGGATCTGCGTGCAGTTGCCGCCCCCCCTGTGACCTGGGAGCGGTTCGAGAAAATGCTCCAACCGGGCAATCAGGCGAAGTTAACCGTTCGGGTGGTTTACGGTGGGGTTTTTGTCCTTGATTCAATCGGGAACGTCACCCGGTAATCACGCCGAAGCGGTGGTTGAACCCATCCCTTTCAGCGTTCCTTCCAGCACTTCAATTCCGCGTAAATACTCATCCAGAACGATGTGTTCGTCCGGCGTGTGGTCGAGCGCGGCATCGCCCGGACCATAGGCGAGCGCGGGACAGCCCCACGCGGGCGCGACGATGTTCAAATCCGCCGTCCCGGTCTTGACCTTGAACACAGGGTTGCCGCCTCGTTCGCGGATCGCCCGCGAGAGTGCCCGATGAAGCGGGGTTGTCCGCGGTCCGGTCCACGCCGGAATCCCGCCTGCCACCGTCACCTGTTCATCGCCGACGATTTCGCGCAGCCAGCGTTCACAGGCATCAGGGGGAAGCTCAAGCGGAAGCCGAATGCCGAGCCGCAGTTCGGCCCAGTCGAGGCGTCCGTCGCTTCCGCTCGTGATGCGCGTCAGGACCGGCATCAACTGATCGAAGATTTTGTCGCGACCGGTATTGTATTTTGCGGCTCCTTCGGCAATCGCGAGCCACATCCGGCAGGCCCGGTCCGACACGGTCGGAATCGGGTGTGCCGTGTGCGACGAACCCTGTTCAAGCCGGACGACGGCCCGCAGATAGCCTTTGTAGCCGAGCGTGATGCCGTCCCACCCGGACGGCTCGCCGACGATGCAGAAATCGCCGCGATAGGCCGTCGCCGCGAAATGCGCGCCTTTCGACGATGGCGCTTCTTCCTCGACGCACCCGACGACAACGATTTTCGGATGCGGCCCACCCGATGATTTCACCCGTGCCGCCGCGCAGATAAAGGCCGCGAGCGGTCCTTTCGCATCGACCGAACCTCTCCCGTACAACTTGCCGTCTTCAATCCGGACGGGCACGTCGCCGGGGACAGTGTCCATGTGACCGAGCAGAACCAGGGTGCTGGGTTTTGGGTTTTGGGTGTTGGATGAGGAAGGTTCGATGATACCGACAGCGTTTCCTGCATCGTCAATGAAGGATTGGTCAAAACCATTTTCATGCATCGCCGCGACGAGAAATTCGGCGATGGGGCGTTCCTCGGTCGAGTGACTGCGGATGCCAACCATGTGTCCAAGGAGTTGAATGGCTGTCTGATCGTTCATGGGATTGAAGATTTTTGATTGAAGATTGAAGATTTTGGTTGACGGAAAACGGGCGCGCTCACAATCCCTATCGAAAATCGAAAATCGAAAATCGAAAATCGAAAATCGAAAATCGAAAATCGAAAATCGAAAATCACCCCTCAAAGACGGTTCCTTCACCGCCCAGTGCAGCACTCACCGGATGCTCGCGTCGGGCATCGGCGATGATGACCCGACCGACGCCGACGGCGAGCGCCTCCTCCGCGCCCAGAACTTTCTTGCGCATGCGTCCCTGTGCAAACGCGGCCACGGAAGCGATTTCGCGGCGCGGAACGTTGCGAATCAGCGAGCTTTCATCGGGGAAATTCCGCATCAGGCCGGGGACGTTCGTCAGCAGTAAAAGCGAATTCGCTTTCATCGCGCCCGCGATGGTGGCCGCGCCGCGATCGCCGTCGATATTGAGCGCTTCGCCGGCTTCGGAAATCGCGAGCGGGGCAATCACGGGAACGAGTCCGGCGTCGAGCAGGGATGAAAGAAACCCTGTATTCACGCGGGTCGGCGTACCGGTCCAGTCATCGCGGATGATCCGCTGGCGACCGTTTTCGACGACGCGGATGGCGTCCTTTCTTTTGGCTTCGAGGACGCGCCCGTCGAGGCCGGAGAGTCCGACCGCGTTCACCCCGAGCGATTGAAGTTTTTCAACGAGTCGGCGATTGATGGCCCCGGTCGCCATCATGAAAATTTCCAGCGTACGCCGGTCGGTCACGCGACTGGTATGCCCCGAAACCGACGTGACGAACTTCGGTGGATGGCCGAGTTGTTCCGCCAGCCGGTTGGTTTCATCCGAACCGCCGTGGACGATGATGAACCGCTCCCCGTCGCGATAAAGTTGCGCGAGGTCGGTGCAAAGGGTGTCAATGCCGATGCCTTCCGCGCCACCGATTTTGATGACGAACATGATTCAGTACCTGCTTTCGGCGAACCGCCGGTTGCGTTCACGGGCGGCCACGATGAATTCAAGAAAAGGTTGGCGGTAATTGCATTCGGGACAGTATCTGCCTTTTTGAATCTGCCCTTCGACTTCACGAAGTTCACGCGGGAAAGGGAGGTCAACGTTGCGCGGTGCTTCCCAGAAATCCGGGTCGTAACTGCTGAAGTCCACCATGCAGAAATTGCACATCACCGCGGTCAGATCGGGCCAGATTTCGACTTCGGCGTAGGTGTGCCGTCCTTCGTTGAAGTGGACAATCTCCTCGTCGAAGATGCCGCATTCCCAGCACGGGGCGACATCCTTGACTTCGAGCAATGAAAAACAGATCGGACATTGTTGTGACATGGTTGATCCTCACGCCGGATGAAGTCCGAAGAAGCCCAGTCCGGCGCGTTCATCGAAGCCGCACATCAGGTTCATGCACTGAACCGCCGTTCCCGCCGCACCTTTCATCAGATTGTCGATGGCGCAGAAGGTGACGATGCGTCCCGTCTGTTCGTCGAGTGCCCAGCCCACGTCGGCAAAGTTGCTGCCAGCCAGAATCTTCGGCTCCGGGTGGCGGTGGAGGCCCTGCCGGTCGTGGACGATGCGTACAAATGGCTCGTTCCCATAGGTTTCGCGGAAAATCTTCCACAGATTGCGTTCGGCGAGCGGTTCGCGCAGGAAAGCATGGCAGGTCGCGAGCGCGCCTCGTACCATTTCGACCGACGTAATTGAAAGATGAACGTTGTCCAGCCCAAGCACAGCGCGCACTTCCGCCGTATGCCGATGGCCGACGGGGGCAAACGAGCGTACGACGCCGCTGCGTTCCGCGTGGTGACTCGCGTCGGTCGCTTCCGCTCCGCCCTCTGACGACCCGACCTTTACTTCCGCGATGACGCCGCGTTCGGGGTCGATGACTCCCGCTCTTGCGAGGGCCAGCAACGCGAGATTAGTCGCCGTGGCATTACAACCGACCCCGCTCACGAACCGCGCTTCCTTCAAGGCTTCGCGGTTGGTTTCGGGCAATCCATAAACAAATTGTGAAAGAAAGTCGGGGTTCGGATGTGTACCGCCGTACCACTTGGCGTATTCGTTGGAATCGCTCAACCGGAAATCAGCGGAGCAGTCCACGATGCGCGGTGCGAGCGCGGCGAAGCGTTCGATGTTCTTCGCGGCGCTGCCGTGGGGGAGCGCCAGAAAAAGCAGGTCGCACGGTTCGAGCGTTTCCTGAGTCGTGTATTGGAGATCCGTCGCGCCGCGCAGATTCGGATGGGTTGAATACACATACTGCCCGGCTCGCCGCTCGGAAGTGACCTGCCGGACCTCGACATTCGGATGCGCCAGCAACAGGCGAAGCAGTTCACCCCCGACGTAGCCCGACCCGCCGACAATGGAAACCTTTAATTGAGAGTTGAGAGTTGAGAATTGAGAAGTCATGCCCGTGCCTCCAGTGTCCAGGGCGATTCGGGCAGAACGGTTGAATCGGATTGAACATTCTCAATTCTCAATTCTGCATTCTCAATTACATAGTCCACCATTCGTCCGGGGATGTTCACGCCGGTGGTGTCGATGCTGTTGCGGAATTCCATCGTGTGATTGACCTCGATGACGAGCAGGCGTCCGTCGTGATCTTCGACGAGGTCCACCGCGAGGATGCCGCCGCCCACCGCTTTCGCGGCTTGTAGGGCAATCTCGCCGACCGCGCCGTTGACCGGACAGTTGGACGCCTTGCCGCCGCGCGCGGTGTTGGTAATCCAGTGGTCGCTCGTGCGGTAGATGGCGCAGATCGGTTCATCGCCGACCACAAAGGCGCGGATGTCGCGGCCCGGTTTCCGGATGAGTTCCTGAATGTAGAAAATCTGCTGCTGCCACGAGCCGAGCGTCGCGCGGTCTTCGAGGACGGCTTCCGCCGCGTCGCGGTCGTTGACTCGCGCGACCATCCGTCCCCACGAGCCGACGACCGGCTTGATGACCGCCGGGTAGCCCAGTTCCTCGATGGCCGCGAGCGCCGATTCGGGCGTGAAAGCGAGCGCCGTTTTTGGAAGTGGTACGCCCGCGCGTTCGAGCGCGATGTGCGTGAGGGCCTTGTCGCCGCAGGTGGCGACGACGTTGGCGGCATTCACGCAGCGTACGCCCCAGCTTTCGAGCGTCTGCAAGGTGTAGAGCGTTCTGCCGAAGCTGATTGAACGCTCGAACACCGTGTCGTACTCGAAATTGCGCCGGTCAAACCGGAGCGCGAGTTCGCCGTCGTCAATTCGGTCATAGGCCACGCCGCGCCGGTCGAGTTCGGCGATCAGCAGCTTTTCTTCCACG
Organism: Blastocatellia bacterium NZW_1522; assembly: GCA_039793685.1. GTDB lineage: Bacteria > Acidobacteriota > Blastocatellia > Chloracidobacteriales > Chloracidobacteriaceae > JAAFHI01. The sequence goes on from JBDRAL010000037.1 coordinate 132,637, forward strand.
CGAATGCGGGAACACAACAATGCGAGCTTCATGATTCAGGAATCTCCATTACTTCATCGTTCATCATTCATCGTTCATCGTTTATTTACTCGCCCCAGTCCTCCTGAACTTCGGGGGCAAGCTGGACGGTGACGGTCGGCGTGACGGTTTGAACTTCGAGTTCCGCGCCGCAGTCGGGGCAGGCGAGGATTTCGCCGACCATGACATCGGACGGGACGCGGACGTTTCCGCCGCATTCGGTGCAGGGAACGGCGGCGTGGGCAGGGGCGGTGGCGGTCGTTGACATGACTTTTTTCTCCTTTGGGGGTTTCTTTGCGTCCTTGCGCCTTTGCGCCTTTGCGTCTTTGCGTTTCTTTTTTGAACACCAAGACGCAAAGGCGCGAAGGCGCAAAGGTTCAATTCGTGAGCGCCGTGACGACGGCGTTCGTGAGTGCTTCGGTTGTGGCCGTACCGCCCAGATCAGGCGTCAGCGGGCCGTGTTCGATGACGTGGCGAATGGCGGACCGGATGTTTCGTGAGCGTTCCGTTTCGCCAAGAAAATCGAGCATTGACGCGGCGGCGGCGATGGCCGCGAGCGGGTTGGCGACGCCTTGTCCGGCAATGTCTGGCGCCGAGCCGTGGACCGGTTCGAAAACGCCGGTGGTATTGCCCAGGTTGGCGGAAGCCGCGAGGCCGAGTCCGCCGCCCCACGCGCTCGCGATGTCGGACAGGATGTCGCCGAAAAGATTGGTCGTGACGATGACGTCGAACTGTTCGGGCCGCCGCGCCAGTTGGTACGCGCAGTTGTCCACGAGCATCTCGTTGACCTCGATGCCTTCGCGATCCCGTAAAACTTCAAGCGCGGTTTCACGAAACAGGCCGCAGGTCTCACGCAGGACGTTGGCCTTGTGGACGACCGTCACCCGGCGGCGACCTTCGCGGCGCGCGAGGTCAAGCGCGAACCGCGCGATGCGACGACTCGCTTCGCGGGTGACGACGCGGAGGGCGGTGGCACAATTTCCCTCCCGTGTTTCAATGACGCTGTACAGCCCTTCGGTATTTTCGCGGACAACCACAATGTCCACGCCGGGTCGGGCATCGGGCAAAGGCAGCGATTGAACGGGCCGAACGCAGGCGTACAAATCAAGCGCCTTCCGCATCGCGACAATTGGACTGCGATAGCCCTCGACCCGTTCGCTCGGCGACGACACCGCGCCGAACAGCGTTGCGTTTGCCTGACGAACCAGTTCGAGCGTTGCGTCGGGCAGCGCCGTGCCACGCTGTTGAAAGGTTTCCCAACCGGCTTCGGCTTCGACGTACCGCGCGGTAAAACCCGTGGCGTCAAGTACCGCGCGGGCCGCGGGAATCACTTCGCGTCCGATACCGTCGCCGGGGATGAGGCAAATCGTGTTCATAAAAGGATGAAGGATGAGGGATGAAGGATGAAGGATGAAGGATGAAGAAGAAGGGTGTTTTGAAATTCATCCTTCATCCCTCATCCTTCATCCTTTCAGACGGGGAACCGTTGATGTTCGCGGTAGTACGGCACGATGCCGCCCGCATTCCAGATGTCGCGCATGAAGCTCGGCGGCGGTGGCAATTGAATCGACTGACCGCGCGCGTTGAGGCGGCTGTTGGTCAGGTCGAGTTCAATCGTTTCGCCGTCGTCGAGCCATGAAAGATCAGCTTCGAACAGCGGAATGCCGAGGTTCAGGGCGTTGCGATAGAAGATGCGGGCGAAGGACGGCGCGATGATTGCGCCGACGCCGACGAGCTTGAGCGCCTGCGGGGCGTACTCGCGGGATGAACCGCAGCCGAAATTGGCTTCGGCGATGAGTACGTCGCCGGGCTGAACGGTACTTGCGAACTCGGGCCGGGCTTCGATGAAGGGGTACTTCCGCAGTTCCGCCTCCGAGGTCATGTAGGGCGCGAAACGTCCCGGTACGATTTGGTCCGTGTTGACGTCTCTTCCGAATTTCCAGATGCGCGGCATGAGGTGGCTCCTTTTCTTTAATTGGCGCTGATGTCGCGCGGATCGGTGATGTAGCCGGTGAGCGCGGTCGCCGCCGCGACTTCGGGCGAGGCGAGGTAGATGTGCGCGTCGGGCGAACCCATCCGACCACGGAAATTGCGGTTGCCGGTAAAGAGGCAGACTTCATTCGTGCCGAGAACGCCCATGTGCCGACCGATGCAGGCCCCGCAGCCGGGCGTGCCGACCGTGGCCCCGGCTTCGAGCAGGGTTGTGAGCGTGCCGTCCGCGATGGACGCCTGAAGCGCGTCGCGCGAGGCGGGCACGACCATCATGCGAACTTCGGGGGAAATCCGGCGTCCGCGCAGCATTTCCGCGGCGATGCGCATGTCTTCGTGGCGTCCGTTGGTGCAGGTGCCGAGATAGACGACGTCCACCTTCACGCGGTCGAGGTCGGTCAGATCGACGACGTTGTCCACGCGGCTCGGCGTGGCGATTTGCGGACGCAGTTCGGAGAGGTCGATTTCGACGGTCCGGGCATAAATGGCGGATTCATCGACGTACAGCCATTCAGGGACCGGGAATTCGTCGGGGAGTCCCGTCGGGACGACGATGCCCGCTTCCGCGCCGATTTCGAGTGACATGGTGGAAAGCGTGGTGCGCTCGCCGACCGTGAGAAAGTCGAGGCCGTGGTATTCGACGGAATGAAGATTGGCCCCATCGGCGCGGAGTTCGCGGGCGAGCCAGAGCGCGAGGTCTTTCGGGCCGACGCCGGGATTGAAGCAGTTGCGGGCGACAACGCGGATGGTCGGCGGTACGCGCAGCCACGTCTGCCCGGTGGCAAGGCCGAGCGCGATGTCGGTCGCGCCCATCCCCGTGCCGTAGGCCCCGACCGCGCCGTAGGCCGTGGAATGCGAATCCGAGCCGATGATGACCCGGCCCGGTTGCGCGAGTCGTTCCTCGATTAAAACCTGATGGGCGATGCCGCGCCCCGAATCGAAGAAGTTGGTGATGCCCTGTTCGCGTACCCAGCGGCGCAGATTGCTCTGGGCGTCTGCGGTGGCGATGTTGGCGGCGGGCGCGACGTGGTCGATGGCGATGGCAACCCGTTCGGGATTGAACACGCGCTCCGCGCCGAGTTGCTGATGGAGAATGCGGGTCGCGCTCGGCGCGATGGAATCGTGAACCATCACGTAGTCGAGGTTCACCACGGCGACATCGCCCGCGCGGACCGGCTTTCCGGCGGCGTTTGAAAGAATCTGTTCGGTCAAGGTCATGCGACACCTCCCTGGGCGGACAGCGCGAGCGATCCGGAATGTTCGACGAGCAGGGCGTCCACCTGCGCTTCGGAAAGCGGGGCGCGGTCGGCGAGCGCCTTGACGAGCGCGGTCACGCGGCGCAGCGCGTCTTCGGTCAGTTGAACCCCGAGCGCGGTCGCGCGATGGGCGAGGGCGTGGCGTCCGGTCAGGCGATGGCCGACGAGCACGCTGCGCTCGCGACCGAAGGTGCTCGGGTCGAGTGCCTCGTAGGTACGCGGCTCGCGCAGGACGGCGTTCGTGTGCAGGCCCGCCTTGTGCGTGAAGGCGGTGGCGCTGGTGATGCAGGAATTGAACGGAACGGGGAGGCCGATGATTTCCGAGACGAGTTCGTCGAGCGAGGTGAGGCGGGAGAGGTTGTAGCGTTCGACGAGCGCCGGATCGGTGAGATAGAGCCGCGCAATGAGGCCGCTCAGGGCCGTGATGCCGTTGCGTTCGCCAATGCCGAGAACGGTCGTGTCGATGTGGGTCGCGCCCGCTTCCAGCGCGGCGAAGGCGTTCGCGACCGCGCATCCGCTGTCGTTGTGGCCGTGGAATTCGATGTCGCAACTGACGGCTTCACGAACGGCCCCGACGAGCGCGGTCACCTCGCGCGGGGTGGCGATGCCGACCGTGTCGGCGATGCCCACGCGATGAACGCCGAGCGCGTCCACGGCGCGATAGATCGTGAGCAGGTCTTCGAGCGGCGTGCGGAAGGCGTCTTCGCAGGAGAAGCGGATTTCAACGCCACATCCTTGCAGATAACGAATGACCGTCGCGGCTTCTTCGAGAATGGCTTCGAGGGAGCGTCCGTGGCTGTGGCGGCGCAGATATTCTGAGGCCCCGAACAGCAGATTGACGCCGTGGACGCCGCATTCGACGGCAAGCCGGGCGTCTTCGATGTGGCAGCGGGTATGGGTGAGAATACGGGCGCTAAGGCCGAGTCCGACGACGGCGCGCAGGTCGCGGGCCGATTGCGGAGATGCCGCCGGGGAAGTCATTTCAATGTAGTCCACGCCGAATTCATCGAGAGCGCGGGCAATGCGAAGGCGGTCTTCCGAAGTGAAATCGGCGGCGGCGAATTGCTCGCCTTCGCGAAGGGTCGAATCAACGATGCGTACAGGTAACGTCCGGCTCATGGCGACGGCCTCTCCTCTTGAAAAAGCTGGCATTGACGGTGGGAACGAAATTGCGGATGCGGGCAACCCGTTTGCTGTCCCGTTTGGAGGCGAGGTGTTTGCTGAGTCGTTTCATCGTGGTGGCTCCTGCGAAATCGGTTGAAAAGTGTGCGAAAAATGAAGAACGCCCGCCGGACCTGAAGTCTGGCGGGCGTTTCGATGCGGTCGTAAACCTTGGAGAAGGAATTTCAGACACACACAACCGGCCAGACGATGACGTCCGGTTTTTTCGCGCATTTATTGCGTTTCGGTTGTGCGGTGACGAAGTTCATACCAGTCGTGTTCCTTCAATGGCCGGGGATAATGCGGATGGGGAGGGGAAGTGTCAATCTTTTTTTGTCTGGACTTGGAAAGTCTGGATTGAAAGTCTGGAGTCTGGAGTCGAGAGCCTGGAGTCAGAAAAGCGATGAACGATGAAATTTGTGAAGCGCCGGAGTTGAGCGGAATTCGAAAAAAAGTCCCGACCGTAGATACGAAAAACGGACTCCAGACTCACGACTCCAGACTCCAGACTTGATTGTGCTATCCTCGAATTTTCAACTGACCCAAGAACCACTTTCGAGGAAAGACACAGAAGACCCACATGGTTCAATCCGACACGCATCCGATTTACAAGTCTCTGCGCGAACGCATTCTCGTCATCGACGGCGCGATGGGGACGATGATTCAGGGCTACAAGTTGCAGGAGGCCGACTATCGCGGGGAGCGCTTCGCCGATCACCCGAGCGATCTCAAGGGCAACAACGACCTGCTCTGCATTACCCAGCCGCACATCGTCGAGGAAATTCATCGCAAGTACCTCGAAGCCGGCGCCGACATCATCGAAACGAACAGCTTCAACTGCACGACGATTTCCATGGCCGATTACAAGATGGAATTCCTCGTGCGCGAACTCAACGTCGCGGCGGCGCAATGCGCGCGGCGCGCGGTGGATGCGTGGATGAAGGAGCATCCCGGGCAGATTCGCTATGTCGCGGGCGCGCTCGGGCCGACCAATAAAACCGCCTCGATTTCGCCGGACGTGAACAACCCCGGCGCGCGCGGCGTGACCTACGATGAACTGGTGACGGCCTACGCGGAACAGGTGGAAGGGCTGCTCGAAGGCGGCGCGGACCTGATTCTCGCGGAAACGACCTTCGATACGTTGAACTTGAAGGCGGCGCTGTTCGCCACGGAACAGGTCTTCGAAAAAATCGGACGCCGCGTGCCGGTGATGGCGAGCGTGACGGTCGCGGACCAGAGCGGACGGACGCTTTCGGGCCAGACGGTCGAGGGATTCCTGAACTCCGTGTCGCATGTGCCGCTGTTGAGCCTCGGGATGAACTGCGGCTTCGGCGCGAGCGAAATGCGGCCGCACATCGAGGAACTGGCTGAGAAATCGCCCTTCTTTTTAAGCTGTTATCCGAACGCCGGTCTGCCGAACGTCTTCGGCGGTTTCGACCAGACGCCGGTCATCATGGGCGAACTGCTGCGCGAGTTCGCGGGCAACGGCTGGCTGAACATCGTCGGCGGCTGCTGCGGTACGACGCCGCCGCACATCGCGTCCATCGCGGAAGCCGTGCGCGGATTCCGTCCCCGCGCGATTCCCCAGGTCGCGCCCTACACGCGGTTGAGCGGTCTGGAAGCATTGACCATTCGTCCTGAGACGAACTTCGTCAACATCGGCGAACGCACCAACGTGACGGGCAGCGCGAAGTTCGCGGAACTGATTCGGGCCGACAAGTACGAGGAAGCCCTCACGGTCGCGCGGCAGCAGGTCGAAAACGGCGCGCAGATCATCGACGTCAACATGGACGAAGGTCTGCTCGATTCGGCCAAGGCGATGACGACGTTTTTGAACCTCGTCGTGTCGGACCCCGACATTTCGCGCGTGCCGATCATGATCGACAGTTCGAACTTTTCGGTCATCGAAGCCGGTCTGAAGTGCGTGCAGGGCAAGTGCGTCGTGAACTCGATCAGTCTCAAGGAAGGCGAGGCGGCGTTCATCGAGCAGGCGCGCAAGGTACGGGCGTACGGCGCGGCGGTGGTCGTGATGGCGTTCGATGAAGTCGGGCAGGCCGACACCGTCGAGCGCAAGGTAGAAATCTGCACGCGGGCTTATAAAATTCTGACCGAGCAGGTCGGATTCCCGCCGCAGGACATCATCTTCGACCCCAATATCCTCGCGGTCGCGACCGGCATCGAGGAACACAATCCCTACGCGGTGAACTTCATCGAGGCGACGCGGATCATCAAGCAGACGCTGCCCGGCTGCAAGGTTTCGGGCGGCGTGAGCAACATCTCGTTCGCGTTTCGCGGCAACAATGCGGTGCGCGAGGCGATGCACTCGGCGTTTCTCTATCACGCGATTCAGGCCGGAATGGACATGGGCATCGTCAACGCGGGCCAGCTCGCGGTGTACGAGGAGATTCCGAAAGACCTGCTCGAACTGGTTGAAGACGTGCTGCTCAACCGGCGTCCCGATGCCACCGAACGGCTCATCAATTTCGCGGAATCGGTCAAGGCGCAGGGCAAGGTTCAGGTGAAGGACGATAGCTGGCGCGAAGGTTCCGTCGAGGAACGGCTCAAGCACGCGCTGATGAAGGGCGTGGCCGATTACGTCGAGGCCGACGTCGAGGAAGCGCGCGTCAAATACGGCAAGCCGTTGTCCGTCATCGAAGGGCCGCTGATGGACGGCATGAACGTCGTCGGTGATCTGTTCGGCGCGGGCAAGATGTTTTTGCCGCAGGTGGTGAAGTCGGCGCGCGTGATGAAGAAGGCCGTCGCGGTACTGCTGCCCTATCTCGAAGCCGAGAAGAAGGCGGGCGAGGTCAGTTCTCAGAAAAAGGTACTGATGGCGACCGTCAAGGGCGACGTTCACGACATCGGCAAGAACATCGTTGGCGTCGTACTGGCCTGCAACAACTACGAGGTGATCGACCTCGGCGTGATGCAGCCCTGCGATGTGATTCTCCAAAAGGCGCGCGAACACAACGTGGACATCATCGGTCTGAGCGGCCTCATCACGCCGTCGCTCGATGAAATGATTCATGTCGCGAAGACGATGGAGTCGTCCGGTTTCAAGGTTCCGCTGCTCATCGGCGGGGCGACGACTTCGAAACTGCACACGGCGGTGAAGATCGCGCCGGAATATGGCGGTCCGACGGTACACGTCCTCGACGCCTCGCGCGCCGTGGGTGTGGCGGGCGCGCTCCTGAGCGAGGAACAGCGGGCGGATTTCGTTTCGCAGGTTCAGGCCGATCAGGAAGCGGCGCGGGCCGAGCATCTCGCGAAGCTCTCGAAGCGGCGGCTTCTGACGCTTGAGGAAGCTCGCGCGAAGCGTGCGTCATTCGCGTGGAACGCGGACGACATCGCCGTTCCGGAACAGACCGGCATCGTGGCCTTCGACGATTTCCCGCTTGAAGAAATTGCCGAATTCATCGACTGGTCGCCGTTCTTCCACACCTGGGAACTGCGCGGACGTTTCCCGAAAATCTTCGAGGATGAAGTCATCGGCGCGAAGGCGAAGGAGCTTTACGACGATGCGCGGAAGCTGTTGAAGCGCATCATCGACGAAAAGCTTTTGAAGGCGCGCGGAGTCTACGGTTTGTTCCCGGCCAACGCCGAGGGCGACGACATCCGCGTCTACACGGATGAATCTCGGACCGACGTGCTGACCACGTTCCACATGCTGCGTCAGCAGGCCGAGCGGACCGACGGCAAGGATTACAACGCGCTGTCGGATTTCGTCGCGCCGGTCGAAAGCGGTTTGAAGGACTACGTCGGCGGTTTCGCGGTGACGACCGGCATCGGCCTCGACGAACTCTGCGCCGAGTTCGACAAGGACCACGATGATTACAACTCGATTATGGCCAAGGCAATTGCCGACCGGCTGGCCGAGGCGTTCGCGGAACTGATGCACAAGAAGGTCCGCGATGCGTGGGGCTACGGCAAGGACGAACATTTCACCCGCGAGGACCTGATTCGCGAACGCTATCGCGGCATCCGGCCCGCGCCGGGCTATCCGGCGTCGCCCGACCACACCGAGAAGCGGACGCTGTTCAGCCTGCTCGGCGCGGAAGAAAACGCGGGCGTCCGGCTGACGGAATCCTGCGCGATGATGCCCGCGAGTTCGGTCAGCGGGTTGTACTTCGCGCATCCCGAGGCGAAATATTTCGCCGTCGGCCAGATCGGACGCGATCAGGTCGAGGACTACGCCCGGCGCAAGGGAATGACCGTGGACGAAGTCGAACGCTGGTTGCGTCCGAATCTCGGCTACGAATCCGGCGCGCAGTCGAAGCAGGCCGCGGGCTAATGGAGCGCGCGCTTCCGGCGCGCGGGCTTTTTTCCAGGGGCGGAGACGATCGGGTCTTCGCCCTTTGTTCAAGCGAGGCGAGGCATGCCACGAAACCAGCCTTTACCGGTGAATCCCGTCAGCGCGGCTGAAACCGTAACGATTCCTCCGACGATTCCGCGACTTGAAAGCGGCGACCTGTTGACGCGGGCGCAGTTTGAGCAGCGGTACGACGCCATGCCGTTATTGAAAAAGGCTGAATTGATCGGAGGAATCGTTTACGTGGGATCACCCGTCAGACAGAAGAAACATGCCCGGCCTCACGCGATTGCCATGACCTGGCTCGGGAACTATTTCGCGGCGACGCCCAAACTCGACATCGGCGATAACGCGACGGTCAGACTCGATGAGGAAAACGAAGTCCAGCCGGATGCGTTCCTGCGTTTTGAAGTCGGCGGCAACTCGCGGGTGAGCGTGGATGATTATGTCGAAGGCGCGCCGGAACTGGTCATTGAAATCGCGTCAAGTTCCGCGTCGTATGATCTGCATTTCAAGAAAAATCTGTATCAGCGATTCGGGGTGCGTGAATACGCCGTGTGGTGTCCCGAAGAACGTTTATTTTATTGGTTTCGGTTGAACGAACGGGGACGGTACACCGCCGTGAAACCCGATTCGAAGGGCGTGATTCGGAGTCGTGTTTTCCCCGGCCTGTGGCTGGACGTCGAAGCGTTGCTGGCTGGCGATGCCGGACGAGTCGTGAACATGGCGCGACTCGGTCTGGCCTCACCCGAACATGCTGCTTTTCTGAATGATTGAGTGAACACGGCTTTCAGTTGTTTGGGAGACGGAGAATGTGCGAACGTTCCCCGTCTTTTTCTTTTTCCGTTCATTTTCGGAGGTCGCCATGGGCCGTTTCCTGATTTGCCTGCTGTCACTTTCTCTTTTGGCTTTTTCGTTCGGGGTTGTGTGTTTTGCACAGAGTGAAGCCGAGAAAATGGCCCCGCTTCGCTCGGAAATGGTGGATGGCAAGTGGGCGCTGCCTGGTCCCGAGTATGTCGAGCCTTGGCTAGTTCCTGAACTTGATGTGGATCTGGGGCGGTTGCGAAGGCCCAGGTCAAGTTGAAAGCAATTCTTGCCGAAAACGATGAGAACCGGAGTAATCGCACTTTCCCCGAACGATTTTATTGTGGCAGCGAAACGACCCATTGCTCACTCTGGCTATCGCCGCAATCCGGGTATGTACTCGTGTACCTGAGTTCCTGCCAGCACGCTGTATGGGAGTTCAGTTTCGGTTCAATCCAGATGACTGATGAATGGATTGAACTTTTTCCGGAGGGCGGGAATCTACTCGACGGAGAGGGCAAATCATTTTTCAACGATCGTTTTTCCACGAAAATGGCAAGGGTACGGCACAAGGGCAAGGAATACCTGATTCCTGAAAACAGGCTTGAAGATTTCGCCGCATTTTGCGCCGGTGTTGAGGAATCCGCGGATAATCCCCAGCACCTTGATCGATTTTTGATTACTCCCCAGACGGATGACATTTCCGGGATTTCAAGTAAAACTGATGTGACACTGCATCTCCCGAGCGGCTTTGAGCATTTGCGTCGCGAGCCTGTGCGCGGAAGGGTTTCGGGGATCGGCAAACTCAAAGTCAGACAATTCCGTGAAGACGAATTGGACGATGAAGGCGACGCCAGTCCGGGATTTCAAACGGTATTTACTCGTACCGTGACGTTCGATATCGGCGCAACACAGGGAATCAAAAAGGATATGTGGTTGTATCTCTGTGTCGAGGGGCAGACGGAAGCAGTGAAGGTGGTTGAGGTATTCCCGAATTCCTGCCGAGGGATCATTCGGGAAGCTCTTTATGAAAGTGATTCTGTTTCCATTGCTTCCGAGAGAGAACGCCTGTTGAAGGAATTCCCGTTCAAGGTAGGTCTGCCAGTCTCAACGAGTTATTTCGATGTGCCGGAAACCCCCGAGTCTGAAAGTGCAGAAGAAACGGACGAATCCAGATGAAACGTTTCAGCCTCATTTCGTTGCTGATTCTGATCGCAATGATTTTTTGTTGCGTTTCGCCCGCCTTGGCGCAGACGGGAACGTCATTCGTTGACAATTCACCCCGCTGGGCGCTTCCGATGGACCCACCCATCGAGCCAATGATGGGCGACTGGTACATCAAGCCCGAATGGACCTCCCGACTGAACCTTCAGGATTTGAAAGTGGCTCAGGAACGCCTTCCGAAAATCGTCGAAGAAATGAAGCGTTTGAATGATTCCACAAGGATGGGGCAGTTTCGTTGGGGAGTCGATGTGTATGAAACCCGAATCTGGTTTGCACCGGATTCGGGCTTTGTAAAGGTTGGGTTGAACACTTGCCTTCACGCAATTGATAAGGTGAGTCACGGCCGATGCGAGGTATCAGGAGACCGTGTAACACTGATCTTCGAAACCCAAAGCGATTCAAGGGAAGTGAAGAGCGAAAAGCTAATATTCGCCCGAGTGTTTCAGGGGAAGGCGGAATTTCTCATTCCTCGTAAGGACTTCCCTTTCTTTTGTCGGCAAGGACAAAAACAGGGATTCAGGAGCTGGAACGAAATGGGGTGGTTGATGAGGAACGAGGATGAAGGTGAATACAATCAAATACGTGATGTCGTCCGCGTTCCTGTTCGTTATCGGGGACTCATCCCGAAATCACTTCGCCGGCAAGTCAGGGTAATACATCCGGCCTGCTGATTTCCGAAAACGGTTTGCAGGGAGTGACCGATGAGATTTTCAAAACTTGGCATTGTTCCGGTTTTACTGTTCGGGTTTTCAGCCACTGGCATGGCGCAGACGGCCGCCGGTGTTCCGCGTGCCGATCCTCCGGCGCTGGTTTCGGAAATGACCGAGGAAGGTTGGCGACTTCCGTTTGCCCACCCTGATCCGAAGCCGTGGTACCTGATGAAAGATGGTTACACCGATGATGACGCCCTCGTGGCTCAGAAACGTCTGGCAGCGATCATCGCTGAACATTCGGAAGGAAAATCTTTGCCGATCACTCCGGTGTACCGCGCGTGGTGGGATACGCGCGAAGCTCGGATGTGGGTCGCGCCGAACGCTGGTTATGTGTTCGTGTATCTGCACAACTGCGCGCATGGCGTGCAGGCGTTGAGTTATGGCGACGTACAAATCTCTGATGGGACCCTGGAACTGCTTCCAAAGGGTGGGAATTCATTCTCCGGCAAACTCAACGGAGAAGGTTTCAACCCGCTTGCGGTCCTCGGAACGAAGATGGCGCGGGTACGGTTGGGTGGCAGCGAGTCCCTTGTGCCTGAAAAAAAGCTGGAGGAGTTTGTCGCCAGCGCCAGTGGGCGGAAGGTCAGAGATGACGCCATTGAAGTCTTTTCGCCTTTTATGCACGGGGCCATTCGCAAGGAGAAGCCGGTTCTTGACGGCGATCGCTATCCCGTACTTCCCCCTGAATATTCGGGGTTCTTCCTCGCGCCGATTCGCGGACGAGTCGTATCGGTCGGAAAGCCCATCTTCCAACCGGAACACGAGGAAGACGTCACGAACGACGATGGAACAAAGGAGCGGCAGACCGTCGGTGAACGGTTTGTCGTCACGGTCACCTGCGAGGTTGATCTTCCGGATGGACTGCTCCCCGGAATGTGGTTGCGGCTGTGTCAACCGGGGTCGTGGTCGGCTTTGAGGGTCATCAAGGTTTCAGGCCATACCGTGGTCGGCGAATTCGATCCTTTCCCTTTCGAGGAGCCGGAAGGCTGGGATGCAAAGACCGTCAAGGAAAAGCTCGAATGGATGGCAAATTTTCAGCCGTTCAAGCGTGGTCTGTCGGTATCGACCAGCGCATTCGACGTTCCGGATGAAGATGAATCGTCACCGACAAAATCTGATTCGAAGTAAACCCGCCACTCGACTTTTATTGAAAGTTTCTGCATAAAGAGCCTCACGCCCAGCAAGAAATCACATTTGTTCGCCATCGGGGGAGCCGATGACTCAGAAAACGCCCTGTTCGCGGTGCGGCTATCTCAACCGTGTGAATGAAGTCGCCTGCCTGCAATGCGGGACACGCTTCAATCCTGTTGCCACCGCTGCTGTCGTCCCGCCTGCCCCAGCGCCGTATGCCCCGCCGAGTGGTCCGTCCGCGGCCCCGGCGTATGGTGTGGTTGGGCAATATGTACAAGGTTATCCGCCGCCCGGTATTTGGCGTGATGGAAAGAAACTGGTTTGTACAAACGGCGCCGTTTTCCCGGATCAGTGTGTCAAGTGCGGGGAACGCACCACTTACCGGAAGCTGAAGAAAATGATCTGGTATCCCAAATGGATTGCCGCGTTGGGGGCCATCCCGCTGGCGTTTCTTATCCTCTATTTCCTGTACCAGAAAAAGGGTGAAGTCGAGTTTGGCCTGTGTGACGTTCACCGGAACAATCAGGTATGGATGGTGGTGGTGGGCGCCTTTCTTCTGGTCGTCGGTGGCGGCGGCTTTGCGTACACCCACATCTATGACCCGGAAACCCTGGAAATCCTGTTTGGGGTCGTCGGATTTGTCGGACTGCTTTTGCTCGCCTTCTCGCAAACACTCCTTGCAATCTGGCCTGATCGCATTGATGACAACTACCTTTGGATAAATGGGGCAAGTGAAGAATTTCGGAATCGCTTCCCGCCGATTCGATGAAATCCGAGCACCCCGATCGGCTCAATGACGAAAACGAAGAATCGATTTTTTCGACAAATTTCCACATAAAACGTTTTATTCCCGGCTTTGGGGGATTGCTGATGGAGGTCCGATGTCTCAGAAAACGCCCTGTTCGCGGTGCGGCTATCTCAACCGTGTGAATGAAGTCGCCTGCCTGCAATGCGGGACACGGTTCGAACCCGTCCCGGCGACGAGAACCGTGTCGCCCCCGCCGCCCGGGATCAATCCTGGGATGCCCGCTTATCCGTCACAGCCTGGCTATCCTTCCAGTCGAAGTGGACATTCTCCGGCCTATCCTTCCCCGTCAGCGGGATCGGCTTCCGCCTATGTCAACGGGCCGGCGGCAAACTGGCAGCGACAGGAAATCATGGGTGTCTGGCGGTCCGGCAAGCAGTTGGTTTGCGAAAGCGGGACCGTCCTTCCCAATTTCTGCATCAAGTGCAACGCCCCAGCCGCCCATCGGGTAGGCAAAAAATTGACACGGGACCCCAGTTGGGTTTCGCTGCTCATTCTGTTGGGAGTCCTCCCGTATCTGATTCTTCGGGTTTTTCTGACGGAGAGCGGGCGGATTGAGTTCGGACTCTGTCGTCAGCATCGCACCTTGATGCTGGTGCTCTCCATCGCGGCATGGACACTCTTCTCCGGGAGCGTGCTTTCCTTTGTCGTGTACGCGTCGAGAGGCTGGAGTGAAGCCCTTACCTTCGGCATTTTTCTTGGCGTTCTGGCCTTGATCTTCGGGGTTGCCGTCCACCTTACCGGAATCCAGGCAGCCAAAATCGAAGGGGATTTTCTGTGGATCGAGGGGGTCAGCCCGGCATTCCTTGATCGACTTCCACCTTCGTAGTCATTCGGATGGTGGTCGGAGGCTCAATGACTCAGAAGACGCCTTGTCCGCGGTGCGGCTTTCTCAATCGTGTGAATGAAGTTGCCTGCCTGCAATGCAGCTTCTCGTTGGACGAGAATGAGCGAAGGGAAGGGGTCGAAACGCAAGGGGCAGTCGGGGCTGACCTGCCTGCCTATGGCCTGCCCCCCAAGGCTGATTTCGGGGCGATGGAAAAGCCTCCAGTCCGAAGAGGTCAGGGACTTGAAACGGCATCCGCCGCCGAGATCTGGAATTATCGGGAGTATCTTGTTTGTTCACGCAGCATCTCGCTGCCCCCGTTTTGTGTCACTTGCAATCGTCCTGCCACTCGGAGGCACTCGCTGCCGGTTTCCTGGTATCCCAAGTGGGTATGGTTTTTCTTCGTGATTCCGGTCCTCGGGATTCTCGTCTTGTTATTCAACATCCAGCGGGACGAAATCGAACTTGGGCTGTGTGATGCTCACTGGCGGATTCACCGCCGGAGTTCGGTGGTCGGTGGGGTTCTGGTAATTCTTGGATGTGGAGGGTTGGTGTATCAACTTTCAACCGGTCCTTCGGCCACTGGGCTGTCTCTCTCCCTTGGCGGCTTCCTCGTCGGTAGCATTCTGGCTGTTTGGTCAGCTACCTTCATCTTCCCGCGCGTCCATAAAATGAACCGGCATTACATCTGGTTGAGTCGCACATCCGCCGCTTTTCGAGAGCGATTTCCGAGGGCGGGCTAGAGCCGTTTTCGTTTGAAAACCACTCTATTGACTCCTTTTTTGTCCACCATCGGAGGCTCAATGACTCAGAAGACGCCTTGTCCGCGGTGCGGTTTTCTCAATCGTGTGAACGAAGTTGCCTGCCTGCAATGCGGGACACGGTTCGAAAGCGCGCCGCCGCCTGTGCCACCCCCGTTTCAACTGGGCGGGCAGGGAGGATGGACGGGACCGTCGTCGTCTCCGACGACGTATCGGCCGGTATACGCGCCATCGGAACCTCCGAAGACGATCTATGCGCCACCGGGCTATGAACAACCGAAACCGGTCTATGTGCCGCAGTCGTATCCCCCGCCCCAACCGGTTTACTCACCGGTCGCGATGCCGCCCACCCACGGGGGGCCGGTGTTCGTGCCGCCGCCGAATCACCCGGCCTACCCGCAACGTCGGAGAGCAATGACTACACCGGTCGTTCCGCCCGGTCAGGGATATTTCTATCTCGGGAATGAAGGCGGCTGGCAGCTGGGACAGCCGGGAATGTGGAATACCGGACGGCAGGTGGTTTGCGCGCGCTTCGCGTCGCTGCCGGAGGGATGCGTCAAGTGCGGCGCGCCGACGGTTAAACGACAGGTCAGGAAAATTTACTGGCACGAGCCGTGGTTTTACGCGCTTCTGCTGGTCGGCCCGGTCATCTATGGAATTCTCGCGCTCGTTCTCAGAAAAGAAGCCCAGGTCGAATACGGTTTGTGTCGCCAACACTTCGACGCACGCCAGCGGCTGATTTTCCGGGCGACGGCGACAGGGACGATTTCGGTGCTTCTGTTCTGTTTGTCTTATGTGTGCCTGAACGGCTGGATTGCCCTGCTTGGAGGAATCGGTCTTGTGGCCACGGCCATTCAGGGCGTAATTGTTTCAATCCAGCCGATACGGGCGAGCCGGATCACCGAGCACTATGCCTGGATTGAAGGCGTTGCGCCGGTGATCCGGGAAATGCTTCCGCCGGAACCCTGAAGAGACTCACCCGTTCCGCCGGTCGAGGACCGAAGCGAATACATCGCTATCGACGTTGCCGCCGCTGACGGTCGTGCCGATGACCTTTCCCGACCAGCGTTCCTTCTGATTCATCGCGGCGGCGAGCGACGCCGCGCCCGCGCCTTCGGCGACGTTGTGTGTGGCCGCGAAAAGAAGGCGCATGGCTTCCGCGACCTCGTCGTCGGACACGGTCACGATGTCGTCGGCTTCGCGGCGGATGATTTCAAGCGCCTCGGCATCGGGGATGCGGCAAGCCATGCCGTCGGCAAGGACGGTGGCGACCGGGGCTTCCACGACTTTCCCGGCGAGTACCGAGTCTCGACAGGCCGTGGCGTGAGCCGAAACGATCCCGATGAGTCTGGTCTTTGCGCCGAGGTGCGCGCGGGCCGCCGCCGCCGCGCAGAATCCCGACCCCATCCCGATCGGAATGAAGGTCACATCGGGGCGGGCGGCTTCGAAAAATTCGATCCAGCAGGTCATGACGCCCCGAACCAGATCACGGTGGTAGGGCGGGACGAAATGAAGGCGGCGTTCTTCCGCGATGGCGGCCGCATGTTCGCGGGAAGCCTGATAATCCGCGCCATGTTCGATCAGTTCCGCGCCGAGCGCCTTCATGGCCGCGTTTTTCTCTTTTGAATTTCCGTGCGGCACAACGATGACCGCGGATTTCCCGTGACGCGTGGCGGCAAAGGCGATGGATTGTCCGTGATTGCCGCGGGTGGCTGAAATGACGCCGTCAATCTCCGGCGCGCGGCGCGTCAGTTCATCGAAATAGGTCAGGCCGCCGCGTACCTTGAAGGCGCCGACCGGGTGGTGGTTTTCGTGCTTGACCCAGACGGTTGCGCCGATCTCCTTCGTCAGCAGCGGCCAGGCGTATTGAGGAGTTGGACGCAGTGCGGAATAGACCACCGCCTGCGCGTCTTCGACTTCGGAAGGGCTGAACATGTTCGTCGCTCCTGTGGAGGGGTTGGCGGCGAATAAAAATTCCTCCGCCTGTTTGGTCGGGGTGGAACGTAGCGTGACTTTCCACCCGACGGATCATCCAATGAAGCGGGAACGGGCGACGCTGGAGCGCCGGACTTGTCGGGATTGGCCGGGTCAGGCCGGGGCGGGTTCTTCGTTACCCGCGTCGTTGAATTCGCCTTCCCACCGCGCGACGACGGCGGTGGCAAGGCAATTGCCGAGGACGTTGGTCGCGGTTCGGGCCATGTCCATCAACTCATCCACGCCCAGAATGAGCGCGATGCCTTCCAGCGGAAGGCCGAACTGGACAAGCGTTCCCGACAAAATGACGAGCGAGGCACGGGGGACAGCGGCGATTCCCTTGGTTGTCAGCATCAGAATGACGAGCATCTGAATCTGCTGGCTGAACGAGAGGGGCTTGTTGGCCGCCTGCGCGACGAACATCGCGGCGAGCGAAAGATAAAGCGTCGAACCGTCAAGGTTGAAGCTGTAACCCATCGGAAGGATGAAGCTCACGATCCGGCGCGGGACGCCGAGCTTTTCCATGTTTTCCAGCGCCTTCGGCAGCGCCGATTCGCTCGACGTGGTCGTAAAGGCGAGCAGGACGGGTTCCCGGACCAGACGGATGAACCGTTTGATCGGTACGCGGGCGAGGATCGCTATCGGTATGAGGACGACCACGATGAAGACCGCCAGTGCGCCGTACAGGGTGAGAATCAGCAGGGCCAGATTCTTTAGAACTTCAAGCCCCTTGTTGCCGACCGTGACCGCCATGGCCGCGCCAACCCCGTAAGGCGCGAACTTCATCACGAATTCCGTGAATTTGAACATGCTTTGCGCGATGGCTTCGCAGGTCGTGACGACGGCTTTGCCGCGTTCGCCCACGGCCGCGACGGCCAGCGCGAACAGAAGGCTGAAGGCGACGATCTGAAGAACGTCGTTTTCCGCCATGGCCTTCACGATGTTGGACGGAAAGACGTTGACGATGTGGTCCTGCGCCGTGATCTTGGCGGCCCGGCCGGCGATTTCCTTGGCTTCCGCGCTCTGTTCGGCGGGGAGGTTGACGCCCACGCCAGGTTTGGTGAGGTTGACCGCGCCGAGTCCGATGAACAGGGCGAGCGTCGTGACGACTTCAAAATAAATGATGGCCTTCAGGCCGATGCGGCCGACTTCCTTCGTCCCGCCCGCGCCGGCAATCCCGACTACCAGCGTCGAGAAGATGAGCGGGGCGATAATCACCTTGATGCAGTTCAGAAAAATGCGGCTGAGAATGCGCACCCACTGAATCGCCTGTTCCTTGGTCTCGGGATGCGTGTCGAGCTTGTGAATGAGAAAGCCGACGAGGACACCGAGGCCGAGGCCGATGAAAATCTGCATCGTCAGCGAAATTCTGGGAAGCCGGAGTTGAGTCATGATGAGTTGGCGGGCAGCCCCCGAACAAAAGGTCGGTCGGCCGCCGATGGCTGAATTTTGAAATCGAAACGGATTGAAGGAATCGAACCGGGCGATTATTCACGAAGTCGGAAACGATTCAACCTTCCGGGCAGTCAGGCGAAGGCATCCGGAGGCGATCAGCGAGGCGTGGCGTCGAGCGAATCCAGCCGGACGATCATCCGTTTCGTCTCGGTGGTGTCCTTCGGCCAGAAGTTTCGACCCTGCATGATGCCGTCCTCGCGGACACTGAATTTTCGGCCATTGACGGTGAACACCCGGCTTTTGTCCGTCTCGATGCGGCCGCGTCCTTCGCCGTCGTCCTTGATGCCGTCCCCCTTCGCGATGTCGATGGGGTTGTCGCTGAGAAAAAGGATTTCGCCGAATTCGCCGATCTCGGTGAGGCGATAGGAAAACTTGTAGTTCTTCTCGTTGACCTCACGGAAATTTTCGATGATTCCCTGAAACTGGGTGACGGTTTCGTTGAAGGAATTCTCCGGCGTCCACAGCAGCAACTGGTGGATTCCGAAAAGGCCGCGAATGATGATGAGGCTCATCTTCATTTTCTGACCTTTGTATTTGACATCGATCAGTTGCTGGTAAGCCGGGTGTCCGCCGAGTTTGATCGAATTGCGTTCGCGGACATCCGCCGATTCGACCATTGACTGCATCCGGTTGACCGCCGCCTCGCCGAACTGCTCAAGCGGCAGGTCCTTGATGGTGCGGCGTTCCGCCTCGGAATACTGATTCAACTCATCGGAAATAATGATGAGGAACGCGGCCTTCGAAGGATTGACGGCTTGTACCTGGGCTTCGGGATTGAGGCCGGTCGTCGGTCGCCATCCTTTGGGCAGGGTCAACTGGACGAACGAAACCGAATCACCACCCTTGAGACTGCAACTCATCATGACCTGATCGTAATTGACCGGCTTGAAGTTCTTGACGCCCTTCCAGACGGCGAATCCGATACCTCCCGCGACCACCGCGACGACCGCCGCGATTCCGAGAATGATCTTGATCGGGTTGGCCCCTTTTCGCGGTCTGGCAAACGGCGGCGGACTGACCGGACGGTAGATGGTCTGGCCGGGCGGTGCTGTCGGCGGACGGTATTCGGGCGCCGGTCCCGGCGGCGGCGGAACATAGCCGCCCGAAGGTGGCGGGACGTACGCGGCGGGTTGCGGGGCGACGAGTCCCTGAGAGGGCGGGGGAGGGGAGCCTCCGCCCCGGAGTACCTGACTGAACGCGTCGGCGAATTCCGGAATCTTATCCGCCGTTTTCCATTCTTCCAGTTGCCCCTGTCGTACCTGATCGAACTTGATGACCCGGCCTTCGAGAATCCATTGCCGGATGGTTGCGGTGTCGGCTGAATAGCGTCGGCCCTGAATCAGAATTTCGAACTGGTCCATGGAACGGGTCCCCTTGGTTGAAGTTTTATGGGTTCAGCGGATAAACGACCCGCGCAACCGGGTAGAAATCCTTGTCCGGTTCGTAGTAGGGCGTCCGTTTGTACAAAAACGACAATCGTTCACGCGGACTGGCGGCGAATTGCGGGTCCTCGGCGATTTTCTTTTCGAATTCCGCCTTCAGTTTCGGATTGCGTTTGAGCAGTTCCTGCGCGATGGGTTCGAAGACGTAATCGGAGAAGTATTCCTTCTGTTCGAAAATCGCGTTGAAGTAGCCCCACCGCACGGCCGAGTCGGGGCCTTCCGGTTCGAGCCAGTTGAAGGCCACGCGCCCGGCGCGCTGGTTCATCGGGACCCACACCGTACCGGCAGGGAACTGGCGGGTTTCCTTCGTTTTGGCCGTCTTGAACGCCGTCATCGCGAGGTGCGATTCAAACGGACGGGGACTCCACTTCGCGTCGCTGAACCGGTAGCTCTCGCACTGCGCCGTGACCGGTTTCTTCAACCGGGTCATTTTCACGCCGTGGGCTTCGAGGACCTCGATGATGTTGGTCCATTCCTGGGGAATCAGGTATCCGAGCGGCACGGACGGCGCGGCGGTCGTTTTCAGCTTGTCGAAAAAGACGGTCGGAATGTCGATTGGCTCGGCCTCATAGACCCGAATCGGCTTGCCGGTGATCTCGCTCGTCTCCATTCGCCATTTCAGGCCCTTGTAAACCGTCGGCGTCCCTTCGTCGCTGAAGGTTCCGGCGAGGAACAGCGAGCCGCGCGGATTGAAGGTTTCGCCCAGTTTCGCGATGTCGGCGTCGGCGCCGCGGACGACCTGACGCAGTTCCCTGCCTTCCTGGCCGACGATTTCCAGCGACCGGACCATGATGTCGTAGTGCGACCAGGTCTGGGTGCGGTGTGACTTCAGGCTGTGGGTTTCAACGAGCAGGGCGGGGCGGTTCTGAATCGCGGCGTAGCTGGTTGAGTAGCGCGGTTCGATGACGCCGATGTCCATGCCCTTCGACCAGTCCTCGTCGCGCGGCTCGGCGTATGGCCCCATGATGTGACCGTCGGCTTCCATCGCGGCATAGAGTTTCGGAAGAAAATTTTTCTTGACCCAGCCGCCGACCGTCGGCCAGATGTTCTGTTCGGAGGGCATGTCGATGGTCACGTCGTACTGGTGGTCCATGCCGTCGGTGACGTGATTGTCGATGAGAAGGTCGGGCAGCCATTCCGAGTAGAAGCGCAGCCAGGCGCGCATTTCGGGGGCATCGGCCTTGACGTAGTCGCGGTTGAGGTTGAGCCGGTTGGCGTTGGCGCGGAAGCCCATTTCGGTCGGACCGTTCTGGTTGATCCGGTGCCACGGGCTGGTGTTTTCATGTCCGTCGATATTGAAGACGGGCATGGCGAGAATGATGACGGAGTCGAGAATCGCCGCGCGCCGCTTGGTCACGAGGATGTCGCGCAGGAGCATCGAGGTGGCGTCCTTGCCCGAAATTTCGCCGGGATGGATGCCGTTTTGAATGAACACGACCGGCTTGCCGGTTTTTTCGGCGGCTTTCGGCGTGAATGCCTTGTCTTTGGAAACGACGCAGACATACAACGTGCGGCCCTGCGGCGTGCGTCCGATGTCGATGAGCTTGACGAACGGCGACGTTTTCTCGAATTTCTTCCACAAGGCAACCGTGGCGTCGTAATTTCCGGTTGCGAGGTAGTTCGACCGTTCGAAATCCGTGAGGTAGGCTTTCGGAGAAGCGGCGGTACTTTCAACGAGTGATTTCGCTTCCTTGGCCGCGGGCGGTTCGAACCGCGACTGCGGCGGCATCGGTGAGAGTTTGATGGGCATATCGTCCTGTCCGTAAAGAGGTCGCGTCGGCACGAGGGCCGCCGCGACAAGTATCAAAAGATAAGTAACGGGATGGTGCGCGAAGGTGCGTAAGAACGTTCCGTTGGGCATTTCACGAGGATAGACCACATGCGTTTGTCGATGAAAGATGGCTTTCGGACCCTGTTTGCCGTCGGTTTGCTGGCGACGGCGGTCCCGGTTTTTCAGATATCTGCCACGGCTCAGACCGCCCAGACCCCCAATCTGTCGGGGCTAATCGCGCAACTTTTTGACCAGGACCCGGAGAAACGATTCCAGGCGTCCGTGGCGCTCCGCAAACTCGGTCCGGAGGCGCAGTCCGCCGCCACCGCGTTGACGCGCGCCCTGCGCGATGAAGATCCCCGGGTGGCTGAAAACGCGGCCTGGACCCTCGCCTTCGTCGGCTCCGCCGGGCTGGCGGCGGTCCCGACGCTCACGGCAATGGTTCGTGACTCCGACGAGCCGAACCGTGTCCCCGCCGCCGCCGTCCTCGGACTCATGCGGACAAGTAATCAGGAAGCCGTCAAGGCGCTCACCGAGGCCCTTACAAGTGGTAGTCCTGAACTTCGCCGGACTGCCGCCGCCGCGCTCGGCGCGCTCGGCCAGGCGGCTCTTCCCGCCGTGCCCGCTCTGGCACGAGCGACCAGGGATGAAGTCCCGGCTGTTCGTTCGACCGCAATTGCTTCGCTTGGGCGACTGGGCGGTTTCGCTTCCGCCGCGGTCCCCACTCTCAGGGAAATTGAGGCCGGGAAGGACGCCCAGTTGAAATCCGAAGCTGTAATGGCCCGTCAGCGAATCGAGAGCGAGCTTGCCCGGCCGACACAGCCCGCTGCCGCCAGTCAACCGGCGGGTCCCGCGACGACTCCCGCTTCAAATGGAGAGCCTGCGACCGCCACTTCTCCCAATTCGCAAACGGTAACGGATCGTCCCACCCCGATTACCCCGTCCCGCGTTGAATCCGGAAAAACGGCGGCCAAGCCCGAACCGATTACCCTGCCCGCGCCGGTCGTGAAACCGGTTCAGATCATTTCGCAGGACAAACCCCGCTATACATCCATCGCGCTGGAACGAAAGATTTCCGGAACCGTCGTCCTGTCGGTCGAGTTTCTGGCGAGCGGGAAAGTCGGCGAAGTCAGGGTCATCAGCGGCCTCGGCTTCGGCCTCGATGACGAGGCTGTCCGGGCCGCGAAACGCATCCGGTTCAACCCCGCCGAAGCGGACGGGAAGGCTGTCGACCGGACGCAGGAAGTCCGGTATCGGTTCAATCCGGGTCAGTAGTCAGTCGAACGAAGACCTTCCCGAAGTTCTTCGGTCAGGAATGGTGTCCGCCGGTGGAGATGTGTCATCCGCCAGTTTCCCCAACGACACCGATTGGCGGAGAATCCCGGTTTCATCAATGTAGTAGCTGAAATCACCCGTCCTCGATATGCCCTGATCAACGGCCGGAGCGACCACGACCTTGAATTTTGCTTCGGTCGTCGTGGAGCTTGGCACACTCTCGAACCGGACCACCCGATATCCGTGGAGCGGGACCTGGTCCATTTTGATCTCCTGTGCCGAAAGCATCCGGAGTTCCTCAAGGTTACCGAGTTTCTCGGCGTATTGCCCGCGACCGATTCCCGACTCATAAACCGCTTGAGCATTGTAGATGTTCCGAACTGCGTTGCGGGCGGAGGCCTGATTCGCCGACCGTCGTGCGGCCAGCAAATTCGGGACAACGATCGCAATCATGATTGGGAAAACGACCACGAGACTTAACGTGTTGGTGATGATCCCGCCCAGAGCCATCCCCTGGCCGCCGTAAACGCGAGGCTGCCGTTTGGCCCGCCCGTTGGCGATGATTGAAAGGATCAGACCGGGAATGCTGAGCGGAGCCGTCAGGCCGCAGATGAACATTCCGAAAAAGCTGAGTATGCCGAAGGTCAGGCCCGTGACCGCCATGCCGGATTTCAAATGTGCGTTTTGGGGCGGCCTCATCCCCTGTGGTTGCCCGATGGGCTGGAAACCGGTCGAGCCGAAGGGCGTCATCCCGGTCGGGGGCAAAACCGGTCCGCTCGGCACGGGAGGCGGGACGAAGCCTCCCGTAGATGGAGGCGCGAAACTCGGCGGCGGATAACTCGGCGGCGAATAGCTCGGCGGAGGCGGAGGAATCGGGGCGGACGGGGCCTTGGGTGGTTCCGGTTCGCCGAGGAACTTCGCCAGCGAGACGTAGGTATGCGTTCCGCTCAACGCGACTTCGACTTCGGCGTTGTACGCCTTCCATGCCGGGGCGTAACCCCGGATGGATTCATCGGTATACAACTCGGGCAGGACGCTCCCGTTGACTTTGACGTTGTAACTCATTCCTCGATGCCTTTATGGAAAGCCTTAATGGAAAATTGACAATGCGCGGAAGGCCGGATGAATTCCGACAACTCATCTCCCGGTTCTTTTCGGCTTCAGTCTTTTGCCTTTTTTTCGATCCTCTCCATCTCCCCTTTTCCAATGTTGAGTGTATTCAGGGGCTCTCCCTTCAATTCGGGAGAACTCGCGTTTGCCAATTCATCTGTTTTTTCCGAGCGGCGGATAATGCCGCTTTCGTCGAGAAAGTAGCTGTAGTCCCCGGAACGAGGGGTGCCGTCATCATTGACTGGAATCAGATTCAATGAATATCGGGCCTCCTTGTTTCCGGATTTCTCGGACGTTTCAAGATTTTCGACCTTGAAGCCGTTATGGGGTGTTGTTTCAAGGTTAGCAACTTCGGGAGTCAGAAGGTCTTTCTGTCTTAAGTCGAGTAGCGATTTTGCATAATTTCCCTGGCCAAGGGGCGTGTGTCGGTAAACCATTTGAGCCGTTTCGATTTCTCTGAGCGCATTGGGGGCAAAAGCGGCTGATATCGCCTTTTGTTTCGCCGACAGCAAGGCGAGAATAAGGAGGCTTATGGTTAAGCCGATCCCTCCGGAAACCATTCCGTTCATTGCCAGACTTTTCCCGCCGTAAATGGCCGGCTCGTCCTTGACGTGCTTGAAGCCGATGAACGAAGTGATGATTCCGGCAACCGCAAGCAGCAGGCCGAACTTCGGGCTGAAGGCGACGATCATAAGCCCGAACAGGGAAAGGACCACCCCGATGCGGGCCATTCCGTTGCGCGTCGGTGGAACGGCCGGCTCGGCATCCGGCAACGCCGCCGCCATCTGTTGCGCGGAAGACTGAAAGTTTTGAAGCGCGGCGAAGGGATCGTGCTGGCCGGGCGCGGCCGGGGGAGGCTCTGTCCGGATCGGGGGCGCGCTCGCGGGCGGCGCGATGACCGGTGCGGCCGGCTCCGGGAACGGGGGCACGGGCGACTCCGCCTCGCCGAGAAACAAGGCCAGCGTGGCGAAGGGGCCGGTCGGTGAATCAGCGACCTCGACGTCAGCCTGATATTCGCGCCAGGCCGGGGCGTACCCCTGAATTTCTTCAGCGGCGTAGGTTTCTTCAAGGACGTTTCCGTTGACCTTGACGTAGTAGCGCATGGTGTCTGCCATCGTTTTGAAGTGCCGGCAATCCTAACAGGGTGGAGTGCGACCGACAAGTTTCTTTATTTTACTGGATAAACTGGGCGGCAGGTCGCCTTGCGGCAGTCCGGGATGGCTGGGAATATTTTTCGACCGGCGGGGGATTTCCCCGTCATGTGGCGGATTCGTCCGCCGATGGTCCGAAAGGATGTCCGCCATGCCCACCCGCCGCCCCGATGCCGATGTGAAGAGTTCGGAGATTACGCCGGAAACAACCTACCTTGACCGCCGCACATTCCTGAAAGGACTTGGGTTGGTCGGGTCGCTCGCCGCGACGGGAGGTCTGTATTACCGGTTTGCTTCATCCAATCGCCGGTTGCCGGCAGCGGACGGACCGAAACCGATTGTCATCGATTCTTCACGGCCTCCCGAAGTTCCCAAAATTCCCGATGAGCCGACGTCCTTCGAAGACATCACCAGTTACAACAACTTCTACGAATTTTCATTCGACAAGTACGATGTGGCCTACGAGGCGCGGAGTTTCGTGACCCGGCCCTGGACCGTAAAGGTCGGCGGGCTGGTCAACCGGCCGAAAACGTTCGACATCGACGAAATCCTGAAGATCGCACCGCCCGAGGAGCGGGTGTACCGGATGCGCTGCGTTGAGGGGTGGTCAATGGTCATCCCCTGGGTCGGATTCCCGCTGGCAGCGCTTCTGAAGCTGGTGGACCCGAACAGCTCCGCCCGGTACGTCAGGTTCAAGACGCTCCTTGATCCGACCCGCATGCCTTCGCAGCGGTCCGGGTTGCTCGACTGGCCGTATCAGGAGGGCCTTCGACTGGACGAGGCGCTGAACCCGCTGACCTTCCTGGCCATCGGTCTCTATGGAAAAACCCTGCCCAACCAGAACGGCGCGCCGCTCCGGCTGGTGGTGCCGTGGAAGTACGGTTTCAAGGGAATCAAGTCCATCGTCGAAATCGAACTGACCGCCGATCAGCCGCTGACGACGTGGGTGGTTCAGAACCCCACCGAATACGGTTTTTACGCAAATGTGAATCCGGGAGTCGATCATCCGCGCTGGAGTCAGGCCACCGAGCGTCGCCTCGGTGAGTACACCCGGCGTCCGACCCTTCTGTTCAACGGTTACGGCGAACAGGTCGCTTCCCTCTACTCGGGGATGGATTTACGCCGGTTCTTCTGAAGTTTTCCAATCCATCGCCGAAGGAATCCGAGCCGTCAAGTTTCCGGTTGTAATTCCGGTCGGCTTTGGTATGCTTCCGCACGCTTCAAGCGGTATCAAGCACTTCAAGTAGTACAAATTAGGCCAACGTATTTCATCATTTCGCCCAAACGGTCCATGCGGCACGTTTGATTGCGTATAGGGGTGTTTCCGATGAGCGCTTCCGCAAGCCGAATCCGCAAGATTTTTTCGAGCATTGCCCTCAGCTTTATGGTCGCAGCCGTCCCGGCCCTGAACGGATGCGGCCGTGGCAACATTTCCGGGTCCGGGGTTGTCATCACCCCGACGCCTTCGACCCCGCCACCGAACGTGGCGTTTTGTCCGACGCCTCCGAACACGACCGCGCTGTCGGCCGCTCAGGTGACCACCATCGTCACCCAGGCCGTGACGCGCGCGAAAGCGATGAACCGGCCCGCGACCATCCTCGTGACCGACCGGGAAGCGAACGTGCTCGCCATCTTCCGGATGAACAATGCCAACCTGAACACGGTCATTACCGGCGGTCCGCTCGGCGGACGCAACATCCCGTCCGAGCTGGCGGCGCTTTCCAAGGCCGGAACCTGCTCATTTTTCGGGACGACCGGCAACGCGTTCACGCCGCGCACGGCGAGTTTCATCGTTCAGGAACACGTTCCGCCCGGCGTCAGTTTCAGTCCGGCCGGTCCGCTCTTCGGGGTACAGTTTTCCAGTCTGCTTTTCAGTGACGTGAATCCGAAGCTCCCGCTCGGACTCTCGGCCGACTCCGGCGCGGTGCCGCTCTACATCAACGGCTTCCCGGTCGGCGGTATCGGCGTCGAACTCGACGGGCAGTACACGTTGGACCCGATTCCGAACGACAACGATCAGTCCGATGAAGAAATCATCGCGGTGGCCGGTTCGCGCGGCTTCGAAGCCCCGACCGACATTCGCGGCGACCGCATCACGGTGGACGGCGTCGATCTCAAGTTCATCAATGCTCCGGCTCCGGTGGCCGAAACACCAGTGCCGAATCTCGCTGCCGAAGGTTCCTTCCTCACCATCGCCGCCTTGGGAGCGACGGGTGCGCCGCGTGCCGGTACGCCGTATCTCGGCAACGGCAGCCAGTTCTCTTGCGGAACGTTGAACGGCAAGCAGGTCCGCATCTTCTCGCCCTTCCCGAATATCAACCCCGGTCCGGTCATCAACGGCCAGCAACTGACCGCGACGGAAGTCACGACGCTTCTCTCGCAGGCGATCAATCAGGCCAACGTCACCCGCGCGGCGATTCGACGCCCGCTCAACAGCTTCGCCGAGGTCAACGTGTGCGTGGTGGCCGCCGATGGAACGATTCTCGGCATCCGGGGAACGCCCGACGCGCCGATCTTCGGTCTTGACGTCTGTGTTCAGAAAGGCCGCTCGGCGGCGTTCATGAGCAGCGCCTCCTGTGCCACGACGCTCAATGCCCAAGGGCTTGGCGCCTATGTGACCCGAGCCGCGGCGGATGGTCTTCCGCTCAATGGCAACATCGCTTTCAGTTCGCGCGGTTTCGGCTCGCTCCATCGCCCGTTCTTCCCGGATGGAATCGACTGTACGGGAACCGGTCCCTGCGCGCCGAACGCGCCCGGTCCGTTCTCCCGTCAGCATGTGACGTTCAACGCAACCAATCCGTGGAGTCCCTTCAACGTCGGACTTCAGCTTGACGCAATCGTTCCGACCCTTACGGATATCCTGAACAACTACCCGAATGCCGGGGCGGTTCGCCTGCCCCCCGCGGCCTACCGCAACGGTCTCCAGATCTTCGCGGGCGGCGTGCCGATCTACAAGAACGGCGTGCTGGTCGGCGCGGTCGGCATCTCCGGCGACGGGATCGACCAGGATGACATCATCGCTTCCTTCGGCTCGGCCGGCTTTGAAGCGCCGGTCGCAATGCGTACCGATATGGTGTTCGTGCGTGGCGTCCGCCTGCCTTATGTGAAGTTCCCGGCACAGCCGAACCTTCCGTAGTCGTCAGTCGCCAGCCTTCAGTGGCCAGTGAAAAAAGAACGGGAGCGAGAAATTCGCTCCCGTTCTTTTTGGGGCAAAACCGGCGTAAACGGAAAAATGCTTGATTGTCGTAACGCCCGGGAAACCTATGGCTCACGCCATAGGCTACCGATCTTTCGGACGCTCCGCGCCCTTTACTGACTGCTGACGACTAACGACTGACTGCTACCCGCGCCGTCGCGGCTCGCGGGCCGGTCGGCTGTGCAGTTTGCCGACGATTCCGCTTCGCTCGACGGGAACACCCATTTTAATCATGGTGTCTTCGGTCGGTTCCGAGATGATTCGGGGGTATTCGACCCGTTCGAGAAAGAGGCCGGAGGCAGGGGCTGTCAGTTGCGCTACGGCTTCGCTGGGACGCTTCGACCGTAAAAGTTCACGGATGTCTTCGGGAGTCATGTTCCCGTTCCCGACGGCGACGAGCGAGCCGACGATTCGACGAACCATCTTCCACAGAAAATGCGACGCTCCGACCCGAATGACCAGCATGCCCGGACGCGGCATGATCGAAATGTCATGCAGGTCCACCCGGCGCGGCCCTTCGGCGCCTTCCGGAATTTCATCCGGGCCAGGTCGCTGACCGGGTTCGACGTGGCTGAAGGCTGTGAAGTCGTGAAAGCCGCGAAACATCTCCGCCCCGGCGCGCATGGCGGCCAGATCGACCGGATCGCGAACCCACCAGACGTACCGTTTGGCAAACGCTGTTCTCTGAAGCGAAATCTGGTACAGGTAATACCGGGCAATGGCATTTCGGCGGGCATTGAAATTCGGCTCCGCGCTGTCTACCCGCAGGACGTTGATGTCGGCGGGGAGGCGGCTGTTGACGCCCCGCATGGCTTCCGCCGGATGCAGTTTGTGCGCCGTCTTGACATGTGCGACCTGTCCGAGTGCGTGGACGCCCGCGTCCGTTCGCCCCGCTCCGCCGAGTTCGACGTCGGGACCGAACACTTCCACCAGCGCTTCCTTGAGTGAGCCGGCGACGGTTCGGGCATTGATCTGCTCCTGCCAGCCCTGGTAGCGCGTCCCATCGTATTCGATGGTGAACTTGTAGCAGTTGAGCGGTTCCTTGCGGGGCTTACGGTCCGGACCGGGGCGGGGCGCGGCATCATTTTTTTTCTGAAACATCGGGATGATTCCTGAAAGGGGATGGGGAATGGGGGATAGGGGATGGAAAAGGAAAGTCGTCAGGGGCCGGTTGCCAGCCGCCAGCCGCCGGTCGGCGCAAAAAACGATTGAATTCCGAAAACGATGAACGATGCTCGCTTACTGACCACTGACCACTGACCACTGA
The DNA here is from genome assembly GCA_039793685.1 of Blastocatellia bacterium NZW_1522. Lineage (GTDB taxonomy): Bacteria > Acidobacteriota > Blastocatellia > Chloracidobacteriales > Chloracidobacteriaceae > JAAFHI01. Next base: position 162,275 of record JBDRAL010000037.1, read on the forward strand.
CCACTGACCACTGACCACTGACCACTGACCACTGACAAATAGCTTTATCTTTCTCCGCGAACAACGTATTTTTCAACCCGATACACATCTGCACGGCAGACCTCGCACGATTCTCCCTTCCGAGTCGAGGGACAACGACTTCTATGGATGAGGCTTTACAGCAAGCAGTCGCCGACTTCGAGCTGTTTTTGTCCGGGCAACGGGCACCCGCACTGGTCGGTCCGTCTCTGGTCGCAGTGATGCAGACCGATGTCCGGACGATCAGTTGGGTGGTTTTGAACTGGGTTTCGAAATATCCCGGTCCGAATCCGCTCGAAACGGTCATGGCCGCTCGAAACAAGGTTTTCGACATCTTTTTCTATCGTGTCGTCAAATTCGAAAACGTTTTCAGATTCTTTCCACAATTTGAACAGTTTCTAATTGAAATGTGTCCGCCGGCGTACCGGCCGCACCTCGTCGGGCTCCTCCAGGCGCGTCCGTGGCAGGAAATCCGCCCCATCGGAGAACTGAAACAACAGCAGGTGTTCGCCCTCGAAAAGCGTTCCGAGGTCAAGGTTCAGGACGAACAGTTCAACGAAAACATCTATCGCAACGCGACACACAACGTTCTCAACGTCGAGAAACGGTATGAATTCGCCGATGAAAAGGTCGGCGAACAGATGGTCCAGCATCAGGCGAAGGTCAATGAACTCTTCAGCGACTTCGTCGGGCTGGTCAAGGACAAGCAGGCGCGCAAGGAAATCTTCATCGCCAACGAGGCCGACAAGGATTCGGTCTATGAAAACAAACGCCGCTTCAGCATTGAGGATTACCTCGCCCAGTCAATTGACCTCGCGGTTGCGTTTTTCAATGACGATTTTCTGCCCCAGTCGTGCCAGATGATGGATCTGGTCGGGGAACTGTGCGCGGAACGCGAGTTTACCTTCGAGAACAGCGCCCGGTTGCAGGCCAAGTTCGAACTGTTCAGCACGAAGAAAATCGACGAATACTCGGTCACCAAACCGGCGCGCATCCTGATTGGGGACATCCTCAGCCGCTTCTCGGGCTGGTATCCCGAAAAGTTGCTCGAACGGCTCTACACCGAGGAAGATCGCCGCACCCGCCGCGTCATGCTCAGCGTCCTCGAAGCGTACGGCGGACGCATCTACCCGATGCTCATCCATCAGCTCGAACACTGCACGGCGCAGACCCCGTGGTACTACATCCGGAACCTGATCTATCTGCTCGGCCGGGTCGTGACGCCGGAGAAGGCCGAGCGGGAGCGGGCGCTCGCCCTGACCGAAGCGCATCTGAAGCCCGGCAACATGCGCCAGGTGAACCTTCAAAGCGTGGCCACATTCACCTTCATCGGCGGCGATTCGGCCGTGACGAAACTCATCGCCAAGCTGGCCGAGTTCAAGAAGTTCGATGATCCGCAATCGGTCGAAATCGCTTCCAAGATTGCGCTGGCGCTGATCGGTCTCGACGATCCTCGCGCGATGGAGGTCGCGCTCGACCACGGCCTCAAGGACTGGAACAACGAATACGTCGAGCGTTTTTCACAGACGTTCTTCACCCCGCCGACCATCGGTTACCTGACGAAGCGAATCCGGACGGAAATGACCAAAATCCGCCGGACCTTCTCGCTGCTCGGCAACCCGGAAGCTGCCTCGAATCTGCTCAAATGTATTTCGCACCAGCGAACCGACGAGGTCACCGCGCTGTGCGAGGAAATCACGAAATCCATTTCGGCGCGCAGTCCGTTGCACCAGACGGCGGCGAACATTCTCGCGAACACGTCAGCATTTCCCCCGGCCGTGGCGGTGGATCGCAACCTCAATCGGCTGCTCATCCAGAAGAACATTCCCGAGGCGCTCATTTACGCGTGGGAAGGCGGTCTGACCGGCCACTTCAGCATTCAACTGACCGATGGAACCGAATGCCGTATTGACGTCGCCAACGGAACAGTGACGCACGCTTCCGTACCGGCGTTCTATCTCGAATCGGACAACGCGTTCTACTGGCTGTTCATGCTTGACCCGCGCGACGTGGGACTTGCCTACTTCACGACCAACACGCCGCCGGAACCGAAGAACATCCTGCTTGAAACGTGGTTTCTGCTTCACGAAGCCCTGCTCCAGCGAAGCGAACTCAAACAGATTTCGAGCGCCGCGATTCAGCCCAATTCGAAGTTCAGTCAGCGCAAGGTCAATCCCGCGCTGGTCAATTTCAAGGACAGTCCCGAACCGGCCAAGTGCAAGGTCGTGTGGGATGCCCTGGTGGACAATCCCGACATGGAAAAGCTCCAGCAGCAGACCCGTTTCGGGAAGTACGAGCTTTACAAACTGCTCTTTTTTCTCATTCGCCAGAATCTCGTTCTGGTCGATGCCGACCGGATCGCCTCCGACGCGGGGTCGATTGCGGAGGGATTGGCCATGCTCGACGCCAATCTCCAGCGCATCCGGCGCAAACCACTCATTTTCGCGCCCTATCTGGCATCCGCCGAAGTCTGTCAGGAACTGGTCAAAACCACTTCCGACGACACGCTCCGCTTTGCGCTCGACGTGCTCGGCCGGTACTACCTGAGCGCCTACAACGAGCGTCGGTTCTTCGTCGGAACGAGCGTCGATACCTGCGCCCAGACGCTGCAACTGATTACGGGCTACAACCGGCTCAAGAGCCAGACCGACCGCAAGAATCTGCGCGACTACATCGACTTCGCATTTCAGGAGACGATGGCGGAAGGCATCGCGCCGATTCCGTCGGTTGCGCCGGTCCCGGTTTCGACGTTGCAGAAGCTCGAAAACATTCAGCTTCTCAATGATGCCTTCGACGACACCGCCGACGCCCTGTTCGACGAGGAGTCGGTGGACGACCTTTTCGGCGCGCTCGACGCCGCGATGAACAACCAGGGGATGGGACTCAATACCAGTTCGGCCTCCATTGACGGCGGTCTGACCGAGTCCGAGGAAGCGATGCTGATGGAACTCTACGACAACATCGCCGTCGCCTACGTCAAGCCGCTCAAGGACTTCATTCGCGAAATTCAACTCAACAAGAAGATTCGCCGCCAGACCTCTTTCGAATGGATCGAAATGGTCGAGCCGTCGGTCAACCTGCTGTTCGGCTCGGCGGAAAAGATGGGGTACTCGAAGATCTGCTCGGCGCTGGGCGAGATGCAGTCGGCGTTCAAGTCGCAGAAGTCCTACTACGATCAGACGTTCCTCCCCGAACAGGCCGTCCAGAACATACTTGGCAGCTATGAAAAGCTGTCGGTGATGCTGCCCAAGACCTTTGCACTGGAACTTTCCGACACGGACCTCAACAGCAAGAAGGAAGTCCTCATCGTCAAGTTCATCCTCAAGCAGATTCCGGAAATCAACGAAAAGCTGATGAACCGGATCATCCTCGCCGGACTGTCCACCTTCGACAAGTTCATGCACAGCTCGCCGGACGAAATCTCGGCGGTGACGGGGCTGACGAAGCGGCAGGGCGAGGACGTCTTCATGAAGTTCTATCAGTATCGTCACATCTACTACCGTCACGAAGACGAGCAGTATCGCGAGCGGTTCTACAAGATGTTCGACGTGAAGCTGAGTCTGCTGCGGGAAATTCACTACGAAATCGAAGCCATCGCGGCGGAATTTCAAAAGACGCGCAAACCCGAACTCGAACAGCGTGGGGCGGAACTCAAGCAGGATCGCCAGCGGCTCCTGTGGGGCATCTTCATTCTCCTGTGCATCAAGGAAGAATACGACCTGATCGAATCGGTCCAGCAATCCATCTTCGATGTTCGCATTCAGAAACTGGAAGACTACCTCGCCAAGCTGGCGACGCAACTTTAAGAAGTCTGGAGTCCGGAGTCGGGAGTCAAGAGTCTGAAAAACGACCATTCGCCTCCGGGCCTGTACCAACAGGCGCTTCCTGACTCCAGACGCTCGACTCCCGACTCCCGACTTTTTTATGGCTTCTCCCGAACTTTTTTTCGCCACCATCAACGCCTACCAGCGCACCGAGGCGCTGAAGGCGGCGCTTGAAATCGCTCTTTTTACCGCCATCGGACCGGACGGCAAGACCGCCGCCGAAATCGCCACGGCCTGCAAGGCTTCTGAGCGGGGCGTCCGCATTTTGAGCGACTACATGACGATCTGCGGCTTTCTGGTGAAGGAAGGTGATACTTATCGCCTGACCGAAGACTCGGCGGTGTTTCTGGACCGCAACTCGCCCGCCTATCTCGGCGGCACGACGCAGTTTCTGGCCTCGTCCGATCTGGTGGACCACTTTTCACGGCTCGCCGAGGCGGTTCGGCGCGGCGGGACCGCCGATGACCACGGCGGCACGACGACCGATGAATTCGACGGATGGGTGAAGTTCGCGCGGGGAATGGCCCCGATGATGCGTCCCGCGTCGCTCGAAATTGCTGAACTGGTCGATCCCGCCCCCGAGCGGAGTTTGCGGATTCTCGACATCGCCGCCGGTCACGGGCTGTTCGGAATCGCGTTCGCGCAACGCAATCCGGGCGTGACGGTTGTGGCACAGGACTGGGGCAAGGTCCTCGACGTGGCTTTTGAAAACGCGACGGCGGCGGGCGTCGCCGACCGTTATGAACGCCTTCCCGGCAGCGCCTTCGACGTTTCGTTCGGCGACGGGTATGATGTGGTCCTGCTGACGAACTTCCTCCACCATTTCGACATTCCGACCTGCGTCGGTCTGTTGAAGAAAGTCCGCGCCGCCCTCGCTCCCGGCGGGCGGGTCGCGACGCTCGAATTCGTACCGAACGAGGACCGGGTGACCCCGATGACCTCGGCGGCCTTCAGTCTGGTGATGCTGGCCTCGACCCCCAGCGGCGATGCCTACACCTTCAACGAACTGTCGGCGATGTTTTCCGAAGCCGGTTTTTCACGGAGCGAACTGTTTCAGCTCAACCGCTCTCCGGCGCAGGCGGTGATTTCTTACGTCTGAGCCGCGCGAAACTCCTTTCATCGCGAGGCGAATATGTCCGAACCAAGTTCATCCGTCCTGTTCGACACGAACGGGCCGGTGGCCTTTATCACCCTCAACCGGCCCAAAGCCATCAACAGTCTGAATCTCGAAATGATTCGGCTGATCAACGGCTATCTCGATGCGGTCGAAAAACACGACGAGTTGAAAGTCGTCCTGCTCTCCGGCGCAGGCGACCGCGGGTTTGCTTCCGGCGCGGATGTGAAATGGCTGCGCGAATGCGTCATCAGCGGGAATGTGGAAGAAGCCGACCGCTTTTTCGAGGAGGAATACGCGCTGGACCTGCGGATTCACCGGTTCTCGAAGCCGGTGGTTGCCGTGATGGACGGCATCACGATGGGCGGCGGCCTTGGCCTCGTGATGGGCGCGCGTTACCGAATCGTCACCCAGCGGACGCGCATCGCCATGCCCGAAACGCTCATCGGTTTTTTCCCGGATGTCGGCGCAAGCTGGTTTCTGAACCGGTTGCCGGGCGCGTGGGGGACCTACCTCGCGCTGACGGCCAACGAGATTTCCGGCGCGCTCGCCAAATCCATCGGGTTCGCCACGCACCGCGTGGACGCGATGCGCCTGGAGGAACTTCCTTCCGAACTGGCGCGCGCCGCGGTCTCGGGCGATTTCGGATTTCTCGACGACTGGGCCGCCGCCCTGACGGCGGTCAAGCTCGAACACGCCGCGTGGATCGACCAGCATTTCGGATTGAATTCGGTTTCGGAAATCCGCGCCGCGCTTGAAGCCACCGCCGGAAGGGACGCGGAAGATCCGGAATCCCGCTGGGCGTCGGAAAATCTCGCGAAGGTCGCCGCCGGTTCGCCGCACGGCATCGCCCTGACCTGGAAACTGCTGCGCGGGAATCCTCCGGCCTCGCTTGAGGAAGCCTTCCGCAACGAATATGACGCCGCCCGCGTTGCGATTCGCCATCCCGACTACGCCGAGGGCATCCGCGCCCGGCTGGTGGACAAGGATTTCAAACCCTCCTGGGCCGCCTGAGCGATTCGGAACCGTTTATTCGGGGAACAGATCCGTCAGACGGCCGGGAACCTGCCTTGTACGTTCCAGGGCCGTGTTGACGGTTTTGACCATGTCCTTTTGAGTAAAGGGCTTGTTCAGGAAGTAAAATCGCCTCTGGTCAAAATCCGGCGGAAGACTCACATCGAGATTTCCGGTCATGACGATGACCGGCATGGCTGGAAACATCGCGGTCAAAAGGCTGATGAGCGCGCGTCCGCTCATCCTCGGCATGACCCAGTCGGTCATCAGCAAATCGAACCCGTTCGGTCTTTGTTCAGCCAGCCGGACGGCCTCTTCGCCGTTTGCGGCAAGCGTGACTTCCAGCCCCTCGTCATTAAGCATCTCTTCCAGCAGTTCGCGCGTATCCGGTTCATCCTCGACGAGCAGGACCGACCGACCGGGATGGGGCGTTTCCCGTCCTGTCCCTTCGACGGATTTCGGGACCGGCATCCTTTTCGAAACCGGGAACGCCATTCTGAAACTGGTTCCCCGGCCGGGGGTCGAGCTGACCCGGATGATCCCGTTCGATTCGTAGACGAAACCGAAGACCGAATACAGTCCCAAACCGGTGCCGTGGCCCACTTCCTTGGTCGTGAAGAACGGCTCGAAGATGCGTTCGAGCGTGGCCGGGTCCATGCCGATTCCGGTGTCGGTGACCTCGATGAGGCAGATTGGGGTCTGGTCGGTGAAGGGGGGCTGGTCGCATTCCGGCTCCAGCAGGGTTTCCGCCGTTCCGTACGCAAGTCGGAGTCTCAGTTTTCCCCCTTCCGGCATTGCGTCCCGGGCGTTGACGGCCAGATTGAGAAGACTCTGAACCAGTTTTTCCGGATCGAGATCGACGAAAACGGGATGCGGCGGGACATTCAGGGTGAGTTCGATGTTCGAAGGGATGACCTTTTCCAGCATCGAGTGGGTTTCCCTGACGATTTCGTTGGTGTTGACCACGGTTGATCGGTTTGGGCCGGACCGGCTGAACGCCATCAGTTGCTTGACCAGTTCCGCTCCCCGGTTCGCCGCCGTCCGGATGAGGTTGACCTGGTTATGTTCCTTGGTGCCCTCGGGGAGTCGGCGGTTCAACAACTGGGCGTGTCCGCTGATGATCATCAGGATGTTGTTGAAGTTGTGGGCCACCCCGCTCGTGAGCTGACCGACCGCCTCCATCTTTTTCATGTTGCGGGTCTGCTGCTCGATATTGCGCCGCTCGGTGATGTCGCGCTGGATCGCAACCCAGTGGGTAAAGATTCCGTCCTCGCGCTGAATCGGGACAATGGAAAGTTCCGCCCAGTAATTCGTTCCGTCCTTGCGGTAGTTGAGAATCTCGACGGTGATGGATTCCCATTTGGCGATTGCCTCGCGGATGCGGATGCGGGTTTCCTCGGACGTTTCCGGCCCCTGAAACATGCGGGGCGTCTGGCCAAGAATTTCCTCTCGCGTGTAACCGGTCTGTTCCCGAAGCGCCCGGTTGGTGTAGACGATTCGCTGCCCGCTGTAGTCACCGTGCGCCACGTCGGTGATGAGGATCGAATCACGGGCGTTTTCCACCGCCGATTCGAGCAGTCGCAACTGTTGTTCCCGTTCGCGAAGCGCCTGAATCAGATTGTTCTGTTCGGTCACTTCCATCAGAAACCCGCAGAGCGCCGCCGTTTCGCCCTCTTCATTGAGAAGTGGAAACTGAGTCACCATCAGATCATGAGCGGCGTCGTTCAATTCGAGGCGGGTTTCAAAGGTGACGGGCTGGAAGTCCGATACGCCGTCGGTGGCGCAGGTGCGAGTCAGCCCGGCCGTAGGCAATTCCGCGGGATTGGCCCCGGCGACTTCCTCCAGGCTCAGGCCGGTCAGCTTTTCGAAGGCCGGATTGACATAGAGGTAACGTCGTTCCGGGTCCTTGAGGAAAAAGGGAAGCGGGGAACTGCCGATGACCTGACTGAACCGGTTTTCGCTTTCGCGCAATGCCAGATAAAGCTGGTGACGTTCCTCGATGTCCTGTTTCAGGCGTTCGATGAGTTGTGCCTGCTGGATGGCAATTCCGATGTGTTCCGCGATGATGCGCGCAAACGTCATCTGGCGGGCAATCCACGCCGCTCCGTTCTGTTGCTTCAAAAGGCTGAGACTTCCCCAGATTTCGTTGTGGACCACAATCGGAATGAGAAGCCACGCTCCGGGAAAATGTTCAGAGACTTCCTGATTGACCGGGTCTGAAAGCGTGTCGGTGTTCTCGATGGTGACGATTTGTTTTCGTTTGAGCTTCTCGGCAATGGGATTGTCGTCGTCGGGAATCTGAAATCCGACCGTTTTCGGGATTTTCAGGGAACTCGTGGCCTCGGCTTCGTGACGCCAGACGCCAAGGTCGGCGAGATAGCGGACCACCACGGCATGATCGGTGCCGAACAGCCTTCCGATATCCTCGGTTACAACCCGAAACAGTGACGCCAGATCCCCGGCTTCACGAATGGACGTCAGTACCCGGTTCAGGCTTTCCCATTGAGATTCGATGGTACTTGATATGTCACCCTGCGGAACGGCCAGTCGTCGCAGGAGGGCCGGCAGGCGGTCGAGTCGGTCGTTGATGAGGTAGTCGGCAATCACGCCCCTTTCCCAGACGGCACAGGCCGTCGTCTCAAGCGATGCGGGCACGACGGCAATGAACCGGCGGTCGGAGAAGGGGCGGAACATCCCTTCGATCTGATCGAAATGACTTTGTTCCTGAAAACCGAGCAGCACAATCTCACCGGAGGCAGTCTCCTCCAGCGTTTCAATCCGGACACATGGAATCCCCTCGGCGTTCAGCGCGGCGCAAATCGGGCCGAGGGCATCGGCGACCGGAGCGTAAATCTGAATGGGCAAGGCGGATGTGGGAAGGCCAATATCCGACATTTGATTCCGAAAACACGGCATCAAGATTTCGGGGCTGATGGCGGTCGGAGAACATCCGGAGGTGGTCCCGTGGGGAGTCCTCTAAAGGACGAGGGTGACGAAAAAAGGTCGGCCCTTGTCGCGGAGGTGGAGAAACCCGGAAATCGTTCAGTCGCAACCATGATTGAAGCCCGAAAACCTTAATCCCCTTTTATTGAAAGTCAACCTGTAAGGACCGGCCGGAAGCCGTTTCGGAAGGCAAGCGAAAATTAAAAATTGATGAATGCGGTCCCTTCGTCCGGATGGCCGCGCGCAGGCGGCTTGAGTCCGGATGGCGGCGGCGCGATGATGACGCTCCGCTCGCCTTTGTAGATTCCCGCCGTCGGCGGGTGACGTTCAAACCATTGGAATTCGGCATTGTCACGGCCTACCGGAACAAATGATCGGCGCCGACGTGCGCGAATGACATCCGGGTACTCCGGACACATCGAATTGGGGAAAGGGATCGGGTGATGTTCACGAAAAGCCGCGACATGATCGCGTTCTACACGCAGATGAGCGATCTCTACCGGTCGGGCGTGGCCCCGGTCGAGGCGATCCCGCTCGCCGCCGGGCATGTGAAAACGGGTTCCGTTGAACGCGCCGCCGCCGACCTGCACCGCGCTGCGTTGCGTGGCGAGATGATGTCGCACGTCTGCGCGCGGCATCCGGGCGTTTTCACCCCGATTGACACGGCGCTCATCGCGGCGGGCGAACAGCACGGACGCCTCGACCACAGCTTCCGCCAGCTTGCCGGGCTGGCCGAACGCGAATACCGCGCGAAACGACGGCTCATTTTCGGGATGGCCTATCCAGTGTTTCTGCTCGTAATGGCCTGGCTGTTGCCGCCGCTGTCGGTTTTGGTGACCCAGGGGCCGGAAGCCTACGTTGCGACGGTGGGGATGGCGGCGGTGCCGTTCATCGTCGTCATCGGCGGCGCGTTCGTGGCCTACAAGTTGTTTCGCGGCGCGACCCGCGCGCTCTATGACCAGGTGGTTCTTTTCGTGCCCGTCATCGGATCGGTGTTGAAAAGCCTCGCGGTGGCGCGATTCAGCCGGGCCATGTCGCTTGTCTACGCCGCAAGCGGGGACCTCCGGAAAAGCCTGTCGCTCGCGATTTCGGCATTTGGAAATGCGCATCTGGAAAAACTGTGTCGCGGCGCGAAATGGCGGCTTGACGGCGGCGCGACGCTTACGCAGGCGCTGACCGCCGCCAAGGTTTTTTCCACCGAGGACATCGCCTCGGTCGCCGTCGCCGAACGCTCCGGGACACTCGAACCGATGTTCGAGGTGATGGCCCAGCGGCACGAGGAACAGGCCGACCGTTCGATAAAGACGCTGCTGGCCGTGATTCCGATTGCGGTGTTCCTGATGGTCGCGGCCTACATCGGCTACATCGTGGTCAGTTTCTACGCGGGCTACGCGCGGCAGATCGAACAGATCAAATAGCGTTGGCGCGCGCACGGGCCAAGCCTTCTTTCATGTGTTATTCTTTACGCCGTTTGGGATAGATGTTGCCCTCAAATACCTCTTTCAACGCATCAGAAATTTTGCCAAGCCCGCATCCGCCGGGGCTCTCAGCCCATTGAATCAGAGCGGCGACTTTCTCTGCTTGGGGTGCGTTCGCTCCTGGCAGGAAATGATGAGGGACGTTTAAGTGAACGAACATCAAGGGCAACTGTGATGGCAGGATTCTGCTTAAAGTATTCAACAATTCCTTCCGCGAATTGTCCCTGTCAGTGGTAGTTGACACTTTGCTTTTGCTACCTGATGTTTGAGATTGAGCCGTTGGTTTGGAGTTGGAAACTGCTGGTAGGCTTGCCTTAATTACCCGTTCGATACTAGTTGCCACATCCGCCCACGCAGAGTCACGGTCGTTCCAAAGGTTTATCGGCTGTCCGTCTTTCGGGAGCGCCTGCAATTTGCCGAACGGCGCGCTGTGCCAGTTGTTTTTTCTCAGAATGACCGGAATGACCTTGGCCTCGCCCGCTTCGTGGCGTTCCATCGCCCGTTTCATCTCGATGTCGTAGCAGTAATCGGACGCAATGAAGTCGGCGCTGATCAGAAGCAGAATGATGTCCGCCCGGTTCAGGTTGTCATCAATCTTGTCCTTCCACTCCTCACCCGCGAGGATGCGCCGGTCGTGCCACGTCTCAATCACGCCCTGCCTTTGCAACAGTTTCAGGTGGGTTTCCAGTTCGTCGCGGAATGCTTCGTCCTTATGTGAATAGCAGTAGAACAGTTTCTTCGCGCCCATTGTCGCGCCCCTTCCTTCGTGGCTGTCGTGTTTTCTCGCCGTCGGTTGAATGTCGAGTCCGTTCAAGAGTTCCCTGACGTTAACTTTATGAATGTCGTCGCCGTCCTCGAATTCGTAGATTTCCCGTCCTCTTCGTTCCCATGTCAAAAGTGTTGTGTAGGGAATCGGCTTCCCGGGAAATTGGGCGAGCGGGACGAGTTCCATCACGTTCAGTCCTTTGAAATTTAGGTGAATCCGTTCGAAATCTGACCTAATTACAGAAAGCAATCGCCTTCGGGCGAGGATTGGTCCATCTACCATGATTTCGACGGCGAGTCCGCTGGTTCTGACAATCCCTACCGCCCCTTCAAACGCCAGAATCACGCCTGACCGCCAGCGCGGCGTTTCACGGCTCAAAGCATGCGTTCGAACAATGAACTGCGGCAGGAGTCCTTCTGGCAAAACTGGGTATTCGTAGCGAAAATTGAGACAGTTTACGGACTCGAAAGCACCTACTTCTGGTGGTTCTTCTTTTGAAAGTAACTGCGGAATCAGATACTGGTCCTCGGTTTCTGGAAAAGGAAGGCAAATTTCAAACTTCCGCATCAAATCAATCAGGAAGCATTGCAATCCCTGCGGATAGCGTGCCGGATCAAGCATTTGCGGTAAATCCTTCAACCCTATTCTGCCTTCTCTTTCCGCCAGTAGAGGTGAGTTAATCACCGAGTAAACACCGTCAGTGACCCAGCGCGGGTTGAGGACATGTGTATGGTTTAGTCGTGCGTCATCTTCATAGTTCAAAGCAATTCCGAGAATATGCAGAATTTTGGCGAGTAGCGTTTGGTCGTCGGCCTTTTCAATTCCGCTGGCGACACATTCCGCGCGAAATTCTTCCAAGGTAAGAAAGTCGCGTTGGATTTCCGGCAGCCGTTCCTTGATGGCAAACCAGCTATTCGGAAAGGGCATTCGAATATCAGGCAACCGGTCAGTTTCTCTTTCGATAGCAGCGCGAAGTTCCATAATTCCTAAGGGTTCTGAGCAGTCAGTCTCGATAAACTCACGGATGAAGGAATATTCCCGTTGCAATCCACTCTTGTTCAATGTGAAAGGCACTTCCTTGATCTTGTTTAGAACGACTATGACCGACGATTCATCACCGAAACTTTTGATGAGTTTGAGCCAGTATTCGGCGTCGCTGTCTTCGTTGCCTTCACGCCCGCTCAACACTAGGAGATAGAGACTCCGCTTGGTCAGAAAAAACTGGTGCGTAGCATGCATGATTTCCTGTCCGCCAAAATCCCAAAGATTGAGGCGAATTTCTTCTTCTCGTAAATGGATCTTCCACGGGGTAATTCGAATGCCATGAGTTGTTTCTTCTTTCGAATTAAATTTTCCGTTTACAATCTGATTGACAAGCGATGTTTTCCCAACACCTCCCCGCCCAACAAGAATTAGCTTCCCTTCATTCAGCGGACGTGGCTTTTCTCGTCGAGTATTTATGTAGAAATCGAGAATCCTTTTTGTGCCATTGAGTCTTTCTACATTGCTTGCGTCGCCCAATTCTGAACTAAGGGCTTCCGTTGTCGGAAAAAGCTCTTTATTTTCATGTAAATAAACTCGTTTAAGTTTGTTTAGAGAGAGAAGGCTCTCAGGGAGGCTTGTGAGTGAATTGTTGTAAATGTAAAGGGTTTCCAGCGCTGCTAGCTGGCCAAAGTTTTCCGGCAGGCTCGTTAGTTGGTTGTATTCAAGGGAGAGTTCCTCCAACCTGATCAACTGGCCAAAGCTCTCCGGCAGGCTCCTAAGCTGGTTGTTGTAAAGGTTCAGTGATTGCAAGGTAGTTAAGCGGCCAAAGCTCTCTGGCAAGCTCTCCAGTTGATTGTTGTGAAGCTCTAGACTCCCCAGAGCGGTCAACTGGCCAAAGTTTTCTGGCAAGCTCGTAAGCTGGTTGTTGTAAAGGTGGAGTGATTGTAGGGCCGTCAAGCGGCTAAAACTCTCTGGCAAACTCTTCAGTTGATTGTTGTGAAGCCAGATGGTTTTCAACGCGGTCAACTGGCCAAAGTTTTCCGGTAGGCTCGTAAGCTGGTTGTTGTAAAGGTAGAGTGACTGCAAGGCCGTCAATCGGTCAAAGCTTTCTGGCAAATTCTTTAGTTGATTAAAGTGAAGGTCGAATCTCTCCAAGGCGGTCAATCGGCCAAGGCTCTCTGGTAACTCTGTCAGTTGGTTGTGTTCAAGGGAAAACCATCTCAAAGAAGTCAATTGCCCGAGTCTCTCTGGTAACTTTGTTAGGTGGTTGTTATGGATCCAGAGCGTCCGTAACGCGGTCAACTGGCTAAGGCTCTCGGGCACACTCGTCAATTGGTTGTTGTGAAGCCAGAGTGTCCGTAACGCGGTCAAATTACCAATGCACTCAGGCAGTCCTGTCAGTTGGTTATGGGAAAGGTAGAGCGTTTGCAGCGCGGACAACTGGCCGATGTTTTCCGGAATGGATTCAAGTCCAAATCGGCTCAAATCCAACACCGTAGCGTTTTCTATTTTCGCTTGTTCAATCTTTCTGACTGCTTCCTCGTAGCTCATTGTCGTGGCCTCTTCCCATTCCTGTTTATGGTGGGTTGTCGAGTGAGAATATGCCTATCTTCCCGACAATCTGACTTTGCTTCTTTTTTCTCGTCAAGCCGGAATTTCGTCCGGTTGGTGGAATCACGGGGCAGGTTTTTCCCGGTAGATGGTCCACTTTTTCGGAATCGTGGGCTGCGGATTGTGACTTGTGTTGTGCGGCGAGCGATGTTCGCCAGGTTTTTCTTCTCGGAAGGCAAGCGAATGGTCGGTTGAGCCTTGCGGATCGTGACGTTCGCCGTGCGAATGGGGACGTGCGCCATGTTTTTTGCGAGTTGCGGGCTGCGAAAGGCGATGGAAGCCATGTTTTTCGTGAGTGAGGCCGTGCGGGGAGTGTGTTGAACGTTGTTTTTTGTGATTTGTCGCCTGCGGATGGCGATTGAAACGGCGCGGGACGTGTTTTTCCCCTCGCGGGCGTGTCGGTGGCAGCGCGTACCCTCCCTCGCGGTCGGGTTTCCATACCGGGGGCAGTGCGAGTCGTGTGAGCAGTCGGGCTACGGAAGCGGCTGGCGCGTTTGGGCGTCCGCGTGGGCGAGTATCGCGGCGGAGCGGCTTCGGAGTAAGCTTGTGCTCGAACGTTTCCCCTTTTTTCAAAGTTTTTTGTCCCTGAACATGTGATTCGCGAAGGAGTCCGCATGCCGAACGAAATGTCTTCGGACAATGTCCTTCCGTCCGAGAAGCAGAGCACGTCGAAAACGTCGCGACGCGGGTTTCTCGGGCAGGCGCTCGCCGTCGCCGGGACCGCCGCCGTCGTGCCGTCCGTTTTGAACCAGGCCGCCAAAGCCGAACCCGCCGTCACCGGCACTTCCGCGCTCGCCGGCGCGGAGGAAATGAAGATCACGCTGAACATCAATGGCACGGCGCGTACGCTGGAGGTCGAATCCCGCGTCACGCTGCTCGACGCCCTGCGCGAACGGCTCGGGCTGACGGGCAGCAAGAAAGGCTGCGACCACGGCCAGTGCGGGGCCTGTACGGTTCTGGTTGACGGTCAGCGCGTCTATTCCTGCCTTTCGCTCGCGGTGATGCAGGAAGGCCGCGCGATTACGACCGTCGAGGGCCTCGCCAATGGCGAAACGCTCCATCCGATGCAGGCGGCCTTCATTGAAAACGACGCTTTTCAGTGCGGTTACTGCACTTCCGGTCAAATCTGCGCCGCCGTGGCATTGCTCGACGAACTCAAGCGCGGGTGCGCCAGCGCGGTGTCGTCCGATCTGACGAAACCGGCGCTGACCGAAGCCGAAATCCGCGAACGGATGAGCGGAAACCTGTGCCGGTGCGGGTCCTACAACGGAATCGTCGCGGCCATCCAGCAATCGCTCGGACAAACGCCGCCGTCGCCGGTCGCCGAGATCATCGGCGCGATGGGAGGGGAAGCCTGATGCACAACTTCGCTTTTTCTCGTGCGACTTCGCCCGCCGACGCGCTCGCGCGTCACGCGGCCACGCCCAACGCGACGTTCATCGCGGGCGGCACGAATCTGGTGGACCGGATGAAGTCCGCCATCGAAGCGCCCGCCGCGGTCGTGGACATTTCCCGGCTCGAATTCAGAAACATCGAAAGACTTCCCGGCGGAAGCTGGCGCATCGGCGGTCTGGCGACCAACACCGCCGTCGCCGACCATCCGGAACTGCGCAAGGAATATCCGCTGCTGGCGCGGGCGATCCTGTCGGGCGCGTCGCAGCAGATTCGCAATGTGGCCACGGTCGGCGGCAATCTTTTACAGCGTACGCGCTGTTCCTACTTCACCGATCCGGCCTTTGCCTGCAACAAGCGCGTACCGGGTTCGGGTTGTCCCGCAATGACCGGTTTTCAGCGGTCACACGCGATTTTCGGGGCGAGTGATTCCTGCATCGCGGTGCATCCGTCGGATATGTGCGTGGCGCTGGCCGCGCTCGACGCGACGGTCGAGGTGCTGGGGCCGAAAGGTGAACGCAAGATTGGATTCGACGAATTTCATCGGCTGCCGGGCGCGTCGCCCGACCGCGACACGCTGCTCGAACCGGGCGAAATCATCACGGGCGTCGTCCTGCCGCCGATGCCGGGCGCGAAAACCGGCGTGTATCTGAAACTTCGTGACCGGGCGTCCTATTCGTTCGCGCTCGTGTCGGTGGCGTCCGTCCTTGAAATTTCCGGCGGAAAAATTCGCGCGGCGCGGGTCGCGCTCGGCGGCGTGGCGCACAAGCCGTGGCGCGCGGGCGACGCCGAAAAGTTCCTCGTCGGGAAATCGCCGACGGAGGCCGTGTTCAAGCAGGCGGCGGACCTCGCCGTTCGCGACGCGAAGCCGCTGCCGGGCAATGCGTTCAAGGTGGAACTGGCCCGTCGGGCCGTGAAGCGCGGGCTGACGGTGAGCGCCGCGGGCGGAGGTGTCGCATGAAAGGTGAAGTGACTGGCGCGGCGGCGAGCCGCTACGAAGGTCGCGCGAAAGTGACCGGCGCGGCGACCTATTCGGCGGAGTTCAAATTCGCCAACCTGCTCTACGCGGCGATTGTTCCGTCGCGCATCGCGAAGGGCAAAATCACCAATATCGACGCGGGCGAAGTCGAGCGGATGCCGGGCGTGGTGAAGGTGTTCACGCATCTGAACCTGCCGAAAGTCTACAAACCGACCAACGATTTCGTGACCTCGAAGATTTACGAGGAACGGCTGCCGCTGTCGGACGCGGTCGTACATTACGGCGGACAGATTGTCGCCGTGGTCGTGGCCGATACGTTCGAACGCGCGCGCGCGGGCGCGGCGGCGTTGAAAGTGACTTACGCCGAGGAAAAACCGTCGGTGGATTCCGCGAAAGCCGAATACAAAACCGCGCCGGGCGCATTCGGCGAGGGGCCGGAGTTCAAGACCGGCCAGTTTCAGAAAGGGACGTTCGCCGAGGCCGCGAAAGCCGCGCCGGTAAAGATTGAGGCGACCTATCGCACCGCCAACGAACTCCACGCGCCGATGGAGCCGCACGCGATCATCGCCGAGTGGGCCGACGCGGAATCGGTGACGATTCACGAACATACGCAGTGGGTCGCGGGTTCGCAGCGGGCTTATTCGGAAATGTTCGGCGTGGCCACGGAAAAGGTTCGGATCATCTCGCCCTACATCGGGGGCGGGTTCGGTTCGAAGGCGTTGCCGTGGCCGCACGCGATTGCCTGCGTCGCGGCGGCGCGCGAATTAAAGCGACCGGTGAAGCTCGTGCTTTCCCGACGGCAGATGACGGCGAACGCCGGTCATCGTTCGGAAACCGAGCAGACGGTCCGGCTGGCGGCGGAAGCCGACGGAAAACTGGTGGCCATCGCGCACGAGGGCAAGTGCGTGACCTCGCCGGTGGAGGTGTTCACGGAAAACGGCACGGGCGTGACGCCCACGATGTACGCCGCGCCCAATCTCCTCACCGCGCTCGATCTGGCCGTCCAGAACGTCCCGACGCCGACCTTCATGCGTGCGCCGGGCGAGACGCCGGGAATGTTCGCGCTCGAATGCGCGATGGATGAACTCGCGTTGCAACTCAAGATGGACCCGGTGAAGCTGCGCATTCTCAACGAAACGAAGTCGCACCAGCGCAGCGGTCTGCCCTATTCCGCGAAGGCGTTCAGGGAATGTCTTGAAACCGGGGCGGAGAAATTCGGCTGGGCGAAGCGTACGCAGCAAACCCGGAGCATGACCCGCGACGGTTTGCTCGTCGGGTGGGGAATGGCGGCTTCGACGTTTCCGGGACAGCGTTTCGGCGCATCGGCGAAAGTCCGGCTGTTGCCCGACGGCACCGCGCAGGTACTGACCGCCGCGAACGACATGGGGACCGGGGCCTACACCGTGGTCGCGATTACGGCGGCCCAGTCGCTCGGCCTTCCCATTGAAAAGATAAAAGTAGAGTTTGGAGACTCCCGGCTTCCCGACGGCGGTCTGGCGGGTGGTTCGATGATGACTGCCACGCTCGCGCCAGCCGTGGTTGGCGCGTGCCAGAAACTGCTCGCGCAGGTAAAGGCCGAAAACGTCGAGGCCGCGCTCGACATCCTGCGCAAATCAGGAAAAGCCGCGCTGGAAGCGACCGACACGGCGTTTCCGGGTGAGGAAGGGAAGAAGTGGCACTTCCAGTCGTGGGGCGCGCAGTTCTGCGAAGTCACGGTGGACGAGGCCATCGGCCGGGTCCGGGTAACGCGCTTCGTGTCGGTGATGAACATCGGAAAGGTCATCAATCCGAAGACCGCCGCGAGCCAGGTGCGCGGCGGGGTGGCCATGGGCCTCGGCGCGGCGCTGATGGAGGAAGGCGCGTGGGATAAATCGACCGGGATGCCCGTCGTTTACGATCTCGCGGGCTACCACTTCCCGACGCACGCCGACGTACCGCGCGTCGACGTGTTTTTCGTCGGCGAACCGGACCTCAACTTCAATCCGGTCGGCGCGCGCGGCGTCGGCGAAATCGGCATCACCGGTGTCGCGGCAGCCGTCGCCAACGCAATTTATCACGCCACCGGCAAGCGTCTGCGCGATCTTCCGCTGACGCCGGACAAGCTAATTGGGGGATAGCGGAAAATGCGGAATGCGGAATATCGAATGCGGAATGAAGAAAAACCGGTGATTTTGTAAGAAAGTTGCTCATCGGCGAAAAAAGGGACATACAATCCACCTCATCCCCCATCCCTTTGCCTTTTCTTTATTCCGCATTCGATATTCCGCATTCCGCATTTTCCTCACCATTCCCCATGTCCCAACTTTCTCTCTCCGCCGTTCGGCGGGTCGTCGTCAAAATCGGAAGCAACGTACTGGTTGACGCTCAGGTCGGCGTCAACGAATCGGTCGTGGACGCCATCGCCGCGCAGTGCGTCGCGT
This sequence comes from Blastocatellia bacterium NZW_1522, assembly GCA_039793685.1. GTDB lineage: Bacteria > Acidobacteriota > Blastocatellia > Chloracidobacteriales > Chloracidobacteriaceae > JAAFHI01. The sequence goes on from JBDRAL010000037.1 coordinate 180,818, forward strand.
TGCGCGAGGCGGGCCGCGAGGTCGTCATCGTGTCGTCGGGCGCGGTCGCTTGCGGGCGTGTGGTGCTGGCCTGCGAGGGCAAGCCCGCGCCCAAGTCGGGCACGGCCTCCATTCCGTACAAACAGGCTGCCGCCGCGGTCGGACAACCCTTGCTGATGCAGTTGTGGGAGAAGGCCTTTTCATCGCACGGCGTGCATACGGCGCAGGTGTTGCTGACCTACGACGATGTGAAAAACCGGCTGCGCTTTCTCAATTCGCGCAACACGCTCCACATGCTGCTGGAACTCGGCATCGTCCCGGTCATCAACGAGAACGACACGGTACTGGTGGATGAAATCAAGTTCGGCGACAACGACCAGTTGAGCGCGCTCGTGGCCAACGTGGCCGACGCCGACGCGCTGGTGCTGCTTTCCGATGTGGACGGCCTTTTCGACGACGATCCCAAGACCAATCCGAACGCTCAAAGAATTCCGGTTGTGGAGAATGTCGATGCCGATACGCTGGCGGTCGTTTCGGAAAGCAAAAGCGCGTTCGGGACGGGCGGGATGGGTTCAAAGCTCACGTCCGCGCGGACGGCGGCACGGTTCGGCATCCCGGCGGTGCTCGCCAACGGACGCCGTCTCGATATTTTAACCGACATTTTCGCCGGGAAATCGGTCGGGACGCTGTTTTTGCCCGCCGATGCGAGCCTTTCAAGCCGCAAACACTGGATTGCGACGCTGCACCCGTTAGGGAAGGTGGTACTCGACGCCGGGGCCGTACGCGCACTGGCGGAAGCGGGTAAAAGTTTACTGCCGTCGGGCGTGGTCGGTGTCGAGGGGGCGTTCGACGCGGGTGATCCGGTTGCCTGCGTGGATGAAGCCGGAAATGAAATCGCGCGGGGACTGACGGCCTACGCGGCGGTTGAAATCGAGAAGATTCGCGGCGCGAAAACGTCCGAAATCGAGTCGCGGCTGGGGTTCAAGTCGTTCGACGAGGTCATCCACCGCGACGACCTTGTGCTGATGAACGGTTAGTCTGGACTTGCCGTTTCAACTGCTCGTTAGCGGCATTTTCTTTCGGCCTGAATACACAACAGGCCAAGTTCGGGGTCCCTCTTTCTCGACTTGGCATCAACTGATGTAACCCATTTCGAAAGATTTACTGAATCATTCATGGCTAGGGAAGCAATGATTGCCTGCTTCTTTGCCGACTGGCTCCAGGGGAACGGTATTTCTAGGCGTTCCCCGTCGGCAATCGCCTGTTTCACATGTTTTGAATACTGGACCATATCGCCAATGCTGGCGAAGTACAGGATGTGGCAAATATGGCACTGTTCCGCGTCCCTTCGGTCACCCCACAACCTTTCTGCCTTCCAATCAAAGTTCATTCCCTCTTTGACAAGTTCGAGAGCTTTTACCTGCTCCCCATCTTTGAAAAGACAAAAGCCCGCCCGCAGCCGATATAACACCGACGAGTCAGGCGCGGCCCATTTTGAACGTCCCTTCGCTTCTTCGTACTCGACAGCAGACGCCTTAAGAAACAACTCCGCCGCCATGGAAAATTCATTCAGTTCCCATGCTTGGTAAGCTTCAACCACTATTGAATCTGCTTTTGCCATTGGCTTGCTCAGCCTGTAGTAACCTGCTAAGTCAGGAGGCGGATTTGCTCTGGAAAACCTTTCCATACACACAAACCTGCGTGAATTCAGGGGCAAGATTTACAGGCAGACCCACAAAAACAGTGACAGACCGTTCTTCACCGCTTGCCGGGCAAGGTTTCTAAGCTGCTCGATAAAATCAGCCGCGCCTTCGACTGTCCATTTATCGCGCTGAAACTCTTCGGTCAATATCCATTTCTCAGCAATACTAGAAACCTTTGTGTCCTCGATTCCTGCGATTATCTGCAGGACTGAAGTCGGGAATTGAAAGACCCAGGGGCCTTCCTCCTGATCGCCTCCAACAAATGAGAATGACCCTGCGATTTCATCGCTGTAACGGCTGCCCGTGGCAACGCAGTACAGATATGCAAGTTTTATCGTCTCAACTCTCCTTGCCTCGAATGTTGGCCACTTATCTGCGGGGCGCTCTGATTGACCAATCGCTTTGGCCTCGGAGTCCGATGCAACAACAAAGTCGGTAATGAGTCCCATATGAATCCTTGATGAAAAAGATCCGCGACGCAAAAACCTCATAGATTAAGAGTCGCGGCTTGAGTTCCAGTTGTTTGATGAGGTCATCCACGCGACGACCTCGTGTTGATAAACGGGTAACCGGGGCGCGCCGTTTTCAGAGTGTGACGTCGGTTTTCACGATGTGGACCAATCCCGATACGCTGCGGGACAGGCTGGCGCACCAGACATTCGTCAAGCCGGTAAGTGGGACAGGGGAATTCAGATCGGCAAAGTTCTCCGCGACTTCCTTTACAAGTCGGGCCAACCGTTTCGGCCCCAGACCTTGAACTACACCTGCTTTCAGGACGTTCGACCAGGCAATGAATGCTGATTGTTCGCTTTCGGCCGTCACCTGCCTGATGTAGGTGCCACCCCGATAGTCAAAGATGATGGTGTATATGGCCATGTCCTGCCTAAGGTGCAGATTTACCGGCTTTCGTCGTCGGTCCGTGGATTGAGAAATCAGGGGGCGATGAGATGGGCAAGGGTGTCTGCCGACCTGGACGGCAGGAATTCCACGATCTCATAGTCGGCAATCTGTTCGCGGTGAAACGGGTCGTCCCGGATGATGCTCTCGACCTCGGCGCGCGTCCCCGCGGTGACAAGGATGACGCCACCCGTGCGCGGCTCCTTGCGGCCCGAAAGCAGGAAATGGCCGGATGGGTAATGGCGTTCCAAGAACTCGCGGTGTTCTCCGACAAAGCGATCAACTTCGGATAGCGGCTTGATGTAGTTCAACAGCACAATGAACATAAACGACAACTCTCAGGGATACGGAGGTTCGGGGTTTTCACTGGAATCCGAGGGATTTCATTCCGGTGCAAACCGAACATACGAATCCCATTGCGGCTCCATGACCGCCATGCATTGAACCTTGTGTGTTTTCACGGCTGCCTGAACCGATTCGTGAATCGTTTTTATATCGACGCCCCGTGGGATGTAGAAAACGAACTCCTTCATGACGCCTGTTGTCAGTGCCAGTACTTGAAGTCCACGCGTTCGGGCTCCGACTTCCCGCAGGATGATGTCTTCAATTCCGTTGAGCTGTTCATTTTCGTCGGGTGTCGGCAATCCGCCTTGATTGGGAGCATTCAGTGGAATCGCAAATCCGAGTTTGATCGGCAATTCAGGATGACCAATCCAGGACCTCGCCGTTTGATTGTATCGGATGATCAATACCGAAGCGCCGAGGTCGGCTTCCGCAACTCCCCAACGGTGTTGATCGTCGGACAGGGGCGGCAGCTTCCCGATGTCGAGTTGTTTTGGTTTGAATGGCCACATGATTCTTTTCTCCTGGAAAGGTAGAGCAAGACCGCACCGGGGTTTCATTCAGATCCGATTCCCTGACTCATGGAAAGTTGTGGGACGGAACCCGCCCGCCCGTCGTGTTTCAGCCAGTCCGGGTATTTGAATCTGATGTGTTTTGCCTTGTACGCCTGTTGCCACCGGGCCTTGACCCGGCGCATTGCCGTGAGGCCGCCGCGTCCGCGAAGTACATCCGGCCTGAAGTAGTACCCTTGTCGAACGCCCGCGCCAAGCCCGTCGTCCGCGCCGTCTTTGACATACACCACCCGTGCGTTCGTCGCATGAAGCAGGATGTCGAGGCAGATGTGACCGAGCGGGACTTGAATCGGGGCATTGCTGAACGCCCCGCCGTAAAACCTTGTCTTCGTCAGACGCTGATCGTCGAGATGTGCAATCAGGAGCGGGATGCAGCGTGGTCCGAGGTCAAAGATCGCCCGGACCTCCGCTGAGGCCGTTTGGCGTGCTGAATCCGAGGTGGCAAGGGCCGTGACGGTCGTGTCAGCCGCACCGTCGTCGTTGTAGTCGGTACCGAGCCGGGCGTTCACCAGTGCCGTGATCAGGTCGTCATTTCCGTGAGCAGGAACCTCGTTCCCCATTGCCACAAAAATGCCGACGAAAAAGAGGATGAAACCGAAGCGGGTTGTGTTTCGCATTGGATTCACAATTCAGGAGGATTTCGCTGACGCCCGCTTCGGTATAACGGATTATTTATTGAGCGTCACTGTTTGGACGGCAATTTGTCAGCGTAAACCTTCACTTCGGTTGAGTTGTTCCCGTCGATCTTCAGGCTTTCGCAGGTCCGGTTGAAGTCGGCAATCGTTCGTTCAACCCATTTCGTGTCGCCCTTTTCAAACAACGGAAAAGCAACCAGAAATTCGACTGCGACACGATTGACGACCCCGAAGCGGTGCAGCGCCAGATAGGGTAATCCCTGGGTTTCAGCCGTCCAGACCATCGTGCGCCAGTTTTTGCCGTCCGGCAGGTCGTTGACGATCGCCATGCCGGGATATGACTGCTTGCGGATTCGATCGCAAAGGTCTTCGACCGTCACTTTTTCGGGAACGATATTCACGACGATCGTGGCGTTGGCGCTGTGCGGCGTGTCGTCGGTCAGGGCGTACGGAATGAAAATCTGTGTGCGCCCGAGCGTCTTTTTATCTTCCTGTGACTGGATCTGCCACTCTGCCGGAATCGAAAACGTCACCCGTTTCTCGATAAACGAAGTGGGTCGGGTTTGACCGATGAAGGAAGTGAGCAGGAACAGTGTGATGAGGAAAGTTTTAACCATGTTTACCTCTGCTGGATTTCTTGCGCTCTCAAGGTCATCTTCAAGGGCGAGTATCCAACAGGGCAGAATCAGAATTCAAATGAATGTTTGGCCAGTCATGTGGAGTGGTCGGTTACGAAGCACCAAAGTTCTTGATGAATAATTGGTCAAACTCTGTCCGAACACCGTCGGTTTGGGCGAGTCGAGTCATGACGCTTTTAACGATGGGATGGTTGTGAACGATTTCAGAAAGACTGCCTTGATGTTCGTAGTTCAACGCCTCAATAACTTGCTCAACAAGTTCGAACTCACACTGGTCAATAAGATCCAATGCCACGTCGAAACCACGGATCGGGTTGAGGGACAAGAGAATTCCGAGTGCGCCTGCTTGTAGCCATTTGTCCGCGACGTTGCTTGAAAGCAGGTCGCAGCACAAATTTTCAGTTTCCGGATAACCCCGATCCTTCAACTCGATAAGGGCGGATTCAGCGCTTTCCTGGCTGTTCTCGTAGGTTTTGACAAGCTGAATCAACGCGGTATCCGAGACCGCTGACCAGGATGGCTCCGAAGGAAATGCACATTGAATCCAGGTGGCCTCATCCATATGTGGGGTAGATACCTGCTTATGGTCGCTGTCACGTTAATCGCTGGTTCGCCCCTCACTGCTGACGCGGCTTGGGGAGACGGCCCAGACGTTCTGGTTAGGTGGCTTAACTCATGGTGGCGTAATAACTTTCTCCACGCTCCGGGCGTAAAAGGTAATCGCTCCGGGCGTACTTTCAAAATCAGCCACTTCAACGCTGACATTTTCCCACCAGTCCTCGGAACGGTCGTAAAACACCATGCCTCCGGTCGCCATTGGAAACCCTTCTTCGATTTTCAAGTTGATGGGCTGCCAGAAGCGGAGGGTGACGCTTTCCACGCCCTTCTCCAGCGTCATTTGGATGAATGACTTTTCCGGGTTTTCCCGGTCGATGAAAAAACGGAAGTCGCTGATCTCATACTCATGCGGCCTGTACAGGATGGGATGCAGTTTTGGCTCTCTCATCGGCGTCAGGGTTTTCCACGGTTTTCGGTTATGCCACCTGCCTGACCTGAAAGACGTTGCCTTCCGGGTCGTACCCGTCGCAGGCGCGGATGTTGCGCGCTTCCCATTCCTTTTCGGGTGGATACACGCAGCCGCCGGCCTCGGCGGCTTTTGTACGCGCGGCGGCGATGTCGGCGACGGGCAGGCTGAACTTCACGTAGGAATCCTCGCGAATTTCAACCGCGAACAACGACGGCGCGGATGCTCCGCCGGGTAGTCCGTGAACCACGAGTTGAAAGTTTGGAAGTTCGAGCAGGGCGTGGTGGTCGTCTTCGAGAACCAGCGCCATGTCGGCGACGCTCCGGTAGAACTCCGCCACCCTGCTGATGTTTTCGACGAACAGAACGACGGCGGGCGAGGGAAGCGGGGTCATGGACTCTCTCCGTTGTTTGAACATTCTTTGACCGGCCATTGCAGGCACACACCATAGCCGTCGGGGTCAGAGAAGGGCAACTGACGCATGCCGTACGGGGTGTCGCACGGCGGGTCGAGCCGGACACCTTTCTCGCGCAGAAATTCGTAGGCCCCGTTCACGTCGGGACAGTCGATGTAGAAGGTCGTGTCGCGGTGGGCCGCGACCCGCGCCGGATCGGGCGCGTGTGGGCGAAGGTCGTCCGGGTCGTACATCGAGTTCAGCATCAGTTCGACCTTTCCGGCGCGCAGGAACGCCCAGCCGAGCCGGTCCGGAGGTCCTGCGGTCTGGGTGACCTCGAAACCGAGCATTGCCCGATAGAATTCGATGGAATGATTGACGTCGAAGACTTCAATCAGCGTGACGGTGCCCCGAAGTTCAAGTTTCATGAGTGATTCTCCCCTCAATGAACGGAATCGAGATGCCAGCCGATGTGGACCCAGCTTCCGTCGCGACGGACAAACATTTCGGTGCCGCGTCCCTGTTCGATGCCGGTTTTTCCTTGCACCACGGTTTCGACGAGGAAGGTGGTGTAGATGATCGCGGTGTCCCCGTAAACCTGAATTTCGGTTCTCGGGAATTCAAGTCTGACGAGTTTCCCACCCGCCTCGGCAAACCCGCGCGCGTGGGCGAGGACGGCGGCCCGGTCATCCCACTGGGGGTTGTCCTGATTCAGCGCGATCAGTTCTTCCGGAACCAGCTTTTTGAAGGTGGCCTGGTCGTTCGCGTAAAACGACCGCCAGACTGATTCGCGCGCGGAAAGAAGTTCCTTCCGTGCTTCCGGTGAAAGTACGGTCGGGGCGGTCATCCGCCCCATGAGCCAGCGCTGATCGACCGTCGTGTGGGACGCCGTCTGAATCCATTTCCCGTCCCGCCTGGCATAGACGTCCATCACGCGGAAGCGGCGAAGCGTCACCGTTTTACCCGCTTCGTTTCGATTGAATTCACCGTTGAGCGATGCCACCGCGAAGTCCGGTCCGTAGAAATGAAGGTCGAAGTCGCTGATGCGGTAGGTCGTGCCCGGCGGGTAGTAGGAAACTTTCCGTCCGGTGCCGGGCTTCGGCGGCCATTCGATGCCGTTGGCCCGCATGTACTCGTCGATCCCTTTGATCGGCGCATCGCGGCTGTCGAGCAGGCCGTGCCAGTCTTCGGAATGCGTGGCGCGGATGGCGTCCACGTCGCCGTCGATAAAAGCCTGGAAAATGCTCTCGATATGCGCGCGGATGGCTTTCGCATCGGCGTCGCGCCGTTCATCGGTGGCAATCGCGGCGGGTTTCGCCGAGACGTTTTGAAAAGGAGCGGGCGCAGCGAACAGCGCGGCTCCGCATAGAAACGCGACGATGGCGAGTGGAATCGTTTTCATCTTTTTCCCTTCCGTTCCGGATGTGATCGGCTGGCTTCTTTTACGTTTCGAGGTGGCACGAAACAACCGAGAATCCGTGAACGGCGGACTTTTTGACGTGAACGGTTCCGTGTCCCGGCGGTGTCTGGCGCACACTTCCGAAACCGATCCCGGCAGGTTCTCACGGCGTTGCATGCACGAATGAAGTGCATCCGACGCCAGTTCCGGTTGAATGGGTGGGGAATTAGCATTCCGGTCGTTCCGGCCTGAAGGTCGGGGGATCGGAGTTCACCATGAAAGCAATTCTCGGAAAATACGATGGATATGACGCGGACAGTACTGGAACGGCGTCGTCCGCGCGGATGGCGCTGGCCAGCCTGTCCTTGTCGATTCTGATGTCGGCGTTCGATACGAGCATCGCCAATGCCGGGCTGCCGACGATGGCGGTGGCGTTCGAGGCCTCGTTTCAGGAAGTTCAATGGATCGTTCTGGCCTATCTGCTCGCGATGACGACGCTGATCGTCGGTGTCGGGCGACTGGGGGACCTCGTTGGTCGGAAGCTGCTGCTGCTGGCGGGGATCGCTCTGTTTACGTTGGCCTCGCTGTTGTGCGGCATTGCGCCGACGCTCGGGTTGCTGGTTGCCGCGCGGGCCGCGCAGGGACTCGGCGCGGCGGTCATGATGGTACTGACGGTGGCGATGGTCGGAGAAACGGTCCCCACGGAGAAAACCGGAAGCGCGATGGGGCTGCTCGGAACGATGTCAGCCGTCGGGACGACGCTCGGGCCGTCGCTCGGCGGCGTCCTGATGGCGGGATTCGGCTGGCGGGTCATTTTTCTCGTCAACGTGCCGCTGGGAATCCTGAACTTCTACGCCGCGAATCGGTATCTGCCGGACTCCCGCGCGGCCAGACAGAATCGGGAGCGATTCGACGTGGCGGGCACGTCGCTGCTCGCGGTGACGCTCGCGGCCTACGCGCTCGCCATGACCATCGGGCGCGGGCATTTCGGCGCGTTGAACTTCGGCTTGCTGGCGGCGGCCCTTTTCGGAACCGTCTGTTTCATGTTCGTCGAAAGGAATGCCGTGTCTCCCCTCATCGAACTGAAAATGTTTCGGGACCTTCGGCTGAGCGCCGGGCTGGCGGCAGCCGGTCTCGTCTCGACGGTGATGATGGCGACGCTGGTGGTCGGTCCCTTTTATCTTTCGCGGGGACTCGGTTTCGAGACGGCCTCTGTGGGATTCATTCTGGCCGCCGGTCCGCTCGTCTCGGCGTTGACCGGCGTGCCCGCCGGACGCCTGGCGGACCGGTTCGGCGCGCGCCGCCTGGTCGTGGCCGGACTGGTCGGCGTGGGCGTCGGGTCCTTGCTGCTCGCGCTGATGCCGGCGCAGTTCGGCGTCGTCGGTTATCTGGTTTCGATTGTCTTCACGACGGCGCATTACGCGATGTTTCAGGCGGCGAACAATACCGTCGTGATGACCGGGATTCCGGCGGACCGGCGCGGCGTCGTTTCCGGCATTCTGAGCCTGTCGCGCAATCTCGGCCTCATCACCGGCGCATCGGTCATGGGCGCGGTGTTTTCATTCGCTTCAGGAACCACCGAGGTTTCCTCCGCGAGGCCGGAGGCGGTGGCTTTCGGAATGCGGGTCACCTTTATCGTCGCGGCATTTCTGATGACGGTCGCCGTGGCTCTGGTGCTGGGTGGAATGAAGGCGGCGCGACAACCTTCAGCGCGGTGACGGCAGGCAGACTTCGCGGACGACGGCCCGCAGCCAGCGATGGGCCGGGTCGGCGTCATGGCGGGGATGCCAGAGCAGGCAGCTTGGAATCTCCGGAACGGGGTAGGGCAGGCGGAAGCTGTGCAGGCCGGCGCGAAGGTTGCCGGTGAGCCGTTCGGGGACGGTGGCGATGAGGTCCGACGACCGCGCCAATTCGAGTGCCTCCGAAAAGCCGCCGACGATGACGGCAACCGTTCTTTTCAATCCAAACGGTTCGAGGGCGTCGTCCATCGGCCCGTGGTCGTGACCCCGGCGCGAAACGAGGATGTGACGTCCGGCGGTGTAGCGTTCGGGCGTCATTTCGCCCTCCGCGAGCGGATGGCCCGGACGGACGACGCCGATGAAGCAGTCGCGAAAAAGGTTCTGCGCCAGGATTTCCGGACCCATGGCCGGGCTGACGATGCCCATTTCCAGATCGACCCGTCCGTCGCGCAGCAGTACGCTTTCCTTGTCCGGCTTGGGGACAAAGCACAGCCGCACGCCGGGTGCTTCCTCGGCGAGGCGCGCGATGAGTTCCGGTCCGAAGTTTTCGACGAAGCCCTCGCGGGTTCGCAGGGTGAAGGTCCGGACGAGTGTTTTCAGATCGAGTTGTTCTGCCGGACGCAGAACGTCCTCGACTTCCTGAACGAGCCGGCCGACCCGTTCGCGGAGTTCGAGTGCGCGCGGCGTGGGAACGAGCTGGCGTCCGGCCCGGACCAGCAGGGGATCGCCGGTCGTTTCGCGCAGGCGGGCCAGCGCCCGGCTCATGGCGGACGGACTGAGCCGCAGCCGTTTGGCGGCGCGGGCGACGCTGCCCTCCGCGAGAAGCACTTCGAGCGTGATCAGCAGGTTGAAATCGGGACGCGACATGCGGCGACCATAGCACAGCCCGAATCGGTCGCGGTTTCCCGAATGGGACAGGGGAAATTCAAGTGAAAATCGTCAACCGTCTGCGACCGTGGATGCTCGTTTCCGTCGCGTGGGTGTTTCCGGCGATGTTTGCGGGCATCAACCGCGTGGCGCAGGCCCGGCTGTACGGTCAGGGGCCGGTTTCGGCGCGTGAACTCGTGTGGGAAGTCGGCGACTGGATGCTCTACGGCTTTTTGACGCCGGGCGTATTTGCACTTTCTTCCCGCCTTCCAATGACGCGCGGAAAGCTGATTCCGCGCGGCGCACTTCATCTGGTCATGGCGCTGCTGTTCTGTGTCGTTTGGGCGACCGGGGGGAAACTGCTCGACGCGGGACTGGCATTGATCGTAGGTGTCGATCCGGTGGCGACCAATCCCGGGCGGCGGGTGTTGCTGGACTGGGTGAGCTGGGTGTTCATCACGCTGCCCTTCGGCGTGGCCGTCTATTTCTGCATGGTCGGAATCGAGCATGCCGGTCGCTATCTGCTGGAAGCGCGGGAACGCGAGGCGCAGGTCGCGCGGCTGTCGGAACAACTCGCCGGGGCGCGGTTCGCCGCGCTCCAGTCGCGGATGAATCCGCATTTTCTGTTCAATACGCTGAATACCATCGTGGTCCTGATGCGCGACGATGACCGACCGGCGGCGGTGCGCATCGTCGAGCGGCTCGGCGACGTGTTGCGGACGACGCTCTACAGCCACCGGTCGCAGGAAGTGACGCTTGAAGCTGAACTGAAGCTGGTCCGGCAGTACGTCGCCATCGAGGAAGCCCGCTTTTCGGATCGCCTGCGGGCCGAATTCAACGTGGATAATTCGCTGCTTTCCGCGGCGGTGCCCGGTTTCGCGCTCCAGCATCTGGTCGAGAACGCAATCCGGCACGGTATCGCGAAACGGCTGGAGGCGGGGGCGCTGACGATTTCCGCCCGGCGAACGGGTGATGTACTGGAACTGTCCGTGACGGATGACGGTCCAGGGTTCGTTGAAACCCATTTCCCGGAAGGACATGGCCTTGAAAACACGCGGGAACGGCTGGCCGCGTTGTACGGCGGGAAGGCTTCGCTCGTCGTGGCCTCGAAAAAGGAAGGCGGAACGGTTGCGACCCTGAGCCTTCCCTATCGGGAAATCGCCGAGGAGCAGACGAATGAATCGGAATGAATGGAAAGTACTGATCGTAGACGACGAACCGGCGGCGCGACGCGGGGTGCGGCAACTGCTGATCGGATTTCCCGAGTTCAGGGTTGTGGGTGAATGCCGCAACGGCGCGGAGGCGCTGGCCGCGCTCGATGCGCTTGCGCCGGACGTGATTTTTCTCGATGTGCAGATGCCGGGAATGGATGGGTTCGAGGTCATCCGACAGCGCACGGTCGAACGCATGCCGGCCGTGGTGTTCCTGACTGCCTTCGATCAATACGCCATTCGAGCATTCGAGGCGGAAGCCGTGGATTACCTTGTAAAACCGTTGGTTGAGGAACGGTTTGCGGCAACCATGCGACGGCTGGCGAGACGGTTGCCCGAACGGGAACGGTCAAACGGCAACGATGTACTGCTGGTGCGTACGCCGCGCGGCGCGCTGACGGTGAACGTCCGCGACGTGGAATGGATCGAGGCCGCCGGAAATTACGCCCAGTTGTGGGTCGGACCGCGCAATTTCCTGATCCGCGAATCGTTGGGAAAGCTCGAAGAACGTTTTGGAAAAGAAGGGTTCATCCGGGCGCATCGCCGGGCACTCGTGCGGGTCGAGTGGGTACGCGAACTTGTGCGGGACGCTTCGGGCGAGTTCGTCGCGGTGCTGGCTGGCGGGGCGCGGATTCCGGTGTCGCGGCGGCGGGTGGCGGCGTTTGTACGGGCAATCAGAACACAGGTTTCGTTGTAGGACGGTTTTCGGTTGCGTGCGCCTTCACTTCCCTTATCGCTGCGGCCGCTCGGGGGAGACGGTTCATCGAATTTCTCCGTGGTTATTCCTTTGTGATGGTTTCGCCAGTCGGGGCGTTTTCATCCGGGTTATTCGGAGTGACCGGAATCAGGCTGCCCGGCGTCGGCAGATTTTCCTCGACCGTGCTCATCACGACCGTCTCGTCGTCATTGTTTGGGTGATGAACGGGGTGTCCGTCGTATGAAATCGCCACGGTTGCGGCGTTTTCGTCGATGTTGTTCATCGCCGGATGCCGGTCGCCGGAAAGTGCAAATCCGGGTGCGTTCATCACGCAAACATCAATGGTTTCCTGACTGCTGATGTCAGCGCCGGAGGGACCGGTGGAGGTGAATTCACCCGTGTCATGCCCCCCGTAAGCCGCGGCGATGGCCGAAAGCGACTCCCCAAGCTCTTTCGCCGTCGGGCGTTCCGTCGGTTTCTTCGCCAGCGCGCGCATAACGAGGGTTTCGACCGGGGGTGGAATGTCGCGATTGAAGTTCCGCATCGGCGGCGGCGGATCGTTGAGGTGGCTCATGATGAGCTTGATGACGTTGTTGCCGGTGGCCTGGAAGGGGACCGTTCCGCAGAGCATCTGATAGAGCATGACGCCGACGCTGTAGACATCGGATTTCCCGTCGTACGGATTGCCGTTGAGTCGTTCCGGCGCGATGTACTGCGGCGTGCCGATGACGCCGCCGGTTCGCGTGAGGGCCGCGTTTTCCTCGGTGTCCTCGGCGGTGTCGTCCTTCATGAGTTTGGCGATGCCGAAATCGACTACCTTGACGATTTCGCCTTCATCTGACCGGTGCAGAAAAACGTTATCCGGCTTGATGTCCCGATGGATGATGCCGGAGGCATGGGCCGATGACAGCGCTTCACAAACGGAGCGGATGATCCGGGCTGTGCGTCTGAGCGAGACCTTGCCGTTTTCGCGCAGTTCCGAGTTGAGCGATGTGCCGACGAGCAGTTCCATCACGATGTAGGCGATGCCGTCGCTGGAAATTCCCGAGTCGTACACCCGGACGGCGTTCGGGTGTTGAATGCGACAGAGGGTCGTGCCTTCGCGGCGGAAGCGTTCGGCGGCGTCGGCGGAATCGTTGCCCGCCATCGGACGGAAGACCTTGACCGCGATGGGCGTCCCGTCGGCGAGGTTGGTGCCGCGAAAGACGACGCCGAAACCGCCCGCGCCGATTTTGTCGCCGAGCTGGTATTTGCCTTCGATGACCGTGCCGGGCAGGGCGTCGGCGAGGGCGAGGAACATGCGGTCGGCCTGCCGCTGGGCGGCCTCGATTTCGGCGATTTTCTTGTCGAGTTCGCGGTTCTTGCGTTCGATCTGGGCGTTGGCGTCGGCGAGTTCCTTGTTTTTCTTCTCGGTTTCGTTGAGCGCTCCGGCAAGTTCGACGCCGCGGAGCCGCAGGATTTCGGCGTCTTTTTCCTTGACGGTGGCTTCCGCTTCGGCGGATTCCTTTTCCTTTTGAAGGGCGTTGATGCGGTCGGCGAGGCCGAGCGAGAGCAGGACGACTTCAAGCGCGGAACCGAGCGCCATGCCGTGTCGGGTCAGAAAGGTACTCGGCAGCGTTCCGCCCGCGTGAAGGGCGAAAATGGTTGTGCCGATGAACAGCATCGACATGGCCAGCAGGTAGAACTTGGCGGGACGATACCCGGTGAAGAAGGAAATGACCCCGACGGTGACGCACATCGTTCCGCCGCCGAGAATCAGAAAACCGGTCACCGGGGGCGAGATGGTTTCCGGGAGCGTCAGACCGGCGATCATGTTGAGGATTCCGCAGACGCATCCCACGTTGAGGGCGAAATTGCAGCGAGGGAGACGTTCGGCGGTCGAAAGAAAGAGTTTCGTGAACAGCGCCAGCCAGAGCGAGGTGAATCCCGCGAGGAACGGCAGGGCGTGGTTGTTCCACCAGACGGAATTCGGCCAGAGGTATTCGAACGACAATCCGTCGAGGGAAAAGACCGACAGCCCGAAGCCGAAAATATACAGAACGTAAACACCGTAGCTCCGTTCGCGCGTCGCCAGAAAGATGAACAGGTTGTAGGCGATCATCACGAGGAGAATGCCGTAGTACACCCCGAGGACCATCTGGCTGTTGTGATCGCTGGCCTGAAACCGGTCGAACGTCAGCAGGGTCGCGGGCAGTTGCGCGGTCCCGGTGGTGACGAGCCGGATGTAGTAGGTCGTTTCGCCGCGCGGAGGAACCGTCACCTGAAAGACGAGGTTGCGATTGGCGATGGCCCGTTGGGTAAAGGGAAATCCGTCGCCGTTGCGCTGGATGCTGAAGCCGCCGCCGGGCGTTTCGGCGGGCGCGTAGAGTTCGACGTTGTCGAGCGCGGGGTAGGCGATGTTGAGCATCCAGTCGGTGGGGCGCACGCCCGCGGACCGGATGGTCAGGCGAAACCAGTAGGCCGATGGTGAATAGCCGAAATTCGGCGTCGCGCTGTTGACCGGTTTGAACCTGTCGGCAAAGCCCGGCGCGCTGATGTCGTCGATGGCGAGTTTGCGGTCGCGATCCTCGAAAACGGCCAGATGCGGACCGAGCGCATATTCGTGGCGCCCGTCATCGAGCGGGACGGGCGTTTGGGCCGTCGCTGTCTGAAACAGTCCGGCGGCGAGCAGGCAAAGCGCGATGAAAAGGATTCGGCGCATCGTCTGATGGTGAACGGGGAGGCGGATGTGCTGGATTCTAAAGCGAAGGTTCAGGATGCGTGAAATCCTGTTGATTTGCAATGTGGATGTGGGTGGATGAGGTTCTCTCCCGTTCAGCCGAACATTCACCGGCAGGGAGGAAGAACACGCGGTCCGTTACCGGGGTTCGTCGGGGTGCGGCGATCCGGAGTTGGTGACGACTTCATCCGACAGCGACACGAGGATGGTCGGACCTTCATCGTCGGGGTGTGTGGCCGGGTGGGGAGGAATTGAGGAGCCGGGATTGACCGAGATGGTGGGGGCGTGTTCATCAACGGAAGGAAGAGAGAAGGCGCCGTTCATTTGTATCGGCCGCCCCATGGTCTCAACTTCGAAGGAGTCCGGGTGAATAAGGGCGGCCCCCGGGATGTTGCGGGTATCGCTCTCCTCGGGATCGCCAAAAACTTCCGCGGCATTCGCAAACGTTTCTCCGAGGTCGCGGATTTTGGGGCGTTCGGCGGGATTTTTGGCGAGCGCGCCAAGCACGATGGCTTCGACCGCCGGGGGAATCGACGGGTTGAGCTGCCGCATCGGCGGGGGCGGGTCGTTCAGGTGACTCATGACGAGCCGGATGAGGTTGTTGCTCGACACATGAAAGGGAACCTGTCCGCACAGCATCTGGTACAGCATGACGCCGACGCTGTAGACATCCGATTGTCCGTTGTAGGTATTGCCGCAGAGTCGTTCCGGGGCAATGTACTGCGGCGTGCCGATGACACCTCCGGTCTTGGTCAGCGCCTCGTAGCCGTCCTTGGTTTCACCGGTATCATCCTTGATCAGCTTGGCAATGCCGAAATCGACCACCTTGACGACTTCGCCGAAGTCGCCGTGATGAAGAAAGACGTTGTCGGGCTTGATGTCGCGGTGGATGATCCCGGCGGCATGCGCCGCCGCCAGCGCCTCGCATACGGGACGGAGAATCTCGGCCGCCCGTTTCAGCGACAACCGTCCCGACTGATGCAGTTCGTCGCTGAGCGACGTACCGACCAGCAGTTCCATCACGATGTAGGCAATGCCTTCGCTTGAAATCCCGGAATCGAAGACCTGCACGGCGTTCGGGTGATGGACCCGGCACAACGTCAGCCCTTCGCGACGAAAGCGCTCCGCCGCTTCGGCGGAATCGTTTCCGGCGATGGGGCGAAAGACCTTCACCGCAATCGGCGTGCCTTCAATGACGTTCCTGCCCCGAAAAACCACGCCGAACCCGCCCGCGCCGATTTTGTCGCCGAGCAGGTATTTCCCTTCGATGACGGTTCCCGGAAGCGCGTCGGCGAGGGCGAGAAACATGCGGTCGGCCTGTCGCTGGGCCGTCTCGATTTCGATGATTTTCTTGTCGAGTTCGAGGTTCTTGCGTTCGATTTCGGCGTTGGCCCGTGCCAGTTCCTGATTCTTCCGCTCGGTTTCGTTGAGCGCGCCGGCCAGTTCGACGCCGCGGATGCGAAGGATTTCGGCGTCCTTCTCCTTCAGTTTGGCTTCCGCCAGCGCGGAGTTCTTTTCCCGGCGCAGGGCGTTGATGCGGTCCGCCAGACCGAGCGACAGCAGGACGACCTCGAACGTCGAGCCGATGGCCAGTCCGTGCCGTGTCAGGGACATGCTGGGAATCGTTCCTCCGGCCTGAAGGGCGAACACGGTCGTCCCCACAAACAGCGCGGTCATCGCCAGCAAAAAGAAACGCGCCGGACGGAATCCGCTCATCAGCGAGATGATTCCGATGGTGACGGCCAGAAGGCTTCCGAACAGAATCAGAAGGCCGGTCAACCGGGATGCAATCATTTCGGGAAGAAACAGTGTGCCGCCCATATTGGCAACGCCCCAGACTGCCCCGATGGACAGAAGGACGTTTGTTCGCGGATTTCTGTCGGCCGTTGAAAGAAACGATTTCACGAACAGGGCCAGCGAGAGCGCCGTGGCCCCGGTCACGAAGGGCATGACCCGATTGGCCCACCACACGGAATTCGGCCAGAAAAACTGAAACGCCAGTCCGTCGAGCGAGAAGACTCCAAGCCCGAATGAAAGGATATACAGCACATAAAACAGATAGCTGCGGTCCTGCGTCACGAGGAAAATGAACAGGTTGTAGGCCGCCATCACGAGCAGGATGCCGTAATACAGACCGAGCAGGAACTGACTGGTGTAGTCATTGCTTTGAAACTGGTCCGCCGTCAGCAGTGTCGCCGGAAGCTGGGCGGTCCCGGTGGTGACCATTCGGATGTAGTAGGTGTTTTGCGACTTCGGCGGGACGACGATCCGGAACACATGGTTGCGGTGCTTCACCTCCCGCTGTTGAAAGGGCATCGCGTCGCCGCTGCGCTGGACGCTGAACGACGGCCCCGCCGGGCCGGTCACCGGGGAATAGAATTCGACGTTGTCCAGAGCCGGGTAGGCGATATCGAGAACCCAGTCCCGTGGCTGTGTCAGGTTTGAACTGATGGTGAAACGAAACCAGAACGCTGATTGGGAATATCCGAAACTCGGCGTGGCGCCCTTGACCGGTTTGAAACGGTCGGCGAATTCCGGCGCGGCGACCTTGTCGAAAGTCAGATTCCGGTCCGGGTCCTCAAGGACAGCCAGATGCGGACCAAGCGGGTATTCCTGACGACCTTCGTCAATCGGGACGGAGGTTTGCGCCGCAACCGTCTGGAACAGTCCGGCGGCGAGCAGGCAAAGCGCGATGAAAAGGATTCGACGCATCGTTCGACCGTGAACGCATGCCCGGACGGGGCGGCTGGATTGAAAAGCGATGCGCCAGAATGCGCGAAATCCTGTTTTATTGCAATCGGAGGAAATGCGGGTAATTGAGAATTCAGAATTGAGAATGGAGAATTTTCCGACCCCGGATTTTGTGATCGGCGATTCATTGACCGGATTGGAAGCCGCCGGAGGCGGGCGACATATCGTTAGCCTCGGATGAAGCGAGTCCGCGAGCGGGAATCCGGGGAACTATGGAAATGTTGTTGTTCCAAGCGGAAGGGAGATGGGGTCGGTTGTCCACAGGTAGCCCATCTTGCGCCACGCGGAGAAAGCCGATGAGGCCGGGTCTTCACTTTCCGGCCAGAGCCGAACCTGAATTCGCAATGCCCGATAGCGGGTCAATTCCAGAACATCATCGTCGGTTTGGGCCGTCTTGAAAACATCGGCTTTCAGTTTGTATGTAACGGACTGGCCGGGCCTGATCGGAATCGGACTCCCGTGCCGGGAAAAGCGTTTGGTTTGTTCGTCATTTGACGTGAGGTAATTGACGCTTGGCCGTTTCGTGCTGAAATCTTCGCAGGAAGGGTAGAACCAGTGCCGGGCAATCGTGGTCGGGTTCGGCGGGAGGACGATGGTTCGATACCAGTCGTTCCAGTACATCAGGCGAAGAAATTTGGGGGACGTTTCGGAAGAACCTGCCCTTGCCGGAAGGAGATGAATGGTCAGCCGAAGCGCGCGTGCGGACGGTTCCCGCCCGGCGGCCAAAACTGATGGGGCAGCGTTCAGCCCAAGCAGCGAAAAACAGGCCGACTGTTGAAGAAATCGACGGCGCGACGCGAAACGCATTTCATCAAACTCCTTTCAATCGACCGGAAGTACCACAACTTGAAACACGTCGAATTCCTCGCCGTCAACGGCGGTGAGGCCGATGCCGCCGTAGCCGAGGCTCGCGTCTTCCAGCACGCTCACGGGAATCGGTTGCACGGCGGGCGCGCTCAACAGGGAAAGGCTGTGGGTGACGCGGCCTTCGCGGGCTTCGATGACGATGTGAAGCTGGTCTTTCGGTACGTCGAGTTTTTGAACGATCCGGTCCGATTTGAGCAGCGTCGAGACGCCGTTTTCGATCTTGAAACAGCGGAAGGTGTTCGGAGTCGCGCCGTTCGGGCCGGAAAGCTGGAACAGGTAAAAGGTTTTTTCGTTTCGCGCCCGCAGGAGCCATGCGGCCCCTTTGCCGTTGACGAGCGTGAGGTCCAGTTCGAGGTTGAAATTGCGGTACTGCCGGTCGCGGATGAACCCCGGTTGCGCCCCGCGCACCGCGAGGCGGCCCTGCCCGGCGCGCCATTCGGTCGGCGCGTTCCAGTAGGCCAGTCCTTCGGCGAACGAATCCGAAAAGGCTTTCGAAAAGACGATTCGCTTCAGGTCCGGCGCGAGCGCGGCGCGGTCGTCGGCGTCGAAATCGCTTGAAATAAAGCTTTTCGTGAAGTTTTCGAATCCTTCGGCCTCGATGGAAAGCGTGTAGCTTTCGGCACGGGGCAGGGGAATCCCGAGGCGTCCGGCGGCGGGGAGCGTACCGCTTGCGACACCGTTGACGTACACCCGCGCGCCCGCCGGGGCCGTCACGTCGAGCATTCGCTGTGCCTCGGTCAGCACGAGCGGGACCGGCGCATCCGCGACGATTTCAAATTCCCGATCAATCGAACGAAAGCCTTTTTGAACAATAACGACGCGGCGGCGTCCGAGCGGGACTTTGATCGAAACCGTTTTTTCATTGCGGCGGACGGCCTCGGCGGCGAGCGGTTTTCCGTCAATCAGAACCGGCGTTTCCGGGTGCAGTTGATCGCTTGAAATCGTGAGAAAACCGAAGCGGGGCACGAGTTTCGCCACGACCGGCAGGCCGCGACCGGCGCGGATGACGCAGTCGGTGACGAAGGGTTCGTAGTCATCGTGTTTGACGCTCAGGCGATAGCGTCCGGCGGGAAGCCCGGTAAAGACCGCCTGTTGCCGTTCGTCGCTCACGGCGGAGCCGCGCAGGCGTTCGCGCCCCTTCGGACCGTTAAAAAGTTCGACCGTCGCGCCCGCGAGACTGGTCGCGACGATGAGTTCGCCCGGCGCGGGCGGCGGCGGTTTGCGGATTGAATTGGTGTTGGGTTTTGGGTGATAGGTTTCAATCGGTTTTTGGGCACTTGTGATTGATGCACCCACGAAAACCTGAATCCCCGACAAAACAAGGCGCAAAAGAAATGGATTCTTTACGGGAGGCATCAGAGTTTGCCTCCCTTTGGAGGTGTTACGGCGAGTCGGAATCCGTACTTTCCGTTTTTGGTCGCTTCCTTTTCCCATCCCCGGTAACTGCTACGAGCAGAGTTCGGAGTTGACTCGAAATTTCCCCCCCGAACAACTCGGCAGACAAGATCGCTGGACCCCGGCGTGTACGAACTTCCCGGATACGGATTGAACATCGAAGCGGTCCATTCGCTGACGTTCCCGGCCATTCCGATGATTCCGCCGGATGTTTTATCGCCGCCGGAAATGTCGGTGACTGCCTTTGGCGCTTTGGCGTTTTGCATTGCGACATCCGCCGCGCCGGGTCGCCAGTCGTTGCCCCACGGATAGCGTCGATTGTCGTCGCCGCGCGCGGCGTGTTCCCACTCGTCCTCGGTGGGAAGGCGAATGTCGAGCTTGTCGCGTTGCGCACGCCAGCGGCAGTAGGCATCGGCGTCGTTCCACGAGACGCGGGTGACGGGCAGGTCGTCCGCGCCGGTCGGATAGACGTTGTTGACCCAGTCGGGCGGCGCGGGATGGCCGGTGGCTTTCACGAATTCAAGATACTGGCGGTTGGTGACTTCGGTGCGGCCCAGATAGTACGCGGCGAGCGTGACCTGATGGGCGGGCATTTCCTCGGGCTGGATGTTGCATTCCTCTTTTGGAAGATTGCCGCACTCGTCGGCGTTGCGCCCGATGGTGGCTGGATCGCCCGGAATCAGGACGAATTCATCGGTCGGTACGCTGGCTACCTGCGCGGGCGGGGTCGTAATGGCGGGCGGCGCAACGGGAAACAGCGACCCGCGAAACAGAAAGCCGAGCGTGCCGACGGTCGCGATGAGCAGGCCAGCGGCGGGGAGCAGAATGCGGGACGCAGTCGGCTTTTGCGCTTGTGTGGGAGCGGCGGTTTCGATCTTTTCAGGCGCGGGTTCAACCGGCGCGAGGCTTGGCGTCGTGGTTTTTTCGGTGACCGCTTCGGGAATTTCCGCGACTTCCTCCGTGGGCGCTTCGGAAACGGGACCGAGTCCGGTGGCGGTCGGGCGCGGCGCGAGCGGCGCCGTCCCGGCGACGATGGTTTCAATCGAGGCGGGCGGCGCGGCACCGTAGGCTTCAAAGACCGCCTGCATCACGTCGTGGGCGTCGGCGAAGCGGCGCTGGGGCCGCTTGTCGAGCATTTTCAGGATGACTCGCGCCATTCGTTCGGGAATATCGGGGTTGAACGTGCGCGGATCGGGCGCGGGTTCGTTCACCTGCCGATACATCACGGTCATCGGGTTGTCGTTGTCGAATGGCGTCACCCCGGTCAGCAGTTCAAAAAAGATGATGCCCAGCGCGTAGAGATCGGAGCGTCCGTCGATGTCGCCGCCGTGGCACTGTTCGGGTGACATGTAGTCGGGCGTGCCGATGACCGCGCCGGGATTGGTCATGTTCGCGCCGCTGAGCGAGGCCCCGAACTTCGCAATGCCGAAATCCAGCACCTTCAATACTTCCTGCCCGTCGTCGTCGCGATGAAAAAAGATGTTCTCGGGTTTGAGGTCGCGGTGGGTGATTTTCTTGCGGTGCATCACGCCGAGGACGCAACACATCTGCTCGGCGAAGTTCTTCAGTTGTTCCGTGTCAAACCGGCCCTCGCGCTTGAGCCGCTGCCGCAGGGTCTCGCCGCGAAGAAACTCCATCACGAGGTAGCAGATGTCGTCCGCCACGCCGAAGTCGAAAATCGTGACCGCGTTGCGGTGTTCGACCTCGGCCATCGTGCGCGCCTCGCGCTCGAAACGCTGGATGACGGTCTGGTCTTCCATCAGGTTCGGGTTGATGACCTTGATGGCGTACATCTTGGGAAATTTGACGTGCCGCGCCTGAAAGACCGACCCCATGCCGCCCGCGCCGATGGGACGGAGGATTTCGTACTTATCGAGAAAAACGTCGCCGGGCGCGAAAATCGAGCCGCGCGGAAACGCGCCCGTGCCGACGAGCGGGACCGGGTTGGTTTCCGGTTCGGGATAGAAGGCGTTGGTTTCGTAATCCGGCGCGATGAGCGTCTTGTCGCCGTAGGAAATGCTGCGCTTCGGCGCGTTGAGTTCGGCCGTGTCGGAGTCCGGTTTTGAATTGGTGGGTGGGGAATTGCTCATGCCTGATGCGAACCGGGAGAATGCGAAGTCGGGGCGAGGAATTCCGGCGTGACGTTTCCGAAAATCGAATGAATTTTCGGGGAGATTTTCGGTTGAGGGTGGAGTATACGAAAGAAAGCCGTCTCGAAGCTATTCCGCCCCTTCACTTCACGATTTCGGCACGTTTTTGCCGTGATGGATTTCGGACCATGAATCGAAAAACATTCAAGGTCCCGGACGGTCGTTCCTTCGTCCGCGGTTGCCTCATCTTCCTCGTTCTCTGGAGCGCGACGTTTGGCGCGCTGGTTCAAAGTTCCGCTCAGACCACCGTGACGGGCGGGGTGCGGGGCTTCATTTACGAGATTGACGCGCCGCTCGACGCGAAGGGGCGTCCACCCGGCGTGCCCGGCGCAATCGTGACCATCGGCGTACCCGACGGCGTGACCCGTTCGACCGTGACCGATGCCAACGGCCAGTATTTTTTCGCAAATCTTTTACCGAACACCTACACCATTTCCGCCCGGCGGGAGGGATTTCTTCCCGACCCGCGTACGCCGAGCCTTTCCCGGAACAGTCAGGTTTCCGTTTTTCTGACCCGCGAAACCGTGGTGGAAGCGCCGTGGATCGGCCTGTTGCGGGCAAGCAGCGGAAAAACCAGCCCGAACGCCGTGGCCGCGCCTGCCGGGGCGAGTCCGAACCAGTTGCTTTCGACGTCCGGCGGGACGCGCTCGGGAAGCATTGACCGGCGGTTGCTGGAGGCGCTGCCGCTCGGCGGCGTGCGGTCCTTCGATGCGTTCGCGCTGCTGTTTCCCGGCGTGGCTCCGCCTCCGCAGGCGGTTGGCAACACGACCGGGCCGGGCGTCGGCGCGGGCATCGGCACGTCGGGCCAGTTTTCAATCAACGGGTTGCGAAGCCGGGCGAACAACTTCACGGTGGACGGCTCCGACAACAACGACGAGGACATCGGCGTCCGGCGACAGGGTTTTACCTCGCTCGTGTCGCAGTCCATTGAAAGCGTGCAGGAATTTCACGTCACGACCTCGCTCGCCGAATCGCAGTTCGGGCGCAATCTCGGCGGGCAGGTCAACGCCGTGTCGCGCGCGGGCGAGCGACGGTTTCACGGCGCGGCGTACGGCTTTTTCACCGACCGGCGGCTGATTGCGCGTGATCCGTTCGATCTGACGGGCGGTCCGGCGAATTTTCCGATTGTCCGGGCAAGCGATGGACGGGCGGTGCAGGTGGCCGAGCAGAACCAGTTTTTCCAGATCGTGAACCGGCGTCCGCTGGCCCCCGACAATCCGGTCGGCGGGGAAAACGCTTTCACCCGCGCGCAGGCGGGGTTTGTGGCGAGCGGTCCGGTCGGGACGGATTCGGCCACGTTTTTTCTGGCCTATGAACATCAGAACGTGAATGCCAATCGCGAGTCGCACTTTGCCGTGCCGACGGTTGCCCAGCGGGGCCTGTTCGGGACAGGGGATCGCGGTCTGTTTTTGAGTGAGCCGCCGAACAATTTCGGGGCGCTGTTTCCGACGTCGTTTCAGGGCGATTTTTTCTACAGCCTGTTTCCGTTTCCGAACAATCCGCGCGGGCCGTACGGTGGAAATACCTTTACCCAGATTCTCCCGGCGCGCGCGCGAGGGAATGTTTTTTCGGGGCGGGTGGATCGGCCGGTCGATTGGTTCGGTGCGACGAATCTGCTGACCGCGCGGTACAACTTCACCGACGATGACACGGTCCTGCCGGTGACCGGCGAGGCGTTATTTTCAACGGTACGACCGCTGACCCGGACGCAGAACCTGTCACTGTTTCTCAATTCGACGATCTCGCCGGCGTGGTCGAATCAGGCGCGGTTTTCCTTCGGGCGAACGCGACTCGACTTCCGGGAAGCGCGAAATCCGCTGCTCCTTCCCTCACGGCTGTTTCCGGACCAGCCCTTTCTGCTGAACCGGCCGGCGCTCGGGAACGGCGCGCGTCCGCTGCCTTCCGGACAACTGAACGATCCCTATTTCGTGACCTATTTCGCGGCTTCCGCGCGGGAAACCGAGGCCCAGACCGGGCCGCTCGGACAGATGATCGTGTCCGGGTTCAGTCCGGTGGGGGTGGATGTGTTCAATCTGCCGCAGGCGCGGGCGAACAACACGTTTCAGTTTGCCGACACGGTGATCGCCGTTCGCGGGCGGCATCAGGCGGTGTTCGGCATTGATGTCCGGCGAACCCAGCTCAACAGCCGGCTCGACCGAAATTTTCTGCCGCAGGTGGTCTTCAACGGCGCGCCGAATCTCGGTCGCCTGTCATCGAGCGGAAATTCTTCGAACGCCCCGGCCTTTCTGACCGGGACCGACTTCATCGCCACCAAGACGCCGACGAGTTTCTTTCAAGTACAGGCAGACACGCCCGATTCCCGAATCGGCCTGCGGTTCCGGCAGCTTGACCTGTTTGCTTTCGACCGGATTCGCTTCGGTGAGAAATTCACGCTGACGGTCGGCCTGCGTTATGAACGCAACACCGTGCCCGTCGAATCGAACCGGCGAATTGAACGGACGTTCGATTCGCCCGATGTCCGGGCGTTCATCGCGGCCGAGCGAGCGCGTTCCGGAGGCGTTTCCGGGCTGGAGCGGTTTTTGAATGGAAGAAGCGAAATCTTTGAAACCGATGCCGACAATTTTGCGCCGCAGGTCGGTTTCGCGTGGCAGCCAACCCGCGACGGGCGCTGGGTGGTGCGCGGCGGGTACGGGGTGAACTTCGACATCATTCCCGGTGCGGTCATCAGTCAGTCGCGCAACGTGTTTCCGACGTTTCTCTCGGTCAACCTGCCCGCGTTCGAGCAGTTCGATCCGTTCCTTCAATCGGTGATTCTCGATTTCGTGAACCCGGCGACGCTGTCCCGCGCGGGAACGCTCAATGGCTTCGACCGGACGCGGTTTTCGAATCCGGTTCAATATCTGACCGATCCGGTGAATGGATTGCCTTCCGCGGGGCGGACGACCGGTCCGGCTTTCGTGTTGCCGAATGCACATCTCCGGACGCCCTATTCGCAGCAGTTTAACCTGACGGTCGAGCGCGCCATCGGACGTGATTTTCTCGTGACGGCGGCCTATGTCGGGACTCGGGGCGTGAAACTGCTGCGGTTTGCGACCCCGAATCTCGGGCCGAACGCCCTGCCGCGCATTACGGGATTTTCAACCTCCGGTTTTCTTTTTCCCGACCCCCTGTTCACCGGAACCATCGAAGGTCCGGCACGGCCGTTCCCCTTGCTGGGCGGTTTCACTTCCATCGAGTCGGATGCGAATTCAACCTATCACTCGCTGCAACTGACCGTCTCGAAACGGTTCGCGCACGGGTGGACATTCATGAGCGCCTACACCTGGTCGCATGCGATTGACGACGTGAGCGATCTGTTCCGACTCGGCGGGGCGGAAGCACTTCCGCAAAACAGCTTCGACCGGCGGGCGGAGCGGGGAAGCGCGAACTTCGATGTCCGTCATCGGTTTGTCTCCCATGCCGTCTGGGAACTGCCTTTCGCGCCAAACCGGCGGTGGCTCGGACGTTGGCGTGTCGCGGGTATCGCAACGTTGCAGTCGGGGCAGCCGTTTACGATTACCGCGCCCTATGATGTGAATCTCGACGGGAATCTCACCGACCGCCCTGATTCCGTCACGGGACTTCGGATCGTCAATCAGGGCGCGACGCGGCTGCAATTGACCGGCCCGTTCGAAGCATTGCTTGCCGCGCCTGGGGCAAATGGGCGAATCGGTCGTAACGCGTTTCGCGGCCCGGGCATTGCCAGCGTGGATTTCGCGTTGACGAAAACATTCGCGTTCGATGATCGCCGGTCACTGGTGGTGCGGGCGGAGATGTTCAATGCCTTCAATCGGGCCAACTACGGACTGCCGATTCGCCAGCTCGGTTTCCCCGGCTTCGGGACCTCGGTCGATACGCGGGTGTCGCCCCGGACGGTTCAATTCGGGATGCGGTTCGACTTTTGAACGACCAATTACGGGGCTAGATTTTTATTCCTTTTTGCAGATAAGGAAAAATACTGCTTGACCGGAGAAAGGGAAGGTGAGTACCGTCGAAGAATCTATAAAAGTTCGTCCTCCCGAAATGTTTCGGGCGTCAGGTTTTCATTCAGCCGTCTTTCGGAATTCGTTATCCACTACGGTTTTTTCGGATTGCACCGGTTCCTTCCCGGTTCTCGTTCAGGCTTCAGCGGGAATTCAGCCCCTCTTTTCATCATTCCCTCGCCTTCCTCGAAACCCGACCGACCGGCGCGCCGCATGGGAGTCGTTATGCGGGCGAAATCGTTTTCGATCCTCGTTTTGCTGGTTTGCTTCGGGTTTCTGATGGCCCCGCCCTCGCGGGAGGCGGAAGCCCAGTCCGGTTGTTCCTTTTCCCTGTCGAGAAATTCGGATTCATTCCCGGGCATTAGCGTTCAGGGAAGCGTCGTGCTGACGGCATCGGACGGTTCATGTGGCTGGACGGCGTCGGGCATTCCGAGTTGGGTGCAGGGATTCCCGACTTCCGGCACCGGGACAACCACCATCACCTTTTCCCTGACCCGCAACGACACCGCCGTCGAGCGCGAGGCCGCGATCACCGTGGCCGGGTTGCGGTACCGCATTTCGCAGGACGGATGTCTGCCTCCCGAAACCGGGCGCTATCCGGCGGTGATTACCGCCACGGTCGGGACGAGCGTTACCGTCAATCCGTTGGTGGCTCCCTTCGATGACGGTGTGCTGACGGTAACTTCGCCGAGTGCCGACGGGGGCGGTTTGCAGTTTACGGGGACCGCCGATGCGGACAACGGCGGGCAAATCCGGTTGCGGAGGCTCGGGCCGGTCGGGACCTTCGTGGTTTCCCAGAATGTTTCCGACGATTGCGGCAACGTCGGCGGAGCGCCGATTTTTACCCTCAACATCGTTCCGGAAGGACAGGCCATCAGTCCGACCATCTCCGGGTTTTCACCGCTTTCGGCGGCGGCGGGCGATACGCTGACCGTGACCGGAGCGAATTTCGTGGCGGGTGAGACGACGGTCCTGTTCGGAGACGTTCCGGCGGTCGGCACCGTGATTTCATCTTCCCAGCTTTCGGTTCAGGTCCCCGTCGGCGCTTTTGGCGGTCCGTTGCAGGTATTGACGAAACGTGGTTCGGGCGCATCCGCCCAGTCGTTTTCGATTGCCGGCGCAGGTCCCGCGCCGACCATCGTCTCTCTCGGTCGGACTTCAGCCTCGGTCGGTCAGGTCGTGACGGTTTCCGGTACCAACTTCCAGCCCGGCGTGACCCAGATTCGCCTGAGCGAAGGCCAGGTCGTCAATCCGCAGGTGACGAGTTCGACGAGCGCGAGTTTTACCGTGCCTTCGGGAGCGATTACGGGGCCGGTTAGGGTCCTGACGCCGGGCGGAAGCGGCAAAAGCGCGGCGAATCTGGTTTCGACCTTCACCGTTGGCCAGAACTGCCCGCGTCCGGCGGGAAGCGTGGCCATTACCGTCGGTTCGACGGCGGTCAACCCGGGACAGACGGCGGTGGTTCCGATTGATTTCAGCCAGGTCTGTCCGGGGCAGGGTGGAAACACGCTGCAATTCGACATCGCACTCAACGCGACCGTGGTGAATCTGGATGGAGGGTTTGCGGCGGTGGCCGGTGATGCCGTCCCCGCGGCCATCGCCGGGAATCTGACGGTCGCCCGGCATCCCACCAATCCGCAGGCCATCCGGATTTCGCTGCCCAACAGCAACCCCGCTTTCGTTTTCGGGAATGGTCGTTTCTGTACGCTTCAGATTCCGACGCTCGCGCCTCCGTCAGGAATGACGTTCGGGGCATCGGCGGTACAGGTTCGGAACGACGGCATTCTCACATCCTACATTGATCAGATCGGTGTCGGCCCGGTCCGAATCGGGTCCACGTCTGGAAACGGCGACATCAGCGGGACCATTACCGTGGCCCCGGGAGCCGGTTGCAGTATTCTGCTTGGTACGACGGTGGCGAACCTGTCCGGCACGGGGGGAACGGGGACATTTTCCCTGACCGCGCAGAATGGATGCGCCTGGGAAGCGCTCAGCAACGCAACGTGGATCACCTTCCCCGTCCCGGCCACGGGGGCCGGAAGCGGCGCGATTCAATATTCCGTCGCTCCGAATCCCGGCAGTGCGCGCAGTGGGACCATCGCCATCGGAGGTCAGGCGTTTACGGTCAATCAGGCGGCGCGCGGAGGGGCGACCGTCGGTGCGTTCCGCCCGACCAACGGGTTCGTCTATTTGCGGAATGCCAATTCGACAGGATTTGCCGACAACGAGTTTTTCTACGGCATTGCGGAAGACATTCCGGTGGTCGGCGACTGGGACGGCGACGGCATCGACTCGGTCGGCATCTATCGAGGCGGTGTGTTCTACCTGCGCAATTCGAATTCGACCGGGTTTGCCGATTTCCAGTATGCATTCGGTGCAACCGGAGATGTTCCCATCGCGGGTGATTGGGACGGCGACGGGGTGGACACGGTCGGACTCGTTCGCGGCAACCAGGTCTTTCTGAAAAACGCCAACGCGGGCGGAGTGCCGGATGTGGCGTTTGTGTATGGCTCGCCGGGTGACCTTCCGATTGCGGGCGACTGGAACGGCGACGGCATCGACACCATCGGGGCCTACCGGCCGACCAACGGATTTGTTTACCTGCGAAACAGCAATTCCGAGGGCGTCGCCGACGTTGAATTTTTCTACGGACAGGCGAGCGACGTGCCGGTCGCCGGAGACTGGAACGGTGACGGAGTGGATACGGTTGGAATCGTGCGCGGCGGAATCTGGTTTTTACGAAACTCGAATTCGACCGGATTCGCCGATATTCAATTTGCTTACGGCGTGGCGGGCGATGTGCCGATTGTCGGCAACTGGACCGGGCAATAATGTCCTTCCGTTGAAACATTTCGCCTCCGCCCCGGCTCAACGTCGGGGCGGAGGCGATGTCTTTTTCAGGGGAAGGGTCAGTCCTGGAGGAAAGCCAGCAGGTCGGCGTTGAGCTGGTCCTTGTGTGTGTCGGTCAGGCCATGCGGGGCGCCCGGATAGACCTTGAGTCTGGCGTCCGGGACCAGTTTCACCGAGGCATTGGCCGCGGCGATAAAGGGAACGATCTGGTCGTCGTCCCCGTGGATGATGAGGGTGGGGATGTCAAATTTTTTCAGATCTTCGGTGAAGTCGGTTTCCGAAAATGCCTTGATGCAGTCATAGGTGTTTTTGTGACCACCCATCATTCCCTGAAGCCAGAACCAGTCGATCATGCCCTGTGAACTTGTGGCGCCTTCGCGGTTGAATCCGAAAAACGGCCCCGATGCGATGTCCTTGTAGAGTTGTGAGCGATCAGCCAGCGAACCGGCGCGCAGTCCGTCGAAGACCTCGATGGGAAGGCCGTCGGGATTGGCCTCCGTTTTCAGCATCAGGGGCGGAACGGCGGCGACGAGAACGGCTTTGGCGATCCGTTTCGTTCCATGGCGTCCGATGTACCGCGCGACTTCGCCGCCGCCGGTGGAAAAACCGACCAGCGTCGCTCCGGTGAGGTCGAGCGTCTCGATGAGTTCGGCGAGATCGTCGGCGTAGGTGTCCATTTCATTGCCGTCCCACGGCTGACTCGACCGGCCATGCCCTCGCCGGTCATGGGCGATGCACCGAAAACCTCTGGAAGCCAGATACATCATCTGCGACTCCCAACTGTCGGAGGTCAACGGCCAGCCGTGACTGAAGACGATCGGGTTCCCCGTTCCCCAATCCTTGTAGTAAATCAGTGTTCCGTCCTTGGTGGTGATGGTGCTCATGCGATTCTCCCCTGAAGAATGAAGGAATTTGTTTTTCGGGTTGATCGAGTGATGTTGTGAGAGGGAAGCCGGGCCGAAGCCGGTGTTTGGACTCTGTTGGAAACCGGTCAAAAAAAGCAAGGCGGGCTTCCCCCAGGGAAGGCCCGCCTTCAAGTGAAGTTCGCGGGGTGGCCGGTTTCCCAACTGGTCACCCCGGAAGATTGAGGTTAGTCGTTTCTCCGGCGCTCGGTCGTACCCTTGACTGAATTCCGTCGCAAGTCGATATCGACATTGATCGGATCAGGCGTCGTGATCGACTTTGCTGCGGGCAGCACCCGCATTGAGGCCGTTTGGATACCGCCGACGACATTGAAGGTGAAGCGGAACCGCCGCGCCGTGGGCATGGCGATCCGGAAAATAACATTGGCAGACTGACCTGGGGCCAGCGTTGCCGGAGTCGTAATGGTCTGAATCGAACCGACCAGGCCGCCCGTGGTGCAGGTCGCGCCGTCCGCCGAGATGAGGCGGAACGGAACGGCCGGGGACGTGCCGCCGGTTTCTGAAAGTTCGACCACCTGCAACGAGAGGCTGCACAGGGTCTGCGAGCTGATGTTGGTAACGGTAGCGTTCAGGACGTAATCGTTCGAGTAGCCCTGTGCGCTACAGGTCGGGGCCGCAAGGGACCCGCTGCCGCTGAACGACACGAGCGAGTTGATGATGGTTGGGGTACCGCAACCGCCACCGGCCACGCCGTCCTGGAATACGGTGAAGGTCTGACCAGCCACCGTGATCGTTCCGCTCCGGGCTGCACCGGAATTGGCGGCGACGGAGTAGTTGACCGTGCCGTTGCCGCTGCCGGAAGCGCCGCCGGTGACGGTGATGAAGGCGTCATTGCTGACTGCCGTCCATACGCAACCGGTGACGGAGGTCACGTTAATTGATCCGGAACCTCCCGCCGTCGGGACATTCACGTTGGTCGGGGCAATGATGTACGAGCAACCGCTGCCCTGATTCACCGTGAAGGTCTGGCCGGCGATGGTGATCGTGCCGGTACGAGCCGGGCCGCTGTTGGCCGCGACGGAGTAGTTGACCGTGCCGTTACCGCTGCCGGAAGCACCACCGGTGACGGTGATGAAGCCGTCGTTGCTGACCGCCGTCCAGGTACAGCCAGTAGCCGAGGTTATTGTGACTGAACCCGAACCGCCACCCGCCGCGACCGAATTGCTGG
>JBDRAL010000038.1:0-84132 GCA_039793685.1 Blastocatellia bacterium NZW_1522
CGGACAGTCCCGCTTATTTCGGTAGATTTTAGTCTGGTCCGTCTTATTTTGGTACGAGTCCCGCCTATTTTGGTACGAAAATCGGCGTTTTTAGCCCCTCCAGTCCCGTTTATTTTGAGAGTTCACAGCACGACGAGGCGTCGTCGTCCGGCTTCGCAGGCGGTGAGCGCGGAGGCCAGCGCGGCCCGGTCGAGGGCGGCGTCCGTTCGGACAACCAGTCCCAAATGTTTTACAACCGGAAACTTGGTGTCCACCGGGCGAATCACGGTCGCGCCGTTTTCGCGCCGGACGCCCCACGTTCCGCCTTCATCCACGAAATCCACGAATCCCTTGAGCGTCACGACGCCGTCTGGCAGTCCGGCCAGAAATTTCTCGAACGGTTCGCGCATGAGCGAGCGTGACGCGGGCAGCGTGAAACCGGTCAGTGCGGGCGCGGCGGCCTCGGACGCGACCGAGCCGATCTCCGCGTCGTCGTCGCTCCGCCACCAGTCGCCGGCGGTAATCCGGCCGTTGCGACCGACGAACAGCACGGTTTCGGGCGCAAGTTCCGTCCAGCGGGCCTGAAGCGCCGCAAGGGCTTCCGGCGCGAGGCGGTCGGCCTTGGCGAGAACAACGGTGTTCAAACCGTTGCGAACCGGCGCGGGGTCGGTCTGGGCGTCCAGAACGGTCACGAAGCGCGCCGCGAGTCCGGCTTCGGCGGCGGCGGAAGCGAGCGCGGCGTCGGGCGGCGCAACCGTTTCGAGAAAGATCGCATCGGGTTCGTGGCGCAATGCTCCCACGAACGCCTCGCACCACGCCGATGGCGACGGACAGCCGGTTTCGGCGGCGATTTCAATCACCGTCGCGCCGTTGGCCCGCAGCCAGTGGGCATCGGTGGCGGCCTCGCCGAAGGTCCCGACGATGACGACGGGACGGCGTCCGAGGCGGCGTTCAGCCTTTTCGGTGGCGGTCAGCAGGGTGGTTTTTCCGCTGCCGGGCGCGCCGGAAATGACGCACAGCGAAATTGAATTGAGGGGGGAGTCAGGCATCACGTCGGCGACCTCCGGTTGGAAAATCGTTCAAAAAGAATGAAATAAAACGCATCCGCGTCTCCTCCACCGTAATTCGGAAAAGGAACCCGTTGCAATTCATCCCGGAATTGACGCAATCTAAACGTCCCACCTCGCACAACCAGCATCGGCAAGTTTCGGACCAGGGACGTCGCAGCGTTTCGAGAAAGGAAGACCCTACCCGTGCCGAATCAACGCACCAGTGTCGCTTCCGCGCCTCGTCGCGGAAGAAACGATCAGAACGCCGCCTTCGGACAGAGCGAAGCGCAGGCGCGTGAAGCGTTTGCGCGGGGGTGCGCGTTGCGCGCGGGCGGCAACCTCGAACACGCCATCGGCGAATTTCGCTTCGCGGTCAAGCTGGACCCGGAATTTCTCGACGCCTACCAGTGGCTCGGCCTCTGTCTGCGCGATTTCGGCGATCTGCGGGAAGCGGTGCGCCTGTTCCGGACCGCCGAAACGCTCGCGCCGGATTCGCCGAGCGTACGAATGAACCTCGGCGTGGCCCTGTTCGAACTCGGCAAGTTTTTCGCGGCGAGCCGCACCGACGAACCGCTCAAAATCCTGAACGACGTGGTCCGGACTTCGCCGAAGCCCTACGCCAAGGCGTTGTTCAACCTTGGAAACGTCCACTACGCGATGGGCGACCACGCCAACGCGGCGGACGCCTACCGCGACGCGCTCGCCGCCGACAATCCGCCGCCGCAGGCGTACCGCAACCTCGGCAATGCGCTCGCCCGGCGCGGGGACGTGCCCGGCGCGGTCGCGGCCTATCGCGGCGCGGTTGCGGCGGGCGACGCGACGGTTGCGGCGTTTCACAACCTCGGCGCGGCGCTGCTGCGGACGAAAGAACCGGCGGAAGCCGAATCCGCGTTTCGGGCGGCGGTGGCCGAACGCCCGACGGATGGCGAAAGCTGGCGGGGTGTCGGGATTTCGCTGGCGATGCGCGGCGAATATGACGCGGCCCGCGAAGCCTTCGAAAATGCGCTCGCCAAGCGCGGCGGCAGCTATCCGGAAGTGACGTTCGATCTCGGGCGGCTGTTCGTGGCGATGGAACAGCCGGAAAAGGCGATTTCGCATTTCAGCCGCGCGATTCAGGAATCGCCGAACGGCAACGGCACGGCGTATTTTCATCTCAGCCGCGTCTACGTGATGTTGCGCCAGTATCAGGACGCCGTCCGCGCGCTGCGCGACCTCATCGCGGCGGGCCACGAAACGCCCCGCGCCTACTATGAACTCGGCCTCGCGCAGATGCAGTGCGAACCGCCCTACATCGCGGAAGCGTCGTTCCGCACCGCCATCGACAAGGCCAACGACAAATATCCCGAGGCGTGGCACCGGTTCGGGCGGGTTTTGATGCGTCAGAACAAGCTTGAACAGGCGATTTCGGCCTTCCGGAAAGCCATCGACCAGGCGAACGGCGAACTTCCCGAAGCCCACAAGGATCTGGGGCAGGCGCTTTACCGCCGGAGCGAGTTCAAGGCGGCGGACGAAGCGCTCAACACGGCCATCCGGTACGAACGCGCCACCGGGCGGCTGACCTCGCCCTTCCGCTGGGAACTCGAAGACGACTTTGCCCTGCGGCTGCGGCAGGCGGCGTGCGTTTACGACGTGAATGAAACGACCGAACGGCTGGTCGAAAGCGGCGAATGGCGGGTGAGAATTGAGAGTTGAGAATGGAGAATTGAAAACCGTGTCCGGTCGGGTTTTCACAAAACGAACCCGGTGGTCGAACGATTCGGCCACCGGGTTCGCGTTTCAGCCCTATATTCTAATGATCGCGCGCGCGTACGATGAATGAATCTTCAAAGTTCGCGGAATCGGAAGTCCTCGTGCGATGGCGCGGTTCTTTCGAAAATCGACCGCCCGCAACATTTTTTCAGGTTATGTCGATTTCTTCGCACCGTGTTCACGGAGGTATTTCACCAGATCGGTTTTAATCTCCTTGAGCAGGAATGAATCGATTGCTTCCAGAAAACACCGGGTCGAGGAGATGCCGACCCCGGTACAGGTGAGTTTTCCTTCCAGCTTTCCTTTATTGAGCGTTTGGTCCGGCGCGATGACGCGATAGGTGACGACATAAACGCACTCGGCGGACTTGCGAATCGGCAACCAGTACGCCCCGTCCACCTTGACGTCAATGCGGTCCAGAAAAATGGTGACGTTGTTTTCCCTGAAGGTTTGGGGTTGTGAAAGCTTCTTGAAAAGGTTGCCGGAATTGCCGAGCGACAGAAAGATTCCGGAGTTCGTTCCGTTATGATCCAAGTCCTGAAAGAACTCGAAATTCACCCCGCGGACACTCCGTTCCATATCCCAGATGGATTTCTGTTTCCCCTCGTGGCGACCTTTAACGTGGAATTGAAACCAGTGGGCATCGGCGACGCCGGTTTCGCGGCAGAGCATCACCACGACCATCCCGACCACGAACAGAAAGAGCCTGATCAGGATTTTTTTCGCTTTTTGGTGAAGAACGGGTGTCGTCATCGCGTCAGTCACTTTTTCAGCCGTGATTCAATATCTTTGGCGAGGTCTTCCCGGATGGTTTCAAGGAGGAATCGTTCGATGCGTTCACGAAATCCGATTGACGAACAGAACCCCAGCCCCGAACACCGTGCGTCGCCTTCGATTTCTCCCCAGAAGCGCGTTCCGTCGGGCAAGGTGCCGTAATAGGCAAGCCAGACCGAGCCATTCGCCTGCTTCCGGAAGGGGACCCAGTACGCTCCGTCAACCTTCATATCGATCCGGTCGAGGTGAATTTTCACCCCCTTGACCTCGATCGGGTCCTTCAGCCCGGGGGCGGGGGACTGGTCCCCGAACCATTTGAATCCCGGCCGGACCACCCACTCCACTTTTGAAATCTGTTTGTTCCGGTTCTGATTGTCGTTCGCGAACGTGAACCGTTCACCGTTGTCCCACTCGGAATGGAAATTTCCTCGGTGCTGGAGATCGGCGTCGAAGCGGAACCAGCGAACCGCGCCGCCGACCAGTTCCGTCCCGCCAATAATCAATAGCAGGAGGGACAGAAAACCGATGAACACTTTCTTTTTTCGGGTCATGGGTTTCATTGCACGTTTGCTTCAACCTTCACGACTCCCCGGATTCCCGCTCGCATTTCCCCGGATTCCCGCTCGCGGACGCGCTTCATCCGGGGCTAACGATATTTCGCCCGCCTTCGCGGGCTGTCAATCCGGTCAACGTTGCGGGCTTTCGGGCCAAACGCCGCTCTAGCCTTCTTTCGTCAGTTCGTCAAACAGGTCAAGCGCGTCGGATTCGCCGTTTTCTTCAAACTCCCGCAGCGTTTGACGGATGGTTTCGGCAGCGAGCGTCGGGAAGCTCAGACTGAAATCGCGTTTGACGTAGCCGGTTTCCTCAAGCCCGAACAGGCTGAACCCGTCCGGGTCGGCGTAGTGCCAGATTTCGGCGACGCCGAACGCCTGATAGATGGAAAATTTGTCGAGCGAGCCGCTCGTGATGTCCACTTCCGTTACCAGATCGGGCGGCGGGTCAGTCAGCGGGTTGAATTCCCTTTTTCGACGCATTTTTTCCGCGCCCGCGATGAAAAACGAGCCATCGGGTTCGACGCCGCGCTCCAGGTCCTCCCGACGCATCGTCATGGAACGCGCGCCGACAACCCGAATGCCGCGGGCGCGGGCGTACTGCGTCACCAGCAGGCCGAGAAATGCTCCCAACCGTTCGTGCCAGAACGACGGACTCATCAGTTCCAAAGTTCCTTTCTGAAACGCCAGCCGGGGCGAACGCGCATTGCCAAGGTCGGCGAGCAGGCTGTCGTAGGTCCGCCAGCTCACGCCGCGCAGAATCGTCACCTGATCGGCGGTCGGGACGGTCACTTTGAGGGGAGACGACATGGCGAACCTCGGGGAATTTTCGATTTTTGATTGAAGATTGAAGATTTTCGATTGGGGAAATTCATCCCAACCAATCTTCTTCTTCAATCTTCAATCAAAAATCTTCAATCAAAAATCTTCAATTACATTCCCGCCTGCTTTGCGAGCGCGCCGCGCCAGCCGGATTCGAGCGTCGCGACGGGTTCATCCACGAGGGTTTCGCCATCCACCGTGACGCGGAGGCGGTCGCCGTCAATCGTGCCGAGTTCGGCGAACGGGACGTTGTGAGTACCGGCGAGTTCGCGGACCGCCGCGAGGTTGTCGGGCGCGACCGTGACGAGCATCCGCGAGGCCGATTCGCCGAACAGAAGCCCGGCGCGCGACAGCCCGGCGAGGCCGCCTTCGCGGGAAATCGCCACGTTCATCCCGAAGGCCGCCTTGTTGTGGCCGCTGAAACACATTTCGGCGAGCGCGACGAGCAGGCCGCCGTCGGAAAGATCGTGCGCGGCGGTGAAGCGTTTGTCCTTCGCGCCCGCGAGGACGCACGCATGAAGCGCCTTTTCGGCGGCGTAGCTGAGTTGCGGGACCGGTCCGAGAACCTTGCCGGTCGTCAGCGCGAGATATTCCGAGCCGCCGAGTTCTTCCGCCGTCGCGCCGAGCAGGACGACCACGTCGCCCGCCGTCGCCGTCTGGCGGGCGATGACGGTCCGGTTATCCTCGATGAGGCCGACGCTGCCGATGGTCGGCGTCGGGTAAATGCCGCGCCCGTCGGTTTCATTGTAAAGACTGACGTTGCCGCTCACGACCGGCGTGTCGAAGTGCCGCGCCGCCTCGCCCATTCCGGCGATGGCCTCGCGCAACTGCCACATGATTTCGGGGCGTTCCGGCGAGGCGAAGTTCAAACAGTTCGTCAGCCCGATGGGCAGCGCGCCGACCGCGACGAGGTTGCGGCAGCTTTCGGCGACGAGCAGCGCCGCGCCCGTGCGTGGGTCGAGCAGGACGTACCGTCCGTTGCCGTCGAGCGACATCGCGAGCGCCTTGCGGGTTTCCTTCACGCGGATGACCGCCGCGTCCGCGCCGGGCATGACCATCGTGTTCGTGCGGACCATGTGGTCGTACTGCGTATAAATCGCCTCACGCGACGACAAGTTCAGCGACTGCAACAGTTGTGAAAGCGTTTCGGCGGTTTTGGCGGGCGTCAGTTCGCGCTCGGCGGCGGGGAGGACCGTTTCCAGAACGGCCAGCGCGGCGGCGCGGCGTTCGGCTTCGTCGGCGATCCAGTCGGCTGGCGGCGCGGCGGGCCGGTCGTAGCGCGGCGCTTCATCCGCGAGATACTTGTTCGGAATGTCGGCGACCGTCTCGCCGTTGAGCGTGAGCCGGAGGTGGCCGGAATCGGTCACGCGTCCGACGACGACCGCCGAGAGGCCCCACTTCGCGAAAATTTCCTGAACTTCGCGCTCGCGACCTTTGTCGGCGACGAGCAGCATCCGCTCCTGCGATTCCGACAGCATGATTTCGTAGGGCGTCATCCCGGTTTCGCGCTGCGGGACGAGCGAAAGTTCAAGGTCAATGCCCGTTCCGGCGCGGTCGCCCATTTCGCAGCTCGACGAGGTCAGACCCGCCGCGCCCATGTCCTGAATGCCGATGACGCTGCCGGTCCGCATCGCTTCGAGGCAGGCTTCAAGTAAAAGTTTTTCGCAGAACGGGTCGCCGACCTGCACCGTCGGCCGCTTGGCGAGGGCTTCATCGTCGAACTCCGCCGAGGCCATCGTCGCGCCGTGGATGCCGTCGCGGCCGGTTTTCGCCCCGACGTACATCACGGGATTGCCCACCCCGCTCGCCGTCCCGAGGAAAATCTGGTCGTGCCGGACAAGGCCGAGCGCGAAGGCGTTCACCAATGGATTCAACGAGTAACAGTCGGCGAAATAGACTTCGCCGCCGACCGTCGGGCAGCCGAACGAGTTGCCGTAATGCCCGATGCCGCGCACCACGCCGTCGAGAATCGCCCGGTTGCGCGCGCCATGCTTGGGATCGTCGAGCGGGCCGAAGCGCAGCGAGTTCATCAGCGCCACGGGCCGCGCGCCCATCGTGAAGACGTCGCGCAGGATGCCGCCGACGCCGGTCGCCGCGCCCTGGAACGGCTCGATGAACGACGGGTGGTTGTGCGATTCGATTTTGAACGCGATGCACCAGCCCTCGCCGATGTCGATGACGCCCGCGTTTTCGCCCGGTCCCTGCACGACCCGGTCGCCGGTCACCGGCAGCGTCTTCAGATGAATCCGCGACGACTTGTAGGAACAGTGTTCCGACCACATGACCGAGAAAATGCCGAGTTCGACCATGTTCGGTTCGCGTCCGAGGAGCGAAACGATCTTGGCGTACTCTTCCGGCTTGAGGTTGTGATTGGCGATGACTTCGGGGGTGATTTCGACCGCGACGGACATGGGCGGGTGCTCCGATGCTGAAAGGAAATAAATCGAAGCGCGACAGTGTAGGCCATCGGGGTTGGGAGTGGCAATCTGAGAAAAGGTGTCGGGTGTCGGGTATCGGGTTTCAGGTTCAAGCCAGCCTTGAATTTCTCGTCGGCAATTGGCTTGAACTGAACACTCAAAACCTGGATTGACCTGAAACCCGACACCCGATACCCGACACCTTTTCTTGACGGCAATCCCCCCCGCTCCTACTCTCCCGAATCCGTGTCATCCGTGTAATCCGTGGCGAAAAAAGGAAATAGCCACGGATTACACAAAGTACACGGATTATCTTCCGGAAAGATTCTTCATCATGAACGCATTTCTGAATCGTCCGGCGCGGGCGTTCGTCAGCCTGTCGCTCGTTGCCGTGTTTTTCGTACTGGCCGCGGCCTGTGGCGGCAAGAAGCCCGAACCCGCCCCGACGCCCGCGCCGGGCGGCGGCGTGACCAAGCCGAACGACGGAAAATTCCGCGTCGCGCTGCTCAGTCCCGGCCCGATCAGCGACAACGGGTGGAACGCGCTCGGGTACGAGGCGCTCAAGTTGACGGAAAAGGAACTGCTCGCGACCATCGGCCACCAGCAGGTGAAGGAAAGCCCGGCGGATCGCGAACAGGGCTACCGGGCGTTCGCGCAGCAGGGTTTCGACGTGGTCATCGGCCACGGCGGCGAATTCATGGATCAGGCGCTCGCGGTCGCGCCGGAATTTCCGAATACGACCTTTTTGGTGACGCAGGGCGACCGGTCGGGGCCGAATGTCGTGAGCGTGGTGTTCGACGTGGGCGAGGCGTCGTATCTCGCGGGGGCCATCGCGGGGTACGTCACGAAAACCCACAAGGTCGGGGCCATCGGCGGGATGGACATTCCGGCCTCGACGCGCAACCTGATCGCGTTCCGCAACGGCGTACACGCAGTCGATCCGAAGTGCGAAGTGTTCATCGGCTACGTCGGGAACTGGGTGGACGCCGCCGCCGCCCGCCAGCAGGCGCTCGCCATGATCGACAAGGGCGCGGATCTCCTGATTCACGACTGCGACGCCGCCGCGCCGGGCGTCTTTCAGGCGGCGAAAGACCGCAAGGTCCTGATGTTCGGGATGCAGAAGGACCAGACGAGCCTCGCGCCGGAGCAGGTCGTCGGCAGCGTCGTGAGTCGCATGCCGGAAGGCATCGCCGAGGTCGTCCGGCGGATTCGCGAAAAGAAGCAGAAGGGCGAGGTCGTTCACCTCGGCATCCGCGACAACGCGGTCGGCTTCATCATGAATCCCTCCTTTCGCGGCCGCCTCATCACCAAGGACATGGAACAGGTTCTGAACGCCTTCACCGTCAACATCCAGAAGGGGTCGGTGGATGTGTTCAAACAGTAAGGATGAGGGATGAAGGATGAAGGATGAAGGATGAAAAAAAGATGTTCCGAACGATTCTTCAGAGGGAGTAGGCGCGTCAGATTTCAATGAATTCCGAAAGTTCATCCTTCATCCCTCATCCTTCATCCTTGTTTTCTTTGCGCGGTGTCACCCGCCGCTTTGGCCCGGTGACGGCGCTCGACGGGGTGGATTTCGACATTCGGGCGGGTGAAATTCATGCGTTGCTCGGCGAGAACGGCGCGGGCAAGTCCACGCTGATGAACATTCTGTTCGGTGCGCTGCGGCCCGACGCGGGGACGATTGAGTCCGCCGAATTTCCGAATCTGAAGCTGAATTCCTCGCGCGACGCCATCGCGGCGGGCATCGGGATGGTCCACCAGCATTTTCATCTGGTGGAAACCTTTACCGTCCGGGAAAACGTCCTGCTCGGGGACAAGGAATTCAGTCGATGGAGGCGTGAGCCGTTCGCCGAACGAATCGGGCTTTACACTCGTCCGTCGAGCGCCGAACGCCTTGCCGCCCGCGCCGAAGCACTCAATCTTTCCGACAAACTCGATGCGAAAGTCGAAAGCCTTCCGGTCGGCCTGCGCCAGCGGGTCGAAATTCTCAAGGCGCTGTACCGCGACGCGCGGGTTTTACTGCTCGACGAACCGACCTCGGTGCTGACCCCGCTCGAAGTGGATGGTTTCTTCGAACTCGTCCGCGACCTGCGCGATCAGGGAACCGGCATCGTCTTCATCACCCACAAACTCGGCGAAGCGGCTGAACTCGCCGACCGCGTGACGGTGATGCGGCGCGGAAAGGTCGTCGCGACCTTTCAAAAAGACGAAGCCGATCCGAAACGGCTCGCCGAGGCGATGGTTGGCCGTGCGCTCGCCCCGCCGCCCGCCAGAACGACCCCACCGAGGGAAAAGGTTCTGCTTTCGGTCGCCAATCTCTCTACCGTTGCCGCCAACGGTCGCCGCCTGCGCGATATTTCATTTGAAATCCGGGTCGGCGAAATCTTCGGCGTGGCGGGCGTGGACGGTAACGGCCAGACCGAACTCGCCGAGGCCGTCGTCGGGCTGATTCCGGCGACCGGCGAGGTCAAACTCGACGGCCAGCCGCTTCCGGCCGGGAGAAAACGACGGATGAAGCTCGGCGTGGGGTACGTTCCCGCCGACCGGCGCGCGGAAGGGCTGGCGCTCGATCTGCCGCTGTCGGAAAACGCGATTCTCGGCTTTGAAACCCGCCATCGGCGGCGCGGTTTCCTGAACCCGCGCGATCTGCGCGACTACGTCGGAGGACTCATCGAACGTTTCGACATCCGCGCGCCCGGCCCGGATGCCCCCGCCGGTGCGCTTTCGGGTGGGAATCAGCAGAAACTTTTATTCGCCCGCGAACTGGCCCATGAGCCGAAGGTTCTGGTGGCGGTCAATCCGACCTGGGGCGTGGACATCGGGGCGGTCGAAACCATTCACCGCGCGCTGCTCGACCTGCGCGACCGGGGCGCGGCCATCCTGCTGATTTCAAACGAGCTTGAGGAAATCCGCGCCCTCTCGGACCGCTTTGCCGTCCTCCACGACGGACGTCTCTCCGCGCCGCTTCCGCCGGACGCTCCCGCCGCCGAGGTCGGGCTGCTCATGGCAGGGGCAAAAAAGGATGAAGGATGAGGGATGAAGGATGAAGACGGAGGGTCGGCGTGAATTCCAATAAAGACGAAAAGGTGGGAAAAGAGGGGCGGAGGGAGATGAAGTATAAAATTTCATCCTTCATCCCTCATCCTTCATCCTTTCTTCCGGTGGTCGTCGCGGTGCTGTTGAGCGCGGTGGTTTTGAGGGGCGCGGGGTATGACCCGATTGTGTCGTGGCAGGTGATGATCGCCGGGTCGGTCGGCGGGCAGTACCAGATTGCCGACACGCTCACGAAGGCGACGCCGCTCATTCTGTGCGGGCTGGGTGTCGCGGTCGCCTTTCGCGGCGGGCAGTTCAATATCGGGGCGGAGGGCCAGTTGGTGATCGGAGCGCTCGCCGCCGCGTGGCTCGGCGGGCTGACGGCGTGGGGGGCGACGGGGATTCCGGTGGTGCTGGGGGCGGCGTTCATCGCGGGCGGCGCGTGGGGGTTCATCCCCGCGCTGTTGAAGACCGAGCGCGACGTGAGTGAAGTCATCAGTACGCTGATGCTCAACTTCGTCGCCGCGCTGACGGTCGGGTGGCTGGTTCACGGGCCGTTGCAGGAAGCGTCGAAAGGGTATCCGCAGACGGAAGCCGTGTCGGCGGGGCTGGCATTGCCGCGCGTCTGGGCACCGACGCGGCTGCACGCGGGAATTGCGGTTGCGGTCGTTGCCTGCGTCATCGCGGCGGTCTGGCTGCGCTATACCGCGACGGGGTTGCGGTTGCGGGTTGCCGGAGACAGTCCCCGCGCGGCCCGGACAGCGGGGGTGGATTTCCGCCGAATGACCTGGCTGACGCTGTTTCTGAGCGGCGGTTGCGCGGGACTGGCCGGCGGGGTGGAAGTGCTGGGCGTGAGTCGCCGGTTGTACGAGCAGTTTTCACCCGGCTACGGCTTCATGGCGATTGCCGTGGCGCTGCTGGCGCGACTCAATCCGGTGTCGGTCATTCCCGCGGCGGTGTTCTTTGGCGCGCTCGAAACCGGAGTCGCGGCGCTCCAGCGGATGGCGGGCGTTTCGGCGGGGTTTGCAGGGGTGGTCGAGGCGTCGGTCATCCTGACGGTGGTGGCTGGAAATGCGCTTTTTCGAAGCGGAATTTCGCGCGCCTGAAATTCTGCTATAGTCGCTCGCACAGCCGCCCAATTCCCTTTCATTCCGGTTATCCTCCATGAGTCAACTTTCGCCCTCCGGCGTTGACGCCGAGGCTTCCGAAGTCGTCGAACTTCGCCGACGGGTTGAGGAACTCGAAGCCGCCCTGCGTGCCGTCGAGGGGGAAAAACGCGCGTTGCTCGGTTCCCTGCCGGACATGATCTTTCGGGTCAGTCGGGACGGCCGGTATCTGGCGGTGGACGTCCGCGCGGAGAACGAAGGCGACCTGGCGTTGCCGCGTCCGCTGCTCATCGGGCGGCGCGTCTCGGAAGTTCTGCCGCCGTCGGTCGCCGAGACCATCGAACGCACGCTCGCGCGGATTTTCGCCGAGCGTCGTCCGGCGTCATTCGATTATGAACTCGACCTGCATGGCGAGCGGCGCGTTTTTCGCGCAATGGGCAGCGTGAGCGGTGAGGATGAAGCCTTTTTCGTTGTCCATGACATCACCGAGCAGGACCGGACGCTGCGGGCGCTGCGCGAAAATGAAACGCGGTACCGGGAAATTTTCGAAGGCGCGAACGATGTCATCTGCCTGTTCGATCTGAAGGGAAGCTGTCTGGCGTGGAATCCGGCGGGCGAGCGGCTGTTCGGTTATTCGGAAGCCGAGGTGCTGGCCATGCCGGCCGGGGAGCTGCTCAACCGGATCGTTGCCGTTCAGGCGCGTGACCAGGTACGCGACGCATTCCGCCGCAAGGTGCGCGAGGGGGTCAAGCAGACCCGTTATGAAGTGGATGGCGTCACGAAGGACGGCGGCGAAGTCGCGCTTGAAATCAGTTCGCAGGTGTTGTTCCGGGACGGAAAACCATTCGCCATTCAGGGTGTCATGCGCGACGTGACCGAGCGGCGACGGGCGGAGGCGGAACTGCGCCGCAGCGAGGAACAGTTCCGCGAACTGTTTGAAAACGCCAACGACATCATTTACCGCCACGACCTCAACGGCCAGAACTTCACCGGCAACCGGACCGCCGAGCGGTTGCTCGGCTACCAGCGGGGAGAAGGCGTCAACCTGAGCTTTCGTGACTTCGTCGCGCCGGAACATCTCGAACGCGCGCAGGCGGCCATCGCCGAAAAACTGGCGGGCAAGGCGGATGCCACAGCCTATGAACTCGACGTCATCGCCCGGGACGGCCGTCGCCTGACGCTCGAAGTCAGCACCCGGCTGATTTACGAAAATGGCGCGCCAGTCGGCATTCAGGGGATCGCCCGCGACATCACCGAACGGAAAGCGGCGGAAAAGGCGCTGCGCGAAAGCGAGGAGAAATATCGCGAACTGTTCGAGAACGCCAACGACATCATCTACATCCACGACCTCAACGGTCGGTACATGACGATCAACAAGACCGCCGAACGGGTGTTCGGCTACACGCGCGAGGAAGCAACCGAACTGAGCATGGCGACGGTCATCGTGCCGGAACACATGGCCCGGGCGAAGCAGGCCGTGGCTGAAAAGTTGGCGGGCAACGCGCGGTCCACCAAGTATGAACTCGACGTGTTCGCCCGCGACGGTCACCGGGTCACGCTCGAAGTCAGTTCGCGGATGCTGACCGTCAACGGCGAGCCGGTCGGCATTCAGGGCATCGCCCGTGACGTGACCGACCGCAAGTTGTCGGAAAAGGCGTTACGCGAAAGCGAGGAACGCTACCGGGCGCTGTTTGAAAACGCGAACGACCTGCTTTACGTCCACAACCTCGACGGGTATTTCCTCGACATCAATCCGGCCACGACGCGCACCTTCGGCTACACGGCGGAGGAGGCCCGGCATGTCAACGTGCTGCACCTGATTACGCCGGAAAGCCGCTCGGTCGTGAAAAAAGCCATCGCGAGTCTGCTTTCCAATCCCAATGAGTCGGTGGAATACGAGGCGGAACTGTTTGCCCGCGATGGTCGGCGGGTATTGCTTGAGCTGAGCAGTCGGGCGGTGCTGCGCGACGGCGTGCCGGTCGGCATTCAGGGCATTGCCCGCGACATCACCGAGCGGCGACTCGCCGAGCGCGCGCTGCGCGAGAGCGAGGAGCGGTTCCGGCGGATTTTCGAGGAAGCCCCCATCGGTATCCAGATTGTGACCGTGACGGGGGAAATCGTCCGTCCGAACCGGACCTTCTGCGAGTTTCTCGGCTATGAGCCGGAAGAACTCATCGGGAAATCCTACGCCGTCCTCAACCACCCCGATGAAGTCGGGGAGACGTTGCGCCACGCGACGCGACTGTTGCTCGACCCGAACATCTCGAACTTCCAGACGGAAAAACGCTATCTCCACAAGGATGGCCGGGTGATGTGGGGAAAACTGACCGGGGTGGCGATCCGCGATGCCGAGGGAAAACCGATTTACGGCCTCGCGATGGTGGAGGACCTCTCCACCCGGCGCGAACTCGAGGATCAGTTGCGACACGCGCAGAAGATGGAAGCCG
Source organism: Blastocatellia bacterium NZW_1522 (assembly GCA_039793685.1). Taxonomy (GTDB): domain Bacteria; phylum Acidobacteriota; class Blastocatellia; order Chloracidobacteriales; family Chloracidobacteriaceae; genus JAAFHI01. The sequence continues at coordinate 13,931 of JBDRAL010000038.1, forward strand.
TCGGACAACTCGCGGCGGGCATCGCGCACGAGTTCAACAACCTGATTACCGTCATGACGGGGTATGCCGCGATGATCGAGCGACGGTTCGCTTCGGGGCAGACCGATCCGGCCTCGCTTGAAACCATGCACCGGTACATCAAGGAAATCCTTGAAGCGACCGCCCGGGCGGGGCTGCTCACCGGACAACTGCTGGCGTTCGGACGCAAACAGCCGCAACAGCTCAAACCACTCAGTCTGAATGATGTCGTCAGCGATACGCTGAAAATGCTGCGGCCGATTCTCAGCCGAAGCCTCGAAATCACCACCGAACTCGCCCCCGACATCGGCGGAGTCCTTGCCGACCCGCACCAGATGGAACAGGTCGTAACCAATCTGGCCGTCAACGCCCGCGACGCCATGCCCGACGGCGGCCGACTTACCATCCGGACGGCGAACGTCTGGCGGGAAGCGCGTTCAAGTCAGACCATCGAGGGCGCGCACTACACCATCCGCGATGACGAGGAACAGACGACGGAAATGCAGTCCTACGTCATGCTCGAAGTCAGCGACACCGGCGACGGCATGGACGAAGACATGCAGAAACGGATTTTCGAGCCGTTTTTCACCACCAAACCCGTCGGACGCGGCACCGGCCTCGGACTTTCAGTGGTCGAGGGCATCGTCGCCCAGAGCAAGGGCAACATCACCGTTTCGAGCCGCCCCGGCGAGGGAACGACGTTCCGGGTGTTGTTGCCGCGCGCGTGAAAAAAGTCCGGAAAGAAGTCTGGAGTCGAGAGTCTGGAGTCAAAACCGGGAAATGGAGGCCGGAACGAAACTCTTGTCTTGAGAGCCGGCCGACGGAACGTTCCTTATCTTTGAGTCTTGAAGTCCGGTTTTGACTCCAGACTTCAGACTCTCGACTCCAGACTTTCTCCCTAGGTTCCGTTAAACGACACCTGCATCTTCTTGGTGTACGCCCCGGTGTACTTCCCGGCGCTTTTCACCTGCGCGAGGACGCCGTTGGCCTCGGCCTGCGTCTTCCCGCCGTAAATCGCCAGAAACCGCACGTTGTACGGCACATCGACATAGATGACCGACCCCGGTTCGAGCGCGGCGCGCGAGGCGAAGACCTTGCGGTCGGGGAACATGTCCTGGACCTTCAGCCGTTCGGATTCGGGGATGATCTGCTTTTCGTCGCCGTCGGGGGCCTTGAAGCTGCGGAGAACGACGGCATAGAAGGGTTCGGATTCGAAAATGCCGCCGTCTTCGGGAATTTCGAACGGCATGTCGTAGGGTTCGAAACGGGCGGCGGTTTTACATTCGGCGTTCGGATCGGGACAGAGCTTCCCGAGTTTCGGTTTGCGTTTGACCTGCGCGTTGGCGGCGGGTGACGTGGACAACGTCGCGAACGCGCCTCCGAGCAGCGCGACCGCGACCAGCGGCGCGAAAAGACGACGGGACATGGGGTCGGTGACCTCCGGCGGTAAGATTGGAATTTGATTGGAGACTGCGTTTGTACCGCAGTCGGGACGACGAATGAAGGAAAAACGTTGCCGGAGGCAGGAAAATTCAGCGTGACCCGTTGTTTTTAAGAGGAGGGGCGGTTTTCAACGGGTTCGAAATCGGAGATTTCAATTTCCGGGAGGGAAATACATTTCAGAAAACCGACGATTTTCTGGCGGGTGAAGTCGTGGCAACGATTTGTATCTTCAAAAGTGAAGGAAATTTCCTTCGGGGTGATGCGACACCGCACTGGGACCTCTCCCCGGTCGTAAAATTCGAGTTCGACCGTTGGGCAGGCGTAATCACCAAGCCGCCATTGATTCCAGATGGCTGTTCCCAGTTCGTACTCGGTCACCCCGAGGCGCTCCATCAGGGCGCTGGTCCGGTCGATTTCTTCCTGGGGCAGTTCGCTTCGGACGACGACCGCGTCCGGGAACCATCCCGTCACGCAATCCTGAACCGATTGCGTTTCAAAGGTGAAGCAGTCGGCCTCTCCCTCCAGAGTCAGTGAAAAGGTTTTTTCGTAGAGCGGAAGTTCCCCGGCGGGTGTTTCCCGGGACGCTCTGGCCGTACCGATTTTGAAATGGGGCAGTGCAAAAGAATTCAAAAATGCCAGAAGCCGGGAGCGGAGAATTGAAGACACCGGGTCGGTAAACTGGAAACCTGCTGAATGTCGGCGAACGTGGAACCTGATTAGCCCGGTTTCCGGCCCCGTGATCTCGGCCCGGAAGGCGGGCGATTCACGCGCAACCATTTTCCACTCGGATCGCGCCACGACATTGCTTTTCAAATTTTCAGTCTTCAGAAACGCCTCGGCCCGCTTTGCCTGTGTGACGTGATAATCCGCCGGATTAACAGTCGTTCCGGGAAACCATTCGAGCAGGCGCTTCAAGACTGAATCGGAGTCGAAGGCCAATCCCTCAATTTGTTCATGTTCATTGCGAAAAAGTGAACGACAGAAAGAATGATCCACGGCGGCCTCCACAAGCGTCGGGTCGGGCAGGATGCCAGGCTATCTAACGGATAATCCCTTTATCCGCAATTGCTTTGAGCTTGGAGACGGCGATCATGTGTTTGTTGTCGCGGGATGAAAAACGGGCTTGCTCTTTTACCGGCTGAAAATCGCCGAAATAGATTTCTTCCCAGGAACCGTCTTCTTTCACTCCCAAAACGAGGAGCAAATCGGCTTCGCCACGGAACCCGATCTGGAGAGCCGCGAAGTTCGTCTTGATCTGAACGGTTTTCCCGTCCGCAGTTCGAGCGTCGTAGTCACCGGAGCCGGACGGTGCTTTTTGTAGTTGATAATGGTCGTTTGCGAGCAATTCCCCGAAATCGCCAAGCAAGTTTCCCAGTCCAGACCAGTTGTATTCCGGGGCAATTGCCCTCAACGCCTTTTGTGACGCGAAAATACTGGCCAAGATCGCCTGCGCGGCCACGATTTTTTCTTTTGAGCCAGTTGTAGGCATCATTACTCACCTCCCAGAGAGAGCATGTTTCGAGGTGTCAAGAAATCACGATCCCGTTTTACCGCAACGACTTGGCGCATGGTCATTTTTTCCACTGAACCTGACTTCGTCCATTTCGGGCAATAAGACAAAAAGAAATCGGGTTTCAGGCGACAAAACCTGAAACCCGACACCCGATACCCGACACCTTTTCTCAAAAAGTGAAGCGCGCGCCGATCTGGACCTGCCGCGGACCGCCGAAGCGCGCCGTCGAGGGAGCGCTGAACGGCTGGAATCCGGCCTGGTTGAGCGGGTCGGTCGTAATCACGCCCGTCGCCGTCGGACGCGGCCCGGCGACCGTGCCGATGGCATCCACGCCGAAGTTCTTGTTCGTGTTGCGCGTCAGGTTGAAGACTTCCGCCAGCACTTCGAGCCGTTTCGTTTCCCCGAACTTGAAGGTTTTTACCACCCGCATGTCGAGGTCGAAGGCGTAGGGCTGACGGTAGCTGTTCCGTCCGACCACGACGCCGTTGACGATGGCCCGGTCGTTGTCGTTGCCGTCGTTGTTGATGTCGTCGCCGAAAATCGGCGTGAAGGGCAGCCCCGACCGGGTCGTGATGATGCCACTGACGATAAAGCCGTACGGCAGGTCAACCAGCCCGCTCACGTTGAAGTTGTGGCGGATGTCCTGCTTGGACGGTCCGCGTTCCGACCGGAGATCGAACGGGTTGAGGGCGAATTCCTGGCTGAAATTGCGCTCGTTCGAGTCGTCGTCGAACGCCCGCGCGAAGGTGTAATTCGCCTGAACCTGAAAATGGTTGGCGTAGCGGCGGGTCACCGTCAGCGTTCCCCCATTATAAGAAGAGTGCGCCGACGATTCATTCACCAGAATCGCGCCGTAGTTGCGTCCGTTCACGATCTGGATCGGACGCTGCGCGAGGTCGAAAAACACATAGCCCGAATTCCCGTTCACGATGTAGCCCGGCGTTCCCGGCCCCGGCAGGTTGCGGTTCACCCGCCGCTGGAGGTCCCAGGTCGAGTTGCGGATGAACCCGAGCGTGACGGTCCAGTTCTTCGAAAGCTGATGTTCGACCGTGAGCGATGCCTGGAAGGAACGCGGATTCTGGAAATCGGGGGCGAAGCCGTAGACCCGCTGCGGGAAGTCCTGCAACCGGAAGTCGTTCCCGGCGGAAACCGTGTTCCGCAGGACGATTCCGTCGGTGGCGAAGTTGGTGATGATGTTCGGGAAGCCGACCGTCGAAATCAGCGAGGTGATGAAGTTGGCGCGCGACCGGGTGCCGCTCGACGACAACTGGTTGCTGTCGATGGAGAAACCAAGCAGGCCGAGGCCGTTTTCGGTCGTCACGCGCTGAAACAGCGTCGCGGGCGTCCGGGCGGTGAACAGACCCGCCGAGGCGCGAACCACGGTTTTGCCCTGCCCGGTCACGTCCCACGCGAGGCCGAGACGCGGCTGCCACTGTTCGAGGTCGTTCGGAATCCGGCCGGTGACCGGGATGTCCGGATTCGGCGCGACCGGCTGCGGGTTGTACTGCCCTTCCCAGCGCAGGCCCGCCGTCAGCGTGAGGCGGTTGTTGATCCGGATTTTGTCGTTGATGAAGGCCGCGAGTTCCTGCTGCGTGCCCCGGAAGGTCGCCGGGTCGCCGGTCACCGTGCCGATGAGGAAGCCGCGATAGCGGCGGTTCGCGCCGCTCGTGTTGCCGCCGACGGTCGCGAGGTAGTTCGGCAGGGCCGATCCGCCGGTGAAACCGTAGCGTCCCTGAATCCCCGCCGCCCGCTGCTGCTGGACGCGGTTGATGTTGAGGTCGAACCCGAACCGGATCTGATGGCGTCCGCCGGTGAAGCTGACGTTGTCGGTCAACTGAAATTTCTTGGTCCGGAAACTCCGGGGGCGCGAATTGTCGCCACCGATGACCCCGACGCCAGAGATGTCGATCTGCGGCGAGTTGGAATTCGGCGCTTCGTCGCGGTCGTCGTTGGCGATCTGGCCGCGGATTTCATTCACGAACCGCGCGTTGACGACCGTCACGAGCGCGGCCTTGAAACCGTTGCTGGAATTTTCGCGGGCGTAATTGACCGACTCGGCCCGGTCCTGCCGCGCCTGCTCGAAGTCGAAGTTGTCGCCCTGAAGCCGGGTGAAGTTGTACTGAAGATTGAGCGTGTTGTTCTGGTTCACCTGAAAGTCGGTCCGGGCGAAAATTGCGGTCGGGTTGTTGGTCCCGGCCTTTTCACCCTGGAGCGCGACGAGGCTGGCGGGGAGCGTCTGTCCGGTCGGCGTCAGAAAACCGACCACGAACGGCACGCGGAGGAAGTTCTGCTCGGCGGCGACGAAGAAAAACGCCCGGTTCTTCACGATCGGACCGCCGATGCTGCCGCCGAACTGGTTCTGGCGGTTGTCGAGGCTGCGCCCGAAAGCGTCCGGCGAGGTGAATTTCTTGTTCCGGTTGAAATAGAAAAGCTCGCCGTGGAAGTCGTTCGTGCCGCCCTTGGTCACGACGTTGAGAAAACCGGCGTTGGTGCGCCCGATTTCGGCGCTCGCGCCCGCGCGCACGACCTGAAACTCGCGAATCGCGGCCTGCGGGAAGAAGAACGTTGCTTCATTTCCGCCGCGCTGGTTGCCCTGAAGCGGGTCGTTGAAGTCCGCGCCGTCCACCGCGACGTTCGAATTGATCGAACGCTGACCGGCGACGACCAGCCCGCCGCGGTCCTGCTCCTGCGAGATGCCCGGCTGCAACTGGAAGAATTCGGAGAAGTTGCGGCCCCGGATGGGCAGGTCCTTGATGGCCCGTTCGCTGATGTTGAGGCCGGTGGCGGCCTCCTGGACGTCGATGCCGCCCTGCTCGGCGGAAACCTCGACCACGTCGGCGACCTCGGTGACGGCGAGCGTCACGTCGGCTTTTTCGGTATTGCCGACGGTCAGCTTGGCGGCCGCCTTGCCGGGGCTGAAGTTGGCCGCGGTCGCCTCCACTTCGTAAACGCCGACCGGCATCACGCCCGCGAAATAGCGTCCGTTGGCATCGGTCGTGACCGTCCGGGTGTAGCCGGTTTCGCGGCTTTTGATCGTGACCGTCGCGCCCGCGACCGTCGCGCCGCTCTGGTCCCTGACGATCCCCTCGATGGCGGCGCTGCCCGATTCAGACTGGGCGAACGCCCCGCCCGCCGTTGCGAGCGTCAGCAGGACCGCCGCGATGAAGTTCAGTACCGTTCTTCGACGGCCTGTCACCAGTTTCAAAATAGACATGAAGGCACTTCCTCTTGCGCTGGATTTTCCGAGTCGAAAAGACAAAACGCGAAGGGAAGCAGTTTGGACGAAATTCCGGGTGTCAGTGATGTAACGTGGTTGTTAAAGGTGATTTCTCATCCGTGTTTTTCCTCGACGGTCGCGTTGACTGGCCGCCCGACCGGGTGGCCGTCGAAGGCTCGAAAGTGGATGGATTCCGGGGCTGGAAAAACCCTTCGAAACCCATCCGCGCCGGGCCGATTTGACAACCAGTGGTATACTTGCGTGATGTTTTGAACGATTCCCCGTCCGCGAACCGGACCCGGAGTCGAAATCACACGCTTGGAGGACACTGCATGAGCTTACGTGCACAAGGCGCTCCGGCAGGGCGGAAGGGCACATTGAAGTCGGTTTTTCGTCCCTTTCTCATCATCTGTTCCAGCTTTCTGGCCTTTTTCGGCGGCGTCGCCGTGAATGCCCAGAACGGCTCGCCCGTCGCCACCGGAAAACCCCAAACACCGAAGCAGGGAAACAGCGAACCATCAAACGAACTCACCCTCGAAACCCCGAAATCGCCACTGGCGACCGAGGATGTTCCGGTTCAAAACGCGTACGAGGTGGCCGTACCGGCGCGGGATTTCACCGCGACTGCCTATAGCCTCAACGGACGCACGGCATCGGGCGAACACGTTCGGCGCGGCATCATCGCCGCCGACCCGCGCGTACTCCCGCTCGGATCGGTCGTCAAACTCCACGCCGGTTCCTACACCGGCATTTACCACGTCAAGGATACCGGCGGAAAAATCAAGGGACGTCGCATTGACATTTACATGCCGTCTTCCGCCGAAGCCCGACGCTTCGGGCGTCAGGCCGTACGAATTGAAGTCCTGCGCCGCAACCGCCCGACGGGCGGCAAGAGTACGGTGCAGGCAGTTCCGGCGAGCAAAAAGAAGCCGGTCCGTCAGTGACGGATTTCAATATTCACGATTTTCGCGCGGAGGGCTGAGATTCGCCGAAGAAGCGAACCGCCCGTTCCCCCGAAAATCATCCACCGAGAAGGGCGACGCGCGACGGGAAACCGTCGCGCGTTTCTTCATGCGGGCCGGGTTTTCTCGCCCCCACCTTGTTTCCCATAGACTCGCCAAAGCGCTCCGGCTAAGGGCTACATTCTTAAAGCAATTTTCGTTTGCTTGCGACCAATTTACAGCCGCGTGGGTGGGTGGCATATTGGACATAGCCCGTAGCCGCAGCGTTTTTTGCGAGGCTACGGGAAACATGTTCCGCCCCAAAATTCAATGAAATCAATGGTTTTACACGATTCCCCACGTCCTCGCCAAAGCGCTCCGGACGTGGGCTATATCCAATATGTTCGCCATTCACGTTTCGGCGGGAGGGTCGCATATAAACGAAAACTGCTCTAAGTCATTGTATTTGAAGAGATTAGCCCGTAGCCGGGCCGAAGGGAGGCTATGGGAAATGAATGTCCGAAGCGAAGACGGCGTCATTCCCGGAGGCGTTCGATGAGCGTGAGGTAGTCGGAAATCGGTTCGTCGGCGATCTCGCAGGCGCGACGGTCCACGGCGACGAGGTCGTCGCCGAAAATCACTTTGCCGACTGGCTCGGCGCGGCCGACGTCGGGCTGCCAGTCGCGGCTGATGAATTTGTGGGTGGCATCCACCACCGCGCCGTCGAAGGCGACGCCGAGTGTGAAATAGGCGTCGGCGATGACTTTCTGAACGTCCGGGACGTGAAGCTGCCCCCGCGCATGCGGGCTGCGTGCGCGATAGCGTTCGCGGGGAAACAGGCCGTAGAGATTTTTTATCGAGGCGCTGATGAGCGGGCGGTTTTTCAGTTCGGTCCGCTTGAGGCAGCCGATGGAAATCCGGCAGTCGGCCTCGGCGAGCAGGTCGGGGGCGTACATTTCGGTAAACCGCTGCGGCTCGCGCGCGGCGTTCGGATACGCCCGGCAGGGTTCGCGGTCGGCGTCCCGGAGAACGATGTTCGGATCGTTGAATCCGGCAATCAGGGCGGCCACGCCGAGTTTCTCCATCACCTTTTCAAAGGTCGTTTTGGTGCAAACCCCTTCCAGCACAATGATTTCCGCGTCGGGCGCAACCCGCCGGACACCCGCCACGACTTCCCGCAACACCGGCAGACTGACCGTCACCGGCGGCCCGACCGGATAGCCGAGATTGGGTTTCACGACGACGCGACGCGCCCCGTGAGCCGCGCGGGGCGGGGCATACCGGAAGGTTTCGCTGTCGGCGACGGTGATGGACATGAAAAGAAGACGACGTTACCGCTCGGCGAGAACCGCGAAGCTCGGCCCGTTCGGGTGGTCCTGGCTTTCGAAGCCGAGGTGCCGGGTGGTGAAGCCGAGGCGGTCCAGAAACTGGAGAATCGCGTCGCGTTCCATCCAGTAGCTGTACTGCGTGTCGCCGTCGCGGAAAAAGGTGTCCGGAAGCGGGACCGCCCCGTCGCTGTACGGGTGGAGCCGGTGCTTGAACCCGCCGAAGGTATATTCGAACGGCGCGCCGAACCGGCTCGCGAGTTCCGGGCGTTTCCGGACCGCTTCCTCGTCGTAGTAGTGCGTCCAGAGCATCACCCGGTCGGCGGCGCGGGCGATGAGGGCGAGCAGTTCGGCGGGGTTGCGCATGTGGTACAGCACGCCGCTCGCGACGCAGAGATCGAACCGGTCCTCGGTTTCGTGGAGATAGCCGACGAAGTCGCCGCACAGAAAGCGCGTCCGCTTCATCTCCAGGATCTCCTTCATCACCAGACATTTAAGGTAGGCGAGCCGGTTCGCCTCGACGGAGACGATCCGCGCCGCGCCGAGTTTTTCGAGCAGGTGGGCGTGTCCGGCTTCGAGCGGTCCGAGTTCGAGGACGCTCTTTCCGGCGACGCTTCCGAGTTGTTCGACGAGCCAGTGAATCCGCGCGTCGTCAAACAGCGGGACATTGCCGGCGGTCCAGCGGGCGAAGCCGTCGGGAAGAGCGGACACCCAGTCGCCCTGAAAAATGTCGAGCGCGGTCTGCGGCGACGGTGGGGCGGTGACGTAGTTGTGGAGATCGTTCATTGGAAGGGAAGTCTGGAGTCTGGAGTCGAGAGTCTGGAGTCCGGACTTTCGACTCCAGACTCCAGACTTCGGACTTTTAATTCAGTCGGGACCACGACGGCATTTTGAGCGCGGGGCGGTAGTTGCCTTCCTCGAAACTGAACTTGAAGTAGCCCTTGAAGCGGGTCACTTCCGACATTCCCTCGCCGCGCGCGAGGGTCGGCATGCGGTAGGCGTCGTTGAACTGCGAATAGTCCACCGTGGCCGAGAGGGATTCGATGTTCTTGAGGTTCTTGTCGAGGATTTCGAGGTTGTACATCCCGTCGATGGTAAGCGTCAGCATTTCGCCCTTGTCGTTGAGATAAACAACGCCCGAGGCGAGCGGCACGCTTTTGGAATTGGTCTTCGGCTTGAACTTGAAGGCCAGTTCGCCCTCGCGCGGCGACGTGGTCGGCTCGAACGAGTAGTAGGCGATGCGTTCCGGGGTGAGCGGGAAGAAAATCAGGTCGAAAAAGCCCTGTGCATTGAGAATCGTGAGCGATTTCGGATCGACCTTGCTCTTGGGGCGTCCGTCGTCGTCGGTATCCGCCGTGATGCGGGTGCGAACCGGGAACTCGCCGTTCTCATCAGGTCTGGTATCGGGTTCGACCATGACTTCCGTGTCGCGGTTCTGTTTCTGCTTGCCGGGAGGCATGCCCGGAGACTTGGGCTTTTCGAACCGCTCGACGTGAAGTCGCTGGCGGAAGGAGCAGCGGTCGCGGATGACCGCCGACTGGAATTGATTGCAGACCGCCTTGCAGACGGCGTCAGGAATGCCGTCGCAACTGTATGGAAAGCTGCCGGGACATTCCGGGCTGGCCGCGTTGAGCGTTGCCGGGGCGGTTGAAAATGCGCCCCCGAGTGCTACGATGCCGAACATCGCCGCTGAAAAAACCGTACGACCGAATCGCTTCATCATTTCGCGTTTTCGCTCCATTCGAACAACTTCGGATTTCGAAAATCGGGTAACGTCAATGCAAGACAGGGTATACAGAGTCTCCCCGGGCATCAACCTCAGGCCGTTGACCGATGATCTCCGGCAGTTCTTCCTGATGCGGGAGCATCAGGTGCAGGTTGTGCCGGTCGAACGCGGTTTCGTGGTGCAGGCGGCGAAGGAATCCACCCTTTCGACGCTGCTCGGCCAGTCGTCCGCGCTGACAGTGCGGATTATCCAGGATGGGGACCACCTGCGGGTCGAGATCGGGACAAGCAAGTGGATCGAGAAGGCGGCGGTCGGCGTCGTCGGATACGTTCTGCTCGCCCCGCTCATCATTCTGCCCATCGTCGGCGCGTTCAACCAGTTCCGGCTCACCGAGGAAGCGTGGGAGCGCGTCGAAATGTTCGTGGCCCGTGCGGGGGCGACTTACGCTCCGGAACGGCCCGAATCGCCCTACGGAACCTACACTCCGCCACCAAACGCTCACGCCTGCGAAAACTGCGGCGCGCCGATGACCGCCGGAGCCGTGTTCTGCTCCCGCTGCGGTGCAAAGGCGTCGGCCATTCCCGCCGACCCGCCGCCGTCACCCGTCGGTGCGCCCGATTGCCCCCAGTGCGGCCTGCTCAACCAGCCGGGCGCGCGCTTCTGCTCCGGCTGCGGACACCGCTTCTGAGGAATTGAGAATTCAGAATTGAGAATGGAGAATTTTCGGACCGTTCAGGGAACCGGGAACTCTCGATTCTCAATTCTGAATTCTCAATTGTTCTTCAGAACCATGGTTTGCGGCCCTGAATGTAGGTGGCGACGAATTCCTGATCGGATTTCGTCAGGTACATGATGCCTTCGATCAGGCCGACAATGCTGATGCCCAGCGGGATCACGATCAGGATGGTCCCGATACCGCAGGTCAGCGCGCCGATGACGATTGACAGAACGTAGCCGACAAGACTGCCGATCAGCATGTACATCCCTTCCTGCTGGTAGCCGAGCAGGAATTTGTGGACGCCGAACCCGCCGAGCAGGATGCCGCAGATGCCCGCGACCATCTTTTTTTCCGCGCCGGGGATTTGCCCGCCGCCGGGATATTGTCCGCCGGGCGGGTAGGACGGCTGCTGATATGGGTTCTGGTTCGGGTCCTGATACGGACTGTAGGTCAGGTTCAGGCGACCGGCGGCGTCCGCCGTTATGGACAGTGCATGTGACATTGGCCTTCCCCCCTGGAGGAATTGAGAATTCATAATTGAGAATTGAGAATTTTCAGGCCCTGAGCGAGATGGAAAATTCTCAATTCTGCATTCTCAATTCTCAATTGTTTTTCAGAACCAGCCTTTGCGGCCCTGAATGTAGGTGGCGACGAATTCCTGGTCCGATTTCGTCAGATACATGATGCCTTCCACCAGGCCGATGATGGAGGAAATGATTCCGCCGAACCCGCAGGTGAGAAACGTGATGGCGAGCATGATCAGGCCTTCGGTGGTATAGCCGAGGATGAACTTGTGAACGCCGAATCCACCGAGCAGGATGCCGCAGATGCCGGCGACCATTTTCTTTTCCGCGCCGGGAATCTGGCCGCCCGCGCCGCCGCTGGGATAGGACGGTTGCTGGTAGGGCGACTGGGGCGAGCCGTAGGGACTCGAAAACAGGTTCAGTTCGCGGGCGTCGCGAAGGGCGAGGGCGTGGGACATGCGGTGTTCTCCTTCAATTCGGGTTTGGCGGATGGTGTGGGCCTGAGTTGGCCGGGCCGCCGTTTTTAAAATTTGATGAATCCCTTCAGTTGAAGGAAGTAAAGGATCAAATTGATGAAAAACAGAATCGCGCCGACCCCTCCGCACCGTCGCGCGAGAGTGGCTCTTTTCTGGCCTTCCTCAACGCCGAGCTTCAGCAAACCCGCCTGCGACTGCACGCCCAGAAAGAACGCCAGCAGGCCAATCGGGAGCGGACAGGCAAATGCCGGGATCGAAAGGATTCCCAGAACCATCCCGAGCAGGGCGCGGTTTTGATACGAAAGCAGTTCCGCGTGGTAGTCGGGGGAGATTTCGGAGGGTGAAAGTTCCTCTTTTTCAGGTTTCGGTGGTGTCATGGCGTGGGGAGCCGTTGCCGGAATGCGCGGCGGCTAGTGGCTCGCCAGCCCGGCAATAATCTGAATGATGATCCAGAGCACCGTAAACACGATGCTCAGGGCACTGATGATGATGGCTGCGAGCGCCTGCCCCTGGCCATCCTGAACGTTCATCCTCTGAAGTTCCGACCGGGACGAAAAACCGAAAATCAGCCCGACAATCGAGCAGAGCGGGCAACACAAAAAGCCGACAATCGACAGAATCATGGCGTTTTTCGCCTTGTTCTGCGCGGCGGTCGCCTCGGGACTGCCGAAACCGCCGGCGCTGCCGAACGTCTGGCCGTAGGCGGGCGGCGCGCCGTACGGATTGGACTGCGGCGCCATCGCCTGCTGGTCGTAGGGCGACGGCTGCGACGGCGCGCCGTACGGATTCGACGGCGGCTGCGGATAGGACGGCGACTGGTACGGGTTGGCATCGCCCGGCTTGCCGAGATTGATCGGGGACGGACTGCCCGCCGCCGGCGCCGACGCGCCGCAGTTGTAGCAGAATTGCGCGGTATCGGGGTTTTGCGCCCCGCATTGTGAACAGGTGTAGGGCATGTTGGTCGTGTCCCTCGTGAGCAGTTAGCGGTCAGCAGTTAGCGGTTAGTGGTTGGCGGCTGGTCGCGAGCGGTTTTGTCGTTCGTTTCTGGAAAGCAGGTTTCCCGGTTGAACAGTTTCAGAAGGAGTGTCGGAGCAGTGAATTGTTCGCAATTCCGAATCTAACTACTAACTGCTAATGACTAACTGCTTTCTTCCCCCCGCCGCCGGTCATCAACAGTCCGATTTCCGATTGCGAAACGGTCGCCGGATCGACTTCCCCGACGATTTTTCCTTCATACATGACGATGACCCGGTCCGCCAGTGAAAGAACTTCTTCAAGTTCCGCCGACACGAGCAGTACCCCCGCGCCGGAATCCCGCAACTCGACGATTTTACGGTGGATGAACTCGATGGCCCCGATGTCCACGCCGCGCGTCGGCTGCGAGACGAGCAGCAGTTTCGGCGGCAGGTCGAATTCCCGGCCCACGATCAGTTTCTGCTGATTCCCGCCCGAGAGCGAGCGCGAGGCGAGCGCGATGTTCGGCGGACGGACGTCGAAATCCTTCACGAGTTTTTCCGCCCGGCGGGTGATGGTCGCCCGGTCGAGAAACGCGCCGCGCGAGGCCGGATTGCGGTGGTGATCGCCGAGAATCGTGTTGTCGGCGAGGTCGAAATCGAGCAGCAGGCCGCGCCGGTGGCGGTCTTCGGGAATGTGGGCGACGCCGAGCGCGCGGATGTCGCGGGGCGACCGTCCGACGAGTTCCTTGCCTTGAAACGTGGCGCTTCCGCCCGATGGTTTGAGCAATCCGGCGAGGCTTTCGATGAGTTCCGTCTGGCCGTTGCCCTCGACGCCCGCGATGCCGAGGATTTCCCCGGCCCGAACGTTGAAGGAGACGCCGTCGAGCGCGGCGACACCGTTCGGTTTGACGAACTTCAAATTTTTGACGTCGAGCAGCGTGTCCTTGGGCTGGGCCGCCGTCTTCGGGACGCGCAACAGCACGTCGCGGCCGACCATCATCCGGGCAAGATCTTCGCAGGTGGTGTCCTTCGTCTCGACTTCGCCGACCACCTTCCCGTCGCGCATGACCGTGACGCGATCCGATAACGCCAGCACTTCCGAGAGTTTATGGGTGATGATGATGATCGTCTTGCCCTGCTCGCGGAGCGTCCGCAGGATGCGGAACAGGTCCGTCACCTCGGGCGGCGTGAGTACGGCCGTCGGTTCGTCGAGAATCAGGATGCCGGCGCCGCGATAGAGCGTCTTGAGGATTTCCACCCGCTGCTGTTCGCCGACCGACAGGTTGCCGATGAGGGCGTCGGGGGCGGTTTTCAGGCCGTACTGCTCGGAAATTTCGACCAGTTTCTTGCGTGCCGCCGCGTAGTCGATCCGCGGACCCGACTTCGGCTCGGCGCCGAGAATGATGTTTTCGAGTACGGAAAGCGTCGGAACCAGCATGAAGTGCTGGTGAACCATCCCGAGACCGCGCGCGATGGCTTCGCCGGGCGAGCGGAAGGCGACGGATTCGCCCTTGACGCGGATTTCACCGGCGTCCGGCGTGTACAACCCGTAGAGCAGGTTCATCGCCGTCGATTTTCCCGCGCCGTTTTCGCCGACAACCGCGTGGATGCTTTTCTCCGCGACGCGCAGCGTGATGGCCTCGTTGGCGACGAGCGCGCCGAACCGCTTCGTGACGCCAATCATTTCGACAGCCGGGTTTGAATCCGCCATTGAACGCGAGGGAAGAACGAACCTGAAAAAAGGAAATGGTGCATCCTGCTGGATTCGAACCAGCGACCTTTGGCTTCGGAGACCAACGCTCTATCCAACTGAGCTAAGGATGCGTGAATGAGAGGGCGGAAAGTAGCGTGGAAGGGCAAAAAAATCAAGTGCAAAGCCGGGCGGAGGAAAATGCGGAATGCGGAATATCGAATGCGGAATGAAGAAGAACGGGCGGGTTCCCGATTCCGCATTCGATATTCCGCATTCCGCATTCAAGGCAGGGCCGTCACGCCGGGGTCGGGCAGATTCGTGAACAGGAACTTCCCGCCGCTGGTTTTGACGATGTGAAGGTGTTCCTTGCCGACCAGCGCCGTGATGCGGTCGAGCTGGACATCTTCCAGAAGAAGATAGGCGCGTTCCGGTTTGAGCCAGCGAACGCGGAATCCGGCGTCGTCGATGAAGACGGCCGGCGCGCCGGGGGCGTTTGAGCCGTATTCGAGGTTGGTCGTGCGTCCGTTGAGCAGCAGGACGTTTTTCAGGTCGGCGTAGAAGAAGACCGAGGAAAAGGCGTAGTACTGATTGTCGGCGATGACCGTGCCGGGACGTTCCGGCAGGGTCGTCCGCAGGGTTTCCGCCAGCGGACGCGACCCGAGATAGGGATCGAAACCGACCATCGCCACCCGCGCCGCTGTCAGAAACAGCGTCAGCATGAGCGCGACGGCCAGAAACGGCTGGTGGTCGCTGGCGAATTTGCGGAATTTCAAATGAACGCCCACCGCGCCGACGAGGCAGGCAAGGCCCGCAAGTACAAGCGGCACGCGGAGATAGGCGAACGATCCGAGCGTCAGGTCGCCCATGTGCCCGAGCGACAGCGTGTAGACATCGTACACGTCGGTGTTTTTCTTCAGCGCCTGCGCGATGTCGCCCGGCGTCGGAACGTTCCGCACGGCGTAAAGAATGAACCCGATGGCGAGCGCGCCGACCGTCGCGAGCGCCGAGGTGATCCATTTCCCGACCGTCACCGCCCGCCCGCCGCGGGTGAGCGCGACGCCGAGCAGCATCGCCACCGCCGGGTAAATCGGCAGCGAGTAGTATTCCTGCGTCGTCGAAAGCGTGAAGAACACCATCACGAAGCCGAGCCAGCAGACGGCCAGCAGCGTCGCGCGTCCGGCGCGGTCGGTCGGACGCCGGACGAGGTTCAGTTTCGCGAGATTTCCCAGAAAGGCGCTCCACGGAAAGAACCAGACGAGATGCGACGTCCAGAACCACAGGCGCGGAACCGTATTGTAATCACGGGGATAGCGGCGATTGAGAAACCGCAGGATATGTTCGTTGAAAAAATAGAACCAGAAAAAGCCGCGATAATTTCCCGGTCCGCTCGTCAGGGCGAAGTCGAAATAGGGCGGATTTCGCAGGGTCGCGACGACGAACCACGGCGCGGCGACGGCGAGGATGATGGCCGCCGTCGAAACCGGACGCACGCGCCGCCACGCCTCCCGGCTGAAAAGCTGGCCGGAAACCGTCCAGTAGAGAAATATCGCCGCCGCCGGAAACACGGCGGCAATCAGTCCTTTTAAAAGAACGCCGATGGCGACACAGAACCCGAGCAGCGCCGCCCAGCGCCCCGGATGCGGCTCGGCGTCGTCCTGCGTTCGCAGAAACGCCCACATCGAGAGCGCGATGGTGAGCGTGAGCGTCGAATCGGGTATCAGAATGCGGGTAAACAGGAACAGCCCGAGGCTCGTCGCCGAAATCAGCCCGGCGTAAAACCCGGCCCGCTCGCCGAACGCCCACGCGGTGAACCGCTGGGTCGTCCAGCAGAGGGCCATTGTCGCGAGCATCAGCGGCAGCCGGGCGGCCCAGTCGTGCGTTCCGAAGATTTTGAACGCGACCGCCATCATCCAGTAGACGAACGGCGATTTTTCCAGATAGACGACCCCGTCGAGGCGGGCGGTCACCCAGTCGCCGCTGTCCAGCATGGTCCGGCCGATCTGGGCCTGGACCGCGTCCACATCGTCCATCAGGCCCGGGGGACTGATGCAGGAACCGAGGTAGACGACCGCAGCGACGGCGAGTACGACAAGTTCATAACCGCGTCGCGACTCGGGAGCGCTTCCGGCGCGGTTTCGATCCGAATGTTCCATCGTTCCATCCATTGAAAAAGCGTCATCAGGCCCCAGAGGTGATAGCCGTGGTTGGCGCGGCGTTCGAGGTGGTCATCCACCATCCGCCGGACCACCGCCGGGTTGAACAGGCCCGTCACCGCCCCGGTTGAAAGCGTGTCGCGCAGCATCGCCTTGAGCGGACCGCGAAACCACTGGTGGGCGGGAATGTCGAACCCTTCCTTGCGGCGTTTCAAAACCGATTGGGGCAGTCGTTTCTCCATCAGCCGCCGCAACAGCCACTTCAGCGAGCCGCCGCGAATCTTGAAGTTTTCGGGCAGCCGGGCGGCGAATTCGATGATCCGGTGGTCGAGAAACGGCGGGCGGACCTCGACCGAGTGGGCCATGCTCATCCGGTCGCATTTATAAAGGATGTCGTCCGTCAGATAGTAATGCTGATCGACGTACATAAACCGGTTCCGGTAGCCAGCCGACCCGCCCGGATCGGCGTCGAGCCGGTCGAGCAGCCCGCCCGGCGTGACCGTGGGGCCGTCGGGGTACAGCTTCGCTTTTTCCCGCGCCGAAAACGTGCCGTTCCAGAAGAAATGGCTGTCTTCCGGCGTCAGCAGCGAACCGGCGAGCATCCGTTTCAACTTGTACTCAAAGCTGATTTTGGCGTCGGAAACCGGCAGTTTCCCCGCGATCGCGAGCGCCGCCCGCCGGAGCGGGGCCGGGACGCGCCGCAGATGCCGGGCGTAGCCGTCCGCCATGTAGGTCAGATAGCCGCCGAACAGTTCGTCCGCCCCGTCGCCGGTCAACGCCACCGTCACATGCCGGCGCGTCAGCCGCGACAGAAACCAGACCGGCAGCGCGCCCGCGTCGGCGCTCGGTTCGTCGGAATAGTGGGTCAGTCCGGAAACGGCGTCCGCGACTTCATGTTCGCCCCGAAGGTCGAGTTCGAAGTGTTCCGTGCCGTATTTCCGGGCAACTTCCCGGAAATAGGCGCTTTCATCGCAGGTCTGGCCGGAAAACGAGACGGAAAAGGTTTTCAGCGGTGTCGGGGAAGCCTCGGCGGCATAGTGAAGGATGGTCGAGGAATCCAGCCCGCCGCTCAGCCAGACGCCGAGAGGGACGTCGGAAAGCAGGTGCTCGCGAACCGATTCGCGCAGCAGGCGGTCGAGTTCCTGCTCGGCGTCGGCGACCGTCAGCGACCGGTCGGGGTCGAAGCGGAGCGTCCAGTAGGGCGCGGTTTCGATTTCGCCGGACCGCCACTCCATCCAGTGTCCCGGCGGAAGTTTGCGGATGCCCTCAACGAGCGTGTATGGCGTCGGGACGTAGTTGAGCGACAGATAGTAGCTCAGGCCGGTCCGGTCGAGCGTCCGCTCGACATCGGGGTGGACGAACAGCGTTTTCAGTTCGGAGCCGAAAAACAGATCGTCGCCGACCGCCGAGTAATACAGCGGTTTGATGCCGACCCGGTCGCGTGCCAGCACGAGCCGCCGGTCGCGTTCGTTCCAGAAGGCGACCGCGAACATGCCCCGGAGCCGTTCAAAGCTCGCGACGTCCCATTCGAGAAACGCCTTGAGCACGACTTCCGTGTCGCAGTCGGAATGGAAGACGTGACCGCGCCCCTCAAGCTCGCGGCGCAATTCCCGGTGGTTGTAAACCTCGCCGTTGAAGACGATGACTGTCCGTCCGTCGTCGCTCCGCATCGGCTGGTGGCCGTGGGTGAGGTCCTGAATCTTCAGGCGCACCGCAGCCAGCCCGACGGTCGGGGAGATGTAGATGTCCTGTTCGTCAGGACCACGGTGGACAATGGCGTCCGCCGCCGCGCGTGCAATGGTTTCCACATTGCGTCCGCGCAGGTTGGTGAAACCTGCGAAACCGCACATGATTGGCTGCTCACGAAAACGAAGACTGAGGTCGGTGTGCGGTCACCCTAGGATGAGCGGAATTTAATGTCAAGTTATGTAAACGTATTATTTGTGAAGGCGAATTTAGTGTTTTTCCTGAAAGATGCGGCGAAACGCCTCCCGACTCCCCCGGTCAGCGGGTGTTGGCGGGGATTTTGAAACCCCGCTTTCAGGTCATCCGGCTATTTATTTTGAAGGGGTTACATAACTTTTTCCGGTTTGCCGAATGGAACCGAAAGATGAAACTTTGGCGACGGCTTCATCGTACGCGCGCGATCTTTAATTATATGCGGTCCTGAGCGAACAGTTTTCAGGATTCTCCGAACGCCTCGGCCAGCCGGACGAATTCCGCCACCGTCAGCGTTTCCGGACGCCGCGTCGGGTCGATGCCGGCCCGCTCAAACGCCGCCGCGAAACTTTCCGGCGTGGCGGCCAGTCCGCGCAGCGTCTTGCCGAGCATTTTTCTGCGTTGTGAAAAGGCGAGGCTCGCCAGCGACCGGAACCGCCGCTCGTGCGCGGGCGCGACGAGCGGGACCGCGCGCGGGGTCAGGCGCGCGATCGCGGACATCACCTTCGGCGGCGGCTGGAACGCCCCCGGCGGCACGTCGAACAGCGCTTCAATCGAAAAATACGCCTGAAGAAACACCGAAAAGTAGCCGTAATCCTTTGTCCCCGGCTGACTCGCGATGCGTTCGACGACTTCCTTCTGAAGCATCACCACGAGCGTCGAAAACAGCGCCCGGTCGTCGATCAGCTTTTCGAGAATCGGCGTCGAGACGTTGTAGGGCAGGTTCGCGACCATTTTCACCGGTCCGCTTCCCGCATCGGGGAAGGCCGCGCGGGCGGCGTCCAGCACCGCGCCGAGGTCGGTTTTCAGAATGTCGCCTTCGTGAAGGTAAAACCGCCGCCCGGCGTAGCGTTCGCGTAGAAACGCCGCCAGGTCGCGGTCGAGTTCGATGGCCGCCACGGCGTTCGCCCTGGCCAGAAGAAGATCGGTGAGCGCGCCGCGTCCGGGACCGATTTCGACGACGAGATCGGCCCCGGAGACGTTCGCGACCGACACGATGCGCGCGAGAATGCGCTCATCACGGAGAAAATGCTGTCCGAACCGCTTGCGCGGCGCGGGGAGGGAAAATTGACTCAAGTGCTCAACTCTTCCGTCGGATGATGTGGAAGCCGTAGTACGACTCGACCTTGTCGATGTTGCCGGGGCTGAGGCCCTGCGCGCACTTCTTGAAATTCGGGTCGAATGCGCCGTTCGGCGAAATTTCGTAGAAGCCGGGGAAGGCGTTGTACTTGTAGTCGTTCATCTTGTTCGGGTCGTCGCTGTACTTGATGACCAGCTTGTTGAAGTCGGTACAGTTCATCGCCTCTTTGTAGGCTTCTTCCCAGATTTTGGCGGCTTCGCCCTTCGAGCGGGTGATTTTCGGGTTTTTCGCGCCGCTGCCCTTCCAGGCGATGAGAATGTGCTGGAGTTCGAGGGTTTCGGGCGGCTTTTCCGGTTTGACGGGTTTGAGGTCCTTCGGGTCGCAGGGTTTTTCGGCGACTTTTTTCTTTTCCGGCTCGGGTTTGGTTTCTTCCTTCTTTTCGGCGGGCTGGCAGGCCGATCCGAACAGCGCGCCGGTGAGCAGCAGGGCGGCGAGGGACGTACGGAGACGCATGGGGCGGGTCCTCCGGGGCAATGGATTTTAACGAGTGCTACTCCATCTTCTTTTACCGAAAGCGGTTACGCAACCGCTTCGCAGAACGATGAACGATGAACGATGAACGCGGAATGAAGAAGAATCGGTGATTTTCAAGGAAATCACTTGACGAGGGGAAGCTCGACATACAATTCGCATCGTTCATCGTTCATCGTTCATCGTTCCCGCCGCCCGTCGGCGCAGTTCCGCGACGGCGGCGCGGCCTTCCGGGCCGAGGTCGTGGCTGAATTCATTGACGTAGAGGGCGATGTGCGCCCGTTGGACGTCCTCGCTCATTTCCTGCGCGTGTTCGCGGATGTAGTCGCCCACGGTTTCCGGGTGGGCGTCGGCGTGGGCGAGGCTGGCGGCGATGGCGCGTTCGACGGCGCGGATGGTCGCCTCGCCGAGCGACCGCCGGGCGACGATGCCGCCGAGCGGAATCGGCTTGCCGGTGGTCGTTTCCCACCATTCGCCGAGATCGACGATTTTATGAAGACCGAAGCCGGGGAAGGTGAACCGGCTTTCATGAATGATGACGCCCGCGTCGAAGTCGCCCGCCGCCACGGCGGGCATGATTTTTTCAAAGGGAAGTTCCGCCGCGACGGTCGCGCCGCCGGTAAAGAGCCGGGTTAAAAGATGGGCGGTCGTCCGGCGGCCGGGCGTGACGATGCGTTTGTTCGCGAGTTCTTCGGGTGCAAAGGGTTCGCGGGCGACGACGAGCGGGCCGCAGCCGCGTCCGAGCGCGCCGCCGCTCGCGAGCAGTTCGTATTCCGCCTCGATTTCGGGCGCGAGCAGGGCGGCGAAGGACAGTTTCGTTACGTCGAGCGCGCGGTCGAGCGCGAGCCGGTTGAGGGTTTCGACGTCTTCGAGGCGGATGTCGAAGGTCAGACCGGGCGCGGCGACGTGGCCGAGCGCGAGCGCGCCGAAAATGTAGGTGTCGTTGGGACAGGGCGAATAGCCGAGGCTGAGGTTCATCACGAAACTCCGTTGAATGCGGCCTTTCGGGCGTGGGCCGGAGAGTCTGGCACAGCCCTTTGGTCATCGCCATTGGCGACCGCAAGGCTGAAAAAATCCTAATTTTTGTTCCAGAATTAAAGGGATATTAAATTTTTTGAATCCCGAAATCGGGAAGCCTGACGGGGAGCGGCGTCCGATTTCGGGAAAAGTGTATTTGAAAATACAAAGTCGGCGTCTCCGAGGGGGGAAAAGCGCGCCTTTGCGCCTGGCTGCCTGATTTTTAAAAGTTGTGGTACGCCATTTGTCTTAGGGAATTTTAATTGCTTTTCCAGTTTTATGGAGGTTTCGATGAAAAAGCTTCTGCTGCTCCTTGGCTGCGTCTTCGCGTTCGGCGTCGGCGCGTACGCCCAGGATACCCCCAAGGCCGACATTTCGATTGGCTATTCCTACGTCCGGTTCAACCTCGTGCCCAGCACGGGTGTCAACACCAACGGCATCAGCGCCTCGGCGGCCTACAACGTTCACAAGAACATCGGTCTGGTGGCCGATTTCGGCGGTTACTTCCAGAAGGGCCGCGTCGGCACGCCGAATCTCGTCAGCTACATGTTCGGACCGCGTTTTTCCTACCGGAACGACACCAAGGTGACGCCCTTCGTTCAGGGGCTGATCGGCGGCGCGACGACGACCGGCCCGACGGGCAAGAGCGGATTCGCCTTTGCCCTCGGCGGCGGCGTGGACGTGAAGGTTCGGAACAACATCTCGCTGCGGGTCGCCCAGGGCGAGTTCTTCCGCACCAAGATCGGCGACAACTACCAGAACAACCTCCGGTTTACGGCCGGGGTGGTGTTCCACATCGGAAAAAAGTAGGGCGCCGTGGCCGCCTTGCAAGAATCGACTTTGAACCATGTTTTACGGAGGTAATCCAATGCAGTACCTGAACGGAAATGTCCGCGGTACGATGCGTCGGGCGCTGTTCCTGCCGATTGCCAGCCTCGTGCTGGTGCTCGGCTGGCTGGTCCCGGCGGTCGCGCAGACGACGACGGGTTCGGTTCGCGGTCTGGTCAAGGATTCCAGCGGCGCCGTCATCGGCGGCGCCAAGGTGTCCATCACCGACAAGAAGACCAATTCGACCCAGAACGCGACGACGAATGCCGGTGGCGAATTCTTTTTCACCAACCTGCCGAACGGTCAGTATGAAGTTGCCGTCGAAGCGACGAACTTCAAGAAGACGACGGTGACGGATGTCACGGTCAACATCAACCAGACGACCGACTTGCCGGTGACGGTCGAGGCGGGCGGCGGCAACGAAACCGTCGAGGTTTCGGCGGCCGGTACCGAACTGGTCGAAACGACGACCACGACGCTGGCGTCCTCGTTCGAGAGCCGCAAGGTGGTCGAACTGGCCCAGACCACGTCCGCGGGCGGCATCTACAACCTCGCGCTGACCATCCCGAACGTGACGGGAAGCGGCGGTATCGGTGTGGGGACCGGCGGTTCGGTCGGCGGTCAGCGTCCGCGCAACAACAACTTCATGGTTGACGGCGTGGACAACAACGACAAATCGGTGACGGGGCCGGCGATGTACATCTCGCCCGAAACGGTCAGCGAACTGTCGGTTCAGACCAACCAGTCGGCGTCGGAATTCGGACGCAGCACCGGTGGTCAGTTCATCGTGGTGACCAAGTCGGGAACGAACCAGTTCCACGGCTCGGCGTATTTCTTCCTCCAGAACCGCAACCTGAACGCGCTCGACGTCTCGCAGAAGATTCAGGGCGTGGTGCGTGACAACCCCGGACCGGGCCAGTCGCTCAATCCGCGGTTTGACAACAACCGTTTCGGCGGCAACATCGGCGGTCCGATCGTCAAGAACAAGCTGTTCTTCTTCACCTCGTATGAAGGCATCGTGACGGGACTGGCGTCCGGCGGCGGCGGTATCCGTACGCCCACGGCGGCCGGTTTTGCGGCGCTGGCGGCCCTGCCGACCACCCCCGGCAACATCTCGGCGGCGAACCTCGCGTTCCTGCGCCAGTATCTGCCGGTGGCGGCGACGTCCGACCGGACCATCACGGTCCTCGGCCAGCAGATTCCGATCGGTCCGGTGGCGATCAACGCCCCGAACTTCGCGAATCAGCGCAACTTTGTTCTCACCCTCGACTTCAATCAGGACGAAAACGACGTTCACCGTTTCCGTTTCCTCTACAACCGGGTGCGGGCGATCGACGCGGCGGCCTCGCTGCCGGTCTTCTTCACCAACACGCCGACCGACAACCGTCTCACGTCCTACACGTGGGTCCACACCTTCTCGCCGACGATCAATAACGAATTGCGTCTGGCTTATCGCCGGCAGGTGAACGACACGCCGGTGCCGAGCATCACGGCGCCGTTCGGTCTCGACACCTTCCCGAACATCGGTCTGGGCGAGTTCGGCGTGAACATCGGGCCGAACCCGAACGCGCCGCAGGGCCGGACCGACGGCGGTTACCAGCTCGTCGATAACGTCTCGTGGGTGCTCGGCAACCACTCGCTCAAGTTCGGCGTGGACGTTCGTCGCGCCATCGGCACGAACCGGTTCATCCAGCGCGTTCGCGGCGACTATCAGTACACCGCGGCGGCCGGAGCGACCGAGCGCTTCCTGCGTGACCTTTCGCCGAACGGCCTTGCCCAGCGCACGGTCGGCGGCGGCGTCTACAGCGGCAACCAGACCCAGTTCTTCGGTTTCTTCCAGGATGACTGGCGCACGACCAAGAATCTCACCCTGAACCTCGGCCTGCGCTATGTCTACCAGCAGGCGCCGTTCAGCGCGGACGAACAGCAGGCCAACGCGGTGGCTTCGGCCGCCGGCGTGCTCCAGTTCCGCAAGCTCAAGACCCAGAAAGCCAACTTCTCGCCGGTGGTGGGGATCGCCTACGCGCCGGACTTCAACGAAGGTTTCTTCCACCACATTTTCGGGAATCCCGGTGAAAGTTCGATCCGCGCCGGCTTCTCGATGGCGCGCGACGTGATCTTCGACAACATCTACCTCAACGCCCGGACCGGCTTCCCGCAGTTCAGCGTGCTGGTGGATCGCACCAACGACACCTCGACCGGCTTCTTCGCGGGCGGCGCGATTCCCTCGACTCCGCAGGGAAGCGCCACGCTCAGCACGGCGGATGCCCGTCGCCTGACCACCTCCTACAACCCGGACCAGAAGGTCGCCTACTCGATGTCGTGGTCGCTCGGCGTTCAGCGCCAGCTCGGCAAGGACTGGGGTTTTGAAATCCGCTACCTCGGCACGCGCGGCGTCAACCTGATCGTTCAGCAGCAGATCAACCGTCAGGCGGTGGTGAACGCCAACCGCTCGATCCCGACCTTCTTCGCGCAGCCGACCGCCGCCCAGTTGGCCGGTCTGACCACGACCGTTTCGCAGCTCCTCGCGCTGCGCAACGGCCCGAACTTCGGCAACAGCGTGCCGAGCTTCCTCGCGGCCGGTTTCTTCGCCGGGACCAGCCCGACTTCGACCACCGCCGGCGTCGGCGGCATCACCGCGCAGTCGCCGATCGGCAACTCGACCTACCACGCACTCTCGCTGTCGGCGAACAAGCGCTACAGCCGTGGTTACTACCTGGGTGCGTCCTACACCTGGAGCCGTCTCATCGACGACTCGACGGCGGAACTGTTCTCGACGGTTCTGACGCCGCGTCGCGCGGAAGACTTCCAGAATCTCCGCAACGAACGCTCGGTGTCGGCGCTCGACAGCACGCACCGGTTCACCCTGAACGGCGCGTATGACCTGCCGTTCTTCCTCAAGAGCAACAACTGGGCGCTCCGGACGTTCATCGGCGGATTCCAGGTGGCTGGTACGCTGACGTTCGAAACCGGCAAGCCCTACACCCCGGTGAGCGGGGTTGACTCCAACCTCAACGGGGACACCGCGGGCGACCGGACGGTCATCAATCCGGCGGGTACGCAGGGCGTCTCCTCGACGGTTCGCGGTATCGACATCAACGGCAACACCACCACCAACAACGCCCTCATCGTGGCGTATGTGGCGAACAACTCGAACGCCCGGTACGTCCAGGCGGGTCTCGGCGCGCGCGCCAACGGTGGTCGTAACACGCTCCGTCTGCCGGGGATCAACAACCTCGACCTGTCGGTGAGCAAGAACTTCAATCTCCGTGAATCGTTGAAGGCCCAGTTCCGGGCGGACTTCTTCAACTTCACCAACACGCCCCAGTTCATCCCCGGCTCGCTCCGCGGGGTGAACCCGATTGCGACGTCGGGCGCGGCGGTGACGCAGGTCAACACGGCTGGAAACCCGCTGTTCAATACCCCGCAGCGGATCTTCAGCGGCAACCCGCGCATCATCCAGTTGGCCCTTCGGCTCGACTTCTAAAAATTCCTTTCTCTCAGGGTTTTCACCCCGGCGGAGGCTTCGGTCTCCGCCGTTTTTCTTGTGCGCGGTTTTTGACTTTTGATGATTCCCACGGGCATCCTTGCACCGAAACCGGGGTACCGAACAATCGGCGGGAACCTCAAGGAAAAACGTTCAAGGGCGAATCGCATGGCATTTCCATTCCACATCGATGGCATTTCGTTCGCGCCCCCTTTGTATGAGCGAGCCGATGGCCGGCTTCAGATTGTTCGGGACCTTCCACTCACCCCGTTTTTAGCCGGTTATCAATACCTGCTCGTCGAGGAAGCCCTCGGACGTTTCCTTCAGAAACTGGAACTGCCGCTCGTGCGCTACAGCCCGGCAGTCGTGTTCAATCCAATTACAGGGGAAGAAATTCGTTCCTTTATCCGGGTTTACGCCGATCATGTTTTCGAACCGGGGCAAATTCACGAGTTACCGATTGACGGATTCCGCCTCTTTCGAATGGGGAATTACTACTTTGTCAGTCCGGAACTGAAAGCCCGGTTGAAACGGAAATGGGGCAAGTCTTTGCGTTTCAGCGAAGGCTTGGGCGGATTTGCAGGAAAATGAATCAACCACGTTCCGCCATCGTCATCGGATGCGGCGTTTCCGGCCTGACGTCCGCCATCCGGCTGATTGAGGCCGGGTTCTCGGTCGAAATCGTCGCCCGCGAACTGCCGCCCGAAACCACCTCGAACATCGCCGCCGCGCTCTGGTTCCCGTTTCGGGCCGAGCCGCGCGAGCGTGTGCTCGCGTGGTCGAAAACGACCTTCGACGAACTCGTCCGTCAGCATCGCGCGGGCGTTCCGGGCGTGACGATGACGACGTTCATCGAGCTTTACGACCATCAAGCGCCGCGTCCGTTCTGGGAACCGGCAGCGGCGGGCGTCCGGCGGGCGCGCCCGGACGAACTTCATCCCGATTACGAAATGGGCTGGGCGGCGGAAGTCCCGGTCGTCGAGACGCCCGTGTACCTGCCGTATCTGGTCGAGCGCTTTACCGACCTTGGCGGGAAAATTCGTCAGCAAAATATAGAAAAAATTGAAGATGTCGCCGCGCCCGACCGGCTGGCGGTCGTCTGCGCGGGACTCGGCGCGCGCGATCTTTTGAAAGATGAAGAAGTTTTTCCGATTCGCGGACAGGTCGTCCGGGTGACGAATCCGGGCATCCGGCGGGCGTTGACCGACGACGACGGGCCGCGCAGCATCGCCTACACGATTCCGCGTACCGACGACATCATTCTCGGCGGCGTCGCCGTCCCGAACGACTGGAACCGGACGCCCGATCCCGAACTTTCAATCGAAATTTTGAAAAAGTGCCGCGAACTCGAACCGGCGCTCGCGGACGCGACGGTCATCGAAACCCGCGTCGGACTGCGCCCCGGCCGGACGACCGTCCGGCTCGAACGCGAAACGCTGCCCGACGGCTCGCCGGTCATTTACAACTACGGCCACGGCGGCGCGGGTTTTACCTTGTGCTGGGGCTGCGCGGCGGAAGTCGCCGAGCGAGCGGTTAGTGGTTAGTAGTCAGCAGTTAGCTAAAGAATTTACTAACTACTAACTACTAACTACTGTCTACTAACTACTAAGGAATTCGGCGAGCGCCTCGCGCCAGTCGCGCAGGACGGGCAGGCCGCGCGCGGGGTCGGGCGTATGCGCGAGGACCGACTTCATCGGCCGTTTCGCCGGGCGTTTCAGTTCGGCTTCCGTCACGGGGACGATTTCGCCGACCGCGCGTTCGCCGAGCAGCGACTTGGCGTAGGTCGCGAATTCCAGCCAGCTACATCCCGGCCCGGCGTTGACGGCCTGAAAAACGCCGCCGACCCGGCCTTCCGCGACGTGCCGGAGGAATACGGCCACGTCCGCCGCGTAGCTCGGCAGAATCAGGTTGTCGGAAATGCCCTTGAGCGAGCCGGGCGTGGTGAGCAGGTCGTAGAGCTTGCTCGCGAAATTTTTCCCGCCGATGCCGAACAGCCCGGCCACCCGGACCACCGCGTGATCCGCCGAAACCTCGCGGACGGCGCGTTCTCCGGCCAGCTTCGATTCGCCGTAGACCGAAATCGGGTTCGGCGGGTCGTCCACGAGGTAGGCCCCGTCCTTCGTCCCGTCGAAAATGTAATCGGTGCTGATGTGAATCAGATGAATGCCCCGCTCCGAGCAGGCGCGGGCGAGCAGCCCCGGTGCTTCGGCGTTGTGCCGGAACGCGCCCTCGCGGTCGGTTTCACAGGCGTCCACGTTGGTCATGGCCGCGCAGTTGATGACGGTGTCCGGTTTTTCGCGGTCGAGAATCGCGGCGACCGCTTCCGGGGCGGAAATGTCGAGGTCGGTGCGTCCGAGCGGAACGACCGCGTGGGTGGGGGAAAATTCGGCGATGACGCGGCGTCCGAGGAGTCCGGCGGCGCCGGTGACGAGGAGTTTCATAGGGATCAGGTGTCGGGGATCAGGGATCAGAAATTCGAAGCGGAATCAGGAGATTAAAAAGACACAAGGGAAAAAGAAAGAGAAGGGAAACGAGTTTTTCCTGATCCCTGATCCCCGACACCTGATTCCTCAAAAAAGGGAAGGGGCCAGAAACCGGTTTCCCGATCCCTGGCCCCTGATCCCTGATCCCTTTTCAGTTACTGAACCGAACCTGGCGCCCGGAGCGAACCCTTCAGGTTGCAGACGATGCCTTTCGGCTTGGCGTTGGCGGACGTGTTCGGGTTGGAGCGGCGAACCGGCGCGCCCGACGGACGCGGTTTCTTCGGCGCGCCATTGGGGGCGACGATTTCGACTTCCAGCGTGTTTTCGCCGAAACCGACCGAGGGGGCCTTGAACTTCGCGCCCTTGTCGGTCGTGAAGGTCGTGTCGTTGAAGTAGTTGTAAAGGTCGAGCACGTCCATCGTGGTTTCAAGCGACAGGCGGTCGCCCGCCGCGCCGACGCCCAGATTGACGTAGATGCCCTGCGCCTGAAGCGCCTTGATGATCGCCTGCGTCTGTTCGGGGCTGGTCTTGAAGAAAATCGACAGCGCGATCTGGTTCTTCAACTGCTTCTTGTCGTAGATGACATCGCTATCCGAGAAAATCGACTGGTAAAGCTGGCCGACCGCCTGCGAAATGAGGGTCGGCGCGGCTTCGTCGAGCGTCTTGTCGAAGGCCACCATCTGCGAATTGGCGCTGCCGCGCTGGCTGATGACGCCTTCGCCGAGGATGCGGTTGTCGTTCGGACGCATCACCGTGTAGGTGAAATTGGCGTCGCAGATATAGCCGCCGACCGAGGCCGGGCGGTTGTCGGTTTCCGGATCGATGTAGATGAGGTAGTCCGCGCCGTACTGAAGCGCCTGCTTGGCAAGAATCTTGAGCGAACCCGGCGACTGCTTGATCTGGACCGAGGTGATTTCGGTGACGCCTTCGAAGGCGACCGACTGGAGGCCCGCCTGCTTCATCTTTTCGAAGACGAGCGCGCGCAGCGTCTTGGCGGCTTTCGGATTCTGGAAGCGGCTCGACGGGATGAACATCACCTTCGGGGGACGTTCGCCAAAGCTGAGCACCTTGTTCTGGACGAGGGCCGAGACCATCGCGGGCAGATCGACTTCGCCTTCGACCGTGAGAATGATCTTGGTTTCATCGTCGTTGTACTTGGTGGTCTTGATTTCGAAGTTCACGAGAAAGTCGTCCGGCGGATCGAGTGCCACGTCGATTTCCTCGGCGAGGCTGGTCACGATTTCCTTGGAGAACTTGGCTTCGAGAAAGTCGGCGAGAAACTGTTTGCGGGCCTTTTTCTTGGCCTTGGCTTCGGATGCCGTGCGGGTCGCGCTATTGAAATCAAATGTGTAGCGTTTTTTAAGGGTTTCAGCCTGGGCCGCGACGCCGAAACCGACGACGAGCAGGCACAATATCGCAAGCGATCGAATGATGCGTTTCACGTTACGCTCCTTGTATGCGTGGAAGAACCTCCCCGATCACGGATGGGCCGCCGGGGAAGCAATTGAGTCGGCGGGAGCGGAGTCCGGAGGGGAATTCCGGTCCACTCCCGCCGTAGGGGATATGAATCTTACTTGCCCTTCTTGGTCGGGGCGGCGACTTTCGCCGCCTGGCGGACGGTGAAGTCGGTCTGGATACGGCCCGCGTTCGGGGCGGCGTCGGCGGCCTTCGAGTTCGGGTCGAAGGTCGTGACGATGTCGCAGTAAGTCACCTTTTCGTTGACCTTGGCGGCGCGGATGACAGCCACCTTGCTGACCACCCGGTCGAGAATCGTCCCGTCGGAGTCGCGAATCGGCTCGCCTTCGAGGATGACTTCGAATTCGTTGCCCGGCTGGACACCTTCCGCCGAACCGGTCCGGATGATCACCTGACCGTCCTTGACGAGCGCGACGGTGGTTTCAATCGGAACCTGAAGGCTGACGACTTCGGCGAAGCGCTGGGCGAAGCCCTTCATCATCTTGGTGAAGGCTTCCTGGCCCGGCGCGTCGGCGTTGTTGCTGCCGAGGCTGCCGACCGAGGTCGAGTTGGTCTTGTCGGTGCCATCGTAGTTTTCCGACTTGATGAGCGCTCCGGTTTCGGCGTTGATGAGCTGCATGTTGACCTTGACGATCAGCTTCTTTTCCTTCTGGGCGAAGCCGCCGAAGCCGACGCTGCTTTCCTTGACATCAACGGAAACGGCTTTGGCGACGATAACATACTGAGCGGAAAGAAGTTTACCGACATTGGTGGCCGCCGCCGGGTCGGCGAGATCGGAATTCGCGAGCTTCTGCTCGGAAATGACCGAATTGAGCGAATCGCGGGAAAGAATGTTGAAACGACCGCCGGTGAGGGCGGTTTCGAGTTCGGCGACCATGATGTCCTTCGTCCAGCCGCGCTGATTGTCCTGCGGGATGACCGCCACCGTGATCTTGCCGCCCTTCTTGGGTTTGGCGTCTTTCGGGGCGTCGGACGCGGGGGTGCCTCCCCCCGATTTCCGCTGGGCAAACGTTGCGTCGGAAATGCCGAAAAGCATCCCGCCGACCGCCGCCGCGCAAAGGAGCATACGAGTCATAGGCCGCATAATGGTGTTCCTCTCTTGTTGAAAAGCTTTCTAAAAAAATGGACAGAATCGAAGAATCTTCGAAAATTGTGTACCGTACCGCACTATATGGGCGCAAAACGTTGAGTGTCAACGTTCGGTTCAGTCGAAATTTGTGTTCGATTCCACATCCGCCGTCCGATTGCGCTACACTCCGCCGCCATGAACCTCGATGATTGCCGCCGTCAGATCGACTCGCTCGACGAACAACTGGTCGCGCTGCTCAACCGCCGCGCCGTCCTCGTGCGCGAAGTCGCCCGCATCAAACAGCAGACCGGACTTCCGATCCGCATTCCGTCGCGGGAGGCCGAAGTGCTTGCCAAAGTCGCCGCTTCCAACCGGGGACCCCTCGACGACGCGGCGCTGCATCGTCTGTTCAACGCCATCATTCAGGAATCGCGGCGACTGGAGCACCGAACGCTCGGAACGTCCGAAGACGAGGATGAGGTGAACGCCTCGTGAGATGGCGCGGCGCGCCGCCCGCGTTGCCGCATATTTTCAGCCCGGAGTTATCTTTTACCAATGTCGGATACCCCAGACCGCCTGGCGAAACCGCCCAAGGCGTACCACAACCTCGATTTTCTCAACAGCCGCACGGCCCGCGTGATCCGCATTCAGGCCGAATACCTCGAACCCGAAAACCGGCTGCGCCTCCACAACGTCCGCGACACGATCGTCTTTTTCGGATCGGCCCGCATTCATCCGCGTCCGGACGGAAAATATCCGCCCGAATACGCCGTCCACGAAAACCCCGGCGAGGCCGGCGGGCATCCCGAACTGGCCCGGTTTTACGACGAGGCGGTGGAGCTTTCCTACAAACTGACCGAATGGGCGGTGAATCTGCCGACCTCGCAGCGCCGGTTTCTCATCTGCTCCGGCGGCGGGCCGGGCATCATGGAGGCGGCGAACCGCGGCGCGGCGCTCGCGGGCGGGAAAACGGTCGGGATGAACATCAGTCTGCCGTTCGAGCAGTATCCCAACCCGTACATCTCGCCGGAACTCTGTTTCGAATTCCACTACTTCTTTCTGCGGAAATTCTGGCTCGTCTACCCGGCGAAGGCGCTCGTGATTTTCCCCGGCGGCTTCGGCACGCTCGACGAACTGCTCGAAGTGCTGACGCTCCTCCAGACGAAAAAACTCCGCCGTCGCATTCCGATCGTGATTTACGGCGAAAAATACTGGCGCGAAATCCTGAATTTCGAGGCGCTGGTGAAGTGGGGAATGGTTTCGAAGGAAGATATGAACCTGTTCCGCTTTTGCGACACGCCGGACGAGGCGTTCGTGTACCTGCGCGACCAGTTGATGACGATTTACGGCGAAACGAGCGAGGAGCCGACGTTCAACGACTGAAAAACAATTATGAGTTATGAATTATGAGTTATGAATTTTTTGTGTTGTGCCTCAACGGGTTCGCTCGTCGCAACCGCGCCCGCTTTCAACTCATAATTCATAATTCATAACTCATAATTTAGAACTGTCGTTCGATTCGCGCGTCGGCGCCGGTGCGGGCGGCGAGGGCGAAGGCGTCGTGGATGACTTCCGGCAGGTAGATTCCCGCCGGGGTGTAAAAACAGTCGGCGGCACAGGTGAGCGTTTCGCGGATGCCCGGTTCCCACGGCGGCTGGCGGTCAAGGTCGTCGAAATCCCACACGAGGTCGTCGAGCGGCAGCAGTTCAAGTTCGTTCGAAATGACGGCGAGTTCCTCCAGCGCGGTCAGGGCGTGTCCGGTTGCGAGCCGCCCCTTGTAAAACTCCAACATGAAGGTCGGAAACCGGCTGCCCCACGCATCGCCTTCCAGCCGGTAGGCGATGGTCGAGAAAAAACAGTGGAAGAAGGCCGGTGAGCCGACTTCGAAGCGCCTGGTGTCTACCCAGATGAAAATCCTCATCTTTTGAAAGTCTCGGGAGTTTTTGGGGTCTCGGGAGTCTTGGGAGTCTGAACGACGATTCGGACTCCTCAACCTTCACTTTACTTGACTTTCCCGCCGTCCTGAACGCCAAAGACACCCCGGACTCCCAAGACCCTCAAGACTCCCGAGACACCCCGGACTCCCAAGACTCTCCTTCTTCGGAATTCGTTTCATCAGGAACCGAATAGCTTTCAGTCAGCCAGTTGCCGAGGTCGCGGTCCTGGCATTTTTCGGAACAGAACGGGCGGAAGGGGTTGTCCTTCCAGGTGGTCGGTTTTTCGCAGATCGGGCAATTCATAAAACGTGAGACGCAAGCGAACGGTTTTTTTGCGGTTTGGATACCCGGAACCGGAATCTCACCCGATATTTCCGGGAAAAAATCATCGACACGGTAGACAGGCCGCGATTCGCATGGAAATATAGAACTTTGGTGTAACAGCCATCATTCTCAGATTTTCAGCCGAAAGGGACGTTCTCCGTTTAACTTATGTCCGAAACCACGCAAGAAACTCAAGTCGCCCAGGAACCCGCCCAGAAAACCTACAACGCCGTCGAAAAGAACGGTGTCGTGACCGCCATTTGGGAAATGGTCGGAAGCAAGCACATCCGCACCATCGACCCGCGCAGCAAGGAAGGCAAGGCGCTTCTCGCGCACTACAACCCGACCGAAGCTGTCGAAGTCGAACCCGCGGTCAACGCCGCCGCCAACGGCCACTAATTCTCGGGCCGTTTTACGGACGCACAACGCGGAAGGCAGTCGGCATCTTTCTTTTTCCTACCGTACTTTATTCCCCGCATCGTACGCTGCCTTCCCCGTCCGTTTTTCTATTCGCGAACGCGTTCGCCGTTCGTCAGCCGATTGACCAGATACAGTAAAACCGCCGCCGTGACGGAAAGCGCCCCGGAGAGGATTAGTGCGTCCCGGTCGCGCCCGGCAGCCACCGCGTCGTAGATGGCGAGCGCGGCGGTTCGTGTTTCGCCCGGAATATTGCCCGCGACCATCAGCGTCGCGCCGAAATCGCCGAGCGCCCGCGCGAACGCCAGCGCGCCCGCCGCCGCGAGGCCGCGCCAGGCGAGCGGGAGGGTGATTGTCCGGGCAACGCGCCATTCCGACGCGCCGAGCAGCCGCGCGGCGTTTTCCGCCGTGGCGTCCACCTCGGCGATGGCCGCGCGCGCGGTTTTCACGACCAGCGGCAGCGCCGTCAGAAACGCCGCGAGGATGGCCGCCGTCTTTGTGAACACGAGCGGCCCGCCGAAAACGGCTTCCCACGCCCGTCCGACCGGCGACCGGTTTCCGATGATCGTCAATAAATAATAGCCAAGCACCGTCGGCGGCAGGACGAGCGGCAGCGTGAGCAGCGTGTCGCAGAGTTCGCGCCCCGGAAACCGCCGCTTCGCAAGCAGCCAGCCCACGGCCACGCCGCCCGAAAGGGCGAACGCCGCCGCGACGAGCGCGACTTCAAACGATAAAAGCAGCGGATGCAGCATGACGCGGACGCTTCCGAGAGGCACAATGGGCGAACCGTTTCGGCGAAAGCTGAAACTCCGCGCATCTTGAAGCGTTGAGTGTTCTTTTGTACATCCCGGGCCGGGAATAATTTCCGGCGGCAACCCGATGAAGTAGTTAGCGGTCAGCAGTTAGCAGTCAGTTCGACGGTGGGTCGGTGGTCGTTTTGCGGCTCCCCCGAAGTTCAAGCAATTTTTTCAACCACTAACTGCTAACCACTAACTGCTAGCTGCTGACTGCTAACTACTGACCGCTCCTCTGGATTCTTCCGTCATGAACGTCGCTCTCTTTCTTCGTCGCATCGTTTTGGTTTTCGGCCTCCTGCTGGCGTCGGTGCCGGCACTGGCCGCGCCGGTGAAAACCGATCACGTCGAGTCCGAACTGGTTTCGGAGGTGGACGCCATCCAGCCGGGCAAGCCGTTCTGGGTTGCCCTGAAGCTCAAACTGGACGAGCACTGGCATACCTACTGGAAATACCCGGGCGATTCCGGCATGCCGACCGCGATTGAATGGAAACTTCCGGCGGGTTTCAAAGCCGGTGAAATCCAGTGGGAATACCCGGTCCGCATCGAGGTGGCGGGGCTGGCGGGATACGGGTACGAGGGCGAAGTCTACCATTTGGTACAAATTACGCCGCCCGCGACGCTCAAGCCCGGCGAGTCGGTGACGCTTTCGGCGAAGGGAAAATGGCTCGTCTGCAAGGAATCCTGCATTCCCGGCTCGGCGGACCTGACGCTCACCCTGCCGGTCAAGGAAGCGGTCGTGCCGTCGGCGCTCGCGCAGGCGTTTTCGAATTCGCGCGCCAAATGGCCGCTGGCGAATTCGGAATGGAAGATTCGGGCGGCGAAAACCGGCGACAAATACGCGATTCTGCTCACGCCGCCCGCCGGGACGACCGAGCTTTCGTCGTTGAACTTCTTTCCGGACAAGGAACTGACCATCGAGGACGGCGAGCCGCAGAAACTTCAACGGGTGAAAGCCGGATTTCTGCTCGAAGTCGTCCCGTCGAAGGTCGCTCAGACGGCGCCGACCGCGCTCACCGGTGTTCTCGTGACGAACGACGGCTGGCGCGGCCCGGGATCGGAAAAGGCGCTCGCGGTGAATGTTCAACTTGAACCGGCGACGGCGTTCGGTGACGGACTGACGGTCGTCGCGGGAACGACCAAGGCCCCGGCCAAGCCGCTCGGATTTCAACTTTTACTGGTCGCGCTCGGCTCGGCGTTTCTCGGCGGGCTGATTCTGAACCTGATGCCCTGCGTGCTGCCGGTGCTGTCGATCAAGGTTTTGGGATTCGTTGAACAGGCCAAGGACGGCCACTCGAAGCCGTGGCAGCACGGCCTGGTGTTCACGGCGGGCGTACTGGCGTCGTTCTGGGCGCTCGCGGGCGCGCTGCTCGCGTTGCGCGCGGGCGGGAGCCAGCTCGGATGGGGTTTCCAGTTGCAGGAACCGACCTTCGTGACCGCGCTGGCGGCGATTCTTTTTCTGTTCGGACTGGTCCTGTTCGGCGTTTTCGAAGTCGGAACGAGCCTGATGAGCGTCGGCAGCGGCGCAATGCAGAAATCGGGCTTTGGCGGGTCGTTTTTCAGCGGGGTGCTGGCAACGGTGGTCGCGACGCCCTGCACCGCGCCGTTCATGGGATCGGCCCTCGGTGTCGCGCTCGCGCAGCCCGCGTGGGTCGCGCTCATCATCTTTACTTCGCTGGCGCTCGGAATGGCCGCGCCCTACGTCGTTTTGTCGGCCTCGCCCGCGATGTTGAAGTTCGTCCCGCGCCCCGGCGCGTGGATGGAAGCGTTCAAGCAGTTCATGGGCTTCCTGATGATGGGATCGGTCGTCTGGCTGCTGTGGGTTCTCGGCCAGCAGGTTGGAGTGGACGGCGTCGCGGTGGCGCTGCTCGCCTTCATCCTCATGGCAATCGGCGGCTGGATTCTCGGCCGCTGGGCGACCTTCACCAGTTCCAACCGGACGCGCCGCATCGCCCAGATTTTCGCGTTCATCTTCATCTTCGGCGGCATCGGATGGTCCGTGAACGCCGCCCGGACGCTTCCGCCGGTGTCGGCGAACGACAAGAAGACGTCCAACGACAAAGACGCGATTCAGTGGGAACCCTTTTCGCCGCAACGAATTGCGGAACTCCGCGCGGCGGGCAAACCGGTGTTCGTGGATTTCACCGCCGCGTGGTGTCTGAGCTGCAAGGCCAACGAGCGCGTCGCCATCGACGTGGCGGAAGTGAAGGCCGAAATCAAAAAGCGCGGCATCGTGATGATGAAGGCCGACTGGACCAACCGCGACGAGACGATCACCAAGGCGCTCGCGGAATTCGACCGGAGCGGCGTGCCGCTTTATGTGTTTTATGCCGGAAAGAACGAACCGAAAGTGCTGCCGGAAGTGTTGACGACGGGAATCGTTCTCGACGCCCTGAAAACCGCTAACTGAGGCCGCTCACCGCTGACGCGGCTCGGGCGGTTTTTCCCCGCCCATCCGAGGGCTTCGCTTCGCTCGCCCTCGGCTATCGTAGCGCCGCCCCGTTGGGGCGTTTGTTGGTCGTTCGACAACTTGAACGGATGACCGGAATAATTTTTCAACCCCCTGAATGGTTACAAAACCTGAACAAAAAGCCCCGGATTGCTCCGGGGCTTTTTTCATGTGCGATGGAAGCGCGCGCTCCATTTCTATTTCTGGGAGGTTGCGGTCGCTCCCTTGCGGAGTTTCGCCTCGATGCGGGCGATGTCTTCCGGGTCGGTCGAGAGGCCGCGCGCGATCTGCCAGTGCTTTTTCGCGCCTTCCACGTCGCCGATCTTGTCGAGCACGTCGCCGAGGTGGTCGTGGAGGGTGGCATTGCGCTTGTCGTACCCGAGGGCCTGCTCGATGTACTGCTTGGCCTGCGGAAAGCGGTTCTGCCGGAAGTAGACCCATCCGAGGCTGTCGAGGAACGAACTGTTGGTCGGATCGATGTTGACTGCCCGCTGGACGAGCGACAGGGCTTCGTCGAGGCGTTCGTTGCGCTCGGCGAGGAAGTAGCCGAGGTTGTTGAGCGCCGTCGGGTTGTCGGGATCGAGCGACAGCACCGACCGGAGCAGGCTTTCCGATTCCTTATAGGCTTTCCGCTTGTCGAGCACCGAACTCAGCGTCACGAGGTAGGCGGTGTTCTTGTCGTCGGCCTGCACCGCCTTGCGCGCCTGCTTTTCGGCATCTTCAAGCCGGTTGCCTTCCATCAGGACAATGGCGGCCATCTGGGCCATTTCCCCATCGTCGCGCGAACCGGGTTCGTTCGGGATCTGCCGAAGCAGTTCCATCGCCTGTTCCACCTTGCCCTGCTTCGCGAGCGCCTGGGCTTCGAGGTAAGTGAACTGTTTTTCCTTCGGGAAGCGTTTGCGGGCTTCGCGCGCCGCCGTGATGGCCTCGTTCAGCTTTCCTTCCGAGCGGAGCGCGTCGATGATGAGCTGGTCGGCCACGGTGCTGTTCTCGCCGAGCGTCTGCCGCATGCGGTTGTAGGTGGCAAGTTCCTTGTCTTCCTGTCCACCCGCCTTGTAGGCCAGCGCGATGCGGGTGAGGATGATTTCCGCCCGTTCGCGTTCGCTCTCGCTGACCGACTGATCCGGATTCGACACCGATTTCAGGGCCGATTCGTACGCCGCGACGCCTTCGTCAATCCGTCCGAGTTCGACGAGCGTTTCGGCGAGCCGGAACTGCTGGCCGAGGCTTTCCGTCACGTCCTGTCCCTTGAGTGACTGCTGGAGCGTCTTTACCGCATCCTCGCGTTTGCCGCTCCGGCGCTGAATCTGGGCGAGAATGCCGAGCGCTTCCGGTTCGTCGGGACGTTCGGCGAGAATGCGCTTCACCTGAGTGGCGGCTTCGTCATATTTCCCGCCCCGCATCAGGGCTTCCGAATAGCTCAGAATCAGCCGGACATTGCCGGGATTTTCGTCGAGAAGCAGTTTCAGGACGTCGACGGCTTCCGCCGTCTGTCCGGAATTGAGCAGCGCCTGCGACAGGCGATAACCCCACTGCGGATTTTCGCCGCTCAGAATGAATGCCTGCCGGGCGGAATTGGCCGCGTCGCGGTAGCGGCGCTTCTGGTAGTACATATCGGTCACGGCGGCGAATTCTTCCTGCCCCGCGAGATTGTTCCCCATCAGCTTGGTATAGGCCGAAATCGCGTTGTCAATATCGCCGAGACCGCGATAGAGCCTGCCGAGCAGCCGGTACACATCGAAGTTGAGCTTGTCGAACTTCGTGACCTTTTCAAATTCGGAAACGGCTTCGCGGGCTTTTTCCTTGTCGAGGGACGCGCCGGCGGCCTGGGCGAACAGGACGCGGCCGAGGAGCCAGTGTCCGCCGGGATTTTCCGCGTCAACCGCAACGGCCTTGCGGGCTTCGCTTTCGGCTTCGCGCAGATTGCGGCTGTCGAGGTAGAGGTTGCCGAGTTCGATGTGCGGCGCGGCGGACGTCGGGTCGAGCGCGATCACCTGTTTGAACGCCTCAATTGCGCCCACCGAATCGTTCTGCAACACCAGCCTGCGGGCGGCGAGGAATTTCTCATAGGCTTCCTGCCGTTGTTCGCGGGTGAGTTGACGCGTCTCGCTCGGCTGCGCCGGCGCGGGTGTCGTCGGTTTGTTCTGGGCGAACGTCTCTCCGGCGCCCAGCGTTACGAGCGCGAGCGCGGAGAAGGAAAAAGCGGCGATTTTCAATGCTGGCATTCAGTAAAAACTCCCGGTCGAGGCGAGCGATCAGTTACGGGAAGCGCCGATTTGCGTCGGCCGAATTTCGGGTGCGGGACTCTAGCATCCGAGACTGTAAGTCGAAAGTCTGGTTTGGAAAAGTCCGGAGTCTGGAGTCGAGAGTCTGGAGTCAAGCAAACGATGAAGGATGAACGATGAACGCGGAAGTGAGAAATTCCCGCAATTTTCTGAAAAAAGCCTGAAGCGAAACCGGACGCTTTACTTCAGACTCCAGACTCCCTTCCCAATTCCGCGTTGGAGTGCAACGATTCCCCACGAACTGTCGTAACGCTTTTGGACTTCGAACGTTCCACGACTCCGGATTCAACTTCCCGGACTCCCAAGACCCTCAAGACTCTCCAGACTCCCAAGACTTCTTTTTCCTGACTCCAGACGCTCGACTCCCGACTCCAGACTGTTTTTTTATGACCGGTCATCTCGCGAACAACCTCGCCATGGCGCTCGACACGTTGCGGAGCAACAAGTTGCGCACCTTTCTCACGATTCTCGGCGTCGTCGTCGGCACTTCGACGGTGATCGTCATTTCGGCGTTCGTCTCGGGCATCACCGTGACGGTCGAAAAGGAAATCGAGTCCTTCGGGACCAATTCGATTTACCTTTACAAGTTCGATCCGGGGTTCAATTTCCGTCCGACGCGCGAGGAGCGCATGCGGAAGCCGCTGACGAAGGAAGACGCGCTGGCGGTCCGGGAAGGTTGCCCGTCGGTACGGGAGGTCTGTCTGTTCATTTCGCCGGTGGATTTCACCGACGGGCAGGGCGGCCGGTTTCAGCGCCGGATTCCCATCCGCTATCAGGACACCGAGATGAACAATTCGACGCTTCAGGGGGCCTGGCCGGCCTACGAGCGGATGGGCGTCGCCACCGTCGGGGAAGGGCGGTTTTTCTCGGAGGAAGAAAACAACCACGCGGCGCATGTCTGCGTGATCGGCATCGACGTGGCGAACACGCTTTTTCCGTCGGTCAACGCGCTCGACCGCGAGATTCTCATCGACAGCCGACCGTTTCGGGTCGTCGGCGTACTCGCCAAGCGTGACAACTTTCTCGTCGGAGACGATGACGCGAATAATGAAAACAAGGCCGTCTACGTCCCCTATGAAACGATCCACCGGATGTTTCCGCACCTCGACGACCACTTCATCATGGCGTCGGCCTACCCCGGCAAGCTGGACCGCGCGGTGGACGAAATCACGCAGGTCATCCGCCGCCAGCGCAAGGTCCCGCCCGCCGACAACAACAATTTCGGAATTTCGACCTCCGACAACATCATCACCCAGTTCAACCAGATTACGGGCGGCGTCTTTCTCATCATGATCGCGATTTCGAGCGTCGGGCTGCTCATCGGCGGCATCGGCGTGATGAACATCATGCTCGTGTCGGTCACCGAGCGGACGAAGGAAATCGGCGTCCGCAAGGCGCTCGGCGCACGCCATCGCGACATCGTCCAGCAATTTTTGATCGAGGCAGTGACGCTGACCGGGATGGGCGGAATTCTCGGCATCGTCATCGGCTGGCTGCTGGCCTTGTTGATTAAACTGGTTCTCCCGTCGTACGTCCCGCCCGCCGCGCCGATCATCGGCCTCGGCGTCTCGGTCGCCATCGGCCTCATCTTCGGACTCTGGCCCGCCGTCAAAGCCGCCCGCCTCAACCCGATTGATGCCCTGCGGTACGAATGAACCGGGGTTTCCGACCTTCAAACGGCGGAGTAGTATCGGGAGAATCATCCGGTGGAGGTTTTTCGATGAGTACAACTTTTCCCGAAAGCGCGCCGACCTTGCGGGGACTGCCGGTGACGTTTCCCCGTGAAGGCGCGGTCGATATCGAACTGGAACAGGGCGTTCTCGTGTTTCGCGTTTCGCGAATCGTCCAGGACCGCATCGAGGACCTTCTCGAAAAGAACCGCGCCTCCCGCCTGACCGCCGAGGAAGGCGAGGAACTCACGCGGTACGAGGAAATCGACGATTACCTCAGCTACCTGAACCGCCTGACCCGCAATCTGGCCGGGATTCCCTCGCGCGAGGCCGATCTTGCCTCGTAAGTTTTCCGCCGACATTCAGGAACAGGTCCGTTTCAGAGCGAATTTTCTCTGCGAGTACTGTCACGCAAATGAACGATGGCAGTATGTCCGCTTCACCATCGACCACATCGTGGCGGGTGGTCCCGATACCCTCGATAATCTTGCGCTTGCCTGTTTTCACTGCAACCGCCGCAAATCCGACAAGCACGCCCTGTTCAATCCCCGTGAACATCGCTGGGCCGATCATTTCCGGTGGTCGGCGGATGGCTTGCGTGTTTTACCGTTGACGGAAATCGGGCGGGTGACGGTTGAATTGCTGGACCTCAACCGCGAACGCATCCTCCCGATTCGACAGGCCGATGTGGTTGTTCATCGGCATCCGCCGCCCGACGATCCTTTGGAATGACTGTTTCAGACCGGAAGAGTGCTTTCCCCAAGTTATTTCTCGACGGGTCCGTCAAGTTTCGATATTCCTTCACTGCACGTTGCTCGACTTACTTCCGAAACTGCTGATGTTTCCCTGGCGAGGATCAAGTGACGGAATCCCTCAAGGCGCTGTATGCCACCGCGCTTCGTGAAAAACTCGCCAATATTCACGTCGTCGGGCGTCAGAATCCCGTTCCCTTCAAAAGGGTTTTTGTTTCCCTGACTTCCATGAAGGGGCGTCCCGATCCCGTTTTGGGGGATTTCGCCGGCTTGTTCCCAAGAAGTTCTCTGGCTGATCGAAATCTGATGCCGGGAGGCGGGCAGGACTGGTCTTTCGAACTGGACCATCGGGCGACCTTCTGGCCTACCGTGACGGCCCCGGAGCATTTCAAAAACTTTCTTCCCGAACGATTGCTCGGCGGCGGCGCGACCGCGTTCGTCACCGGCGTTCCGGGAATCGGCAAGACCACGTACCTGCGCTGGCTGGCGCGGGAGACGGCCCGGGACGAAACCCGGCTTCCGGTTTTTATCGCACTGCGACGGACCAGCGTTCTCGGGAAAAGTTTTTCCGACCTGTTGTTCGAGGGCATTGCCGAGGTTCTGGGCGGTGCCGCGAATCTGTCGGTTCCCGAATCTGCGTTCTGGCGCGAACACCTGATCCGGGCGTTGGCGGAAGGCCGGCTGTCAGTCTTTCTGGATGGTCTTGATGAGATTCCCCCAGCCGAGATGGTGCCGCTGGTCGGGAGCATCCGGGAGTTTGTTGACGGGTACTGCCGACCGGACGGAAATACGATCGTGGTTTCAGGCCGACCCGGCACACTCGTCCGCGAACTGGACTTCCTGGATCACTATCGGTTGAACCCTTGGGACAACCATCTCGTTCGGGCCTTTCTGGATGAATACTTTCCGGACATTCCGAAAAAAAACGCGCTTTTGGTG
This sequence comes from Blastocatellia bacterium NZW_1522, assembly GCA_039793685.1. Lineage (GTDB taxonomy): Bacteria > Acidobacteriota > Blastocatellia > Chloracidobacteriales > Chloracidobacteriaceae > JAAFHI01. The sequence continues at coordinate 56,111 of JBDRAL010000038.1, forward strand.
GCGATTGCGGGTCATCCCGACATTGCCGAGGTCGGATGTCTTCCGGCGAACCTCGGCCTGCTCGTCGGGTTGATCGGCGAAAGTGACCTCATTGTTGATGACCGGCCTGGATTCCGTCGTCAGTTTCTCGAATTTCTCCTCGGTCGGGCCAGGGCAACGGATGAACATCGGGCGTTTGTCCGGTTTGTGGCGGCTGACCATCTTTTGGATTCCCGTCCTGACCGCCGCTTTCGATTTTCGATGGAGGAAATAAAGGCGGCAGCGGGTCGGTTTCACGGCGAAACGGCGGATGCCGCCCGTCTGGCTGAATGGATACTCGCGTCGCCGCTGCTTCGGGAAGTCGGGCACGGTGATTTCGCCTTCGCTCATCTCCCCATGCAGGAACTTCTGGCCGCCGAGTGGCTGGCGCAACGGGATGACTTCGAAGCCCGGTTTTTCGAGGCGGTTTCGGAGGCCGGACTGGTCGAACTCGATGTTCTCCAGATTGCGCTCGCGCTTCGCGAGGACGCCCCGGCTTTTTACGATGCCCTTGATGGCTTGCCGGATATGGACGATCTCGTACGGACTCGATTTCAGGCGCGCGGGCTGGGATACATCGCGAATCTTCCCATCGCGCGGATCGAGCGTCTGGGGGAGCTTCTGGTGCGGGAAGCGATGAATACCGGACGGAACCGCCCACTCGATCCCGATTTTGTTCTGCGATCCTTTTCCATGGCGCGACCTGAATACCGGCAAATTCTGGCCGATGGAGTGGTGGGGGCGATCAGGCAGGCTGCCACGACAAGTCGGTATCTGATTTTTGAAAAACTGGAGATGCTGGAAGCGATGCTTCCGGAGATCGTTCCGCCGCTGACCGAAGAATTTACGAGGCGGATGGATGCGGCGACCAACTCGGTGCAGCGCAATATCTACATCTGGCGGTTGATCCGTTTGGGAGCATGGTCCCCCGAAATCATCAAGGCCGCATTCAATTCAGAAAGTATGGGGAGCAGGGATTTTGATGTACCCATGTTTTCTTTCTGTCGGTTTGGAGTCCATAACCCCGAATCGGTGGCACGCTGTTTTCGTACCGAGCTTTCCAACGTCGAACCGTGGAACAGCCTTAGGTTGGCGCGGTTTGCGGCCAATTTCCCGGAACTCTTTGACTGCTTTGTGGAGATGCTCCGGGATGAAAATCCGGTGGTACAACGGAACGTCACACTTCTTTTGACCTGTCTCGGCTTGGTACGGCCTGAAATCGGCCAACGTCTTATCCCCATGCTCCGTGACGTCAATCTCGATGTTCGTCGGTTGGCTGAAAGGATTTTGAAGGCCATCGGCCCTGAAATGGCGCTGACTTCGCAGTTGTCGGTTTTTCTGGAAGAGTCAGACCTCGATACCGCATTGCGGGCGGTCCGGATTTTGCTCCACTGGGACGTTCGTCCCGCCGAGGTTTCCGCGACGCTGGCTCAGATCCTCCGCAGGGGCAAGGTTGAAACACGACGCGCTGTGATTGAGGTACTTCGCAATTTGAAATCTCCGGCGCCGGAACTTATCGAGGCAGTGGCGGACGGCATGACGGACGACGACGCGGTTGTCCGGGCGGGGGCGGCGGAATTGCTTGGTCGGTTTGGTGTGGTGACCGAGGAAATCCTCATCGGTCTGGCCGATGCGCTGCGGGATGACGACCCAGCGGTCCGGGCGAACGCGGCGGAAGCCCTCGGCCTGCTGCGGTCGCCATCGGTCAAGGTCATTGCTCGGTTGGGAACCACGCTCTGCGATGAAGAACTGGTCGTTCGCGCGCGTGCTGCCCAAGCGATTGGGCGCATCGGCGTCGTTACGCCAGAGATTACAGCAGCCTGTCTTGAACTTCTGCAATCCGACGTGGGATGCGTCCGGATGTACGCGGCGGAAGCCCTCGGCGCGACGGCTCCGGCGACCCCGGAGGTCGTTGCCGGACTGTCAGCGGCGTTACAGGACAGAAACTGGAATGTGCGTGGTCATGCGGTGCGGGCGCTGGGATGGTTGGGCCTGTTGTCGCCGGATCTACTGACGCGGCTGATTCGGGCGGCACGGAATGAGGTCGCGTTTGTTCGAAGTGCCGCCGCCGTGGCTCTGGGGGCCTATGTTGCAACCCATGTCGAAGCAGTTGAAGAAGTTCTTCGGTTGCTGACGGACCGCAATCCCGATGTGGCTTCCAGTGCCGTGAAATCGCTGAGCCGGTTGGCCACGGAAGACCAGCCGGCCCCCGACATCCACGCCCGACTGATCGCTGCGCTGGAAGCCGAATCCTCCGGCGTCAGATTTCAAGTCGCGCTTTTACTCGGAAAACTCCACAACGCAAAGGGGCAGTTTTCCTCCCATCCGCCTGAAATTCATCAGGAACTCTGTCTGGTTGTCCGGGAGGGGAAGCCGGCCGAGCGTTGCGAGGCGGCCTGTATTCTTTATCAAGGGCATTTCCGCAGCCATGGTTTGTATGTTCAATTGCTTGACCTGATCGATGATCCGAAACTCGATTATCGATACGATCAGGAATTTGAGGACTGGTCGCCACTGACGGATTTCGTTGCGGTACTTGATGAAGTCGAAATAAAACGGCTGGAAATTTTCGGGAAAGTGCTTGGTGCAACACATCATCCCATCTGGAGGGTGCGGGCAACCGCGTTGAGGCTTCTGGGAGTGCTCCAGGATCGGACCACCATCACAATCGACCTGTTGCTGGAAATGCTCCGCGACAAGGAACCGGAACTGAGGCGGTGTGCGGCGGCGGCGCTTGGCCGAATCGGAATGGCGACTCCGGAAATCATTCGCGGCCTGAAGGCATTGGTCTCGGATCGGGATGCCGATGTTCGAACGGCTGCGAAAGCGGCGTTGAAATGTTTTCCCGTAAAGATTCGCGAATCATTTTTCTCGCTCCTCCAGCCGGCGGTTGTCGCAATGATGAATCCGGAGTGACTTCGTTTCATCAAACGAATGAGGTTTATACGTTCATGAAACTTGTCGAAGCCGACATCGCCCACGTCCGAAATCTGATGACGTGGTTTCCGGACGCGCCGAGCGTCACCATCTGGGGCGGACCCGGCTTTCGGTTTCCGTTCGACGAGGAATCGTTTCTCAAGGACATGCGCTGGGGCGAACTGGCCTCGCGCGCGCTCGTGGATGACGCGGGCGAACTGGCCGCGTTCGGGCAGTACTACGACCGGATCGGCCGTTGTCATCTCGGGCGGCTTGCCGTCCACCCGGATCGGCGCGGCGGCCGGATCGGAGAAACGCTCATCCGGCTGATGTGCGCGGAGGGTTGCCGCGCGCTGAACGTCACGGAATGTTCGCTGTTCGTGTATGAAACGAACATCCGGGCCGTCCGGCTGTATGAACGGCTGGGATTTCAGCGTATGCCATACCCCGAAACGTTCCCCGGCCTCGACGGTATTGTCTATATGACGGCTTCTTTCTGACGAGTTTCAGGCGTTCGGAATCCATTCGAAAACGACGTCGGACGCTTCAATGAGCCAGCGCCCAGTGTCGAACGGACCACACCATTCGATTTCATGAATCAGCGCGCCGGTTTCAGAAAGGCGCAACTCGTCGTAACGCCAGTCCCGGTGTCCGGCGGTGACGTCATTCATGGTCAGCGAATAGGAAAAAACCTGCGGATAAAGCAGCTCGATGTGCCCGTCGTGATACGCGCCGAGCAGACGCACACGGATTGAGACGATCCGTATTTCCTGTCGTTCACCTGACGAGGGTTCAAGAATCGTGACGGATTCAAGCCACGCATCGTGTGGGCAGCGGTGATCGCCGGGATTGAAATACCAATCGGATGTGGCGAGGGCGAAGGCCCCCGGCGGAAATTGGTCGCGGTTCGTTTCGAGATACCGCGCGTAATTTTCAAAAGCCTCGCCACAGGCAATGTGCGAGGCATCGCGGCCATCGGTTGAAAGCAGAAACGCCATTACGCCGCCGCCTTGCGCGCGTCGGGCGCGATGCTCTTGTCGTTCTGTCCGATGGAAAGGATTTTGGCGCGTCCGGCGAAAAGCAGCAGCGCGATGGCGATGAGCAGCAGGCCGTTGAAGGTGACGGTTTTGGTTGGCGAAAAGGCGTGGGCGAGCGCGCCCGCGACGAGGCCGCCGAGGGCCATCCCGCCGCGAAAGGCGACCATGTAGATACTGATGAGGCGTCCGCGAACTTCATCCGCCAGCAGCGCCTGAAACAGCGACGTAATCAGCGCGTACACCGCGACGAGCAGCGAACCGGCGCAAAAGAGCCAGATGAAGCCGATCCAGAGCGATTTCGTCATCGCGAAGCAGACCATGCTCGCGCCGAACGCCAGTTGGGCCACGACGATGACCGCGCCGCGCTGCATCCGCTTGCTGAACGAGGCCACCACCAGCGCGCCGACCACCGCGCCGACGCCCGACCACGACACCAGCCGCGAGTAGAGCGCGGCGTCTCCCTGAAAAACGTCCTTCGCAAACTGCGGCATCAGCGTCGGAACCGAAATCCCGAGACAGGTATTGACGAAGGCGAGCAGGCAGAGCTGCCACAGTACGCTGTCGCCGAACACTTTCGCGAAGCCCTGCTGAATGCCGCCGAGCAGCGAACTACCGCTCCGGCTGATGACCTGCGGCGCGCGGATGACGACGAGCGACGCGATGACGGCCAGAAATGAAACGCCGTTGAGGAAAAAGCACATCGTCGCGCCGTACTTCGCCATCGTCACGCCCGCGATGGCCGGTCCGATGATGCGCGCGAGGTTGAACTGAATCGAATTGAGCGAAACGGCGTTCGGGACGTATTCCTTCGGGACGAGGTTCGGCATCAGCGCCATGTACGCCGGGCCGCCAATCGCCTGCGCCGATCCGGTCACGAACGACAGCGTCAGAATGTGCCAGATTTGAACCGAATCCGTCGCCAGCAGCGCGGCCAGAATGAACGCCGTCGTCAACTGCACCACCTGCGAGAAAATCAGCAGCTTGCGGCGGTCCATCCGGTCGGCGATCGCGCCGCCGATGAGCGAGAACCCGAGCATCGGGGCCATCGCCAGAAAGCTGTCGAGTCCGAGATAGAACGGGCTTTTCGTCAGGGTGTAAATCAGCCACGCCTGTGCGACGGTCTGCATCCAGCCGCCGATGCTCGACGTACAGGCGCCGAGCCACAGAATGCGCCATTCGCGGAAGGCAAACGCATGGAGCGCCTTGGGCAGCCACGCGGGCGGACCGGCGGGCCTGGCTTCGCCGGATTCATTGATAAACGTGGATGACGCGGAGGCTTTGGGAGGTTGACTCGACATAGGCCGGAATCGTGCGCCCGCGAACACAACCCGCGCAAGTCGGCTTTCCCTTTCAGGCCGGGCCGACTTCGACTATCCGGGAAAGCTCAAAGGTGTTTTGGAAGTGTGGCCGTCGCCATCAACGAAATTCGTGAAATCACACCATTGGAAACTGTGACGTGCAGGGCGAGGTGATCATCGTCCCAGCGTTTCCAGCCCGAACCCGAACGAGTTGGGGCGCCGAGTCGGTCGGTTGCGGACTCAGGTTGCCCGAGGCTGATTCCGCGAACCAAAACCGGCTGGAGCAGATTGGCTTCGGTGAGAAAGATGGTTTTGATTCGTCCGTCACGGTCGCATTGCAGTTCAATCGGGAGTTCGGGAGATTCCACCGTTTTGAGGAAGGCTTCCACCTGCGAATCCTGTCCGGACATGCCGATCAGGTCTTCGATGGTTCGGGGCGTCGAAGTTTTGGGAGGAAGCACCGACGTTTCACCGTTAAGCAGAGCTTCGAAACGTTCATTGGGATCGGGCATGAAACGAACGGTGGCCATGACCTCCCGCCAGTTTCGACTTGCGTGGATGCCGTTGGCGTCGAGCCAGTCGAGAAGTTCGGATGTATCGCCGTCCGGCCCGAACGATTGAATCCCATGATCCGCCAGTGACGTTGCCGTCACCGAGAATGAACCTTCGCTGTCGAGATAAACGACCGGCGCCCGGTCAGGCGAGACGTCGTCATGGTATTGCCACAGCGCGATGTAGCCGCTTTCCTCGTCTTCGGCGATGAACGTGAGTTGCCGGAATATCTCGGCCCGCGCGGCGACCAGATCGATTTCCGAAGACGGTTCAAGATATTCGGCTGGAACAAAGCCCGGTTCGAGCCAGCGAAAGGTATCAAACGGCCAAGGCGCGGCGGTGTTTCGGAGAATGTTGACGTCCTTTGGCAAAGGCATCTGGAAAAACCTCAAGCGGATGTCAGATGTACTACCCCTGCCTTTGGGGCAATTTCAGTTGGCAATGAACTTCATCAAGCGCGGTTGCCAAATCAAAACGGTGACAATCCTGTAGTTCGATGTAGGCGAACGCTTCCTGCTGTTCCGGACGAATGACGAGGCGAAAGGGGAGCGCATCGGCTGTCGCCCATCGGCTCGGTTTCAGGCAAAGGTCGTCACCCCAGTGGTAATCCAGTTCTCGGCAGTCTACGACAAGTCCGTGAAACCGGGTCAGATCGTAAAACTGATTGAGCCTCCATTTGATCAGGAGCGCGTCATCCTTGCCTGCCGACCCAGATTGATAAAGCCCCCGAATGACGACGAGCGCACCGACCCGGTGGTTGCGCTTCACGTTCCAGACATGGCACTCGCAGGTCACGGTGCTGATATCGAGTGAGATGGCTTCAAGTTTGGGCAGGTTCGGGAAATCCATTTCAAGTACGTTCTTGGAAAAATTGATCGACCATCACTTGAGTCTGTGGCCCCAATCGCATCTGAAGAAACTCAAACAGGTTCTTTTCATTCCGCCTTGCGGCCAGACTCCAGCAGAATTCAACAATCAGCTCGCGAACGGATTCAGGGGCAGATTCGACCTGTCGTTCAAGAAACGCGAAACTCCGCTCGATAAGTTCGGCCACCCTCGCTTCCCGCTTTTCACTTGTGTCGCGGCGTTCGGCCTCGCTGAGAATCATTCGCGAAAAGTCGTTGATCAGGACATAGGGCAGAAGTTCTTCATACTCGCCGAGGTGTGTGCGGTACACCGTTTCGAATTCCGGGACCGCCTGACCAAGATCCAGGAAAAAATGTTCGATTGGGTTAGGCGTCTTTTGCAAGGCGAACGCATTCCTCCCTCACAATGCGACCTCCACAACAAGCCGATCCGAATCACCGTCAAACATGAGTGCCCGGTCTTGCTGATCCAGCATGTAGTGATGCCCTTTGTCCGTGATGAAGTGGAAGGCGAAAACTGTCTGTCCCTGATACTGGTGACTTGGGTCGCCGGCGGTCGGATGCGAAAACTCATGGCCTGCGGCTTCGCACAGCTTTCGCATCAGCGTGATGTAGCGCGGTTCGTTGGCCCGCGCGGCGGCGATGCGTTCTTCACGGTCGGGCTGACGGGCGACCCGTTCCCGGATTTCTTCCTCCATGTGTTCGATGGTGAGGACGGCGAGATCGGGCAGGCCGCGCAGCCAGGCCGAATTGAGATCAGCCAGATTTTCTTCCTCGGAGAGTTTGAAGAAATCCTTGTTGATTGCGTTCAATTCATCGCGCTCCTGGTTTTCGCCGAAGTAGTCGCTCATGTAGAAATCGTCCAGGCGATCGGGACCGAGTTTCTCCACGAGTCCAAGGCCGCGCTCGAACAGTTCGGCATGCCGGGTCGCCTTCATGAACCGAAGGCCTTCGCGAATCAGTCCCACGAGGGTGTCGCTCAACCGGGAGTTGTAGACGAACTGCGAAAAGCCGCCGTTTTCGACCTGTGCGAGGTAGTAGTCAACGTAGTAGCTGCGAAGTCCGTCGGGAGAAACTTCGTCGGGCGTGAAGTATTCCTCGAAAAGAAGGTTGAGAAATGAAATGTTGGACTGGATGATGTCGTAGGGATCGGTGCTTTCAAACGCATCTCGGGAAACAACGACGGCCGTTTCGGGAATGGGGTTTGTCATGTCGGTCGATTCCTTGAAAAGGGAAGAATGTCGTGCGGCATCGTACGTCGGGAGAAAACTCCCGGTAAGGGGCGCTTCACTGTTTTTACTGTTTGGCCCGTTGTCATGGGAAATTTTTTTCAACCGCGAAAAAACCGGACCGCGACTCGTGCCGGGCGCGCATTCGTGAAGGGATGCCCGAATTGACTGGACTCACTCACCTCACCACATTCGTTCGTGAAATCCGCACCGGGTCGTCGCTGCCGCTCGTCGCGGTCGGAGACGACGGCACAGCCTATGTCGTGAAGCCGTTCGGCAACGGCGACGGCATTCCGGCGGCGGCGGTCGAGTGGATTGCCTTCGGGCTGGCGCGGGCACTTGGCGTACCGGTCGTCGAACCCGCGCTGGTCGTCATCTCAAACGATTTCATCGAACGCGAGCTGCGCGACCGCGATCCCGAAATCCGCGAACTCGCCGAACGCAGCCCCGGCGTCAATTTCGCCACGACATTCGTGGCCGATGCGATTCCGCTCACAACGGAAAATCTTGAAACGGTCGCGCCCGATGTCCGCGACGACGTGTTCCTGTTCGATGTGTTTCTGTTGAACTTCGACCGGACGCCGCTCAACTCGAATCTCATCTGCGAGAACGGTACGGTGCGCTGCCTCGATTTTTCATCGGCGATGGCGCTGCGGGCGGCCGTGACGGGGAACGACGCCTGCCGGGAGGCCGCATTTCTCAAGGAACTACGGCGGCATCCGTTTTATCGCCCCGACATTGAATCGCGCGGCTGCGCGGAACGGCTGGCCGCGATTCCGGTGGAAACCGTCGCCGCCATCGTGGCCGGACTGCCCGACGCGTGGGTGACGTCGCTTTTTGAAAATGAATCCGGGCGCGAGGAACTGACCGAACGGATTGTCGCACTGCTGCGTGCCGCCGGAAACACGATTGAACGTCGGTTGTCCGAGTTAAAAACGGTTGAAGTCGAATCCGATGCCGCGCGGCGCGCCCGGACGCTTGCAAATCGCAAGGCATTCACCGAAAAATTCGGCATTCGCTGATTCATAGAACATTCGTCCCGCCTGATTTGACGGTTGCTTCGGGAGGTTTTTCAGCCTCCGGAAAAGGAGTTTCGCGCCGTGATCGAACCCCGCGACCAGCACTATCTTTTTGCTCACCGGTTTCTGCCGCACTTCTTTTTCGACGACCCGGAACGGTTTTTCGAAATCCTCGAAAACGAAGGCCGCCGCTTTCTCGACTTGATGTGGCAACGCGCCGGAGGGCAATCCGACGACGGCGCGGTTTCTTCCGAAGGACTCGACGTCAACCTGTTTCGTTTTGACGAGCAGACGGTCTGCGCGTGCGTGACGCTGCCGCCGCCGGTCGGCATCACCGAGGCATACTGGGTGGCGGCGGTTTACCGTCCGGAGGACAGTTTTACCGCGCTCTACACGCTGGAATTCGGGTATGACCTCGACGGCGGGACGCGCACCGTCCTCGGCGGGTGGGACAGGGAAGGCACGCATTTCAATTTCGGCACCGGCCCCCAAGCCGACATGCGCGACTTTCTCGACTGGGTCTTCGAAAAAGTCGCCGGGTCTTCGTCCCGCCCGAGTTGAAATCGGGGTTTTATTCGCCGAACGCCCCGCGCAGTCCGGCGGCGACTTCGTCGAGCGCGACGGAGGCGTCCGAAAAGACCGCCGAGAGCGAAAAGAACCCGTGAATCATTCCGGGGTACAGCGTGTGGCGCGTCGGGACACCCGCTTCCTCCAGCCGTTTCGCGTATTCCACGCCCTCGTCACGAAGCGGATCGAACTCCGCCGTGATGACCAGCGCGGGCGGCAGGCCGGAAAGGTCCTTTTCAAAGAACGGCGAAAGGTACGGGTGTTTTTTATCCTGTCCTTCCTCGATGTAGTGCCGGATGAACCACTCCATCGTGTCCTTCGTCAGCAGGTAGCCCGCGCCGTTTTCCTCATAGCTCGGCAGCGCGTGGGTCGCATCCGTCACCGGGTAGACCAGCGCCTGAAACTTCAACTCCGGCCCCTTGCGGTTGCGGGCCTGAATCGCCGTCACGGTCGCGAGATTCGCCCCCGCGCTGTCGCCGCAGACCGCCACCCGTCCCGGATCGCCGCCGATTTCGCCCGCGTGCTTCGCCACCCACGCCGTCGCGTCGTAGGCGTCCACGACCGCCGCCGGAAATTTGTGCTCCGGCCCCATCCGGTAATCCACCGACACGACGATGCAGTTCGCCCGATTGACGAGCGACCGGCAGACATTGTCGTGGCTGTCGAGATCGCCGATGACGAAGCCGCCGCCGTGAAAGTACATCGTGACCGGAAACGGTCCGTCGCCCGCCGGGCCGTACACCCGAATCGGAATGTCGCACTGACTGCCGGGAATCGTCCGGTCCTCGACGCGTGCGACGGGTTCGGGCGCGCCCGCGAGCATGCGGTACGCCTTGAAATTCGCCCGCGCCTGCTCCGGCGTGAGCGTCGAGGTCGGCGGCGCGCCGATGGCGGCCACCTGGGCGAGAAATTGCTGCGATTGAGGATGAAGCGGCATGAAAGTCGTTTCCGTCGGGAGAATTATTTTCCGAAGAAAAAGCTGATGTCGAAGTAGATGCTGACCGGCTTGTCGGTCTTTTTATCGACGCCGGAAAGCAGATCGTAGGGCTTGCCGTTTTTGCCAAGAATCAGTGCCTGCGAACCCACCTGATAGCCGAGTTGGCGCATGATGAAATATTCCTCCGGAATGCTCGTCACGACGTAGGCTGTTTCCGGGGTCAGTCCGTCGGCACTTTTCAGCAGACCTTCAATCAGTTTTCCAGCCACGGTTTTGTGGTACTCGGCTTTTTCGGCGTTGTTGAGCGCCCGGTACGCCTTTTCCAGCCCGCGGTGCAGGGTGACATTGGTAAATTCGTCGTCCAGTTCGGCCTGCGCCAGTTCAATCGCCTTCGCGTGTTCGTCCTTTTTGAAGGCTTCGACCATGTTGTCCCAGTTTTTCGAATCGCCGGAAAACTTTCCTTCCTTCAAGAATGCCAGGTAGGCGCGGCGCAACTGGGAGAAATCAATCGTCAAGTCACCGCCGCGGGCCTGTTTGACCAGGCGGCGGAAATCATCCGCGGTCGCCGGTGTCGCTGGCTTCGGGGGCGGAGGCGCGGTTTCGGTCGCCGGTTTGGTTTCTGGCGTTTTGGCTTCCGCCGGGGCGGGCGAGGGTTTGGTTTCCTTGCTCTCGCCCGGCGGGGGCGTTTGAGGTGTCTGGGCAGCGACGGAAACGGAAAACGCGAGCGCGAACAGTCCGGGGATGACTCCGAATTTGTAGAGTGTCATGGCTTTCTCTCCTTTGGTGTTTGGGAGCATTGAAGCCTAACGTCGCGGAATAGTTCCAGATTTTTTCGCCGCCCGAGCTATCCGAGGTTGTCGCGCGTGAACTGTTCGCCGAAGTCGAGCAGTTGCTGCATTTTCTCGCGGCTGGTGGCTTCGGAATAGACGCGGATGACCGGTTCGGTCCCGGAACCGCGGAAGAGCAGCCAGCTTTCGTCTTCGAGAATGAACTTCACGCCGTCCATCGTCTGGACGTCCACCACTTCAAAACCGGCGACCTGTTGCGGCGGGGTGTTTTTGAGGATGTCCACCACGCGCAGGCCCTGTTCGACCTTTTCGAGTTTCAAATCCACCCGGTCATAGACGAAGGTCCCGAATTCCGCCTCGATGTCGGCGATGAGTTCCGACGGCTTTTTGCCGAACGCCAGCACGGCTTCGAGGAAAAACAGTCCGTTGAACACGCCGTCGCGTTCGGGGATGTGCAGTTTGCACCCGAGGCCGTTGGATTCCTCGCCGCCGCAGAGAATGTCTTCCGTCAGCATCAGCGCCGCGATGTGTTTGAAGCCGACCGGCGTTTCATAGAGTTTCAGTCCGTGTTTTTCGGCGATGCGCTTGACGATCACGCTCTGCGAGAAAGTCCGCGCGATGCCGCCGGTCATGCCGCGCTTACGGATGAGGTAGAGGGCCAGAATCGCGAGCATCCGGTGGGTGTTGATGTAGCGGCCCAGATCGTCCACCGCGCCGATGCGGTCGGCGTCGCCGTCGGTCGCGAGGCCGAGAAACGCGCCGCGCTTGACGATTTCATCGCAGAGCGGCTGAAGCTGCGGCATCATCGGCTCGGGGTGGATGCCTCCGAAATAGGGGTCGCGGTCGGTCCGCATCGTCGAAATCTTCAATTTGCCGCCGGACAGCGTCCGTTCGATGAAGTCGCCGCCCGCGCCGAACATCGAGTCCACCAACACTTCGCCGTCGAACGCCTTCAACCGTTCGACATCCACGATTTCCGCCAGCCGGTCGAGGTAGGCTTTCGACTGCGGGACGCGCTCGATGCGTCCGTCGGCCAGCCCTTCACGAAGCGAAATCGCCTTCGGGGCGTTCTGGCCGAGCCGGGCCTCGATTTTCGTGGTGTACTCGACCGGGGCCGAGCCGCCGAACGGCAGCTTGATCTTGAATCCCGAAAATTCCGGCGGATTGTGGCTCGCGGTGATGACCACGCCGCCGCGCGCCTGGGCGGCGAAGCAGTCGTAGGACACCATCGGCGTCGGGACGAAATCGTCGTAAAGTTTTACGTTCAAACCATTTGCGGCCATCACTTCGGCGACGCGCGCGGCGAATGCCTCGCCCAGAAAGCGCCGGTCGTGCCCGACGAAGACCACCGGCGCGGTGCCGTTGCCTTCATCGGCCAGAAACTGCTCGGCGGTCGCCTGCGCGACGATGTCGAGATTGTCGAAGGTGAATTCCCGCGCGATGCGGCCGCGCCAGCCGTCGGTACCGAATTTAATTGTCATGAAATGCTCCAAAGGCAGGGATCAGGGGCCAGGGATCAGGAAGGTCCAAAGTCGAAAGTCCAAGGTCCAAAGCATTTGAGCGATGGAATTTCGAACTTTTTCTGATCCCTGTTCCCTGACCTCTGATCCCTGCTCCCTAGCGAAGGTGAAAAACGCTTTCCGCCACGGCGCCGTCGATCAGTTCGACCTTCCGCCACGAGCTGTTGTCGTGCATGCGGATCCAGCGTCGTTCCTGAATCATGTAATGCCAGTCGGTGTCGTTGCGGTAGAACAACTGGCTGCCGCGGCATTCCAGAATGTTCAGGATACTGTTGTCGTGGTAGTTCTGCTCGTCGAAATCGGTGATCGCCTTCTGGCCCATCTCCGAATACAACTCGTTGAGGTCGATGAGCAGATCGTTGAGTTCGAGGTCGAGCGGATGCGCGTTCAGCCCGATGCGCCGGGCTTCGCGCAAGGTGATTGGGTAGCTGTGCGACGGATATTCCTCGTTGAGCGTCCGGCTGATGGCCGCCGCCTTTTCGGGGGCGTCCAGATGGTACGACAGGATTTCCGTACAAAGCCGGATCGAAAGCGAACTCGCCCGGTCCACCGCGCCGATTACGAGCGGATGGATGTGCTGGAAAATCTGGGCGTAGGGATTCGTCGAGTCGTCCCGTGATTCCCCGCGCCAGAGTTTCAGAATGCGGTTGAGTTCGTCGGGGCTGACCCGGACGCGCAGGTTGTCTTTATCGACCGGCGAGAGTTCATGGGTCAGCGCGGTATCGACCGCCGAAAGGTGCGCGAGCGGCCCCATCCGGATTTCATCCGCGCCGAGCGCGATCATCGTCGCCGCCGACAGACAGGCGAGCGGGGCCATGACCGTAACGTGTCCCGCGAACTGCCGCAGCAGGTGGACGATCCGCAGCGAGGCCGTCCCGTCGCCGCCGTCGGATTTGACGAACAGCGCGACCTTTTCCTGCTGGCCGACTTCGCGGAGCAGTTCGTAGAAGCCGACCACGTCGTTCTGGCAGACCGAGCCGCCGGGCGAATTCCAGTAGACGAGAAACGGGCAACCGAGTTTTTCCTCGATGCGCCGGGCGATGACCTGCGTGTCGTTGAACAGCACCGGCGGAATCACCACGCGGCGTTCGGGGCGTGCCTCCTCGACGGGCGCGTCGGCGGTTTCGATGGTTTCCTGATTCGGTTCGGACATCGGATGGAAGTACCTCCGGGGAAATCAGTTCACACGGTTGAAGAACTCCTGCCAGTCGGTCGGGACCGGCGAGTCGTCGTTGACGATTTCGATGGTTTTATTGAAGGCCGTCTCGGCGACGAGCGCCTGTACGCAGACTTCGGCGACGTCGGCCCGCGAAATCGCGCCGGTCGAGAGGGCGTCCGCCGGAGCGACCTTGATGCCTTTTTCAAGCGCCGGCTGGTTCGTCAGCCCGCCGGGCCGGACGATGGTATAGCGCAAACCCGATTCGCGGACGGTTTTTTCGGCGAGGTCCTTCATTTTCAGAATGTCGCCGAACGGTTTCATCATCAGGCTGAACGGGTTGAGCGGCTGATTGATGAGCATCGAGGTGACGATGACGAGATGATTGACCCCGGCGGCGCGCATCGCCTCAACGAGATTGCGCGTACCTTGATTGTCGACGGCATCCGCGCCGTCCGCGCCGAAGCCGAAAAAGTCGGAGAATCCCTTGCCGCTGTTGGCGAATCCGACGCGCGTCCCGACGCAGCAGATGACGGCGTCCACGCCCGCGACGGCCTTGTCGAGGGAAGCGCGGTCGCGAACGTCGGCGACCACCGTTTCAAATCCCTCGGTTTTGAACTCGGCGAGTTTGTCTTCCGACCGGGCCATGGCCCGCGCCGAAACGCCGTGGTGCGCCAGTCGGCGCATGGTTTCGCGGCCCGTGCCGCCGTTGGCCCCCGCCACCAAAACTTTTCCTGAAAAAAACATAAAACTTCCTTGAATCTTTGCGCCCTTGCGTCTTTGCGGCCTGGCGTTTGCTCTTTCTAACGCAAAGACGCCAAGGCGCGAAGACGCAAAGGAGTTTGAGAAATGACCGAAAATGAAATCAGTCGGAAGATCGTGGAATGCTCGATTGAGGTCCACCGGACGCTCGGAGGGCCGGGTCTGCTGGAGAGTGTGTACGAAGAGGCATTGGTTTGGGAACTCCGGGAAGCCGGTTTGGACGTCGTCCGGCAACTTCAGGTCGGCATCGGGTACAAAGGCGTTCTGCTTGCCACGCCGTTGAAACTCGACGTCCTTGTGGAACGCCGGGTCATCGTAGAGGTCAAGGCCACGACCCTTTTCAATCCGGTTTTCGAGGCGCAGACGCTGACCTACCTGCGGCTGATGAACCTGAAACTCGGAATGGTCGTGAATTTCGGCGAGCGATACGTCAAGAACGGTATCCGGCGGGTCGTGAACGGTCTGTAAGTTTTACGCCAGCAGGTGTTCCAGAATCGCCATCCGGACCGCCACGCCGTTCGTCACCTGTTCCTGAATGACGGATTCCACCCCGTCGGCGACATCGGAGGCGATTTCCACCTCGCGGTTGATCGGGCCGGGGTGCAGGACGATGGCGTCGGGTTTGGCGAGCGCGAGCCGTTGGCGGGTCAGGCCGTAGCGCCGGAAGTATTCGCCAAGCGACGGAAAGAACGCGCCCTGCAACCGTTCCTGCTGGATGCGGAGCATCATCACGGCGTCCGCGCCCTCGATGGCGTCTTCAACCCGGTCGGTCAGGGTGATCGTGCCGGGTTTGCCGTCGGCGAAGCGTTCGATGCCGGGCGCACGGAGCGTCCGGGGGCCGCCGAGAAAAACATGCGCGCCCATCGTGGTCAGCAGTTGCACGTTCGAGCGGGCGACGCGGCTGTGCAGGATGTCGCCGAGGATGGCGACGCGGAGTCCGGCGAGCGGCCCGCGATGTTTGCGGATGGTGAAGGCGTCGAGCATGGCCTGCGTCGGGTGTTCGTGTTCGCCGTCGCCCGCGTTGATGAAGTGGGCGTCGGAGAAGCGGGCCATGAACTGCGGTACGCCCGCGACGGCGTGCCGGACGACCACCACATCGGGTTTCATCGCGCCGAGCGTGAGGATGGTGTCGCGCAGGGTTTCGCCTTTCGAAAGGCTCGACATGGCGACGACGATGTTGACGACCTTGAGGCCGAGCCGTTTGGCGGCGAGTTCGAACGAGGTGCGCGTCCGGGTCGAGGCTTCCGAAAAAAGCGTGACGAGGTGCTTGCCGCGCAGGTGCGCCTGGATGTCGTCCGGCGCGCCGCCGAGCGGAAGAAAGGTTTCGGCGCGGTCGAGCAGGGCGGTGACGAGGTCGGCGGACAGGGTGCGGGCTTCGAGAAAGTCCTTCATAGACAAAGACGGTCGGGAACGGGTTTAAATGATTGGCGCGCGAGGCGCGGCGGTACGCTGCCCGCCCGGCCCGCCGGTGTCAAGCCGCGGCGAGTACATTTTTTGCCCGGCGGCGGTCCGGAATGTACGAATCAAGACGGGCGCGTTGACCGTTTCGAAATCCGTTTGTTATTATCCGTACAGTTTTGTGCAGGACTCGATATACGGAACGACTCCCCCCACTTCGCCGTCGTGCGTTCGGCGAACCTTTGTTCGACCGCCGCAGCCGACTGTGCCCCGGGTTTTTCGGGAACCGCATCGTCCTACGTCTTACCCGCCGCGACGATTGCCCCCGGCCAGTGTTCGGACCCCGTAGCGAGCTACCACCCCGGAATTTTTACTACCGACATACCCCAGTAAGGAGCAGTCATGGCGCAAGAAGATTTTGTAAAAGGTTTGGAGGGCGTACTCGCCGCCCAATCCTCCATTTGTTTCATTGACGGCGCGGCGGGTCGTCTGACCTATCGTGGCATCGACATTCAGGACCTGGCCGAGCACTCGACGTTCGAGGAAACGGCGTTTTTCCTGTTGTTCGGCCACTTGCCGAAGCAGGCCGAACTCGACGCCTTCATCGCGCAGTTGCAGGCCGAGCGGGGCGTCCCGGACGAAATTTACGCACTGATGCGCGGGCTTCCGAAGGATGCCACCCCGATGGAAGTGCTGCGGACGGCGACGTCGGCGCTCTCGATGTACGACGCGGACGGCCATGACAACTCCGACGCGGCGAACGTCCGCAAGGCGGTCCGTCTGATTGCCCAGATGACGACGCTGACCACGGCCTACGACCGCATCCGTCGCGGGCTTGAACCGGTCCAGCCGGACAACTCGCTGACGATGGCGGAAAGCTTCCTCTACGGTCTGACCGGCGAGAAGCCGCATCCGTCGAGCGCGCGCGTGTTTGACGTCTGTCTGATTCTCCACGCCGACCACGAACTCAACGCCTCGACCTTCGCGGCTCGCGTCATCGCCTCGACCCTGTCGGACGTCCACGCGGCGGCGACCGGCGCGATCGGCGCGCTGGCGGGTTCGCTGCACGGCGGCGCGAACCAGCGCGTGCTGGAAATGCTGCTCGAAATCGGCGAACTGGATAAGGTTGACGCCTACGTTGACGACCTGTTCACCAACAAGAAGAAGATCATGGGCTTCGGTCACCGCGTGTACCGCACGATGGACCCGCGCGCGACGGTGCTTCGCAAATTCGCCAAGAAGCTCGGCGAGGACATCGGTAATCCGAAGTGGTACCAGATGGCCGAGCGCATCGAAACGCTCGCCTTCGAAAAGAAGAAACTCTATCCGAACGTGGACTTCTTCTCGGCGCCGGTGTTCTACACGCAGCAGATTCCGGTGGACCTCTTCACCCCGATTTTCGCGTGCAGCCGCATTTCGGGCTGGATGGCGCACACCGTCGAGCAACTGCGCGACAACCGTCTGATCCGTCCGCTGGCGTTCTACACCGGCGAGGAAAAGATGGAATACACGCCGATTGCCGACCGCTAAACCGTTTTTTCATCGTTCGGCGTCCCCAACGAACGACGAAAAAAAGGCGACCCTTCACCGGGTCGCCTTTTTTGCGTTTTGGGTGGCAAGACCTCACGATTCGACACACGATTCCCATAGCCTCCCTTCGGTCCGGCTATGGGCTATATTCTTTACAGTCAATATTTTAGGGGTATTGCTAACTACTAACTACTAGCTACTGGCCGCTGACTGCTGACCACTGGCGACTTCCTCCTCGGCGCGGACTTCGTCGATGCGGTCGGCGAAGGGCAGGAGGGTTTCGCGCAGGACGCTGAAAAAGCGTCGGGCGGGGCTTTCGCCGGGCGTTCGGTCGGTGGTGGGGCGGCCGTTGGTTCGGGCTTTTTCTTCCGTGACGGGCGGCTTGGCGCGGGCGAATTCCTCGATGGCGGCCTGCAACCCCTTGCCGCCGTTGGCGATGATGTTCCAGCCGGGCTGGTAGTAGGACGCAACGCCTTCCAGCATCTGAATCAGCCGAAAGGCGTAGGCGAGGTCTTCCGGCATCGTGAAGCGGACCTTGCTCTGTTCGACCGCCTTGCCGACCGCCTGAATCCGGTTGCTGGTCACGGATTGCGTGAAATTCACCTCGCCGATTTTCTGAATGGCGGCTTTCGCCTTGTCGCGCGGCGTGTCGGCCGGAATAAGGCCGACTTTGTAAAAACCGTCCACGACGCGGTCGGTATTGCCGCTCAGGGCGGCGCGCAGCGTGTCGTAAAGCGCCGAGCGGGTCTGGTCGGAGACGGTCTGGACCATGCCGAAATCGAGCAGGGCGAGGCGTCCGTCGTCGAGCACCAGAAAATTCCCCGGATGCGGGTCGGCGTGGTAGTAGCCCTCGAACAGGATCATGTGGGCGTACATTTCGACCAGCCGGTTGAGCATGCGGGTCGGATTGACGCCGAGACGGCGGATTTTCTCCGCGTCGCTGATGCGCGTTCCCTGAATGAACTCCATCGCGACGACGTTTTTCGTGCAGAGTTGCGGGACCATTTCCGGGACGATGATGTCGTCGTAGGGCAGGAGAATCCGCCGGATGCGGTCGCCGTGGGCGCGCTCGATGGTGAAATCGGTTTCCTCGCGGAAGCCTTTTTCGAAACGTCCGAGGACCGAGACGAGATCTTCCCAGACATCGGTTTTCGAAAAGCGCTTGAGGATGTTCGCGCCCCATTCGATGAGCTGGAAATCGGTGTCGAGCACTTCCGCCGTGTCGGGTTTGAGGAATTTGACGACCAGTTCCTCGCCGCGCCAGCGCGCGCGGTGGACCTGGCCGAGGCTGGCGGTCGCGAGCGGCTGCGGGTCGAAGGATTCGAAAATTTCCGACAGGACGCGCCCGTATTCCCGTTCGAGGTACGGTTTGACGACGTGAATCGGGACCGGCATGACCGAATGCTGCAACTTGGCGAGTTCGTCGCAGTAGGCTTTTGAAAGCGTGTCGGTGCGGACGCCGACGACCTGTCCGACCTTGATGAAGACGATGCCAAGGCGTTCGAGGGCTTCGCGCAGGCGCGCGGCGGCGCGGCGTTCGGCTCCGGCGCGGTCGCCGAGCGGAATTTTCGACCGGACGAGGGCGAGGAGGAACGGCGCGAAGGTACGCAGGATGATGAACAGACGACGGCGGAGCTGTGATTTGGTGGCTGGCATCGGTATCGGGAAAATCGGGCGGAATGCTTTCAACCTATTTCGAATTCGAATGGATTGTAAGGGCCAATGCCTGGAGGGAGATCGTAAAACTCCATCTTCCACGGCGATTCGGCATCCTTTATGATGCGTTTCCTTCGCGCGGTGCGTTCACTGCCGCCGAACCGTCTTTTTCTTACCGCAAGTTCCAACTTCATACCGACTGGACTGATACCCCGTATGACCACCAAACCCCTCGACATCGCGCTTTTGTCGGATGCAGCCCCCGAAATGCACATGACCAAGGCGGTCGTGACCTATTTCGACCGGGCCGCCGACCTGCTGAAACTCAATGCCAACCACCGCGCCATCCTGACCCTGCCGGGGCGCGAATTCTGCGTCAATTTGCCGGTGCATCTCGACAACGGCGAAATTCATGTGTTCCCGAGCTATCGAGTTCAACACCACGTCGCGATGGGGCCGATGCAGGGCGGCCTGCGTTATCTCCCCGACATCACGCTCGATGAAATGCGCGCGCTGGCGCTGCTGGCGACCTTTACCAGTTCGGTCGCCAACGTTCCGTTCGGCGGCTCGATGGGCGGAATCGTATGCGACCCGAAGCAGCTTTCGCTCGGCGAACTCGAACGGCTGACGCGGCGCTACGTTTCGGAAATGCTCGACATTCTCGGCACGGAGCGCGACGTTCTCGCGCCCGACCTCAGTACCGACCAGCAGGTGATGGCGTGGATCATGGACACCTAC
Organism: Blastocatellia bacterium NZW_1522; assembly: GCA_039793685.1. Taxonomy (GTDB): domain Bacteria; phylum Acidobacteriota; class Blastocatellia; order Chloracidobacteriales; family Chloracidobacteriaceae; genus JAAFHI01. The sequence goes on from JBDRAL010000038.1 coordinate 76,098, forward strand.
TCCATGCACGCCCGCCACACGGTGACGGCGATCGTGACCGGCAAGCCGGTCGAACTCGGCGGCTCACACGGTTCGCGGGAAGCCATCGGTTACGGCGTGATGTGTATTCTCAATGAGTACGTCAAGGCCGCCGGACGCAAGCCGGAGGACACGCGGGTCGCGATTCAGGGGGCCGGTCGGCGCGGCGGCGCGGCGGCGGCGCTGCTGTACGCCGAAGGATACAAGGTGGTCGCCATCGCGGATTTCGGCGGCGGTTTGTATCGTCCGGACGGACTCGACATTCCCGACGTGCTGGCGCATTTCGCCCGCAACAACACCCTCGAAGGCTATCCGAACGCGGAAGTCATCAACGACGAGGAATTGCTGACCATCGACTGCGACATTCTCGTTCCGGCGTTCCGGCAGCATCAGATTACGACCCACAACGCCGACAAGCTGCGTTGCCGGACGGTCTGCGAGGCGGCTTACGGGGCGACCACGCTGGCGGCCACCGACATTCTCGCGGACCGCGGCGTGACGGTGATTCCGGCGATCATGGGCGAAGCGGGCGGCGTGACGGTGCGTTATTTCGAATGGGTCCAGAATCGCATGGGCTTCCGCTGGCGCAAGGACGTGGTGATGGAACGGCTGCGCGACAAGGTGACGACGATGTATCACGACGTCGCGGCGACCGCCGAACAGCACGGCGTCAATCTGCGCGAAGCGGCCTACACGCTCGGACTCCAGCGCATGGAGCGCGACCTCGCGCTGCGCGGCGTCTACGCCTGAGGGAGTACGCGCTTCCGGCGCGCAATCGTGTTTTTGAAAACGATGGAGCGTGGGTGAACCGCGCTCCATTTTTCGTGAATGAATACAAAAGAAGGCCATGCGCGCTGGAAGCGCGCGCTCCAACCATGAAACTTTTTGAAATTGCCGAAAAGCTGAATCTTCGCGTCGAAGGCGATGGCGACGTCATCATTACTGGCGTTGAAACCATTGAGTTAGCCATGTCGACCGAATTGACGTTTCTTTCGAATCCCCGCTACACGCCGAAATTGAAGACGACGGGGGCGGCGGCGGTGATTCTGGGTGAAAAGACCCCGGCGGAGGGCATTTCGATCCCGATTTTGCGCGCGCCGGACGCCTATCTCGCGTTCGCGCGGGCGCTCGAACTGTTTTACGCCGCGCCGACGCTCCCGCCGGGGATTCATCCGACGGCGGTCATCGATCCGACGGCGGTCATCGGCGCGGACGCCCGCATCGGGGCCTGCGTGGTTATCGGGCCGAACGTCCGCATCGGCGACCGGGCGACGATTCACCCAAACACGACCATTTACGCCGGGGCGATGATCGGCGACGACTGCCTGATTCATTCCAACTGCGTCGTCCGCGAGTTCGTCGTCATCGGAAACCGCGTCATTCTTCAGAACAACGTGACGGTCGGAAGCGACGGTTTCGGGTTCGCGAAGCGTCCGGATAAAAGCTGGCACAAAATTCCGCAATCAGGTGATGTACATATAGAAGATGACGTGGAAATCGGCGCGGGAACGACGCTCGACCGGGGCAGCCTCGGGACGACCCGCGTCGGACGCGGCTCGAAGCTCGACAATCTGGTTCAGATCGGCCACGGGTCGCGGGTCGGCGAGGATACGCTGCTCTGCGCGCAGGTCGGTCTGGCGGGAAGCTGCGAAATCGGCGACCGGGTGATTCTGGCGGGGCAGGTCGGGGTCGTCGGTCATTTGAAAGTCGGCAACGACGTGATCGTGACGGCGCAAAGCGGCGTGCCGAACGACGTCGAACCGGGTAAGCATGTCGCCGGTTCACCCGCCTACGACCACCGGCAGTGGTTGAAAGTGACGGCCACGCAGCAGAAACTGCCGGAGCTGGTCAAAACCATCCGCGACCTCGAACGCCGCCTGGCGAAACTCGAGCAGGCGGAATTCGCTGAAGACACCGAGTAGATCCCCGCTCGCCTCGTCAGCCGGGAGCGACGCCGATGTTCAACCGTTTCAACGGACTTCTCGAAAAATGGGCCGACCGCGCGAAGGACGAGCTGTCCTCCGCGCCGCCTGCCGAGGTGGACGAACCGGCAACGGTTCGCTCGGTCCGCAAGCTGCGCGACCTCGACGCCGGGCGGCGGGTATTCGGGGCGGAACTTCACGGCTACGTCCTGACCCGCGTTCCGGATCACGAACTCGACGCTTTTGAAGATTGTCTCGGGACCTGTCTGCCGGAAAACTACCGCGCGTTTCTGGCTGAAATCGGCTATGGGGCCGGGCCGTATTACGGTCTGCTGAGTCCGGCGGACACCCTGCGCGAACTTGACTGTTTCAACATCGTTCCCGACGCCGCTTCGCTCCCTTTTCCCATCGGGACGGAAGACGGCGAGCGGTTTTTCTTCGGTCCGACCCGGGGGCGGCTGGCGGTTCCGTTGCTCGACTGGCCGACAACCGGGCTGATTCCGGTGGCGTACCAGGGGGAAACGGCGTGGAGCGTTCTTGTGACGAGCGGGGTTTTCACCGGGACGGTCTGGGACGTAGTCGTGCTGGATGAAGTCGTGGCGGAATGTCGCCCGGCGCTGCGTCCGCCGACGATCTCGGGCGAGGGCGGGGCGGGAAACGCGCTGCCGCCGTTGCGGCGTCCGCCGACCTTCGACCAGTGGTATCGCGGCTGGCTGACGCGGGCGTTCGCTGATTTCGAGTGGAAATGAAATTCCGGTCCTTCATCTTTGAACGATGCCCTCACCGCTGACGCGGCTCGGGGCATTTCTCGCCGGACGTTCCGAGGGCTGCGCTTCGCTTGCCCTCGGCTCTCGTAACGTCGCCCCGCTGGGGCTTTGGTTGGTCGGTCCGCCCGGCCCTCAAGGACCGGGCGGTAACGGGCGAAGGAAATACCGAAACAATTTTTCAAAAACCATAACCGAGCTAAGGACAAAGAAATCAATATTTTCGCTTCGTTCACCAGAGGTGGCCTTTCCTTGAGGGGAAGCTCGGTGGTTGCTTCAGCGAATTTTATTTTCAATTTGGCTTCGGAGTGGTTGAAAGTTTTTGGAAGCGATGGATAGTACCGAGATCGTTGAGAATCGTTCATAACGCCGTACCGTCGAGCAGGAAGGGAATGGTCGAATTGCACGGCGTTATTCCTAGAAAAATCTTGTCGGAGCTAAACCTTCAATGCGCCAAAAGGGAAAGATCTCGGACTGGAAGGACGACCGGGGGTTCGGATTCATTCTCCCTGATGACGGAAGTCCGAAAGTATTTTTCCACATTCACGACGTACAGTGCCGCGACCAGCGTCCAGCCGAAAAGGAATGGGTGACCTTCGAGCTTGCGGTTGACGGGCAGGGGCGCGGGCGGGCCGTGCAGGTGGCGTTCGTCCAGCCAGGCACACCTGTTGCCCACCGTCGCGAATTGAAGGGGCTGTCCGGCGGGGACTGGGCAGGTATCGGTTTTAGTGTTCTGGTACTGATACTGCTTGGTTTGCTGACGGTGGCGGGTAAGGTGCTGGCAGCGGTTTTCGGGGCATACCTGATTGCCAGTGCCGTCGCATTTTTTTTGTACAGGAATGATAAGGCGGCGGCTCGCGCCGGGCGATGGCGGACTCCCGAGGTGACGCTGCTCGCGGTGGGGTTTTTCGGCGGGTGGCCGGGTGCGCTGATTGCCCAGCGGATCTATCGCCACAAATCCCGCAAGGCATCCTTTCAGATCGCCTTCTGGGTTTCCGTGGTCGTGAATCTGGTCGGGCTGGGACTGGTTCACGACCTCGTCAAATGAATGGCTCCAGTCGTTGCGTCGTTTGCGGGCCGACAACCTTTTCTGGCTTTTTGACTCGAAAAAACAATTGAATAGCTGAAGAAAAAGAAAACATTTCCCCTCTCCGCTGCTTCCCCCGCGCGGATGCCGACATTTTCGATTCGGCATGGTACATTCGCCACGAACGATACTTCCTGCCCATCCTTTATTTTCTGAAGCGGAGCCTCCGATGCCGGAACGCGACAAACGCCAGCTCGACGTGGAAACCGCTCGTTCGCGCGTGTTGATGACGACCGAAAACGGTACGTCGCGTCAGGATGACCTCGGCGACGACGATATTGTCGCGGCCATCGACGAACTCATCCATCCGACCGGGATGTTTCAGGCCGTGTCGCTTTCGGCGAAGGATCAACTGGCCTACGACCGCCAGACGGAAGCCGAACTCAAGAGCATGTTCAGCAACATCGTCTGGGAATTTCTCGAACCGGTCGGGCTGTCGCTCTACACGCTGGCGGATTACGTCGTCCGGTCGGGCGGGGAGGGCGCGGGCCGCATCATTCTCGGGACGGTGGACGCCTGCATCGGCGCGCTGCGTCCGTTGATCAAGGCGTCGGAGACGATCAAGTACCACGATATTCTCGACGTCCTGAAGTCCATCGAGCGGCCGTTGCTGGACGTCCAGACGGGCAAGCGCAAGGCGCTCACCGAGCGGGACACGAAAAACCTCACGCGGGATTTCAACGAACTGCGGCGGCTCATTCACCAGAGCCTTTCGGCCGACGGCCCGACTACGCAGGCGACCGTCAAACAGGATGAGGAAGCCTTCTCCGCCGCCGCGACGCCGCACATTTCGGAAGTGCCGAATTTCTTCCGGACGGTCGATCCCGGCGATCTTCAAAAACTCTACGCCGCCGGTCTGACGCGGCTGGGCGACCTCGGTACGTCGTCCGCGCTCGAAATCTCGCAGGCGGCGGGCGTCGGGACCAACACGGCGGAACTCATCAAGGCTTGCGCGTTCCGGGCGATGGTGAGTTTGCCCGGCACTTCCACCGACGGAAATCCGGCGGTTGCGCCGGATACCGGCTTTGCGCTCGTGGAAGGCGGCGTCGAGGACATTTCCGATTCTCCCGACGCGCCGCTGATCGAGCGGGGCCGGGGATTCCGCGACAGCGGGCCGCTTTCGGAGCGTGACCGGCTGATGGGGACGCTCGACGTCATGGCGCGGGAAATCGCGGAATACGGCCAGTCCGCCACCAAGCTGAATCTGGAACTGCAACGGGCCTACCGCGCGCTGCTGCGCCTGCACGGCCAGCGCGACCGTCTGCGCGGCGAGGTCGATTTTCACCGCGACGAACTCCGTCCGCTGTTTGAAATGGGCGATTCCCCCGAAACCAACGCCGCCATCGCGCTGCACAAACAGCTTTTGCAGGAACTCCGGCAGGTTTCGGAAGTCGTTCTTTCCGCGCAGCGAAAAATGGAGATGATAGCGGCCCGCATGGGCGATGCCGTGAGCGACGTCCGCGAGGTCGAATCCGAAATCGGCGACCTGCGCCGCAAACGCCGCGCGCGCCGCCAGCCGAGCGAAACCTGAAAACCTCTTTGAATTATGAATTATGAGTTATGAATTATCGGGAAGGGCTGAACATGCTGCCTCCCTTCTCGGCTTGAATTCATCATTCATAATTTTCACTCTCCCAAAACCTGAAACCCAAAACCCGACACCTGTTTTTATGAGCGAGGAAAAAGAAGTAACCTTCAAGGTCAGCGACCGTCGTCTGTTCAATTCCGACGGGACGCTGCGCAACGACATTGATTCCGAACCGGAGCCGGAAACGCCGGCGGCGGTCGAGTCGCGCCCCGAACCGGTCGCGGCGGCGGAACCCGCGCCTGAACCGGAACCCGAAGAAGAAGCGGGCGAAAGCATGTTTTCAGAGTTCGTCATGGAACTGGCGACGAACGCGATGATGATGCTCGGGCTGGTGGAACACCCGCAGTACGGCCGGATTCCCCCCGACCTGAACGCCGCGCGGCACTACATCGACCTCATCGGCATGCTGAAGGAGAAAACCCGGAACAACCTGACCGCGTCGGAACAGCGGACGCTTGAGGAAGTGCTCGGGACGCTGCGGATGCAGTATGTCGGTTTGTCGCAGCGGCGTCCCCCGATGTAATGGAAACTTCCCGGCGGTCGGTTGCGTTGTGATGCGCGGGAGTACCATCTTGTGTTCCCGCGCGAACCGCACTACCGTTCGCTGACTTTGATTCAGACGGAAGACCCCCGCTATGCCTTTGACGAAAGAACAAGCCGTGGACATCGCTTCCCGCGATCTGGCCGGTCGGCTCGGCTTGCCGTCGCGCGACGTGACGGTCGCCAAAACCGAGGAAACCCAGTTCCCGAACGCCGCGCTCGGCGCGCCGACCGAGGACGAAATGGCCGCGATGATGATGACGCCCGGCTGGCGCATCATTCTGCGGGCCGAGATGAACGATTACGAATACCGCGCCAACGTCAAACAGGTGCGGCTGTTCCGCTACAAATCGGCAAATTACAAAGTCTATCCGTGACGCGCGCGCGCCGCGACCGTTCAACCGCTTTCATCCCGGAGGTTTGTGACGATGAAACGCACACCGGCATTCCACATCGCGATCGGAATGGTCGTGGTTCTCGGCGCTTCGTTCGCCGGTTCCGTTCAGCGGAACGTAAAGCAGTGGGGCAAAAAGCCGCGGTACACTTGTAACCGGACGTTCCCCACGAATTCGGCCCCCACGACATCCGCCGCCGATGACGCCGACCGGACGCTCATCGTCAAATATCGCGCGTCGGCCTCGAAGCTCTCCATTGAGGGGCTGCTCAAGCGTCTGCACATGCGCGAGGAAGCGTCCTACCCGAACCTGCCCCGCTTTTCCTTCCAGCAGGTTGAAAGCGGCGACATCGAATCGGTCATCGCCGAACTGAAGGCCGATCCGAACGTCGAGTACGTCGAGCGCAACCTCAAATTCCAGAAGGACGACACCCAGCCGAACGACCCCGACTTCCTCAAGCAGTGGGGCCACTTCAACAACGGCCAGCCGGTCAACGGCGGCCGCAGTGGCAAGTCAGGCGTGGACATCGGCGCGCTGACCGCGTGGGACACGACTACCGGCAGCGACAAGATCGTGGTCGGCGTAATCGACACCGGCATCGACTACACCCACGAGGACCTCGTGGACAACATGTGGGTCAACGACCGGGAAATCCCGAACAACGGCAAGGATGACGACAACAACGGCATCGTTGACGATTACTACGGGTTCAACGCCGTCAAAAACTCCGGAAACCCGATGGACGACCAGGGCCATGGCACGCACTGCGCGGGAATCATCGGCGCGAAGGGCGACAACGGCGCGGGCATCGCGGGCGTGAACTGGAATGTCCGGCTGATGGCGCTCAAGTTTCTCGACGAAAACGGCTCCGGACGCCTCAACGACGCGCTCGAATGCGTCAACTACGCCGTGGCGATGAAGAAGCGCGGGGTCAACCTGCGCGTTCTGTCGAATAGCTGGGGCGGCGGCGGGTACTCGCGGGCGCTCGAAGACGCCATCAAGCTGGCCAACGACAACGACATCCTGTTTGTGGCGGCGGCGGGCAACGACGCTTCCAACAACGACCGCTATCCGCACTATCCGTCGTCCTACGACGTACCGAACGTCGTTTCGGTCGCGGCGCTCGACGCCAACGACGGCCTCGCGTCGTTCTCGTGCTACGGCAAGAAGTCGGTGCATCTGGCCGCGCCGGGCGTGGACGTCTACAGCACGGTCCCGGCGGCGGAATACGGCACGGGCTACATGCACTTCTCGGGCACGTCGATGGCCACGCCCTACGTTTCCGGCGCGGCGGCGCTGGTGCTGGCGAAGAATCCGAAACTGACGACGAAGGAACTGAAGGCGCGGTTGCTCGACTCGACCGTCCCGGTGGCGGAACTGAAAGGCAAGACGGTCACCGGCGGACGCCTCAACGTCGCTCAGGCGCTGGCCAGATAAAACCGCCGGTTTCAAAAAAAGAGGTTCGTTCGAAAATCAGCCATCGTTTCGGTGGCTGATTTTTTTTGTTCAGAGTCACCCGCTTATGGTCTTTGAAAATTTAAAACGGTAATTACGGTGGGTTTGGAATTGCTCCGAACAGGCGCGGATGCGCCGTCAGACAATAGCCCCACCCGTGAGGGTGGGGTGGCGTTTGAGGCAATTTCAAAGCGTCGAAGACGCGGCACACACAAGTGAATGGAGAATTGACAATGGACAATTGGCAATGAAATTCCGGCTCACTG
>JBDRAL010000039.1:0-28285 GCA_039793685.1 Blastocatellia bacterium NZW_1522
GCTCAACGCGGGACTCATCGCCGCGTCCGATCTCGAAGCGGCGCGGGCCGAAATGGAAGTGAACTACTTCGGGATGCTGAGCATGTGCCGGGCGTTCGCGCCGGTTTTGAAGGCCAACGGCGGCGGGGCCATCGTCAACGTGGCGTCATTGCTCGGGAAAATCAATCTGCCCTTCAGCGGTTCCTACAGCGTGTCGAAGGCGGCGGCGATTTCGATGACGCAGGGCGTACGGGCGGAACTTGCCGCTCAGGGCACGCTCGTCGTGTGCGTGATGCCGGGCACGGTGGATACCGAACTGGCGAAGGAATGGCCGAATCCGAAAGTCGCGCCGGGAGAGGTGATCCGCGCCACATTGAAGGCGCTCGCCGACGGCGACGAAGACGTGTATCCGGGCGAACAGGCGGCGCAGGTTTCCGCGTTGCTTCTGAGCGATCCGAAGGGCGCGGAAAAGTACATGGCCACGTTCCTCCCCGGCATGCTGCTGGCCGGAACCGACGCCTGAATTCACGAATTTCAACCGAAACAGAAAGGAAGACAGCCCCATGAACACTCGCGAATCAGTGATGGCATTGCTCGAACTCGTCAAGAACCGCGCTTCGGTCGAGGAAGTCTATGAAACCTTCTATCACGAAGACTGCGTCTCGCAGGAAAACCAGCTTCCGCCTCGCAAGGGGCGCGCCCTCAGCATCGAACGCCAGAACAAGGTCAACGCCGCGCTCAAGGAAATCCACGATTTCGGCATCGGCGCGGTGCTGGTGGACGGCGACCATGCGGTCATTCAGTGGTACTTCGAAGCCACCACGGTTGACGGCTTTCGCGGACGACTCGACGAACTCGCGCTTTACACCTGGAAGGACGGAAAGATCATCAACGAACGGTTTTTCTACGACTCCAGCGCCATGCAGGGCGTTTTGCTCGAACTCAACCGGATTCACTGAGGAAAGGCGGAGGTCATGCAGATTCTGATGATTGCCCGGCTGAAGCCGGACGCGCCGATGGAAAAATTCCTCCCGCTGATCAAACCCGAGGCGGCGAAAACCTGGGAATTTCTCAAGCAGGGCCTGATTCGGCAAACCTGGTATCTCACCAGTGAAAAAGGCGTGGTGTTCCTGTGGGAAGCCGAATCGGTGGAAGCCGTCGAACAGGCCATGCACGAGTACCCGATGCACCAGGCCGACCTGCTCGATGTTCAACTTCTTCCACTCGGCCCCTACACGGCTCTTGAGGGTCTTTTCGGCTGAAATTCACCCTGAAAAAGCAGGGAATGGAGCATTTTTTCGATGAGTACCAAAATCGTTCGGTTTCATGAAGTCGGTGGCGCGGACGTTCTTCGCATCGAGTCGGTCCCGCTGGCCGAACCGGGGCCGGGAGAGGCGCGGATTCGGGTCGGCGCGATGAGCCTGAACCGGGCCGACGCGCTGTTTCGGTCGGGGCGCTACCTGTACCAGCCGCAGGTCCCGAATTCGCGCATCGGCACCGACATTGCCGGGATTGTCGAAGCCGTCGGCGAAGGCGTCGAGAACGTCAGGGTCGGGATGGCGGTGCTGACCTTTCCGGGCTTTAATGTCAGTACCCACGGAACGCATGGCGAAACCGCCATTGTTCCGGCGGCATTTCTCGAACCCTATCCCGAAACCATCCCGCCCAATGAAGCCGCTTCCATTTCATTGCCCTATGTGACGGTCTGGGGCGCGCTCAACGACTTCGGCGGAATGACCAAGGGCGATGTGGTTCTGATTACCGCCGCCAGCAGCAGCGTCGGTGTGGCTGCCATTCAAATGGCGCGGGCGGTCGGGGCGATTCCCATTGCCGCCACGCGCGGGGCTTCCAAGAAACAGGGATTGCTCGATGTCGGCGCGGAACACGTCATCGTGACGAACGAGGAAAACCTGGCCGAGCGGGTGATGGACGTGACTCAGGGCAAGGGAGCGCGGCTGATTTTCGATCCGATTGCCGGTGACATGCTGGAACCGCTGGCCGGAGCAGCCACTCCGGGAGGCATTGTTTTTCTGTACGGCGCGTTGTCGCCCGCGCCGTCGGCCCTGCCCCTGTTCCCGGTGTTGATGAAGGACCTGCGCTTCTGGGGCTATTCGGTATACGGCGTGTTCGGGAATCCCGAGCGACGGGAACGGGCGTTTCGCGACGTGTTCGGGGGATTCGAAAACGGCACGCTCAAGGTCCTGATTGACCGGACGTTTTCGCTCGATGACTACGCCGCCTCCCATCGCCACCTTGAATCCAACGAACAACTCGGACGCATCGTCGTCGTTCCCTAACCGATTTCAAATCAAGGAGCAGGCATGACAACCGTTTCAGTGGTGTATCAATCCGGCGGAGGGCACACCCGCAGGCAGGCCGAAGCCGTCGCAAAAGGGGCGGCCTCAATCGAGGGCGTCACGGTTCATCTCATCGAAATCAAGGGTGACGACATCGAGAAAGGTCGCTGGCGCAACGAGGAAACCATGAACACCCTCGATGCCTCGGACGCGATCATCTTCGGCTGCGCGACCTACATGGGCAGCGTTTCGGCCATTTTCAAGGCTTTCATCGAAAATTCCTTCGGTCCGTGGAGCGAACAGCGGTGGAAGGACAAGATCGGCGCGGCCTTCACCAATTCGGCTTCGCAGAACGGCGACAAACTTTCCACCCTGATTCAACTGGCCGTCTTCGGCGCGCAGATGGGCATGATCTGGGTCGGGGTCGCGGATGGCCCCGGCAACAACTGGAGCGGCGGATCGGTTGACGACAACAACCGGCTTGGAAGCTGGCTCGGGGCGATGGCCCAGAGCAACGGCGACCAGGGGCCGGACCTCGCGCCGAGTAAGGGCGACCTGTTGACGGCGGAACGGCTCGGCGTCCGTGTGGCGTCCATCGCCCGCAAGTGGATTGGCGAAGGTGAATACGTCACCGAGCGCGTCAAGCTGTTCTGAAAAACCAAAGCCGCCGGATTCCGGCATTTTTAAAAAAGGAAGTCATCACCATGTCGTCTTCAAAACCGGTTGCGCTTGTCACCGGAGCAAACAAGGGAATCGGATTCGAAATCTGTCGCCAGCTCGGCGCGCTCGGGTTCACCGTGATTCTGTCGGCGCGCAATGCCGACCTGGGCAAGGCCGCCGTCGAGCAGCTTGCGGGCAAAGGCATTGATGCACGCTTCGTGAAGCTGGATATGGAAGATTCCGCCGGGTTCGAAGCAGTGCGGAAGTACATCGAGGACGAATTCGGGAAACTCGACGTACTGGTCAACAATGCCGGGTTCGCCATCGACTGGGAATACAAAGCCGATACGGTTCCGATGGATCTGATTCGTAAAACCTACGAAGGCAATTTCTTCGGACTCATCGACCTGACCCAGCGGTTGCTGCCGCTCATTCTCAAGAGCGAGCAGGGCCGCATCGTGAACCAGTCGAGCGGACTCGGTTCGCTGACGCTTCACTCGCTGCCTGATTCGCCGATCGCAAACGTCAAGCCGTTTGCCTACAACTCAAGCAAGACCGCGCTCAACGCTTTTACGATTCACCTCGCGGATGCCCTCAAGCATACGCCCGTGAAAGTGAATTCGACCCATCCCGGCGAAGTCAAAACGGATGCCAATCCGACCGCGACCATGACGATTGAAGAAGGCGCCAAGACCGCCGTGCAGTTGGCGACGCTTCCGGCCGACGGCCCGACCGGCGGGTTCTTTCACCTTGGAAATTCTCTCCCCTGGTAGCCGGGCGATCCGTCCATCCGGGATTGAAACATTTGGTTTTTTCGCCACGGAGGCGCAGAGAAGTCACAAAGGTTCACCGAGAAAGAAAAAACTCCGTGGTCCTCTGTGTGATCTCCGCGCCTCCGCGGTGAAAAAAGCGTTTCCCCCGGAATCGTTCAAGGACGGTTTCATCCCGCGTTGGCGCGGTTTCGTCACAAAATCGGCGTGAAGCCACGCCTCCTGAAAAAGACTTCGAGAAATCGACGACATTTCAGGAGGCGACCATTCATGATCGCTCACGCACCGACGGCCGTCACACCGTCCGATGAACGCGCGAACGCCGACACCGGCGGCATCGCGGGGCATCCGCGCGGACTCACCACACTTTTTCTGACCGAGTTCTGGGAACGGTTCAGTTACTACGGCATGCGGGCGCTGCTCGTGCTCTACATGACCGCGCCGGTCGCGGCGGGCGGACTGGCCTACGACATTCCGAAAGCGACGCGCATTTACGGGCTGTATACGTCGTCGGTGTATTTCACGGCGGTCATCGGCGGCATCATCGCCGACACGCTGATCGGGGCCTACCGATCCGTACTCTACGGCGGCATCATCATCGCTTCCGGCCACTTTCTGATGGCGCTGCCGTCAACGTCGGCGTTCTTTCTCGGACTGGTGGCGATTGCGCTCGGAACGGGCCTGCTCAAGCCGAACATCAGCGCGATGGTCGGAAATCTGTACAGCCCGGGCGACTTGCGCCGCGACAGCGGATTTTCGATTTTCTACATCGGCATCAATCTCGGCGGAATGGTCGCGCCGCTCGTCTGCGGCACGGTCGGGCAGCGGGTCAACTGGCATCTCGGCTTCGGCCTCGCCGGTCTCGGCATGACCCTCGGCGTCGCGCAGTTGCTGTGGCATCGCGAACGGGTGAAAGGGAACGCCCCGATCAAACAGAAAGCGGAAGGTGTTGAAACCGGTGGCCTGAACCGCTCGGACGTCAACAAACTGATCGTCCTCGCCATTCTCCTCGTGTTTTCCTCGTTTTTCTGGACCGCGTTCGAACAGGCCGGGTCGAGTCTGAACCTGTTCGCCGAAAACATGGTGAACAACCGGCTGTTCGGCTATGAGTTTCCTTCGAGCTGGTTTCAATCGGTCAACTCGTTCTTCATCCTGCTGCTCGCGCCGGTGTTTTCAATCATCTGGTTGAAACTCGGCGAACGCCAGCCGTCGAGCGTGACGAAGTTTGTGGGCGGACTGTTTTTCGTCGGCGCGGGCTATCTGTTTCTTTCACTCGGCATGTTCGCGGACGGCAAGGTCGGTCCGTTGTGGCTGGTCGCGCTCTACTTCCTGCACACGGTCGGAGAACTGTGTCTGAGTCCGGTGGGGTTGAGTACGGTCACGAAACTCGCCCCGCCGCGCGCGGTCGGTTTCCTGCTCGGCATGTGGTTCGTCTTCATCGCCATCGGAAACTACGGCGCGGGCTATCTGGCGGGTTTCTTTGACCCGGCGAAGGGAATGGGCGCGGCGCGGTTTTTCTTTCTCGCGATTGCGGGCGGTGTCATCGCGGCCTCGCTGGCGCTGGCGGTGTTCATCCCCGTGACCGGAAAGCTGCTCGGGAAGAAGGTGTGAAGGCACTCCGGCCCAGGATTGGTGGGGTATGTTTTTCACCACAGACACGGAGATCACACAGAGGACCACGGAGGTTTTCTCTCTGTGAACCTCTGCGACTCCTCCGTGCCTCTGTGGTGAAAATTCCTTGTATCCATCTTGAACATCAATTCCCGAGGCCGCGCAGATAATCCCGAACGGTGACCTTGCCGAAGAAGTTTGCCGCGCCTTCGGCATCGCTTTGATAGAGGTCGTCCTTTATTTTCGGGTCGGCGCCGCACCGGATGAGCAGCTTCACCATTGAAAGGTGGCCATTTTGCGCCGCCATGTGCAGCGCGGTCACGCCCTGACCGTGCGTGAGACCGCCGAAGGTGGCTTTGAGGTTGACGGTCGCTCCGTGATTGACGAGCCACTCGGCGGTTTCCAGCCGGTTGCACACCGCCGCCCAGATCAGAGGCGTTCCGCGATAGGGATCGGCATCAAGACGCGCTCCGGCACGCGCCAGACGCGGTAGAACTTCCACGCGCCCGGCCTTGCAGGCCCAGACGAGCGCTTCATCCAGAACTTCCTGTACATCGGCGGACGGATTCCACTCTGGAAACCCGCTGTGGGGGCGGTAAAAGCCGCGCGCGGCAAACGCTTCGGCCGCGAGCGTTCCGTCGTCGTTGAAGCACATTTCCAGAAGGTCGTGATTGCCCAATCCGGCGGCGGCGCGAAGGTTGCCGGGCGCGACGGAATGCCGCCCCAGAAGATCGGCGACTTCGCGATGCCCCCAGAACAACGCGCACGCCAGCGGCGTTCCGCCCGAACCATGCGCTTCCGGATCGAGGTCCGCCCCGGCGTCGATCAGTTTGGCGGTAAGGTCGGATTGATTGGCGTAAGCCGCTTGATGAAGCGGCGTCCAGCCGCGGTCATTGGCGTCGTTCACGTCCGCGCCCGCCGCCAGCAGTTCGTCAATGACCGCCGCCGCATCGAATTTCCCTTTCGCGGCGAGGCTCACGGCGAGATTCAACAGCGAATTGCCGTTGGTTCCGCGTTGTCGCGCAAGGGTTCGATGGCGTTTCAGAAGCAAAGCCAGCCGCGCCGCGTCGCCGGCTTCGAGGGCGCGGAAGGCGGCCAGAAACGGTTCGCCGTCCTCGGGATTCGCGACGGATGCGAGCGCGTTCACCCGCTGGACAAGTTCATCCCACGTTTCGAAGCCGTGTTCCCGCGCGTAGACGAGTCGGGCATCGTTTTCATCGAACCGTGCCCGGAGAATTTCTTCATCGGAAAAGCCTTCAAAACGCGGATGCCAGACGCGAATCTGTTCAAGCGCCGCCGGGCCTGCCGACCGGCGCGTCAGCATCAGACCGTGGGCGCGCTGTTCGATCCACGCGACGTCGGCGACGAACAGCCGCGTATGTCGCTCGTACATGGAAGGCTCGGCGTAGGCTTTGAGCTTGGTCCAGCCGGTGAATCCCTGCTCGCGGGCGATGACGAACTGGGCATCGTGCAGGGCGACGTTCTGCCGGATGGCGATCTCGTCCGTTGCGGCCCAGCGCAGGTGATGACCGCGGAGCCGGGCCAGCGCATCGCCGTTGCCCGCGCGGAGTGCCCGCAACAGTTCGCGGGCCTGTTTCTTCTGTTGTTCCAGATTCATGGCATGCCTCCTTCGAATGCCCGGTCCGCAAGCCGGGCGAAAGAGGTTGGTCGAATATGATTTCAGGCAGGTGGGCGCGGCCCTTTTGCGGATGTGGCGCGCCCTGCGCGCGCCGGTTTCAAACTAACAGAATGGGCTTTGGGGTGGG
Source organism: Blastocatellia bacterium NZW_1522 (assembly GCA_039793685.1). Lineage (GTDB taxonomy): Bacteria > Acidobacteriota > Blastocatellia > Chloracidobacteriales > Chloracidobacteriaceae > JAAFHI01. The sequence continues at coordinate 7,084 of JBDRAL010000039.1, forward strand.
AAGACCGTGAAACGGCGATGAACGTCGAAACCGGCGGGGAAATCGCCGCCCACTCGGTTGTCGGTTCGATTTTCTCCGGTTCATGATGGATGCTGGAATCAGCATTCTGAACTTTCAACCGGAGATTTTCCCTTGAATCGCATCACGCCTTTCATTGCATCGAAACGAATGTCGGCGGAAGACGCCGCCAAACGCCTCCCGATGGTCGGAACGGTCGGGACGAGCGGGTTCACCACCGCCTATCCGAAGGTCATTCCCGTCGCCTGGGCCGCGCGGCTGAAGGAAGCCCACGACCGGGGCGAACGCTGCGCGGTGAATCTCTACACCGGTGCTTCGACCGGGGAAGAACTCGACGGGGAACTGGCCCGTTCGGGCGCACTGCGCAAGCGGCTGCCGTTTCAATCCACGCCGGACCTTCGCAACCGCATCAATTCAGGTGAAATCGAGTTCATCGACATGCATCTGAGCCATGTCGCGACCTACATCGAGCATGGCGTTCTCGACCCGATCGACGCGGCGATCATCGAGGCCGTGGACGTCACCGAAGACGGACGGATTTACCTTTCAACCTCGTCGGGGATGAGTCCGACCTTTATCCACTACGCGAAAGAGGTCTACATCGAGCTGAACACGAGCCATCCGCTCGAACTCAAGGGCTACCACGACATTTTCATGCCTGAACCGCCGCCGCACGGACGCCCCATCCACATCAACCATGTGGACGACCGTATCGGCGCGCCCTACGTCAAATGCGACCCTGAAAAAATCAAGGGCATCGTCATCACCGACATTCAGGAAACGGCGCATGAATTCAAGGCGGTTGACGACACCGCGCGGGCTATCGGCGAACACGTCCTCGACTTCATCCTGCACGAAATCGCGAAGGGAAGAATCCCGAAACACTACCTGCCGTTTCAGGCGGGCGTCGGCAATGTGGCCAACGCCGCGCTGTCGTGTCTCGCGCACGACGACCGATTCGGACGCATCCGGATGTACACCGAAGTCCTTCAGGATTCCGTCTTCGACCTTCTCGACGCCGACAAACTGGTGTGCGCCTCGACCAGCGCGCTCACCTTTTCCGCGCAGGGAGTCGCCCGTTTTCATCGTGAAATCGACGATTTGCGGCGCAGTTTCATCATTCGTCCCCAGGAAATTTCGAACAACCCGGAAGTCATCCGCCGCATGGGCATCATCGCGATGAACACCGCGCTGGAAGCCGACATTTACGGCAACGTCAATTCGACGCACGTCCTCGGTACGCAGATGATGAACGGCATCGGCGGCAGCGGCGACTTCGCTCGCAATGCGTTCGTGACGATTTTCATGGCGCCGTCCATTGCGAAAAAAGGCGCGATTTCAACCATTGTCCCGATGGTGTCGCACGTTGACCACAACGAACACTCGACGCAAATTCTCGTCACCGAGCAGGGACTGGCCGATCTGCGGGGGCTGTGTCCGCGTCGCCGCGCGGAGGAAATCATCCGGAAATGCGCGCACCCGATGTACCGCGACGCTTTGATGGAATATCACGAACGCGCGCTCGCCATTTCACCCGGAAAGCACACGCCGCACGACCTCGCGCGCGCCTTCGAGTGGCACCTGCGCCTGCGCGAAACGGGGACGATGAAAGGATGAAAGCGTTTTCCATACCACCATGCCTCTCCATACCAATACACCGCTCGTCGAATCCCGCCCGCTGAGTCTGGCGGCGGGGCGTTCGGTCTGGCTGAAACTTGACGCGCTGCAAGCGCCCGGTTCGTTCAAGATTCGCGGCATCGGTTTTGCATGCGAAACCTACGCGGCGCGCGGCGCTCGTCGGTTCGTTTCGTCTTCAGGCGGCAATGCCGGTCTGGCCGTCGCCTATGCGGGGCGCAGTTTGAATGTTCCGGTTACGGTGGTGGTTCCGGAAACCACGTCGGAACGCGCGAAGGAATTGCTTCAACTGGAAAACGCCGAGGTCATCGTTCACGGCGCTTCCTGGCAGGAGGCGAATGAGTTCGCGCTGTCGCTCGTCGGAACGACGGATGCGTTTCTTCATCCTTTCGATGATCCGCTTCATTGGCAGGGCCACGCCACAATGATTGATGAAGTTTTTCTTTCCGGAGTCAGGCCCGATGCGGTCGTGGTTTCGGTAGGCGGTGGCGGATTGTTGTCGGGAGTGGCCGAGGGGCTTCATCGAAACGGATGGGGACACATTCCGGTGATCGCGGTTGAAACCGAGGGCGCGGCGTCATTTCACGAGGCGACAAAGGCCGGGCAGGTGGTTCAACTGGAACGAATCACCAGCATTGCCACCTCGCTTGGGGCCAAGCGCGTTTGTGAGCGAGCGGTGCAGTGGTGGAAGGAGCGTCCGATTCGGAGCCTCGTGGTATCCGATCAAAGCGCGCTTTCGGCCTGCGAGCGATTTCTCGCCGACCACCGAATTCTGGTCGAACCGGCCTGCGGCGCAAGCCTTGCGCTGGCCTATGAAAAGGCTTCGGAACTTGAAGAATTCAACAACGTGCTAATCGTTGTTTGTGGCGGGGCCACCGCAACCATCGATCAGATCAGGGAAGGCGTCCGGATAACCTGTCGTTTATGAACCAGGGCGGTTCGTACGTGGCCCGTTCACGAAGCCTTTATGAAGTCAGGCCCCAACACGCAGGATTTTGTCCATTTTTCGCCCCTTCGCCAGTTCATCCACCAGTTTGTCGAGATACCTGACCTGCTGGGTCAGCGGGTTTGTAATATCTTCCACGCGGCAGCCGCAGATTGAACCGGTAATGAGATATGCGCTCGGGTTGATTGTGGCTTCCTGAAAGAACCGTTCAAACGTCACTTTGTCTTCAATCCGCTTTTGCAGCGCAATTTCATCAAAGCCGGTCAGCCACTCGATTACCTCGTGTAGCTCTGCTTTCGTTCGCCCTTTCTTTTCGACTTTTGCAAGATAGTGCGGGTACACGGAAGCAAAGGTCATCTTTGCGATTCGTTCATCCTGATTTTTGGTGTTGTTCATGGGCGCGCTTTCCATAAGGGTTTTCCACCGGTTCAACCGGGATGCCCAATCCCTCAATGGAGAGGGCCGGGCGTGATTTCGAGTCTGATCCTCTTGAGTTTAGAGCGGTTTTCGATTGGGAGCGACCAATGAAGAATGTAGCCCACAGCCGGACCGAAGGGAGGCTGTGGGAAAACGATGATGCGTGGAAACACATTTTTCCCCATACCCTCCCTTCGGTCCGGGTATGGGCTATTTTCTTGGGTCTTACCCATTTGAAAACCACTCCAAACCATTTGCTGAACATACATTGAAAAGGGCCACGGAGTTTTTTCTCTCCGTGGCCCTTCACCTTGAGAACTACAACCGACTACGCGAGTTCAAACCGGTCGAGGTCCATGACCTTGGCCCACGCAGCGGCGAAATCACTGACGAACTTCGCTTCCGAATCATCGCAGCCGTACACTTCGGCAATCGCCCGGAGTTCCGAGTTCGAACCGAAGATGAGGTCCACCCGCGTTGCGGTCCACTTGACGTTGCCCGCGTCATCGTGGCCTTCGAACACCGTGTGATTTCCTTCGACCGGCTTCCAGTTCGTGCCCATATCGAGCAGGTTCGAGAAGAAGTCGTTGGTCAGCACACCCGGACGGTTGGTGAACACGCCGTGATGCGTCCCGCCGGTGTTGGTGCCCAGTACGCGCAGGCCGCCCACCAGCGCCGTCATTTCGGGCGCGGTCAGCGTCAGCAGTTGCGCGCGGTCGATCAGCAGATCCTCGGGCGTCCGCGTCAGGCCCGACCGGTAGTAATTCCGGAAGGCGTCGGCGACGGGTTCAAGGACGGCGAAGGAAGCCACGTCGGTGTGTTCCTGCGAGGCATCGGTGCGTCCGGGATGGAACGCGACCGAGACGGCGTGTCCGGCGTCGCTCGCGGCCTTTTCAACCGCCGCGCAACCGCCGAGAACGATCAGGTCGGCCAGCGAAACGCGCTTGCCGCCGGTCGCCGCGTCGTTGAACGCCGCCTGAATGCCTTCGAGGGTCGACAGGACCTTGCCCAGTTGCGCGGGCTGGTTGACTTCCCAGTACTTCTGCGGCGACAGGCGGATGCGCGCGCCGTTGGCTCCGCCGCGCTTGTCCGAGCCGCGGAAGGTCGAAGCCGACGCCCACGCCGTCGAAACGAGTTCCGAAACGGTCAGGCCGGAAGCAAGAATCTTGCCCTTGAGTGCGGCGATGTCGTCCGCGTCGATAAGCGCATGATCGACGGCGGGAACCGGGTCCTGCCAGATCAGTACTTCTTCCGGGACTTCCGGTCCGAGGTAGCGCGCGCGCGGCCCCATGTCGCGATGCGTGAGCTTGAACCACGCCCGCGCGAACGCATCGGCGAACTGATCCGGATTTTCATGGAAACGGCGGGAAATCGGTTCGTAGATCGGGTCCATGCGAAGCGACATGTCGGCCGTGGTCATCATCGGCGCATGCTTTTTGTTCGGATCGTGGGCGTCCGGGATCATGTGCTCCGGCTTGACATCCTTCGCGCGCCACTGATGCGCGCCCGCCGGGCTTTGAACCAGTTCCCATTCATAACCGAACAGCATGTCGAAGTAGCCGTTGTCCCACGTTGTCGGATTCGGTTTCCACGCGCCTTCGATGCCGCTCGTGATGGTGTCCGCAGCCTTGCCCGAACCGAATTTGTTGATCCAGCCCAAGCCCTGCGCCTCGATGGGCGCGCCTTCCGGTTCGACGCCGACCAGCGCCGCGTCGCCCGCGCCGTGCGCCTTCCCGAAGGTATGTCCGCCGGCGACGAGCGCGACGGTTTCCTCGTCGTTCATCGCCATGCGGGCGAACGTTTCGCGAACGTCGCGTCCCGAGGCGACCGGGTCGGGATTGCCGTTCGGACCTTGCGGATTCACATAAATCAGCCCCATCTGCACCGCGCCGAGCGGATCTTCAAGCTGACGGTCGCCGGTGTAGCGCTGGTCGCCGAGCCAGGTGTCTTCCTTGCCCCAGTAAATGTCTTCTTCCGGCTCCCAGATGTCGGCGCGGCCGCCCGCGAAACCGAACGTCTTGAAACCCATGGATTCAAGCGCGCAGTTCCCGGCCAGAATCATCAGGTCGGCCCAGGAAAGCTGCTTGCCGTATTTCCGCTTGATCGGCCAGAGCAGGCGACGGGCTTTATCCAGATTGCCATTGTCGGGCCAGCTATTGATCGGGGCGAATCGCTGGTTGCCCGTGCCGCCGCCGCCGCGACCGTCGCCGATGCGGTACGTTCCCGCGCTGTGCCACGCCATGCGGATGAACAGCGGGCCGTAGTGACCGTAATCCGCCGGCCACCAGTCCTTCGAATCCGTCATCAGGGCGTACAGGTCCTGTTTGACCGCGTGCAGGTCGAGTTTCTTGAATTCCTCGGCGTAATTGAATCCGTTCCCCATCGGGTCGCTCAGATTCGAGTGCTGCCGCAACAGGCGCAGGTTCAACTGGTTCGGCCACCAGTCACGATTGGTCCGGCTGCCGTTTGACGTCGGCGCGGCACCCATTCCCGTAAATGGACACTTCTGTTCAGACATGATGTTCTCCCTCAAGGAAGCGGGGCTTCAGGTTGGGATGCACGCGCTCCGGCGGCATCCACGCGGTGAATGGCTGGGGACGAACCCGTTCCGTCCCGGAATGTTTAAGAAAGACGGGAATCCGGTCGAGCCAAATCCGGACTGGAATGAAGACGTGAATGGAAACGAATGATGAAGTGTTCCGGAAGCATTCTCCCACGGATGTTCCGCCGGGGAAAACCTGTGTTACCGCGCTAGCCCTCCGTCAGCCGCGCCGACGCAAATGAGGACGTTGATTGTGATCTTCGCGTGTTGCCGGGAAGTGAATTTAGACTAAGTCTAAATTAGATGGCGCGTCAAGAACGTTTTTCCCTGCTTTCATTAAAAGAAGGCAGGGAAGCGTTTGGGAACAAGGCCCGGACGCCCCATCAGTCGCGGTGTCTATTTCGAATCGCGAAGTTGCACGAGGTCCCAGAGGTTGCCGTACAAATCCTTGAACACCGCGACCGTTCCATAGGGCTGTTCCGAAGGTTCGCGCGCAAACTCGACGCCTTTTGACTTGTAGTTGTTGAAATCCCGCCAAAAATCGTCGGTGTAAAGGAACAGAAACACGCGACCGCCGGTCTGGTTGCCGATGCGCGAGGATTGCTCCTCGCCGACCGCCCGCGCCAGCAGAAGTTTCGCGCCGCCCGATCCTTGCGGCGACACGATGACCCAGCGTTTGTTCTGCTCGGGAATGAACGAATCGTCAACCAGCGTGAAACCGAGCGTTCCGACGTAAAAGGCGATGGCTTCGTCGTAATCGCGGACGACGAGCGAGATGAGTCCGAGGGATTGATTCATTGAAGAGTCCGTTTTCCTGAAGAATCCGAAGGCGGTTCAATAACTCGCCGTTACTGATTGGTGCAATCAGGGTTAGCCGGAATGACGGGGCAGGTCCTGGAATGAATCATCGCCCTTGAGGGATATGGTTCTTGTCGGGATGGGGCGGAACAACCGGTTTCCCCAAGGCCGTTTTTCCGTACCATTCCCGATCTTCGAATATTTTTCTTCATCGAGGTTTCAGGAATGAAGGTCACGATTCTGGGGACGGGGGCCATGGGCCTGCGAATGGGTGCGTCCCTGTTAAAACATGGGCATCAACTGACGGTCTGGAACCGGACGCCCGCCAATGCCGCCGTGCTCGTCGAAAGCGGGGCGATTCTCGCGGAAACACCGCGCGCCGCCGTGGTGGACGCCGATCTCGTCATTTCAATGGTCCGTGACGATCCCGCTTCGCGACAGGTCTGGCTCGATTCCGACACCGGCGCACTGGCGGGAATGCGTGGCGATGCCGTGGCGGTAGAAAGTTCGACCTTGACGGTCGAGTGGGTACGGGAACTGGCCGCGGCCTTCGCGAACACCGGCATCGCGTTTCTGGACGCACCGGTCAGCGGCTCGCGTCCGCAGGCGGAAGCCGGACAACTCATCTTTCTGGTCGGTGGAAACGCCGACACGCTGGCGGGAATCCGTGATGTTTTGCTGACGATGGGCGGCGCGGTACAGCACGCGGGCGATGAGCCGGGAAGCGGCGCGGCAATCAAGCTGGCCGTCAACGCCTTGCTCGGAATTCAGGTGACGGCGCTTTCGGAACTGCTCGGCTTCATAAAGAACATCGGACTGGATACGGCAAAAGCGGCGGAAATCATCGGTTCGACGGCGGTGTGCAGTCCGTACGCCAAAGTCGCCATGGGATTGATGCTCTCCGGCAATTCAAACCCGCTCTTTCCGGTCGAACTCGTCGAAAAGGACCTTGGGTACGTTCACGAAACGGGCGAACGTCACGGCGCGCACACACCGATGTCGGATACCGCCCGAACCGTGTTTCAAAACGCGATGGAGGCCGGTTTCGGCGAGGAAAACCTTACCAGCGCGGTGAAGTTGTATGTGAAATGAGATATGCCGAGGTTTCCCGGTGGATGGCGCGGGAAGATAGGAACGACTCACGAGAATCGTTTTCGTCTGATGGCGACCGATTCACAGCCACACGGGCGGGTAAAATATTGGGAGTAGCCCGTAGCCGCAGCGTTTTTCGCGAGGCTACGGGGAACATGTTTCGCCCCGAAATTCAACGAAATCAATGGTTTTGCATGATTCCCCACGTCCTCGCCAAAGCGCTCCGGACGTGGGCTAGATCCAATACGCTCGCCATTCACCGTTCGGCTGGAGGGTCGCACCCAAGCGAAAACGGCCCCAATTTCTTCATCGGTCGCGGGCATTGAAGGCCGTTTCACAAAGGAGTGGATAACTCTAACCGGCTTACTGAAGCACCGTATCCGTGCTCTCCGACAGGATTTCCCAGATCCGGTCAACCCACGCCAGATGCTCCGGCTTCATTAAAACCGAGCGCAGACAGGTCACCGTCGGGCCTTCGACCGCCACGCCGGCGGATTCAAAATCGAAAAACGCCACCGGCAGTTCCGCGAGGGCGAGGTGCAGGTGGTTGGATCCGGCCTCGTGGAAGATTTCCCGCGCGCGGCGCGTGCATTCGCGCGTGGTTGCGCCTTTGACCGCCCAGACAACGATGTCGAGTTCGGGGGGGAAGGGCACGACGAAGCGTTCATCGCCCGCGAGTTTCGCGTGCAGTTGAAGGGCGGCCTTGCGCGAGTCGCGGAGGCCATGGGCGAACGCGCCGCCGCGTACGAGGGGGAGCATCCGCATCGTGGCCCAAAGTCCGACCGCCGCCGCGCCGGGGCGGGAACATTCGAGACTGATTTCACCGAGATGAAGTTCGCCGGAAGTGAAGTAGGTGTAGGGCGAATCGTGTTTGTAGAGCGCTCCGACCTTCGGATCGCGGAAGATGACGCAACCGCAACCGTAGGGCTGGAGGCCATGTTTGTGCGGGTCGATGACGACCGAATCGACTTCCCGAATCGCGGCGAAGGCGCGCCGCGCGTCGGCGTCGAGCGTTTCGACGAGCGAGAAGTAACCGCCGTACGCCGAATCGACGTGAACGCGAAAGCCGTAGATTTTTTGAAGTTCGAGGATTTCCGGCAACGGATCGACGGAACCGGTCGAAGTTGTGCCGAGAGTCGCGACGACCGTCCCCACGCCGCCGCGTTCGAGGTGGGCGCGCAGGGCGTCGAGGTCCATTCGTCCGCGGCGGTCGGTTTCAACGGACGCGAAGCGCAGGCCGAGGACGCCGGAGATGCGTTCGTGGGTGTAGTGCGACTGCGCCGAGGCGAGGATGGTTTCATCGGGGCGAAGTTTGCCCGCGACCCAGAGGGCTTCGAGGTTGGCCATCGTCCCGCCGCCACACAGGTGGCCAATGTGCTGGTCGAAACCGAACATTTCGGCGATGCCCGCGACGGCTTCCTTTTCCATCAGCGAACTGGCGCGGCCGCCATCGAGCGCGTGGTTATTGGGATTGATCCACATCGCCAGGGCATAAGCGGCGCGGGCGATGGGATGCGGCGGCTTGAGCATCTGCCCGGCGTACAGCGGATGAAAATAGGGGAAGTTGTCCCAGAGGCGTTCGGCGACCTGGCCGAGAACGGCGGCTATCTCGGGGTTTGCCGCGGCGGGTTCGACCGGCGGCAGGTCGGAAAAACCGAATTCGAGTTTCGCGAGCGCGGCTTCGAGGTGGGCGAGCGAGGCTCGGTCAAGGGCGGACGGCGTTTCCTGGGCCATCGTGGATTCCTTTCGGGACGCGATAGAAAATTCGGGTGCGTTCGCGAAATGAACCACAAGTGGCTGGCGAGGAGCAAAGAGGCAGGGAGTTTTTAAACGCCAAGACGCAAAGGCGCAAAGGCGCAATGGGGGAAACCTTTGCGTCTTTGCGCCTTTGCGTCCTTGCGCTTCAAGGTTTTACGCGACCAGTCGCGGCTCCTCCGTTTCGAACAGCGGCCCGGCGGCGGTGTGAACCGCGCCGAAGCGGCGTTCGCGTCCGCGAAAGAAATCGAGGGCTTCGGTCAGATCGGCGTCGCCGAAATCGGGCCACATGCGGCGGGTGAAAAACAGTTCGGCGTAGGCGCATTCCCAGAGCAGGAAATCGCTCAGGCGCTGCTCGCCGCCGGAACGGATGACGAGGTCCACGTCGGGCGCGTCACCGGCGGGATTCATTGCGCGCCCCAATTCGCGGGCGAAATCCTCGCGGTCGATGGTTTCCTGGCTTTTAAGACGATTGGCGGCGGCGAGAATCGCGTCGCGTCCCGAATAATCGAGGGCGATGCGGACGTGAAGGTTTTCACCATGCGCCGTCAATGATTCGGTGCGTTCGAGGGCGGCGCGGACGTGCGGATCGAGGCGGTCGCGGCGTCCGACGGCGCTCAGGCGGACGCCTTTTTTCACGCACTGCCGGGTTTCCTTTGCCAGATAAACGAGGAGCAGGCGAAAGAGGGCTGAGACTTCGGGCGCGGGGCGTTTCCAGTTGTCGGACGAGAAGGCGTAAAGGGTGAGCGTTCCGATATCGTGTTTGGGCGCGGCTTCGACGACCCGGCGTACGGCTTCGACGCCAACCTTGTGTCCGGCGACGCGGGGCAGGCCGCGCTGGGTCGCCCAGCGACCGTTGCCGTCCATGATGATTCCGACGTGGAGTTTATTGGGGGCACTGAAAGTTCTTTGCATTGTAAAGTATCTCCCGAAAAAAATTTCGCGCGGGGCTATTTCTGTTTCATGACCCGGTTGGCGTGACGGATCAGGGAATCCATGTGGTTGACGTAGGCTTCGAGGGCGGCGCGACCGTCGTCGGTGAGACGGTAGTCGGTGCGCGGCATGCGGCCTTCGAAGCGCTTGTCGCAGGAAACGTATCCGGCGTCTTCAAGTTTGCGGGCGTGGACGCTCAGGTTGCCGTCGGTGGTGTCGAGGAGTTTCTTGAGTTCGTTGAAGCTCATGGACTCGACGCCCGCGAGGGCGCAGAGGATGCCGAGGCGGATCGGTTCGTGGATGAGTTTGTCGACGCCTTCGGCGACAGCCTTGGTAGCCGACACGACAGCCTTGGGTGGTCGCGCGGGATTGACCGCGTGCGCGTCGTCTGGAAGTTGTTTGGCGAGAGAGTTCTTAGCCACCGTGCCTCCGTGCGATGACGATGCCGAAAACGATGTGCAGGACACCGAACCCGGCCGCCATAAACCAGTTGCCTACGGTCAGCGGGAGAAAAATCGCCACGCTGCCGAGCGCCGTGAAGAGAAGTCCCATGAGCGGGACGGCCCGAACCGAGAACGCGCCGCCACCCATGACGCCCGTACCGTAAAGCAGAAGCCACATTCCGGGAAGCAGATCCGCCGCCCGATGGCGGTACAGCACGATGGTCAGGAGCGCGCCGACCACGATGGGCGGGGAAAAACTCAGGAGGAATCGTCTTCCCGAGCCGCTGAAAAGAGCGTGGTTGAGGTTGCGGGCCTTGCGCCAGAGGGCAAAGCCTCCGACACCGATTGAAATCAGCGCGCCGACCAGCCAGGTCGCCAGCCAGTAGGGCGTTTTTGTCTGGAATCCCGCGATCATCGCGGTTCCGAGGGCCACCACGCCCATGGCCGCGCCGCCCCAGCCGGGAACGGCGGTGAAGAGCGTCGCCCGTTCCATCGTTTCGCGGATGAACTGGATATTGTTCATCGCGCGCTCGTGGAGCGCGGGCGGATCCGGATTCGGCGAGATGGTTTGCGGCTTCCCCACGGCGCGGAATCTACCTTCGGGTGGAATATGTGTCAAGCACTTTGCGATTTAAAGTGTCGCCGGTTCGCCGGAGCGTTCCCGGTCCTGCTTCTGGCTGTCGGTCAGTCGCCGGATGCCTTCGGCGAAGGTGACGAGCGGGCGATATCCGAGCATTCGTTCCGCCTTTGAAATGTCAGCCAGCGAATGCTTGATGTCGCCGACGCGGTGCGGTTCGAAGACCGGTTCGAGGTCCGTGCCGAGCGCGTCGTTGACGGCCGCCGCCAGTTGTTTCAATGAAATCCGGTCGCCGCAGGCGATGTTGAACACTTCGCCGGAGAAACGTCCGGGGGCTTCGAGTGCGAGCATGTTCGCATGAACGACGTTCGCGACGTAGGTGAAATCGCGCGAGGTTTCGCCGTCGCCGAAAATGACGGGCCGTTCGCCCCGCGCCATGCGGTCGGTGAAGCGGGCGATGACGCCGGAATACTGACTGGTCGGGTCTTGGCGTTCGCCGAAGACGTTGAAATAGCGCAGGCAGATCGTATCGAGGTCCGAAATCGAGCCGAACGCCGCCATGTAACCCTCGCCCGCGAGTTTGGTCGCGGCGTAGGGACTGAGCGGTTTCGGCGTCATGGTTTCGACTTTCGGAAGTGTCGGGGTGTCGCCGTAAATGCTGGACGACGAAGCGTAAATCACCCGCCGGACGCCCGCCTTCGCCGCCGCCGCAAGCAGTGTCAGCGTGGCGACTTCGCCGCAAAGCTGCGACTGGAACGGATCGAGGACCGATCGTGGCACGCTCGGCAGCGCGGCCTTGTGGAAAATCGCTTCCACGCCCGCGACCGCGCGTTCGGCCACGGCGGCGTCGCCGAGCGAGCCTTCGATGAATTCGAACGGTTTGCCGAGCGATTCAAGGTAGGCGATGTTGTGACGGAAGCCGGTCACGAGGTTGTCCACGACGCGGACGTCGTGTCCGCGCCGCAGAAGTTCCTCGACGATGTGGCTGCCGATGAATCCGGCCCCGCCGGTGACGAGACAACGCATTTCGAAAACTCACTTTCCGCCGATCTGATTCAATAGTTCGCGCACCGCCGTGTCGAGCTGTGTGTCGCGGCCCTGCGTCGCTTCGCCGATGGGGCGTGACACGGGGATATCGACCGGGCGCGGGTTGCGTTCCATGTTCTTCCCGTCCGCCCCGGTAATCAACTGGCGCGGCAGGCGCAGGGTCGTGCCGTCGAACAGGGTCGTGTTCCAGGTGTAGATGATCCATCCGGCGGTCGGCTCGCCGACGACCTTGCCGAGTTTGAGCGTCCGGTAGCCTTCGGTGAAATCCTCTGCGTCGGAAAGCGACTGCTGGTTGATCATCAGGATGGTCGGGCGTTCGAGTGAACGCTGGCCGAGGTTGGTTCGTGCGTTCACCGGCCAGCCGCCGCGTTCGCGCATCGTGAGATAGCCTTTGCGCGCGAAAACGTCGATGGCGTAGACGTTGACGAAGCCACCGTTGTTGTTGCGAATGTCGATGACGACGCCGTCCTTCGACTGGTTGTCAGTGTCGAGGTCGATGTAGAGCTGGGCGAGGGAATTGGACGACATGTCGGGCATGTGGACGTAGCCGAGTCGTCCGTTGCTCGCTTTCGCGACGTAGGCCCGGTTGGCTTCGACCCACTGACGGTAAACGAGGCCCTTTTCCGTTCCGAGCGAGCAGGGCTTGACCGCGACGGTTCGGCGATTCCCGGTCGAGGTAAAAGTCAGTTCGACGCGACGGTTGACCTTGTTTTCGAGGAGTTCATCCAGATTTGAACGGGCGTCGAGTTTTATCCCGTCCACCGATTCGAGAACGTCGCCGACGTTCACGCCTCCGGCGACCGCGACCGGGCCGAGCGTGATGATTTCGGAAACCTTGAAAATGCCGTTTGTTTCATATTCCGCGCGGTCAAACCGCAGGCCGAGATGTCCGACCGGAGCGGCGGCGGCGGCCGGATTTGGCGGACCGGTGACGCCGAGATGCGAGGCGTCGAGTTCGCCGACCATGAGCGTCAGCAGGCGACGGGCTTCATCCGGCGTCCGCGCGCCCGCGATGAGCGGTTCATAGGTGGCGCGCACGGCCTGCCAGTTCGCCCCGTGGAAGTTTTCGTCGTAGAAGTGGTCGCGCAGATTGCGCCAGACCTGATCGAACAGCGACATCTTCGAATCGGCGAAGGCGACGTTCAATTCGACGTTGATTGAAAGCGGACGCGGCTCGCGCTTGTCGAGGCCGATGATGAAAATCCGCCCGTTTTCAAGGTAGTAGACTTCTTTTCCATCCGGCGAGAACTGCGCGTCGGCCTTGAATCCACCGGTCGCGGTCAGTTGTCGCGCGGTCTGGTCGGTGGCGAGTTCATCGAGCGGGAACGTGTAGAGATTGAACTGTCCCTCGGCGTTGCCGCTGATGAGAAGGGTCTTTCCGTCGGGGCTGACGGATTGCCCCGCGCCGACGTCCACGCCGACCGGCAGCACGCTCAGACGGCGGCGGATGTCGTCGAAAACGATCTCGGTGTTTGGTCCGGTATCCTTCTTTTCTGATTTTGCTTCGCCGCTCGCGGGCGACGTGGATGACGCGGGCGGAAGCTGCGGGCGTTCTTTCGGGTTTTCCTGTTTGAACAGGTCGCGGAACTGGTCCTCGCGGAACTTCGGCGTGCGCGGGCGCAGGTCGATGCGGGCCATCTGGCCGCTTTCGGTCCGCTGGGCCGAATCGAAGATAATGAACGAACCGTCGGGACTCCACGAGAGCGCGCCAGTGTAGGAATTCGCCAGAAAACTGATCTGTTGCGGCGTGCCTCCAGCGGCGGCTACGACGAAGACATTGTTGTAGGAGCGCGTCTGCTGCGAGCCGTTAAAAAAGGCGATCCATTTGCCGTCGGGTGACCAGGTGAAGGCGCGCTTGCCGAGAATCGGCGGAAGGTCGGCGTTCAATTTGCAGACTTCGCGTTCCTGTTTCGTCGCGAGATCGGCGACGATGAGGGCGCGTCCACCGCGCAGATACGCCAGCGACTTGCCGTCGGGCGAAAAGACCGGATGGGCATCCTCGGCGGCTCCCCCGGAAATCCGTGTTTCGGTTCCGGTCGCGAATTCATAGAGGAAAATCGCGCTTTCATTGTCGCGGTCGGAGCGATAGGCCAGTTTTGAACTGTCGGGCGACCAGATGAGGAAGGATTCCGGCGCGGCGCTTTTCGTGATGCGGACCGCCTCGCCGCCGTCCTTCGCCGAAGCCGCGAAAATCTCGCCGTAGGCAATAACCGCCACCTTTTTTCCGTCCGGGGAAAGCGCCAGATCGGTCAGGCGCGAGGAAAGGTTCACCCGCTCGACGAGCGGACCGGAAGCCGCGCCGCGAAGTTGAATCGGAATTTCCTCGGCCTTGCCCGTGTCGGCGTCGCAGGTCCAGACGCGGAAATCATGTTCAAAGACAATCTGCTTGCCGTCGGTCGAAATCGTCGGCCAGAGGACGCGCCCGTTCGTGAACTTCGTGAGTTGAGTCGCCTTTCCGGCGAGCGGATGCGCCCAGAGGTTTTGCGCGCCGCTTTCATCGGAAACATAAAACACGCGCGTCCCGTCGGCGTTCCACATCGGCCAGACCCGCTTCGCGCCGCCGCCCGCGAGGGCCGAAAAGGTCGGCGTCGGGCCGTCCCGACGAATCCAGATTTCGCTTTCGTCGATGTGGCTGTGGCCCTTGCGCCACCACTGGCTGCCCGCGATGCCGCGCGCGTTGAAGGCCAGCGTTTTCCCGTCGGGTGATGGCGCGCCGTTGAATTCGTTGGTGTAGCGGTCCGCCGAAATCGTCATCGGCGTGCCGCCCTCCGCCCGGACGCGATAGAGGTCGTTCGATCCCGAAATGTCGCGGCTGCTCGACGAGAAATAGAGCCACGCGCCGTCGCGCGACCAGCCGTCGAGCTGATCGCCTCCATCTTCAAACGTGATGCGTTTCAGGTCGCCGTCTTCGAGGTTCAAAACGTAGATGTCGCCGTTGCCGGTGCGCGTCGAGGTAAAGGCCAGCTTCTTTCCATCTGGCGAATACATCGGACGTCCTTCCGTGGCCGGATGCGAGACGAGCAGATGAGCCGCGCCGCCACTCGCCGGGACAGTCCAGATGTCCCCGCCCGAAACGAAGGCGATTTCCTTGCGGTCGGGCGAAATACTCGGCTCGGTAAGGTAGGGAACGGCCTTCGACGTGGCGGACGGCTGAGCGGCCTTCACCGTTGCCGGTCCCGCGTGACAGGTCAGTCCGGCCATCAGTCCAAGCGCCAGAACCGTTTTCGACAGATGCGACATGGTGCGGTGGGTCTCCGTGGGGAAAGGTGTCGGGTATCGGGTGTCGGGTTTCAGGTAAAACCGGTTTTGAGCTTTCAGCGTTGAGTGTTGCGTTTCAAGCGGTGCTTCAGGATTGAACTCAAAACTAAAAATACAACACTCAAAACTCGGCCTGGACATGAAACCCGACACCCGATACCTGACACCTGCGTTCAGGCTTTTACGACTTTCCCTCGCTTCAGTTCTTCGGCGACGTTGGCGCAGGCGTTGCGCGTGTCGATGACGAGGGCGCTGTGGCGAACGACAAATTCGTAATCCACCTCATCGTGGGCGGTGCAGATGACGACGGCGTCGGCGTCGGCCAGCGTGGCCGCGTCGAGCGGAACGGACGCGATGCCTTCGTAGTCGGGATGCTCGCGCATGAAGGGCGCGACCGGGATGTACGGGTCGTGGTAGGTCACGTTCGCGCCGCGTACCCGAAGCAGATCCCAGATGGCGAAGGTCGGCGATTCGCGCGGGTCGTCCACGTTCTTCTTGTAGGCGAGTCCGAGCATCAGGATTTTCGCCGCGCGCAACGGTTTCCCGGCGTCCGACAGCGATTCCATCAGCCGCGACACGACATACTTCGGCATGGCCGTGTTCACCTCGCCCGCGAGTTCGATGAACTTGGTCTGAATGCCGTATTCGCGGGCCTTCCACGTCAGGTAGAAGGGATCTATGGGAATACAATGTCCCCCCAGGCCTGGACCGGGTTCGAACTTCATGAAACCGAAGGGTTTGGTCTTCGCGGCGTCGAGGACTTCCCAGATGTCGATGCCCATCGCGTCAAAGACGATCTTCAGTTCGTTGACCATCGCGATGTTGACGCTGCGGAAGATGTTCTCGACCAGTTTGGTGGCTTCGGCGACGCCGGGCGACGAGACGGGAACGAGCGATTTCACGGCGAAACCGTACAGTTTCAGGCCCGCGTCGAGACAGGCGGGGGTGAGGCCGCCGATGACTTTCGGAATGTCGCGCGTGCCGAAGTGCGGATTGCCGGGGTCTTCGCGTTCGGGAGAAAAAACGATGTGGAGGTCCGTGCCCGCGCGGAGGCCGCTGCCGCGTTCGAGAATCGGAATCAGGTCTTCCTCGGTCGTGCCGGGGTAGGTCGTGGATTCGAGGCTGACGAGCTGGCCCGGTTTGAGGTGTGGGGCAATGGCTTCGCCGGTTTTCGTGATGAAGGAAATGTCCGGCTCGCGATGGGCTGTGAGCGGCGTCGGGACGCAGATGAGAATGGCGTCCACCTCCGCCACCCGTGAAAAATCGGTGGTGGCGACGAGGCGGCCCGTGCCGACGCTTTCCGCAATGGCTTCGGAGGCAATGGTCTTGATGTACGACGTTCCGGCGTTGATGGCAGCCGTCTTGCGCGCGTCGATGTCGAGGCCGATGACGCGGCAGCCCTGTCGGGCGAACTGTAACGCCATCGGAAGACCGACGTATCCGAGGCCGACGATGCCGACCGTCGGCGTTTCTTTTTCAAATCCGATCCAGGCCATTGAGCATTATTCCTTGGAAGTTCCGCCGGAGGAGGGAAGTCCCGCCGCGATGTCGTGAAAGCGGCTTTTTTCGGCGGCGTCGGCATTCGGGGCGATGGAGATGATGAGAACCGTTTCACCCGATTCCGCGCGGAACGCCAGCGTCGTTTCCTGTTCGTCCGTCTTGAAAATGTCGATACCGGCGACGAGGTTGCCGAGCAGGTGCAGGTTGAAGCCGGGGTCGAGAATGTTGGCCCACTGCTCCATCGGTTTGATGGTGTGAATCGGTCCGGTCAGGCGCTGTTCCGCGAAAGCGTTGCCGACCGCCACCGTCACGGGCGTTTCGGCGCGCGCGATGCGTTCGAGGAGTTCGCACAAATCGGGAACGACGACGCTTCGCGACGGACCCGGTGGCAGCGCGGGAGACCACGCGGGCGTGGTTTTCCAAGGTTCTTCAAGATTCGGAAGAACCTGTTCCGGGGCGGCGTATTCGGAGCGGAGGCTTTCGAATGCTTCCACGTCGCTGTCGGGCGTCAGGTGGATTTTGTGAATGGCTTCGCCGGTGACGTCGAAGAACTGGATGCTGCGCGAGGTTCCGCGCGGCGATTCCTCGCTGACGGCGAAGGCGTCGCCCCAGTGTTGAAACGCAAAGCGAAGTTCGACGGCGTCGTTGCCGGCCATCCCGAAATCGCCTTCGACCGACACCGTCGGATAAACGCACTTGCGTTCGTGGACGGCCGCGTCGTTGCGGGTCAGGGCCATCACCCGTCCGAGTCGGGGGAGCGCGTCGAAAAGACCGTCGCGAAACGGTTTGAGGCGCGTCACCGATTCGCCCAGCCCGAGGCCGAGCAGGTCGAGTTCGGAGATGCCGAGTTGGCGGGCTGCGTCGCGAATTCGCAGTCGGGGCGACGATTCACGGAGTGCGGCGTAGGCTTCGCGCAGTGCCTGCGCGTCTTGAAAGCGCTGGTTTCTCATTTCACAATGTCCGTCCGCTGAAGAAAGAGACCATCATAAACAAATCGGTCCGGCCTTGGAAATCCACTTCGCCTCTCGGAAAACCTCGTAAAACGATGCTGCCTCTCAAGCTTCATACCCGAACGACCCTCCTCGCCTCGGTCATCTCCATCGGGATTCTGGCGTCGTTTCTGGCGATTTCGAGCGCCGAAGTTTCAAAGCTGCTGCGTGACGAGCAGCGCGCCCGGGCGGAACTTCAGGCCGTCAATCTGGCCGATCAAATCGGACGGCTTCCCGCGCCATATGACCCGCAGGGACTCAATCGTCTGATCTCGCTCGCCAAGGTGTCGCGGCCGGGCGTTCTCGGCATTCGCGTCTGGGAACGTTCGAATGCTGCGTACAAGAAAGTGGCCGTGACCATGGGCGATGAGGAAATGTCCGAGACATCGCCCGATGACATTGCCGGGCTGACCCGCAACAACCAGATTCCCAAGACTCAGACCACGCAGATCCGTTCGGCGGGCGACCTGACCTATCGGGTGTACGCCCCGATCAATCGCGGCGGACGTTTGAACGGATGGGTCGAACTCGTTGAACGGCGTGAAGCGACGCCGCTCATTGCCGTCCGCTATCGAAATCTGGCGTTCTGGATGGTAGCGGCGAGCGTGGTGCTGATCACGCTCGGCATATATCTGTTGTTTCGCCGGATGATCTATCGTCCCATCGAACGGTTGCTGGAAGCCATGGAACGCGTGGAGAAAGGTGATTTCTCGGCAAACCTGACCGACGTGACCGATGATGAACTTGGGCGGCTGGCGATTGGCTACAACAAAATGCTCGCTCAGGTCCGGACCATGACCGATGAACGAGAACTGCGTCGCCAGTCGCTTGAACAGAAAGTCGCCGAAGCGACCGCCGAACTTTCCGAACGCAACGCGCAGCTTGAAGACCTCAACCGCGAACTTTTCGAAACCACGCGGCGCATGACCGAAATGGAACGACTCGCGGCGGCGGGCCAGACGGCGGCCCAGTTCGCTCATGAGGTCGGTACGCCGCTCAATCTCATCAGCGGCCACGTTCAGTTGCTTGGGGCGGGATTGAACGGAGACGACCGTGCCCGCCAGCGGATTGATACCATCGGCATCCAGATCGAACGCATCGAGCGCATCGTCCGGTCGATGCTCGACCGGACCCGCCCGGAGGACACGACCCGCGTTCCGGTTGATTTGAATGCCTTGCTCGAACGCATCTTCGACGTCACGCATCCGGCGCTTGAGGCCCGGCAGGTGACGCTCGACGCACGGCTCGCGAGCGAGCTTCCGAAAATCTCGGGAACATTCGACCGGTTGCAACAGGTCTTCATCAATCTCATCAACAACGCGCTCGATGTCATGCCCGAAGGCGGTACGCTGACCGTGGTCAGTTCGCGGGTGCTTGAAGGTGAAACGCCCCTTGTGATCGTGTCGGTTTCGGATACCGGTCAGGGCATGTCCGACGCGGTTCGGGCGCGGGCGTTCGATCCGTTTTTCACGACCAAGGAACGGGGCCGCGGGACCGGACTCGGACTCGTTGTCGCCAGACAGATTGTCCGCGAGCATGACGGTGACATTGAAATACAAAGCACGGTCGGAAAAGGCACAACGTTGCGGTTGACCTTTCCGGCCATCGAGGAAACGCTTTCATGAAGAAAAACATTCTCGTCGTGGACGACGACCGGGCTTCCTGCGAACTGCTGCGCGAAATTTTTGCGACGCAGGGCTGGCACGTCGAAACGGCGATTGCGCCGGAACAGGCGCGCCGCCTCTTTTCCGAAATCGGCTTCGATCTCGTCGTGACCGACGTAAATCTGGAAGCGGATTCCGACGGCCTCGACCTTCTGAACGCCTTTCACGATGCCTGTCCGGTCATTCTGGTGACCGGGTTCGGGACGCTTGAAACCGCCGTCATCGCCTCGCGCGAAGGCGCGTGGGACTTCATTTCAAAACCGTTCAAGGTGGAGGAAGTCGTCTCGGCGGCGCGCGGCGCGCTGGCGCGGGGGAGCAAGGGGGACGGCGCTTCGGAACCGGTGACGGAATCGGAGCTTTCGGCGCGTTATGTCGACACCGGCATGATCGGCCGGTCGTCGCAGATGATCGAGTTGTACAAGGAAATCGCGCGCGTTGCGCCGGCCCGTTCGACCGTTCTGCTCATCGGCGAATCCGGGACGGGCAAGGAACTGGTGGCCCGGGCGATTCATCAGCACGGACCGCGTTCCTCCGCCCCTTTCATCGCGGTCAACTGTGGCGCGCTGACCGAGACGATGCTTGAAGCGGAGCTTTTCGGACACGTCAAGGGATCGTTCACCGGAGCGACGGTTGATCGGAAGGGGCTGTGGGAAGAAGCCGAAGGCGGAACGCTCTTTCTCGATGAAATCGGCGAGACCAGTCCCGCGATGCAGGTCAAACTTCTGCGCGCCTTGCAGGAAGGCGAAATCCGGCGCGTCGGCGCTTCAAAATCGCAGATGGTGGATGCCCGCGTGGTGGCCGCGACCAACCGGACGCTCGAAGATGAAGTCACGGCGGGTCGATTTCGGAAGGATCTTTTTTATCGGTTGAGTGTGGTGACGCTGCGGGTCCCGTCACTGCGCGAGCGGCGGACCGATATTCCACTGCTGGCGGAACGGTTTCTGCGGGTGGCATCGAGCAATGTCGGGCGCAAGCTGCGATTCGAGGAAAGTACGTTGAATCAGTTGGCTTCGTACGACTACCCCGGAAACGTGCGCGAACTTCAGGCCGCCGTCGAATATGCCGCCCTGCACTCGCGGGGTTCGGTGGTGATGCCCGAAGACCTGCCTCCGAAGCTTCAGTCGCCTGAACTGCGGGCGCGGTCGGCACGGCGTCCGGCGTTGCAGAATGAACTCTTTGCCCAGTTGCCGACTCTTGAGGAACTCGAACGGCAATACCTGATTCACGTTCTCGACGCGGTGCAGGGGAATCGTACCCGGGCCGCCGAAATCATGGGCATCGATCGGCGCACGCTCTATCGAATGGCCGAACGATTCGGTATCCGGCTTGATGAATAGATGTAGGGTGTTGGGTTCTGGGTAATCGGTTTTGGGTGCGGGGTTTCTGGGAGGAAATTGTTGAATTCCAATGGAAGCGGAAGACAATCCTTACCCAAACCCCAAACCCCAAACCCCAAACCCCAAACCCCAAAACCCAAACCCCAAAAATGCATCCCGTTGCTTGAGGGGGGGTTCGCCGACGGGGTGACCCGGCTGGCGGTGCGGTTGTGGTTCGCTGCTAAGGCGGGTGTTGGTTTCCTAGGTGACTT
>JBDRAL010000040.1:0-25449 GCA_039793685.1 Blastocatellia bacterium NZW_1522
GCCTCCGTTGCAAATCGAAAACCTTTCGCAACCCAAGGCTGACGCAATCCCGCCCGCCCGTCGTTCCCAATCGGACGAACCGTTGCGGAACACCGATGAACCGTCGAAAACGCGGGATGAACGGAAACGGCTTTTTTCTACTGAACCAGCATCAGAATCTGGCTTCCCTCGGCGGCGGCCTTGTTCAAAAAGCCTTTCAGCGATTCGAAATCCGGAAGGACCAGATCGTCGAGGCTGCCGATGTCGAGGCCCGATTTCTTCAATTCCTTCGTGCGGGCCGCCGCCCATTTCGCGGACAGCTCATCGAACGTCTTCTTTTCAAGGCCGTTGGAAAGCCCCTTCACCGCCGAGGGCAGGATGATCCACCCTTCACGAAATCCGGTTTCATCGTTTCTCGGCGAGACGGATTTTCCGGTCTGGAATTTGGTTGCCGCGCCGCGCAGCCCGACGTACTCGAAAACCCGCATCAGGTCCTCGAACCCCTTGTCGAAGCGAAAGACATCAACCGGCTTTTCGGGATCGAACCGGAACCACGGCGTTTCGCGCCATACGGTCACGCCGTCCGGTCGGGTTGAAAAAGCCCGGTCCAAGGTCATCAACCCCCGTGCAACGTAGCTCAACAATTTCTGATCAGCAGCATAGGCGGTCGTCAAAACACCCATTTCCGTCTCCTTGAAACCTTCGGCCCGTGTTTATTCCGGCAATCCCATCCGTTTCAGCAAATCCTTGTATCGCGGGTCGTCGCGGATCGGGTCAAAAGTCACTCCGAGTCTGGACCTGGGCAAGTCCGTTTCGTGGGCTTGAAAGGCCTTCTCCAGCCATTCCAACCCTTTTTCCTTGTCACCAAGCGCAACATAAACACGCGCAATACCGGTTGCGGCACCGTTATTGCCCTTGGTAAAGCCTTCTTCCAGTTGCCTGATCACCGCGAGCGCTTCATTTCGTCTGCCCGACTGAGCGTATGCCCTACCCGATAGTTCAATGCTGAGGCTTGGGAAGTCGCGAATTTTTTCCACCTCCGCCAGAGCTTGGGCTGACTGCCTCCGGTCAAGATATATTTCCGTCAAGCTCACATGCCTCGCGACATAACTCGAATCAATTTCTTTGATCTTGTTACATTGCTCGACTGCCGATTTATAATCGCCCATTTCACGATAAAATCCGGCAATATTATTAATGATGACCATTGATAGCGGGTCAATCTCATTCGCCCGCCTGATCTCCGCAAAGGCTTCATTTTTTCGACCAAGAGTATTGAGCAATCGTGAATTCCAATGCCGAGCGGACGCATAATTCGGGTTTAGCTCGATTGACCGTTTAAAAGCATTTTCGGCCTCCGCCCAGTTCCATAATTGGGAATGGACTAGCCCCAAAGTCGCGTATGCCTCTCCGAGTGAATTATCAATTTCAAGTGCTTTGGTGGCGTAGGCTTTTGCTTGCTGGAGTGATTCTTTGACGGACATTCCGAGGATAGTGCTGGCAATTCCATAACAATCGGCGAGACCGACATACGCCAGAGCGTAATTGGGATCTTTTTGCACCGCGAGCTTGAATTGTTCAATCGCTTTCTGAATGCCTTCCGGTGTCCGCCGATTCCAATAATAACGTCCTTTCAAATATGCCTGGTATGCTTCGGGGTTTGCCGTTCCGGACTTGGTTACTTTTGCTTGATCCGAACCTGAAAGCCTTGTCTTGAGTTTCGTTGAAACATCTTGGGCAATCTCGCTTTGTAATGAAGTAATGTCAGCTTGTTTGCGATTGTACGTCTCGCTCCAAATGACATCCTGGGTTTCCGTATTGACCAGTTCCAGGCTCAATTTCAAATCACCATTTCGTTGGGAAACTCGACCGAGAAGTACAGCCTGGACTTTCAACTCCTCACCGATCTTCTTTGTCGAAGTGTCCTTGCCCTTGTAAAAAAAGACGGTACTTCTCGCTTTTACCGACAAATTCGGAATGTTCGACAAACTGCTGATGAGCGTTTCGGTCATTCCGTCCGAGAGATATTCGACATCCGCATTCCCGCTTTCATTGACGAACGGCATCACCGCGATTGATTCAATTTGTTTGGCCGGGAAGAATTTTCTGTAACCGAAGAACCCGCCCACGGCGAGAAGCAGGCTCAACGCGGTGGCAATCCACCACTTCATCTGTTTCGCAGTGTCCGGGGACGTTGGTTGTCCGCTAGGGGCAGTCGCCACGACTTCCGACGTACTGACGGTGGACGGCGACATGATTGCCGTCCGCCCTTCAATCAGCGTATCGGCAATTATTTCCTTCTCCGGCTTGCCGCCGGTTTCGGCCTCGACCAGCAATCGCGTCTGTAATTTCTTCAGTTCTCCGAGCATTGCCTTCGCATCGGAGTATCGGTCGGCGGCGTTCTTCGCCAGCGCCTTTTCAAGTATCCGTTTGAGTTCTGAAGGGATTCCCGCAAGCGGCGTCGGCTCTTTCTCCAGAATCGCGACGATGACGTGGTTGAACGTTTCCCCCGTGAACGGCTGACGGCGCGACAGCATTTCGTACAGCATCACCCCGAGGCTGAACTGATCCGTCCGCGCGTCCACCGCTTTGCCCCGCGCCTGTTCCGGCGACATGTACGCGACCGTTCCCATCACCGTACCTTCACGGGTCATCCCCTGTTTGCGCGTGTCTTCCTCGCTGCCTGTCGGCGTCGTCTCCACCAGCTTCGCCAGACCGAAATCCAGCACCTTGACGATGCCGTCCTTGCGCAGCATCACGTTTTCCGGCTTGATGTCGCGGTGGATGATTCCCGCTTCGTGCGCGGCGGACAGCGCCTGTACGGTCTGGATGACGATGTCGAGCGTTTCATTCACCGACAACGGACTACGCTGTAACCGCTCACGCAGCGTCTCGCCATCGATGAACTCCGAGGCGAGATAATGTGTTCCGCCTTCTTCACCGAATTCAAAAATTGTCAGAATGTTCGGATGGTTCAGTGCCGAGGCCGCCAGTGCTTCCTGCTCGAAGCGGCGCAATCGTTCGGCATCTTTGGAAAGCGTGTCGGGCAGGACCTTGAGCGCGACCTTGCGGCGAAGGCGTCCGTCTTCGGCCAGATAGACCTCGCCCATTCCCCCCGCGCCGAGTGAATGAAGAATTTTGTAATGACTGATCGTTGTATTTGCTTCAAGAGGCATAAAAAATGGCCGGGACTCCGACTCACCATGATGATCTGTTCAGCTTGCCGAATCTGTGAGCTTTAGTCCGCCGGATTTTGTTCTGGCGCCACGGCCCGGCGGTGTTGAAATACTTCATGACGTTTTCCGGTTCATCGTTCTCGGAATCATTCAGGCAAACCCATCCGTTTCAGCAAATCCTTGAATCGCGGGTCGTTGCGGAGAGGATCGAACCAGCCGAGAGCGAACCAAACCGGCAGATTCTGATTACGCGATTGAAATTCCTTTTCCAACCAGGTGAATGCCTGATCGTTGTCGCCCAATCCGCCATACACCTGGGCAATTTCAAGACCACCGGCTTGTTGTTTTTGAAATCGTTCCCTTAATTCCTCGACGATCTTTATCGCATCGGCTTGCCTGCCCGCTTTCGCGTAAACATACCCTAAGAATCCAAGTGGAATGCTCTGGCGTTTGGACAGTTCAACGCCCTTCTCAGCCTCGGCGATTGCTTCGCCGTTGCGTCCCTGCTTGATATGGGCAATAGCCCGATAAATGCGTATCCAATACCAGTTCGCATCGAGTTCGGCTGCTCGCTGACACTGTTCGATGGTGGCGTTCAAATTGCCGATCAGGATGTAGTGCAAGGCAAGATTGACGTAATAGAGTGGTAAAAGCGGCTCAAGTTCCTGCGCTCGCTTTAACTCAATTTCAGCCTCGTGATAGCGACCCCTGGTTTGCAAATATCGTGCGAACCAGAGATGTGCGGTCGCATAGTTTGAATTTAACTCAATTGACCGCTTGAACGACTTTTCCGCTTCAACCCAATTCCACGATTGAAAATGGTAAAAGCCGAGTGATGCATGAGCCTCGCTCAAAGAATCGTCTATCTCAAGGGCACGGGTCGCGCAGGTTTTAGCTTGCGGCAGGACTTCCGCGGAAGTGGCGTTGCTGTATTGGGGCAATATCGCATAACAGTCAGCCAGACCGACAAAAGCAAGCGCGTAATTCGGATCTTTGTCCGCCGCGGCTTTGAACTGCTCAATCGCTTTTCGGATATTCTCCTCATCACGCCTGTTCCAGTAAAAACGACCTTTCAGATAAAGCTGATACGCCTCGTTGTTGTCAGTGTATTTCTTCGTCAGCTTTTGCTCACTTTCGCCCGACAGCTTCAGTTGCAGTTTGGTGGTGATCTCGGTGACGATCTCGCGCTGGGTCGTCAGCAATTCCGAAAGTTTGCGTTCATACTGCTCACCCCACAGCGACCTGTTGGTACGAGCGTCCACCAGCTCGACCGTGATGCTTAACGTGTCGCCCCGCTTGGTCAGCCGCCCCGTCATCACCGCATCCACGCCAAGCTCCGAGGCGATCTTCGCAACGTCGGTCCCCTTCCCCTTGTACCGCATCACCGAACTCGTCGGGCTGACTTTTAAGTCGGGAAGCTGCGTCAGGCGGAAAATCACCGATTCCGCCAGACCGTCGGACAGGTACTCCGTATCGCCATCGGAATTTCTATTCTCGAACGGCATGACCGCGATTGAATTGATTTGTTTGGGCGGGAAGAGTTTTTTGTAACCGAAGAACCCGCCCACAGCGAGAAGTAGACTCAACGCGGCGGCAGCCCACCACTTCATCTGTTTCGGACTGTTCGAAGAAGTCGGCTGCGCACCGGAGGCAGTCGCCGCGACTTCCGGCGTACCGATTGTTGTCGGCGACATGATTGCCGTCCGCCCTTCAATCAGCGTATCGGCGACGGCTTCTTCACGATTGCCACCAGTTTCCGCCTCGACAAGCAACCGCGTCTGAAGTTTCTTCAATTCACCGAGCATCGCCTTCGCGTCGGAGTATCGGTCGGCGGCATTCTTTGCCAGTGCCTTTTCAAGTATCCGTTTGAGTTCGGAAGGGATTCCCGCCAGCGGCGTCGGTTCTTTCTCCAGAATCGCCACGATGACGTGATTGACCGTCTCCCCAGTGAACGGCTGACGGCGCGACAGCATTTCGTAGAGCATCACCCCGAGGCTGAACTGATCCGTCCGCGCGTCCACCGCTTTGCCCCGCGCCTGTTCCGGCGACATGTACGCCACCGTTCCCATCACCGTCCCTTCACGGGTCATTCCCTGCTTGCGGGTGTCTTCCTCGCTGCCCGTCGGCGTCGTCTCCACCAGTTTCGCCAGACCGAAATCAAGCACCTTGACGATGCCGTCCTTGCGGAGCATCACGTTTTCCGGCTTGATGTCGCGGTGGATGATTCCCGCCTCGTGCGCGGCGGCGAGCGCCTGTACGGTCTGGATGACGATGTCGAGCGTTTCATTCACCGACAACGGACCGCTCCGCAATCGGTCACGCAGCGTTTCCCCGTCAATGAACTCCGAGGCGAGGTAATGCGTCCCGCCTTCTTCACCGAATTCAAAAATCGTCAGAATGTTCGGATGGTTCAAAGCCGACGCGGCGAGCGCTTCCCGCTCGAAACGATGCAGGCGCTCGGCGTCCCGCGACAGCGTGTCGGGCAGAACCTTGAGCGCGACCTTGCGGCGCAGGCGTCCGTCTTCGGCGAGATAGACCTCGCCCATTCCCCCCGCGCCGAGTGAATGAAGGATTTTGTAGTGACTGATGGTGGCGTTTGCTTCAAGAGGCATAAAAAATGGCCGGGACTCCGATTCACAACGGTGAAATGGGGCGTCCCCCGCTCACGACCCGGCGAAGAATGTTCTGGAACTGTATTCGGCTTGTTTCATCCGGAGTATGACAAAAAAGGCACGCGGGCGGCGTGCCTTTTTTAGAGTCATCGTTTTTCGGAGAACCGACCCTAAACCGTTCCCTTTTCGGTTTTGGCCTCGTTCCACAGCGCGTCCATTTCGGCGAGGGCGCTTTCGGCAAGTGTCTTGCCGCGTTCGGCGAGGGCGCGCTCGATGTACTGAAACCGTTTGCGGAATTTGCGGTTCGCGCCCTTGAGCGCGCTGTCGGGGTCCACTTTCAGCTTGCGGGCAAGGTTGACCACGACGAACAGCAGGTCGCCGACTTCCTCCGCGATGTGCTTCTCATCCGGCGTTTCGGCGGTCATCGCCTCGCGCAGTTCGTCGGATTCCTCGCGCAGCTTGTCGAGAACCGAAACCGCGTCGGGCCAGTCGAAATCGTAGTAGGCCGCGCGTTCCGTCAACTGTCGCGACTCCGTCAGCGGCGGCATCTTTTCCGACACGCCGTCGAGGACCGATTTCGGCTTTTCCGGTTCGCTTTTGCCGCTCGCGACCTTTTCGGCGGCCTTGATGGCTTCCCAGTTCTGAAGCACTTCCTGCTGACCGCTGACCTTCACTTCGCCGAAGACGTGCGGGTGTCGCCGCACGAGCTTTTCGCGCAGCGCCTCGGCGACGTCGTAAATGTCGAAACGGGCCGTTTCGCTCGCGATCTGGGCGTGAAAGACGACCTGCAACAGTACGTCGCCGAGTTCCTTCTTCAACTCGTCGTCGTCGCCTTCGTCAATCGCATGAAGTACTTCGTAGGCTTCTTCCAGCAGGTAGGGCTTGAGCGTGTTGTGCGTCTGCTCGCGGTCCCACGGACAGCCGTCGGGCGCGCGCAGCCTGGCCATCACGTCCACGAGGGCCTGAAAATTGCGTTCGGACATGAAATCGGATTCCTTCACTTCAAAATGTCGAAAATGGCGCGGTGTCACGCGAAAATCCCCGCGTAAAGATCGCGGAGCGAAATCGTCAGCCGGGGTGATTCAAGGCTGAGTTCGTCATCAAGGGAGTTCCATTCGCTTTCGATCCAGCCCCGTTCCGCGTCGCGTTTCCAGTGCAGAACCTGAACCGTTTCGGAAGCCACGATGACGTAGTGGTTCAACGTCGGAATGGATGTGTAGATGGTGTACTTGTCGCCGGTGTCCCGCGCCTCGGTACTTGGGGAAAGAACCTCGAAAATAACCGTCGGGTTCGTGAGAACGTCGATACCCCGGATGGACTCGATGACCGCCGGACCGCAAACGATGCTGGCGTCGGGATAGAGAAACGGGGGCCAGTCGTTGCGGGGCCGAATGAGCGGATTCCTGACCGCCGCGTTTTCCGTGCGGGCTTCGCAATTCGTTCCCTTCAACTGTCCGTAACATTCGCCGTGCAGACGCGACGAGATGCGAGCATGGGCGTCGCTTCCGCCCGCCATGCACAGAATCTGCCCGAACCAGTATTCATGCGGCTTATCGGAAGCGAGTTCGAGCGCGAAATATTCCTCCAGCGAATAAAACGGGGATAAAACCGGATTGGCGGCCATGCGATCTCCTTCCGGACAGGGTGCGGTTGGCGGGAAACGTTCGTGAAAGTAAACGAGCGCCGTTTTCACGGCAACCCGCCGAGACCGCGGGGATTTGCGGCCCGAAACTCCCTGCTTGCTCCGGGCCGCTTTTTTTGCGATATTGGAATTAACCTACATCCGCAATCCGATTGCGCCCGCTCATTGTCCCCGGAGCGTCATTCCTGCCCTTTTCGAGGCATTGACCATGAGCGAAACCCACGAAACTCCCATTTTTGAACGCGGGCTTTCCAACCTGCTCGTCACCGGAGTTCTGTTTCCGATCACCTTTCTTCCGTTTCTTCCGCTGACCGGCATCTACAAGGCCGGAAAGATGGTGTTTGAGAAACTGAAAGACACGCCCTTCGGCGAAACACCCACCAAACACATTTTCGCGACCGCCGTCGCCACCCCGGTGGTGATGATGCCGCTGATGGTGCCGTTCGGACTGGCGCAGGGCGTGCGCTTCGTATCCGACAACGTTGCCAAGCACGGTATCGACAAGGGCGTCGAAAATCTGTTCGGGAAGATCACCGGTCTCGTTCAGACGACGGCCAATTCGGCGCTCAAGCGCGGCAACTGACCGGCATCCGGAGCGTGCGTCGGATCCTCCTCCAAATCCGTCGGCCTCCGGGTGTTTGTTTGAAAGGCGGCATCCCATGGGAACACTGACGCTTGTCGAAGCGCCTCCCGAAACCTGTTCGGTGTGCCAGACGGCGATGGACGCTGTCGAATCACCCGGTCCGCGCCGGTTTTTGTATGAATGTCCGGGCTGCCGGAACCGGAAAGCCAGCTTTGCCCGCATCACCCTCCACAACGGCAAGAACCAGCGCGCCCACGTCGGTTTTCTCGTCGGAAAAACCAAGCCGATCTATATCAACCACGTTCTTTACCACCAGTTGACCATCGAGATTTCCGCCGAGGACGGCGCCGAAATGTGCCGTGACCTCAGCATGCGGCTCGCCTACGGACGCAAACCGCAAATCACGCTGGAAGTTGAGGACGGCCGCGACCGGAGCCAGTTGATCTTCCTTTTCAACCGGGGATGGATGGAGGACGAACAACACACGACCGTCGTTCTCGAAGAAGTCGGACGCTCCCTGTTCGACTGACCGTCGCGTGTTCGGTTCAAAGCAGTCCCCGGAAGAAAAACAACGTTCCTCGATGATTGCGGATTTGCGCCGGAAGGGCATCCGCGATGAACGAGTCCTTCGCGCGATGGAGTCGATCCCGCGCGAAGTTTTCGTTTCGGAGGAACTTCGCGCCGACGCCTACCGCGACGGCCCGCTCTCCATCGGCTACGGCCAGACCATTTCCCAGCCGTACATCGTCGCGCGAATGACCGAATTGCTCGCGCTTTCCCCCGAGGACCGGGTACTCGAAATCGGCGCGGGTTGCGGCTACCAGACCGCCGTGCTTTCACGGCTCGCCGCGCATGTTTTTTCGATTGAACGACTTCCCGCGCTCGCGCGCGTCGCCCGCGCGAACCTCCGCGCGCTCGACATTTCCAATGTCACGGTAAAAAGTTTCGACGGAACACACGGCTGGAAGCGTTTCGCCCCGTTTGACGGCATTCTTTCCGCCGCCGTCGGCCCGGACATTCCCCCAACCTGGCTCGAACAACTTTCGGAAAACGGACGACTGGTTTTGCCGGTTCAGGTCGGAGCGGACGACCAGCGACTGTTCCGCATTCAGCGCCGGAACGGACAATTCGTGAAGGAAGAGTGCGGCGGCGTCCGGTTTGTCCCGCTCATCGGGCATTACGGCTTTGCGGAAGCCAGTCCCGCCGCCAATGAAGGATGAATGTTCCTTTTCCCGTCATTGGTCGCGCTTTTTTTCCGAAATTTCGTGTTTTTTGCGCGCTTCCTGGGCTTTTTCTCCAATTTCCCGTTTTTTTCCCGCGTTTCCCGAGCGTCAGAAACCATTTCCATCCGTTCAGATGACATTTCCCGAGCTTTTTCCCGCGTTTCCCGCCTTTTTTTCGACGTATCCCGAACTTTTTTCACCATTTCCCGCGCTTTTTGCCGCGTTTCCCACGCTTTTTTCCCCATTTCCAGTTTTTTTCGTCCAATTCCTCGGATTTCTACTTCGCGTCCATTCTTCCGGGATTCAAAATGTAACTCCGCGCGGGGATTGCTCCCCCAAAAGCCGAATGAAGTTCGTCCAGGAACAAATGGGCGAAGTTCGTTTCCAAAAGGGAACATGAAGACAATGATCGGGCCTCGCCTTCTTCTTTTGCTCCCGTTATTTGTGTTTTTTTGTTTTTTCAACTGCCATCGGTCGAAGCCCGCTTCGAAAATCGAGGAGAAAGAACGTCCACAAACGCAACGGGACACGATTTCAACGGTTGAAAATCCGGACGCGCGCGTCATTCTCGCGATGCTTCGCCACTACCTTCTACCTTCGTCCGATCCGGAACGGCTAACGCGCGTTTCCAGAACGACTGATTCCCCGAAAAAAGTGGTATTTCACATCAGGACCACACCAGTCGGACAAATCCCTCCCAGGGACGAACTGGCGAAAGGTTCGACGCCCACTGAACGAGAGTCCTTTCTTCGCCTCAGCCGCAAACTCATTGAACGAAACAGGGTAAGGAATGAACTGCCTGAACTCCCCCCGGAAACTCCGTTCGCTCTGATCGCGCAAGATGACCTTTCACGTTACCAGGTTTCAAATTACCGAATTGACGAAAAGGGCGTTCTCATTCGGGAAGGTGACGAGAAGCAGTTTCCATACCTCAATTACGAATGGTTGCACGCTTCACTCCCGGCATTTTCGGAAGACGGAACGCAGGCGGTCGGTCGCCTCAATTTCGGATGGGGCGGGATGACGCACGACGGTGACGCCTTTTATCTTCTGAAAATGGAAAGGTCCGAATGGGTGGTCCAGCGGGAATGGCGGATTTATTACGTTTAGGCGGCGCAAATCGAACCGGGGTTCAGCCTTCGTTGTTCACCCGGTCGATGATGCCGGTGATGGTGCAGTCGGTCGGGACGTTTTCAGGGGAAAACGGAAACGCGGCTTCCTGTCCGCGACACCAGATGACGATTTCCCCCGGACCGGCCCCGACGCTGTCGATGGCGATCATCGGTTTGCCGGTGTTTTTCAACGAACCGTCGAGCGGCTGAATCACCATCAGCTTGCGGGCGTGGAGTTCGGGATTCTTGATGGTGCAGACGACATTGCCGAGTACACGGGCGATTCGCATCCGGCGTTCCTCACGAATTCTGGGGTTCGAACTCGAACGTAAACGGGTCGTTGTTGCGGACGTCAAACGCGAAGCTCTGAATTTCCTCGATGCGGACATAGAGCTTTACAAACCGCGCCGTCGGCAGGTGGCTGTGAAAATGTTCGATTTCCACGTCGTCGAGTTCCAGAACATCGGTCTCAATCCGCAGCCGGCTCACGTTTTCAAGCCGGTTGTCGCGCACAACCGAAAGATTGTCAGTCACGGACCGCCCGATGCGGCCACGCACGATGCCGTAGGGCATGTACAGGACGAGATTCGAAAACGTCCGTGATTTGTCGGCGTCGAGCGACGAGCGAATCGCCGTGAACAGCGTGTCGCTCATCCGAAACTTCATGGCTGGTGCATCGAGTCGGCTCATATTTTCAGCGTCGAAAAAGAAAAAACCGGTTTGTTCGGGACACCGTCAACGTATCAGTTTCGCAAGCGGAAGAAAACTCGCTGACGGCGCATCCCCGTCCGTGCATAATGCGCCAACTTCAACCCGCACAACGTTTCCGGTTTGCTTCGCGCGTCACCCACCGATGACCGTCGCTCACGGCTTTTCACGCGAGGAATCGCTCCAGTTCAAACGGATTCCCGTTCGACCGCATCCGCGGGCGTATCACCGCGCCTATCTTGGCGGCCTCCTGAGCAGTCACTTCGATTCCCCGCTCGTGGTTATTGAAGCGCCGGAGGGTTACGGAAAAACCACGCTGCTGACCTCGGTCATGCATCGCGCCGAAGCGCAGGTCCGCTGGCTGTCGCTCGACGCCGGAGACGCCTCGCTCAACGCCTTCGTCGCGAGCCTCTGCGCCACCCTCTACGCCCTTCCCGTCATCACCGATCAGCCCATCGTCTCGGCCAACGACGTCGCGGGCGCGCTCCGACTGGTCGTCAGCGCCATTCGCGAACTCGGGGTGGACACCCTCGTCCTCGACAACTTCGAAACCGTCAGCCATTCGCAGGTCATCAACCAGTTCATGGAGCAGGCGGCCCCGGAGCTTCCGCCCACGACGCAACTCGTGGTCGCGACGAGCAAAAGCCCGACCTTCAAGCGCGGCGCGCGCATGCGGGCGCGCATGCTCGAAATTTCGGCGTCGGATCTCTGTTTCGACACGGAAGACGTGGTGGGCTACTTCGGAAGCGTCGCGCGGTACGCCATCAGCCCCGCCGACGCGAGCCTCATTGTCGAACGCACCGGCGGACAGCCCGCCGCGATTAATCTTCTACTTCAAATCGCGTACGGCCTGCCCTCTTACCTTCGCATCAACTTCGAAGCCCTGCTCGGCCCGCCGACGGAAGACATTTCGACCGTTTCGTTCCTTCGGGAAATTCTCAAGCGGCTTCCCTTCCCGCTCGAAGCCACCGTGGCGGCGGTCAAAAGTCTCGCGGACGACGCACCGCTCGATCCCCTGAGCGTGGCCCCGTCGCTGCGGGACGAAGTGCTGCGCTTTCTCGCCGTTTCCAACTGCCTCGTCCATCAGCTCGACGCCCCGGACTTCCCGACTGTCCCACACCGGATACTGAACCAGCTCGCGGAAAAGCTGTAAATCTCGTTCCCTACAAAATAAAACCGGTTGAATTTCACCAAATCGACGTTTACGTTTTCCGGCGGACGTTTTCGCGAAGTCCCGCTTTTTGAAAATTCACGTCTCACACTGGAAATGCCCCAAACCTTCGTTCGATTTCGGCCATTTGTCGAAACCGAATCTCCACATCGGGAGTTTATTCATGAAGCTATTTGCGCTTGCCGTTTACACCGTGAGTCTCGCCTTTTTGATTTCCGGATGCGCCGTTTCCAAATCCGGACCGACACCACCGAATCCTCCAAAACCCAAAGCCGCCCTCGCCGCCGAGGATGCACAGGCCGAAGGCAGCAAGAAACTGCCGGGCAACCTGGTTTTCGATTACCAGGACGATCCCAAAAACTCAAAATACGCAGGGTATGCCGATGGGAAGCCAATGGCCCCCTTCGACCATAAAAAACACGTCAGCTATGAAGGTTCGACCTGCGTGATCTGCCATCACACGAACTCCACCAAACTCGGCGCGACGGGTGACGAATCCAGTGAATTCGTCATGAAATGCACCAACTGTCATAACGACAAAATTGGAGAAATGACGCCCTCGCCGTTTGAAGGCACCCATGAAACCCTGAAATTCAAGGGGAAACCGTCACCCGAGGCGAGAATTGCCTACCACGGAGAAAATGGCACGTCGGCCGAAGCCGGGTGTATCGCCTGTCACAAGAAACTTCAAACGAAGTTTAAGGACCTGGCGAAAACGACCAGTTGCGACGGTTGTCACACGGGAGAAAATCACTGACCCCGGCTTTCCGCCCCAAAATGAAAAAGGATGCCTGACCGAAGTCGCGCATCCTTTTTTCATTTGTTCCTGCGTTGAAAAGTCATTCGCTCCAGACAAGCTGGTCGCAGCGGAAGACCGGACCTTCGATGCAGACGCGCTGGAAGTCGGTTTCGCCGTCGTCGCACCGGACACCCGCCACGCACCCGACACAGACGCCGAATCCGCAGGCCATCCGTTCTTCGAGCGAGGCGTAGGCCAGCACGTTCGCCTTTTCGCAGATTCCCGCCACGGCCTTCATCATCGGCGTCGGTCCGCAGGTAAAGACGACGAATTTCCCGGCCTGGACGTCTTCGGCGTTGTCGTTGAGGAACTTTTCGAGCGGTCCGGAAACGTACCCCGCGAAACCGCGCGTCCCGTCGTTGGTGGCGATATGAACCGGAATGCCGAGCGCCACGAAGTCATCCAGCCCGATGAGATCGACCGTCGAGCGTCCGCCGAGGAACAGGCGCGTCGGGACGCCCTCCTTTTTCAACTGTTGCGCCAACAGGAACAACGCCGCCGAGCCGACGCCGCCCGCGACGAGCAGGGCTTCGCGTCCGCCGACCGTCACCGCCGAAATGTCGAACGGCTTGCCGAGCGGCAGCAGGCACTCCACCGCGTCGCCCGGATTGAGGCGGCGCAGGTTTTCCGTACCGCGCCCGAAAACCTGATAAATGAATTCGACCGACGAGGTTTTTCCGTCGGTTTCGTGGCGGTAAATCGCCATTGCCCGCCGCAGCAGCGGGTCGAACGCCCCGCGCGGCTTGAGCATCCCGAACTGCCCCGAACCGGACTCGAACTGCCGGTCAAACTTCAGCGTCAAATGCCCATATCCGCCGAAATGGCGATTTTCTGAAACGGTCGCGACGACGTCGAACATTTTTCAATCCTGAAAAGAGGAAAATTACAAAGGTTGAAACCGAACAGTGCCTTCAGGTTTGTAAAACACCTTTTCGAAATCCTGAACCAGCGTTTCCCGAAGTTCATTGAGTTTCCCGGTCGAAACGACCAGGTGATTTGAAGTATCCGACCCGACATCTTTCCTGAAAGCCAGAATCTCAACACCGTCAGGAAGACATTCGGCAAGAGCGGCAAAAAATTCATCCTGCGTCAGCTTGTCCGGGCGCGCCCAACGAAAACGTTTGGTTTCGTTGGGTGCCCCCGAAACCGTCAGCACAAAGGTTTCATAGTCATCTTCCCGGTCAATGTCGAGTTCAATGCCGAGGGGTTGAAGGTCCGGCAGTTTTTCCAGACGGTCAGCCACCGCTTCGACTTTCTCCCCCGGGTCAAACCGCCAGTCAGCGGTCAGCGCGGCGGGTATCCCTTGAAAGGCCAATTCGACCAGTTTTCCCACCAGGGTCGGTTCGGGGCGCGCCTGTACATCCACATCAAATGGTTCTTCAAGATATTCAAGATTTTCCCGAACGAAATCGAGGGCGCGACCGGTGAACGCAAGGGAAACCAAGAGTTCCCACAGCCTTTCCGGACAACGATCCACAAGCGGACCGAGCGCCTGTTTCAATTCTTCAACATATCCGTCCGTCAAATCCGCCAATTCGTCCTTCTCGGTGTAAAGGACGGCGTTGGGAGTGAGGTCGGCGGGGGTTTCGATTTCCCATGTTGAAATTCCAAATTCACGGGCGGCTTTCCGGAAAACATCCGCGATCAGGGGTTCAGTCTGAAAAGCCGGAAGTGGCGAAAACCGGAAGGAAGGTATCCGTGTCACCGGATGGTCCGGAATCATAACTGGCAATCCGAGAAGTTGCCGAAGCCGCAAGACTGAAAGTATCTCGACCGGAAAAAGCCGAAATCCCAATCGGTTAAAGTCAAATTGCCGGTCATTTGTGTCGGACCGAGCGTTTTCCGCGTGGAAATCACAGGCTCGGTATAACGCCTCGTCAAACGCGGATTCACCCTTTTTCCAAGTTTTCAAAATGGTACCAAAACAATCCGGAAGCGTTTCCTGAACGTCATTGGGCACCTTAACCCGCCGCCAGTCGCAAAAAAGTCGAATCAAGAACGGCCCAGCGAATTCAGACCGGGTGCTGTGTACCCAACCCTCACGGATGCTTCGAAGGAGATGATTTCCCATCAGCGCAGCGTCCTCGAAACGGCCAAGGGCAATTCCGAGTCCGAGCGCCAAACCAAGATCGCGTAAACTCCCGGATGGGACTCTCCTTTCAGATGAGCGACGGGCAAAATCAACGCCCCCGGACAAAACCGCGCAAAAGAAACAGTCGAAAGAATTGGAAAGGAGCTCATAGCCGGCATCGTCCCCGTCGTACAGGGCGGACACCCCGGCTTCCAGATACCAACCGCCGAGATGCTCCATTGCCATCAGGATTTTGGTCACGGAAGGACCAGAATCCGGTGGAGGGGTCATCGTTCCAGAAATCAGGCTTTGCAGGAAGGAAAGAGGCCCAGGTCGGGCGTTTGAATCCGTTTCGGGGCCGTTGATTTCAGGGCTATCGAGAAAAGCCTGAATTCGTTGTCGCCTTCCTTCAAAGACTTGTTCACGAACGTAGTCCTGCGCCAACCAATTCCGAATCCCCAAAATAAACTGTTCCGGTTTCCAGTAACGGGACTTCGCCATGGGAAGATAAAGCCTCAACCGAACAGCGTCGGGAGATTCGCGCGCTTGGCGTGGGCCTCGATTTCGGAGACGACGCGGCGGGCGAATTCGAGCGCGGCGCGTCCCGCGCGGCCATCCACTTCGGGCGCGGTTTTGGTCGTCACGCTTTCGACGAAGGCCGCGAGTTGCGCGCGCAGCGGCTCGTCGTTCTGAACCATGACCGGCAGCGGCATGATGATCGGACGCCCGTCGGGGGTGGCGGGCGGATGGACGCCGAGCGCGGTCAGCTTCTGCTCGGCGTAATCCACCGAAACATAGCCGCCCGCGTGAAAACAGCGCATTTTCCGAATCTTTTCGAGGGAGACGCGGCTCGCCGTGACGTTGGCGACGCAACCGTTTTCAAATTCGATGCGCGCGCTTGCGATGTCCACCTTCGGCGACAGTGCAGGTACGCCGACGGCGTGGATCGTGGCCACCGGCGAATTGGCGAACCACGCGAGAATGTCGAGGTCGTGGATCATCAGGTCGGCCACCACGTCGATGTCGAGACTGCGCGGGGTAAAAACACTCAGGCGGTCGATTTCAAAAAAGCGCGGCATGCGGACGACGCTTTTCGCCGCCCGGACCGCCGGATTGAACCGTTCGAGGTGGCCAATTTGAAGAATCGCCCCGGTTTCATCGGCGGCGGCAATCATCCGGTCGGCTTCTTCGAGCGTGACCGCGATGGGTTTTTCAACGAGCGCGGATTTCCCCGCCGAAAGCAGTTCGCAGGCCACTTCGCAATGGCCGATGGTCGGTACGGCGACGCTCGCGGCATCCACGAGCGCGGCCAGTTCACGAAAATCAGAGAAAAACGGGACGCCGTGGCGCTCGGCCACTTCGCGTCCCGCGGATTCGTTCACATCGCACACGCCGACGAGGGTCACGCCCGGAAGATTCGCGTAAATCCGGGCGTGATGCTTGCCGAGCGCGCCGACACCGATGACTCCGACGTTCAACATTGCACCACTATTTCTTCGCCGGAGCGGCGGGCGTCGTGACGGTTGCCTGATTGACCGGCGTCAGTGCGGGAATCGTTGCGAAAACCTTTAATCCCTTCTGGGAGAAGAAGGTACAGACGGCATCGTTGTATTTGTCGGCCGATTCCTTGCCCGCGAACGGAAACGTCCGGGTCAGCGGCTGGTCGATGCGCTCACGATTCGCGGCGTCGAACATGTTCAACACGGCGACGGAAGTTTCGCGAAACGCCTTCGGCTGTTCGCACACGATGACCGCCACCTGCTTGTTTTTCGCCTTGTAGTTCGGTGCGACCTTCGACACCGAGCCAACGTCGTACTTTCCGCCCAGATAGATTTTCAGACCGAAATCAATCAGGCCGTTGGTCAGAAAATTGTTCAAACCGAAAAGCTGCTGACTGCGGGTGTGGACGTAGTCAGGGACCGAATCGGACGGGGTATCGGCCACGACCGCCTTGATCGAGTCGTCCTCACCGCCGACCATCAGCGCCGCGAACGCGCCGATGTCCACGCCGTACAACCCGAGATTGTTCGGGTCCACCAGCGGGACCTGCGTCCCGCCGGCCGAAGGAACTTTCATCGCCTTGAATTCCTTGACCGCGGCGGCAAGGTCACTCTTTTCAAGCGCGCCGAGTCCGCTGATGAGCGCCGTATTTTCGCCGTGCGCCCGCTGGTCGATGATCATGACGTTGTAACCGCGTTCCCACAGCCGATAACCGAGGTCGATCATGTTGCTGCGCGAACCGTCGAACCCGTGCGCGATGACGATTCCCGGCAGTCCCGGCCCCCGCAACAAAACCCACGAGTTCAGGGTTGTGCCCCCGGTGCTGATGGATACTTCTTTCCAAGGCAGGGAAACCACTTTGCCCCAATCGTCGGGCTGCTTTTTGTTGAAATCCTTGGCGGCGTTCAGCGCCCGTTTCGGATGGGTCAGGGTATTGACGGCATAGCCGGTGAACACACCCAGACCGACAATCAGAACGACTACCGCCGGAATAAAGAATTTCAGATAGAACGTGAGACGAGATTTACGCTTGCGCGCGCTGTACATGATGAACCCTCACTTTGAAGATCGTGACACGGCTGCCGCGGCCTAGGGCTTGCGACCGGTGACGACATGATCGAACCAGCAGGCATTTTCCAGCGGTCGGACGGTGATTTCGGTAAAACCCACCCCGTTAAGCCAGAGCGCGATGTCTTCCGCCGAATGGGAAGCGCCGAGCATCATATTGAGACTGAAAAGAGAGGCGAAAAGCGACTGGGACGGAGATGGCGCGTCCACGGTCATTTCCTGAACGATAATCCGACCGCCCGATGTCAGCGACCGGAAGCTCTTTTTGAGCAGGCGATGGATGTGTTTTTCGGTGAATCCGTGCAGAACGCCCGACAACAGCACGGCATCGTTGCCTTCGCCGTAATCGTCATTCAGGAAATCGCCGCCACGAACCGAAATCCGGTCGCCAAGACCGTCGCGTGCGATGAACTCGGAAGCAATGGAAACCACTTCGGGCAGATCGAGGATTTCGGCGGTCAGTCCGGGTGTCGCGCGGACAAACGACCGGGCGTAGGACCCAGGCCCGCCGCTGACGTCGAGCATTTTCCGGCAGCCGGTCAGATCGACCGCGCCGCGCAGGGCGTCCGCCTGCCCGCTCGCCGCGATGTTGTCCATCGCCAGCACCCACGCCCGCTCGGAAGCGTGCCGTTCCTCGGCGGTCCGGGTCAGGGCAATCGCTGACTCGCGCGGACCGATTTCGTTGTGGCGCATGAGGTGGTCAAGTTCGCCGAACCGCGCCCACAAATCGCCGAAATAGATCAGGAGGTCCCCGAGATAGCCCGGCGCGCCGGTCACCAGATGCGCGGTCGCGACCGGCGCGTTTGCGAACCGCTCGCCGTCAGGGATTACCAGTTCGAGCGCCTGCGCCGCGCCGACCAGTTTTCCCGCCCAGTGCTTCGCGATTTTCAGCTTGCGGGCAAGTTCCTCGACCGTCCGGGGTTTTTCGGCGAGCACATCAAATAGGCCGAGGCGGAACGCGGAAAACAGGAAACCGCTGCTCCAGTAGGCGGTCCCAACGCGAAAAATCGGTTCCGCCGACATTGATTTTGTCTTTCGGGGCTTCCGACGTTCAGAGGAAACAGCCATTCCACCTCCGGCTTCGGCAACGCGAAAGGCGAAGCCGCAACCGCGCGAAAAGATTTTGGGATGTGAGGAAAAACCCGGTGAAAAGCGTGTGCGGACGGGCCGCAAAGTACCACCGGGCTTTCCGCGGTGTCAACGCGAAAGGCGTTCTGGCACAAGCGGTTGGCTACGGTTTGCCCCGTTCTTTACCGACGGCGGGAACAGTTCCGGGAAGTTGCGGAAGGCGCAAATCATCGGGGTTCAAAATCCGGACGACAAACACGGGTTTGAAGTTGTCGGCATCGGTTTGCGCCAGACAACCCAGTTCCACCAGCCGGTTCACGATCCGCCGGAAATTGGCCTCGCCCTCCGTTCGGGCCTTTTCGACCTGACGGGCGAAGGCGCGGTGGCCCTTCCAGATGACGGTTTCTTTCTTCCGGAGGCTGACCGTCTCGCCAACCATGCTGGAAATGAAGTTGTCAAAAAACGTCTCACGGGTTGAAATTTTCCGGGTACTCTCAAAAGGGTGGAAATAGGGATGAACCTCCATTTCACTTGAAAAACCCACCACTTCAGGCGAAGGACCGGACCACGTCGAACATTCGAGGCTTTCAACCACCACCCGTTCCGGTCCTTCGACAAACGGCGTTCTCGTGGGCGATTCCGAAAGCATGGTCCAGAAATGCGGAGGAAACCTCTCTTCATGATCCAGTGGGGGGCAAACCCGTCCACATCCACAACCGAGAACACCGCCATAGGTTTTCGACTCCTCTTTCGCTATCACCTTTCTTCGAATTTCAAAATCGTAAACAACCACATGGACGGAAAGTTTGAACCTTCGTTCGAGGAGGACTTTCGCGAACCCCGGGGTGCCGGCCTTCAACGCCAGATTGGCAGCCAGCGCCGCGCGAAGGTGATGATCATGCCTTTCGGCCCCGGCGTAGCGTTCAAACAGGTCCAGAATGGCCTTTTCATGCCTTTCCGGATTGAAGGCGAGCAGAATCGCGGCCTTGTCCGGAAAATCGTTCTGGAGCCTTAAAAGAACTTCATCCGGCACAAACGCCTCAAGTTTGAACAGGGCGTCGAGGGCCAGTTCGGCTTCGTATTTAGGGTAGCGGTCAAGATCGAGCCGTTCGATGAGTTGCGGAATCAGTCCCCGGCGATTCTGGGCGCCGATTCGATAGACCACCCAGACCCGTTCTTCAAACGGACGCTCGGCAAGCAGCGCGGCCACCTGAACGTCATCCTTTGGAAGCGGGACCTCGCGGGGATTGCCTTCCCGACCGAATCCCGTGGCCGGAAATCCGATCAGAAGAAGAAAAAGGCAACACCCCGGAATGGATTTGAGCCGGAAGCGATTGTTTTTCATGGCTTTTCGACACTTCATGGGCATTTTCGTTCGAAACCGAACAATTGGCTGGACACCGAACCGTGGGTTTTGGTTCCGCCATCACGTTTACAACCGGATTCGACCAGTACGACTTGCCTCACCGGTTTTCGGAGAGCAAAATGCCGCTTTCCTTGGAAACGTCCAATTTTTCGCTTTTGTGGCGTTCCGTCATCAAACCGGTAGAGAACGTATGAGTCAATCCAAGTCCATTTTCGCGCCCACCGCCGTCCAGGCCGAAACCATGCGCGCCCATGTTCTGGTCGAGCCGGGCAAACTCGAAATGCAGCAGGTTCCGATGCCGGAACCCGAGCCGGGCGGGGTCGTGATACAGGTTCGGTCGGCGCTCACCTGCGGCACCGACCTGAAAGCGTTTCTGCGGGGGCACCCGAAATTTCCCACGCCGACGCTGTTCGGGCATGAATTCTCGGGGATTGTCGCCAAAACCGGCAAGGGCGTGACGAAGTTCAAGGAAGGCGACATCGTGATGTCCACGCACTCGGCCCCCTGCGGCGAGTGTTACTACTGCAAGCGCGGACAGGAAAATCTCTGCGACACGATCATGAGCACGATGGTGCTCGGGGCCTATGCGGAGTACATCAAGATTCCGGAGCGGATCGTCCGCCAGAACATGTTCGAAAAGCCGGCTTCCCTCGCCTTTTCGGAAGCCGCGTTGATGGAACCCCTGGCCTGCGTCGTCCACGGCCTCGAAGAAGTGAATACGTCGCCGGAAGACACGGCGCTCATCATCGGAAACGGCGCGATTGCGCTTCTGCATGTCGCCTACCTGCGGTCACGCGGGGTGAACCGCATCGTGGTCGCGGGACGGCGCGACTTCCGCCAGCAGGCCGCCCTCGCCGTCGGGGCTACGGACCTCATCAACCTTCTGACCGAAGACCTGGAAGTTCGTATCAAGGAACTCACCGACGGACGCGGCGCCGACCTCGTCATCGAATGCACCGGTCAGCCGCACATCTGGGAACAGTCGGTCAATCTCTCGCGACGCGGCGGCACAGTGGTGTTTTTCGGCGGCTGCAAACGCGGCACGACCGTCACCTTCGATACGCTGCGGATTCACTACGACCAGATCACGCTGCGGAGTCCGTTTCATATGACACCCCGCGCGGTCCGGCGCGCCCGCGAAATCCTCATCGAACGCCAGGTTGACTGGAGTCGCCTCATCACCGCCGAATACCCGCTCGAACGCCTCGACCATGTGTTCGATGAACTTCAAAGAGGCGACTGCATCAAGTTTGCGGTCATTCCGTAGAAGGTGTCGGGTTTCGGGTGTCGGGTATCAGGTCAAGGCAAAATTTCGAATTTCAGGCCGCCGACCTTGAACCAGAGACTTGGTTGTACCTGAAACCCGACACCCGAAACCCGACACCTTTATGAAAGTTGCCAAAATCTACGATTTCGAAGACCTCCGCATCGAGGACGCCGAGCGTCCGACGCCGGGACCACGCGAGATTCTCGTGCAGGTCAAGGCGAGCGGCATCTGCTCCGGGGACGTGACCCCGTGGTACATCAAGCGAAAAGCACCGA
This sequence comes from Blastocatellia bacterium NZW_1522, assembly GCA_039793685.1. GTDB lineage: Bacteria > Acidobacteriota > Blastocatellia > Chloracidobacteriales > Chloracidobacteriaceae > JAAFHI01. The sequence continues at coordinate 21,621 of JBDRAL010000040.1, forward strand.
TCGTCCTCGGCCATGAACCGGCGGGCGTCGTCGCCGAGGTCGGCGCGGAAGTGACCAACTTCGCGGTCGGCGACCGGGTGTTCGTTCATCATCACGCGCCCTGTTTCAACTGCCGGTACTGCGAACGCGGCGAGTACGTCCAGTGCAAGACGTGGAAGGCTTCCAAAATCGTCCCCGGCGGCATTTCCGAGTATTTTCTCGTCCCGGAAACGAACCTCGGCGACACGTTGAAACTGCCGGATTCGATTTCCTTTGAAGACGGGGCGCTCGTCGAACCCGCCGCCTGCTCGGTGAAGGCGGTTCGCAAGGCGCGGGTCGGCAAGGGCGACACGGTTCTCATCATCGGAATGGGCATCATGGGCCAGATGAACCTGCTCATTGCCAAAAATGCCGGGGCCGGACGGGTCATCTGCGCCGATCTGGTGGACTGGCGGTGCGAAAAGGCGCTCGAATTCGGCGCCGACGCGGTCATCAACCCGTCGCGCGAGGACCTGGTCGAACGATTGGCCGAACTGACCGACGGCGCGCTCGCCGACGTGGTCATCGTCGGTCCGGCGGTCGCCAAGGTGATGGAACTGGGCGTGAAATGCGCCGGCAAGGGCGGCGTGGTCCTTATTTTCATGGGTTCGCCGCCCGAGGAAATGATGACGATCAACCCGTTTCATCTGTATTTCAATGAAATCGACCTCGTGATGAGCTATTCCTGCGGTCCGGATGACACCCGTGAGGCACTGCGCCTGATTGAAGCGGGCGTCTTGACCGCGGACAAACTCGTCACGCATCGTTACGAACTCAACGACACATATCAGGGCTTCCGGAAAATGGCCGAGGCCCGCGACGTGTTGAAGGCGCAGATCATCTTTCCCTGAAACATTCCTCCAGCCACCTTTTCGCGAACGAGGTTTTTTCGCATGGCTTCCTTTACCGTCACGTTCCAGCCTTCGGGCAAAACCGTCAATGTTCCGGAAGGCACGACCCTCCTGAACGCCGCGCAACAGGCCGGACAGCCGGTGATGAACTTCTGCGGTGGCAACGGCCTGTGCCAGACCTGCGAAGTTCGGGTTTCGGCAACGGCCAACGCGGCCCTGTCCGCGCCGGAACAGAAGGAACTGCGCTGGATCGACGCGGACGACATCGCCGCCGGACACCGTCTTTCCTGTTGCGCGAAGGTTCAGGGCAATCTGGCCTTCGACGTACCGGCCACCAAGCGGTTCGATATTGCCGAGCAGTTTCAAAAACTGACCTTCGAGGAAGGATTTCAGTTGTGGACGCGCATGGTTGCGGCGACTTCGGAGGAGTTTTTGAACCACTTCCGGCACGTCGGCGCAGTGGCGCTGAATTCCATCGACCTGATGCGGACGACCGAGCCGGCAGACCTTCCGAACCTCATGCAGCAGTTCGTCAAGTCCGGACTTTCCAATTCCATCACCGCCTTCGAGGCGGTCGCGACCGGTCTCGCCCGAACCATGACCGAGGCCCGAAAATCCGCCGCCGAAAATAAAAAACCGGCCGCCTGAAAGATTTACCTGAGCGTAAGACGACGGTAACACCCCACCTCTAGTTTGGCTGCGGGTGAGCTTATTACCAGTCTGGACTTACGGGCGTCGGGTTTCTCCGACGCCCATTTTTTTTCGCATGAATCTTCTCATCCCACTCCTCGCCACCGGCCTTGCGCTGGCCACGCCTCTTTTACTGGTGGCGCTCGGCGAAATCCTTTCGGAACGAACCGGTGTGCTCAACATCGGCGTCGAGGGATTGATGCTGCTCGGCGCGCTGGCGGGCGTCACGGGAACGTTCTACACCGGGAACGCCTGGCTCGGGTTGGCCGCGGCCACAGCCACCGGCGTCTTTTTCTCCGGCGGGTTCGGCTGGCTGGTCATCCGGCTGAAAACGGATCAGGTTTTGACCGGCACAGGCGTGAACATTTTCGCGCTCGGCGTGACGGCGGTGTTGCGGCGCGAAATCTTCGGCCAATCCGGCGAATCGTTGACAGTCGCGACCGTTCCGCCACTGCCGATTCCCGGATTTTCATTGCTTCCGGGACTTGGAAAAATTCTGTTCGCCCAGGATGCCATCGTTTACTTCGCCATCGCCGCGACGTTCGGGGTCTGGTGGTGGCTGTACCGGACGCCGCACGGCCTCGCGTTGCGTTCGGTCGGCGAAAACCCGGAAGCCGCCGAAAGCGTCGGCCTGAACGTGTCCCGGCTGCGGTGGACCGGAACCCTCGTCTGCGGCGCGGCCTGCGGACTCGCAGGCGGCCATCTCTCGCTCGGCCTGTCGAATACCTTTATCGAAGGGATGACCGCCGGACGCGGCTTCATCGCGCTCGCCATCGTCATCGTGGGACGGTGGCATCCGTTCGGAGCCGCACTGGCCGCATTGGCGTTCGGAACTGCCACGGCGCTCCAGTTCCGCTTTCAGGCGCTCGGCGTGACGACCGTGCCCTACCAGTTTTTCCTGATGCTTCCCTATGTCCTGACCCTTTTCGCGGCGGCCATGTTCAGCCGCCGGGGGGGCGCCCCCGCCGCGCTCGGCAAGCACGGCTGACCGCGACTCCCGAACGAGTGTGTCCGTTCACACTTTTCGGAAGGCGTTCGGGTCAGCATAATCGCCGACTTCGTTCACGAATCACTCGCAACACAAGGACCGCAACCGTGCCCGTCATCGAATCCGCCGCGCAACTCACCTACAAGGGCGACCACGCCCCGGCCATCGAAACCCTTTACAAAACCCTCGAACGGCTCTGGAAGGAACACCGCACCTCGCCGACCCGGGCGGGCGAGGAACTCGTCTACGCCTTCGGCAATCTCGACTATGTGGTGGTCGTCAACCAGGACGTCCTCGGCGCGCTCGTCGAGGTCAAGACGAAACTCGGAAATGTCGACTGCTTCATCGACGAGGACGGCGCGGTGACCTCGAAACTCAACACCGACGCCAAGGAAGGCGGCCGCGAAGGAGCCGATCAGCGTCAGATTCTCGACTTCGCCGTCCGTGCCCTTGAGGATTATTACTACCGCAAGCGCTTAAGCTAGAACAGATACGGAAAGAAGGAAATCAACCCTCTTGACAAGGGTTTTTTCCGCTTCATATATTAGCACTCGTACCGGGAGAGTGCTAAATCCCGTCGCTATCATTCTGGAAATACAATACAAAGCAAGGAGTTCACGAAAGCTATGGCTACCACGATTCGTCCGCTCTACGACCGTGTGATCCTCAAGCGCATCACCGAGACCGAGCAGATCCGCGGGGGCATCATCATCCCCGACACCGCGAAGGAAAAGCCGCAGGAAGGCGAAGTCATCGCGGTCGGGGCCGGTAAGGTTCGCGAAGACGGCACGCGCACGCCGCTGGACGTCAAGGCCGGCGACCGGGTGCTGTTCGGCAAGTACTCCGGCTCGGAAATCAAGGTCGATGGCGAGGAATACCTCATCATGCGCGAGGACGAAATCCTCGGCATCCTCGAATCGGCTTCCAAGTCGAAAACCGCGGGCAAATAGCTTTCGATGAATCACGGGCGGACCGGAAACGGCTCGCCTGTTTTTTCGTCGGAGCGCCCCAGTGAAATTCATCCATCAATCGAACTTTTGAAGGAGTTTTGAAGTCATGGCGAAGCAAGTCATTCACGGCGAAGAGTCGCGTCAGGCGATTTTGCGCGGCGTCAACCAGCTCGCGGACGCGGTCAAGGTGACGCTCGGCCCGAAAGGCCGCAACGTTGTCATCGAAAAGAAATTCGGCAGCCCGACCATCACCAAGGACGGTGTGACGGTCGCGAAGGAAATCGAACTCAAGGACGCCCTCGAAAATGCCGGCGCCCAGATGGTTCGCGAAG
>JBDRAL010000005.1:0-21072 GCA_039793685.1 Blastocatellia bacterium NZW_1522
GACGGACATCGGCGAAATTGGCGAGGCCGAAATCGGAGGTCTTCACCCGGGCGGTCTTCGCGGAGACGGCTTTCGGGGTGTTCGATTTCTTGACGGTCCGCTTGCCGTACCGGACGTGCTTGCGAACGTGACGGCGAAACTTGCGCGTCCGCTTCTTCTTCATCGTTCGCTTGGCGGCAACCGTCTTGACACCCGTCCCGGAACTCTTGGCGGGCGATTCCTTCGCGAAGGATTCAATCTGGAAACCGAAGATGAAGGCGACGGCGACGATGGCGGCGATGAAGAAGCGGTGCATGTGCGGTGTCCTCGCGGTGGTTTCTGTCCGTCTTTAGAACAATCCGCGTGCCATAGCCGTGATCTTCGTCGAATGATTTTGGTAGTCAGGCGTAAAGCCTTGAAAGATAAGGGGATTCTGGGGTGTGTAAAAGAATTTTACGGCTGACTGTCGGCTTTCTTGTCGCTTTGGAAACGTTCTTGTGGCTTTGAAAAATTGCCATCTGTAAAGAAAACCGACAGCTTTCCTGCCGTTTGAGCCTCCGGAGGAGGCGAAATATCGTTAGCCTATGGCGTCAGCCATAGGCCCCTTGGGAGAAACCCGCCGCCGCAGGATCAGAATCGCGGCCATCGCAAAAATCGAACAGGAAATGGCGATGAACTGGGAGGTTGAAAACACCCATACCGCGCCGCGCGGGTCGTCGCGCCAGAACTCGATGACGAACCGGATCAGGCCGTAGCCCCACAGGTAGGCCAGAATGATCTGTCCGTGGAAGGCCCGTTTTTTGAACAGGAAGTAAAGAAACACGCTCAGGGCGAGCGTGGCGAGACTTTCGTAAAGCTGGGTCGGATGGAGGGCGATGCCGGTCGGGACGCCGGTGAGTTCGCCGGCTTTTTCAGTAAAGCGGACCCCGCACCACGCCGAGGTCGGCTTGCCCCAGCAGCACCCCGCGCTGAAGCAGCCGAGGCGACCGAAGAACTGCCCGAGGGCGATTCCCGGGGCGCAGGCATCGGCGGTACGAAACCACGGCAACCGGTACCACCTCATGAGAAAGACGCTCGCGACCATCGCGCCGAGCAGCCCGCCGTAGAACACGCCGCCGGAACGGAGAAAGTCGAGTGAGAGGAGGTTCTTCTTCCAGTCGCTCTGGAAGGATTGCCATTCCGTCACCACCAGCAGGAGGCGCGATCCGACGAGCGAAGCAAGCAGGGAATAGAGCACCACGTCGAGAACCGCGCCGCGCTCCATCTTGTCTTCCTGGGCGAGTTTTCCGGCGACCATCATCCCTGAAAGAAAGCCGATGGCGAGCAGGACGCCATAGGTGTTGACGGTGAAATTGATTCCGGGAATTTTGAAAAGTTCGGGAAACATTCGGTGTTTTTACCTCGGGCGGCGATTATAGTCGGGAACGTCGAATGTCAAACGACGATTTTCCCAATCCATTTTCATCCGAGAGTTGAACGCGATGCCGAAACGTCCCGTCATTGGAATCGTCACCCGAATCGAACCGAAAGACAACACGAACTATCTCCGTCAGTCGTATGCCCAGTCGGTGTACGCCGCGGGGGGAATCCCGGTGCTGCTGCCGATCATTCCGGAAGCGGCCTATGTGGAATCCATCGCCGACTCACTCGACGGCCTCGTCATCACCGGAAGCAACGGCGATGTCGATCCGGTTCGCTTCGGACAGGCCCCCCATCTCAACATCGGTCCGATTTTCCCGGAACGGGACGAAACCGATTTTCTTCTGCTCGCCGCCGCCGAGACGCGCGGGCTTCCGGTTCTCGGCATCTGCTTCGGAATGCAGATTCTGAACGTCTTTCGGGGCGGTTCGCTGTTGCAGGATTTGCCGTCGCAGGTTGAAAACGTGATTCAGCACCAGCAGCAGGGGTCTTTTGAACGGTTGTCGCACAGCGTCCAGATCGACCGGGAAAGCCTGCTCGCGAAACTCGCGGGCGGCGTGACGGCGCGCGTGAACAGTTTCCATCATCAGGCGGTGGATGAACTCGGGCGCGACCTGCGCGCCATCGCGTGGGCGGCGGACGGCGTCATCGAGGCGATGGTCGGGACGCGGCCGGAGCAGTTCGTGCTGGCCGTCCAGTGGCATCCCGAACTGACCGCCGTGAAGGGCGACGGCTTCTCGCAGGCGATCTTCCGCCATTTCGTGACCGAGGCGGCGCTGCGGAAAAACTAGGTATCGGGTTTCGGGTGTCGGGTATCAGGTCAAGGCAAAGTTTTCAGTTTTCAGTTTCAGACCAGCAGTTTGAAGCATAAAAGACAGCGTTCAAAACTGGTTTGAACCTGAAACCCGACACCCGAAACCCGACACCTTTTCCTATTGCCCCACCGTAAACCGGAGTTCGATCTGCATCGCGAGTACTTCCGCGTTTTCGAGCATTTCGGTGATGCGGGCGCGGTAGTCGCGGGCGTCTTCTTCGTCGTTTCCGGATAACAGTTCAAGCAGTCGATACCGGGCGGTCCGGATGGCGGTGAGGGCAAGCTGGGCAGCGGTGGCAACGTCGGCGGTCCGGACGCTGTCGCTCAGTTCGAGCAGCAGTTCAAGAACGGAATGGGCGTCCTGGGCGGTCCGGAAGGCGACGGTGGCGGCGAGCAGGGCGGCTTCGTCCAGTGCGGCGGCGTGGGCGAGGCGGTCGGCGTCGGTATCGCGGGGCAGCCAGTCGGTTTCGTCCATGGCCTCGCGGCTCTGGGCTTCCTCGGAAACCCGCTGGGCAAGCGTGGGGTTGACGGCTTCGAGTTGGCGCTGAATTTCAAAGGTCTGTTCGAGATCTTCGGGGTCCGCGCTCGGACTCAGGCAGGCCGCGTGTCCGAGGGTGACGGCGAGTTGCGCGGCGAGGGTTGGAATGCGGCCGCCATCGGGAGTGCCGATGGACACGATCGGTTCGAACCGTGGCTCGGTGAGCGGCGGCAGGGACGGGGTGGCGGGCGGCGCTTCGGGCGCGCCGCGGTCACGGAAATACCGTTCGATCCAGTATTCGAGAATCTTCGGTTCCGAGAAATTCTCCATCCTTAAATAATGATCGAAGGTTTCGGCGACGGCGCGGTTCGGAGCGAGGCCGATGAGTTCGCCGCCGACGATGCGGACGCCGTGCCGTTCGGCTTCGAGGCGGATGAGTTCGAACACCCGATGAATCGGCGTCGCCTCGACGTTGGTGAGGTTCATCGACACCTGAACGATGCCGCGCGAGGGGAGGGCGAGGCCGAGTGCCTTGACGTGACGGAGTCCGCCGCTCGATCCCCGGACGGCGCGGGCGATGCGTTTCGCCACGGCAACGTCGTCGGTCGCCAGATTCACGTTGAAGGCGACGAGCAGATTGCGCGCGCCGACGGCGGTGGCCCCGGCGGTCGGGTGAATGACCGACGGGCCGAAATCGGGCTGGCGGGCAGGGTCGGTGGCGATGGAATCGCGCAGCCCCTCGAAGCCCCCGCGCCGCAGGTCGGCGAGGTTGCGGCGTTCGGCGCGGCGCGCGGCCTGTTCATAAAGGTAGACGGGAATGCCGAGTTCGCGGGCGATGCGTTCGCCGACCGTGTCGGCGAGGGCGATGCAGTGTTCCATCGTGGCATCGCGCAACGGGACGAACGGCAGCACGTCGGTCGCGCCCATGCGCGGATGCGCGCCGACGTGGCTGTTGAGGTCGATGAGTTCGGCGGCTCGGGCGGTGGCCCGAAAGGCGGCATCGGCCACATCGTCCGGGGGACCGATGAAGGTCACGACGGCGCGATTGTGATCCTCGTCGCATTCGGCGCCGAGTACCGTCACGCGCGGATTGGCGGAAATGACCGCGACGATCCGCTCGATGACTTCCGGGCGGCGACCTTCGCTGAAGTTCGGAACGCACTCGATTATCGACATGGCGGCGATTCGATTTCGATTCTGGTGATGGAAATGCCGCACGGTAACATTCGGCGCCGCTCTTTCACCAATGAAAAAGCCGCCTGTCGGCAGTTGGTTTGGGCGGTCGGGGCGACCGAATGGCACCGCGCGTCACCGCCCGCTCCGGAGGGACGGCTTAACTTTCCGCGATTGAATGACTTGTCGGATTTCATCCTATCTGCTAGCCTCGCGCCTCGTTGATTCCTTTTCAACATTCCTGCCAGCCAAAAACAAAGAAAACGCAATGAGGAACGCCATGACGAAAGCGGAACTGGTTGACGAAGTCGCGCGTGCCGCCGACTTGACCAAGAAAGATGCGGAAGTAATCGTCGATGAAGTGTTCAAGAGCATCATCGAATGTCTGAACCGCGGCGAAAAAATCGAACTACGGGGATTCGGGTCTTTTCGAATTCGCAAACGCGGACCCCGCCGCGGACGCAACCCAAAGACCGGCGACGCCGTGGACATCCCGGCCAAGTCGGTGCCGTACTTCAAGCCCGGCAAGGAATTGAAGGAACTGATTAACGACGAGTAAGCAGGGAAGAGGCATCCTCCGATGGACCACGTCTGGAGTCCTTGGCGGTATCGGTACATCGTCGATGTCGTCAAGGACAGGAAATCCGATGAATGTCCTTTCTGTCGGGTCCCATCCGAGGAGCGGGATGCCGAAAACTTCCTCGTGCATCGCGGAACTTACAATTTCGTCATCCTGAATATCTTTCCCTATATGAGCGGGCATCTGATGGTCGTTCCGTACCGGCACATCGCGACCCTCACGGACATGACGAAATCGGAAAGCGACGAGATGATGGACCTCACCCGGCGGGCCTATGACGTCCTGACGCGTGAATATCGGGCAATGGGCTGCAATATCGGGATGAATCTCGGGCAGGCCGCCGGTGCCGGAATTGCCGATCATCTTCACATGCATGTCCTCCCGCGCTGGCTCGGCGACGTGAATTTCGTGACGACCATCGGGGAGACCCGGGTACTCCCGGAGGACCTCGAAACGACATACCGTCGAATGGTCCCGCATTTTTCCGCGCCGGTTGCCTGACCGGTCGTCCGTCAGCGTGGAATGCGCGTTGATCAGCGGAAAAATTCAGAACAATCCCCTTGACGAATCCCCTGCGTGACGCACCATCCGAAGGCCGCCCACACGCAAAGTCCGGAGGAGTGAAGAGAATGCGCGAAATTCTCGAACCGATTGCGCATCAGTTGCAGAGTTCCCAGGAACTGGATCGTGTCCTCGCGGCGATTGCCCGGGACGCGGCAGCCCACTTTGACGCCCCCTGCGCGCGAATCTGGCTGATTCGCCGGGGCGACATGTGCCAGGCCTGCCGGTGGGCCGCCGACTGCCAGGACAAGCGGCGGTGCCTTCATCTGAAAGCCAATTTCGGCGCGACGGTGGACCCGGTGTTCCGGCGGGCGCCGCTGGATGTCTTTGCAAATGAATCGCTCGCCCGGGGCGGGGTGCTCCAGTGGAGCGAGGCGATTCGGGAAATCTCCTTTTTGCTCGACCCCGCGTGGGCGCAGGAGCGGCAGGTGGCCTCGGTCGCGTTTCATCCGTTGCGGGTGGAGAATCGCGTTCTCGGCCTGTTGGCGATTTTCGGGGCGCGGCCCTTTACGCAAGCCGATCATGAAACCTGCATGGTGTACGCGGCGACCGCCTCCACGGCCATCCGGGTCGCCGAACTTGCCAACCGGGCGCAGCGGGCGGAAACCACGTCCCGCGAAAAGACCCGCGAAGCACACCAGACCTCACGTCTCCTCAACGCGGTTCTCAACAATTCGGTCGAAAACGCCATCGTGGTCGAGGACCTTGAAGGGAATATCGTGGCCTTCAACGAAGGCGCGCGCCGGATGTACGGCTATGAACCGAGCGAAGTGGTTGGGACGGCCAACGCCGAGCGGCTGTATTCGCCCGAGGAGTGGGCCAGCGGACGAGTCATGGAGATGTACCGGACGACGCTCGAACAAGGCAGTTTCACCGGCATTCTTCAGCGCGTCCGAAAAAACGGAGAACCCTTTCAGGAACAGGCGACCGTGGCCGCGCTCCGCGATGATGACGGTGATCCGGCGGGGTTCGTCATTGTTTCCTATGAAATGTCGAAGGTTCTGAATTCCTCCGACGTTCCGGCCGACGGGCCGCTGACCTCGGCCATCGAGGCGGCCTTTTCCGTGCGTCGCGTCGAACAGCTTCCGGGCGAAATCGTGAAGCAGTTGTGCGGTCTGGTCGGCGCAGGGGCCGGGATTCTGTTGTTTCTCGACGGGAGCGCGCTTTCCGGCAAGGCGGTTCACGGTGAAGGATTTCAGGCCAACTGGTCGGAAACTCGTCTGCTTCCGATGGACGGGCCGGAACTGTTTCGGGCGCTTGAAAACGGGCAGGTGGTCGAAGTCTCAGCCGAGGTCCGGAATCGTCTTTTTGAAACACCGGTGACGGCCGCGTACGCGGTGCCGCTGGTTCGGAACGGCTCGCTCGGAGTGGCCGTTCTTGCCCCCGAGGGAACGCTCGGCGAGGCGGCGACGGCAACCACGCTGCGTTTTGCGCGTCTGACCGCTTCGGCCCTCGACTGGACGATGCTCATCGACCAGACGAACGAGCAGCTTCGGCACCTTCAGAGCAGTTATGCCGGACTCGACCTTGAAACCCGCCAGCAGGCCGAACGGACCGCCGCGCTGGAACGGGGACTTGAACAGGCAACCCGCAATGCCGCGAAAGCCGACCGGCTGACCATCGAGAATGAAGAACTGATGGCCCGGATCGCACAACTCGAAGGTGAGCTTTTCGAAGCCCGGCAGGCCATGGTGGATAGTTCGGAGGTCGAGCTGATCGCGGCGCGGATCTCCGAACTCGAAGCCGGGCTGGAAGCCGCCGAAACGCGCCGGAGCCAGGCTCAGACGCTGCTCGACGAGGCCCAGCTTCATTACGAGCAGGCGCACCGTCACTTGTCCGACCGGAATACCCAGTTGGAAGGCATGCTGGCCGATTCCCAGCGTGAAATCGTGGACCGGGATTACCAGATTCACGAACTCCAGGCCGGGGTCAAGGCGCTGAACGAGCGGCTCGGGAAGGCCGAAACGGAACTTGCCCAAGCGGAGGAACAACTTGGAGCGATTCGCGGCGAGGCGCTTCAGGCTCGCGGGGAAGCCACGGATGCCGGGCAGGCGTTGAATCTGCTCAAATCCGACCTTGAAGAATCGCAGCGCCTGTTCGCTGAGGCCGACGAAAAACGGAGGATTGCGGAACAGAGCCTTCAGGAGCGCGAACGCGAAATGGCCCGGGTCGTGGCCGAAAACGAAATGCTGCGTGAAACCATCGAGGAACGGGCAACCGCGCAACGGATGGCGTCGGGCCTTGAAGTTCAACGACTGAACGCCGAGGTTGAATCGCTGGAGCGTCGGCACATCGTCCGCGAGGCTCTGCTGGCGACGGTCATGCAGCGCCTTGAAACGCTGACCCGTGAACGGTCGTCGTGGCAGGCCATGCTGGAGCAGGCGGAAATTCGTGAAGCCGAGGCCCGCCAACGCCTGAGCGGAACGACTGAACTCGAACGCGAAATTGCCACTTTGCGTCAGGTCAACGCGCGGCAGGGAACGGAAGTGGCTTCCCTCCGGCAAAAACTGAACCTCGCCCAGAACGCCTACCGCGAAGCGCTGAACGTTCTTCAGTCACGGCTTGAGGATCTGGCCAAGTTGAGCGCGATTTCCGGGGCATACCAGAAACTTGAGGATGCGTTGACCATCGCGGCCGCGCCGGAAGTTGAGCGCTCCGCCGCTCCGGCCGAAGCGGACCGCCGGATGGTCATTGCCTGTGACGACACGGAGGCCCGCAAGCGTCTGGCCCAGTGGGCGCGCGAGATCGGTTGTCAGGCGCAGTTCGTTGAAAACGGCGACGCGATGCTTTCCACGCTGACCATTGACCCGCCGGACATCGTTCTGCTCGATCTGGTCGATCCGGAGTTCGATGGTCTGGAGCTTCATCGGCGGATGCGCCGCAATCCCGACTGGCGTTCGTTACCGGTCGTCCTGGTTGTCGCGGATGGGGAAATCGGCCGTATGGGACTGCCCCCATCGCGCGAAACGGCCGTTGTTTCACGGGGAAATCTGTCTCCTGAAATGTTGCGTGGGCTGGTCGCCCAGGCGCGCTCGGCCCACGTCTGAACGGGGAAATGGTCGTGGTGGTCCGGTCCGCCGCGACCGCCGGATTCATCAAAAATCACTTGCCGATTTCCCCGCTTTCGCTATTCTTCAAGCTTTTCCATCGCTGCATTTGTTCGAGGGACTCTAAACACCTATGCGGAAAAACCTACTTCAGCGCGCCATCGCCATCCTGGTGGTGACGTTAGGCTGCCTTTATGTGACCTTGATCGGCTGGCGCGCGCCCGTTGCCGCCGACTTCAAATCGTTCGGCAAGATCAAGGAGAACGTCGCGACCAACATCAAGCTCGGCCTTGACCTCAAGGGCGGGTCCCACCTTGTCCTTCAGGTCATGGTGGATGAAGCGCTCAAGAAAATCGCGGACGATAACGCTGAACGAGCGAAAGCCGTTCTGGCGGGCGCCGGGATTCCGATGAAGGAAGCGAAGGGACTGACGCCGACGACGCTGGTCGTCACCCTGACGGATGCCACCCGCATCAAGGAAGCCAGCGACAAGCTGCTCGCGGATTTCGGGAAAAGCGAATGGACCGCGAAAATCAACAACGCCGACATTGTCTTCACGATGAATGAAAACGTTGCCCGGGAGTACCGCAAGCGCGCGGTCGATCAGGCGATGAACATCATCGAAAACCGGATCAATGCATTCGGGGTGGCCGAGCCGACCATCCAGACTTACGGCGCGGAAAACAGCTACCAGATTCTGCTCCAGCTTCCGGGCGTGGACGATCCCGAACGCGTCAAGCGCACGCTGGTTCTCGAATCCAACCTCGAACTGCGGCCGGTTGACGGTCCTTACCGGCCCTATGCCACGCTTGATGAAGCCAAAGCCGCTGCCGCCGGGCGTGCCGACGTGGAGCCGCTGCCGCTCGATGAGCGCGATGAAGATGCGACTGACGCGAATGGGAAGCCTCCGGCGGCAACGCCGGCGACGGCCTACCTTCTGATTACCAAGGCGCCGGTCATTGTCGGTCGCGATCTGCGTGACGCATTCGCGGCACAGGGCAACGCCGGGACCGAAGGTGATTACCGTATCGTCTTCAAACTGAAGGATGACGGGGCCAAGAAGTTCGGCGACTGGACCTCCAAGAATATCGGCAAGGGACTCGCCATCGTACTCAACGGACGGGTCAAGTCCGCCCCGACCATCCGTGGTGAAATCCGCGATACGGGTGAAATCACCGGGAATTTCTCGAAGCAGTCCTCGGAAGACCTCGCGCTGGTGCTGCGCTCGGGCGCACTGCCCGCGCGGGTGGTGTACCTCGAAGAGCGGACGGTCGGTCCGTCGCTTGGCGCGGACTCCATCCGTCAGGGAGTCGCCGCTTCGGTCGCCGGCATCATCTTCATCATGATCTTCATGCTGTTCTATTACCGGATTTCGGGGCTGAACGCGATCGTCTCGCTCGTACTGAATCTGGTCATGCTGATTGCCGCGCTTGCCATGTTCAGCGCGACGCTGACCCTGCCCGGGATTGCCGGGGTGATTCTGACCATCGGTATGGCGGTTGACTCCAACGTACTGATCTTCGAGCGCATCCGCGACGAACTCAGAGTCGGTAAAGCGGTCGTCTCGGCGGTTGAACTCGGGTTCGACAAGGCCTTCATCACCATCATCGACACCCACGTCACGACAATCGTTTCGTCCATCATTCTGTTTATCTTCGGAACCGGTCCCATTCGCGGTTTTGCCATCACCCTCATCGTGGGGCTGCTGGCCAACCTCTTCACGGCGACTTTCGTTTCGAAGACGATGTTCGGCTACGCGCTGTCGCGCTCGGAGCGCCCGACGTCGCTGAGCATCTAGGTTCAGGTGTCGAGCGGAGGGCGGGAAAATCCCTGCCCTCCGTACCACGCCGGAAACCGACGACCCTGAATCCAAGTTCTCGCACTTCTGACTCAAGCCATGATCGAAATTTTCAAGAATACCAACTACGACTTCCTCGGGAAGGCCAAATACTTCATCATTTTCTCCATTGTGACCTCGATCCTCGGGATCGGTTCGATGGTGCTCCGGGGCTTCAACCTCGGGGTCGACTTTGCCGGCGGGACCAAACTGGCCGTCCGGTTCAAGACGGCGCCCGATGAAGGACGGATTCGCGCGGCGCTTCAGAAGGCCGGGTACGAGCGGGACAAGGTTTCCATCCAGCGCACCGGCAAGCAGTTGAATCAGGCCGACCGGAATGAAGTGTTCATCAATACGCCCATCGAGCAGGGCGAGGTGGACCGCGACAAGAAGAAAATCACGGAGGCGTTGGCCAAGGATTATCCCGCCACCCCGCCGCCCGCCGACAAACTGGACGTGAATCTGAGCGGAATCGACGCCATCACCGGGCGGCTGCTCGACAAGGACGAACTCAAGTTGAAGGTGACGTTGCCCCCGGGCGACGCCGAAAAGGAATACCGCCGGTTTGCCGAGAATGTCGTCCGTTTCCGTGATTCTTCGGGCGGCATCATTGCGGACCTCAATGCCGTTCCTCTCAACGGTTTCAACAACCAGATCGGTGAAACCTTCAAGAAGGAATTCTTCGCGGGCGAGTTTAACGTGGTGAGCGCCGAAGTGGTCGGTCCGCAGGTCGGAAAGGACCTGCGCAACCGTGCGATCTATGTGACCCTCGTCGCCTGCGTCGGAATGCTCATCTTCATCGCTTTCCGCTTCGAATGGATTTACGGTTTTGCCGCAGTCGTCGCCACGATTCACGACGTCATCGTGACGCTTGGGCTGTTCTCGCTGTTCCAGTGGGAAATTTCGCTGACCTTCATTGCGGCCATGCTGACCCTCATCGGGTACTCGATGAACGACACCATCGTTATCTTCGACCGGATTCGCGAGCAGTTGAAAGTCCGTCGGAAGGACAACCTCGTCAAGGTCACCAACGATGCCATCAACCAGACCCTGTCGCGAACCATCATCGCTTCGGGCTTGACCCTCTTGTCGGTCATCGCACTGGTGTTGTTCGGTGGGGACGTCCTGAAAAGCTTCTCGCTGGCGTTGCTCATTGGAATTCTCATCGGTACCTATTCGTCGATTGCGATTGCAAGTCCGATCATGATCTGGTGGAAAAACCGTACTGAGCGGATTCTGCGTGAGCGGGAAGAAGCGGCCAAAGCGGCACGCGCGACTTCCAAGGCCAAGAAAAATTCCGGATCCTCCGATACAAAAGACACCAAGTCGGACAAAAAAGACGCCAAGTCCGTGATGGCGTAATCCGTTTCGTCGCCGATTCCGACTTTCTTTGCCCGGCCCGGGAACTTTTCTTCCCGGCCGGTGTCAAACCTCGCTGAAAACGTAATTCATCGCCGGAACGTGACGCATCGTGACGCGTCCGTTCCGGGCTTCTGAAAGGCCTTGAAATCAGGCTTTTCGACGGGTTTCCGGCGAGCGTCGGACGTGTGGAAGTGCTTCGAAAAACGAGAGAAAAGGCTTGACTTGGCGGAATACGGACTTGTAGAGTTCGCGCCATCCAAACCTTCCTTACATCACGAAAAAGAGTGTGGCTGCGTGGGTGATTCTAGCCGGACTTCTCCGTGACATCCTTGTGCAAGAGCCGCACACGCCCTAATCCAGACGTTGACGCGCAGATTCCCGACAGGTCTTAGTGTTGACATTTTCGGCAGTCCGGCCGCGGTTTTTCGATGGCGGGTCGAGTGTCGCTACGGAAAGGGAAATGAGGTGCCGTATGTTCGATAACATGGTCGAATCCACATCCCACAAGAAGGACTCAGGTCGGCGTTCCGCCTTCATGGCCGGAACCTTTGCGTTGTGGGTACTTGTCTTTACCTCGGTCGTGGTATGGCAGATCTGGTCATACGCAGCCGATCTCAATCAGGCTGCGGAGGAAGCGACGCTTCTCGCCCCGCCGCCACCGCCACCGCCACCGCCACCGCCGCCGCCTGCCGCGACCTCGACGCCAACTCAGCCCAAGACTCAGGTGGTCACTGACGTGCCGCCCGAGAAGCCGCCGGAAAAGATCGTCGAGAAGCCGCCGGTCAATGTCAAAACGCGTAATTCGAGCGACGAAAATGCCAGTTCCAACGCGGGTATGGTTGGCGGTATGCCGGGTGGCGTTCCCGGAGGCGTTCCGGGTGGCGTTCCCGGAGGCGTAGTTGGTGGTACCGGTGATGCCGCGCCGCCGCCGCCGCCCGAGCCGCCCAAACAGGAACCGCAGGTCCCCTCAGGCCCGGTTCGCAAGAGCGAAGGGGTTCTTCGTGGAAACGCGCTCAACCGCGCTGTTCCGGATTACCCGGCCATCGCCAAACAGACCCGGGTTCAGGGTGACGTGGTGGTTGAAGTTCTCATCAATGAAAGCGGCCAGGTCGTCAGTGCCCGAGCCGTCAGCGGTCCCGCCCTGCTTCAGCAGGCAGCCGTTGCCGCCGCCCGCCGCTGGTCATTCAAGCCCACGCTGCTGAACGGGCAGGCCGTGAAAGTTACCGGTGCCATTACGTTCCGGTTCAATCTTGGAAGCTGAGCTTCGCACGGGACGTCGCCAATGGCCGGCTGACGTCCCCCAAATTTACTGGAGCTTCTCCGGCCCTCGTGCGTGTAAGGGGAAGCAATCGGAAACGACAAGTTCTCTTGGAGGATAACATCTCATGACGCTGCTTTTCGCAAAATTCGGTCTGTTCCTGACGCAGGCCCTTTTCTTTTTCGGTCCGGAAGGGGCTGCGGCTCCAACCGACGACTTCTCGCTCCTCGGGATGATCAAGAAGATGGGGGGCGTCGCGTTGGCGGTGGCCATCATTCTCTTCCTGATGTCGGTGTACTCCATCGCCATCATGGTCGAGCGCTTCCTGACCTACAACGCGGCCAAGAACCAGTCGCGCGAGTTCGCTCCGAAGGTTGCTCAGGCGCTCAAGGATGACCGTATCGAAGAAGCGATCAACATTTCAGACCGTCACAAGAAGAGCCACCTCGCCGTGGTTGTCAATGCCGGTCTCCAGGAATTCCGGGCGCACCAGTCGAACCCGGAACTTTCCGGTGAAGTCATCGATGCCTCGAAGCGCGCCCTTCAGCGTGCCATCGCGGTCAAGATGGCCGAATTCAAGCGCGGTCTCTCGGGCCTCGCGACGATCGGCTCGACCGCGCCCTTCGTGGGACTGTTCGGGACCGTGGTCGGGATCATCAACGCGTTCCAGGGGATGAAGGCCGCCGAAGGCGCCGGTATCGGCGCGGTCGCCGGTGGTATCTCGGAAGCACTCGTTGAAACCGCGTTCGGTCTGGTCGTGGCCGTTCCCGCCGTGTGGATGTTCAACTACTTCACCAGCAAGGTTGAAGCCTTCAGCGTCGAAATGGAAAATTCCTCTTCGGAACTGATTGACTACTTCTTGAAGCGTCGGGGAGCGCGATAAGCCATGAGCATGTCAACGGGTGGCTCCAGTGAGTACAACAACGAGATCAACGTAACTCCGATGGTGGACATTATGTTGGTCCTGCTCATCATCTTTATGGTGGTGACCCCGTTGCTCTCGCAGGGCATCAACGTCTCACTGCCGGAAAACGACAATCCCGAAGAGGATCCGAACATTACCAAGGATACCTCGGTGGTCATTTCGATTCCGCAGAAAGGCGCATACTTCGTCGGCAAGGAGCCAGTCCCAGCGGGCGAACTGGTTGAAAAGATCAAACGGCTGACGAAGGACAAGAAGGCCGAGGACCGCATCGTGTACATCCGCGGTGACAAGTCGGTCGCCTACGGTGAGGTGGTTCAGACGATTGACGCCATTCGAAACGCCGGCATCGACCGCATCGGTCTGGTGACGGAAAAGCGCAAGACAAAAGCTGGCAAATGAGATGTGAAACCGACCGCCCGCCGATTGTGCCGGGCGGTCTCCTTTCACGCGAAGGAGGGAAGAAGTTATGTCAATGTCCACCGGTGGCGGCAAAACGGGCGCGAAGCCCGATATCAACATCACGCCGCTGATTGACGTGTTGCTGGTGATGATCATCATCTTCATGGTCATCAAGCACAAGGACCCGCATCGTTTCGAGAACAAGGTGCCGGAAAAGCCGAAGCCACAGGAACAGAAAAACGTCGATGTCAGCCTGAGTCTGGTCATCACCATCGACCGGACGGGACTGGTCAAGTTGAACTCTCAGGAAATGACCGACGACAACCTTAAGAACACCCTCAAGAAGACCATCGAGGGGCGTCCGTCAGACCTTCGCACGGTTTTCATCAAGGGACCTCGTGAAATTCCCTACGAGAAGGTGGTCAAGCTGATCGACATCGCCAAAGGTGCGGGCGCCGCGCCTATCGGTCTGCAAATCGACAATATCGACTAGTCCAAGCACTCATATGAACTCAACGCCGAAACTTTCACGTCAATCACACCGCGCCTGGGTGCGCTCCGCGCTGGTCGGTCTTGCCCTGTGCTTCTGCGTTCTTGGAACGACCGGGTGCATCAACAAACTGCGGGCCAAGGATCGTTTGAACGAAGGGGCCCGTCAGTTCAACAAGGGCAAGTTCGATCAGGCCGAAAAACTCTTCAAGGAGGCGATGGAGCTGGACCCCGAGTTCATGCAAGCGCGCCTTTTTTACGCCACGGCGCTCCGCTCCCGGGTCAACAACGAAGAAGGGGAGTCGCAGCAGAAAACCGCACGGGCAGCCATCGACGCCTACAAGGATCTGCTTGACCCGAAATACAACGGCAAAATCAAGGAAAAGGATCGCGATCAGGCGTACGCCTTCATCGCCGACCTCTATAAAACCCTTGATGATACCAACAGTTTCCGGGAATGGCTTCAGAAGCGCGCCGACCTTCCCGGTCAGAAGCCGCTCACCCGGTCCGAGTGTCTCTACGGAATCGGCGTGACGTACTGGAACGAAGCCGTCAAGGTTTCCAAAAAGTACGAAGTTCAGGTTCCCGGCAAATTGCCTGAAACCAAGAAGGTCGATCAGTGGGATAAAAAGGACGTTGAAACTCTTCTTGGGTTCGTCCGCAACGGGCTGAAATTCATCGACGATGCCATTGCCGCCTATCCCGAATACACCAACGCATACAGCTACCGCGGTTTGCTCATTGCCGAACAGATCAAGGTCGAGGCCGACCCCGCGAAGGCAACTGCGCTGGACAAGGACCGTCAGGCCGCGATGGAAAAGTTCCAGGAACTGAACCGTCGCGCTGCCGCCGAACTGAATTCAAGCGGAAGCTAGTCTTTTTTCCTCCTTCCCTTTTTGCTTTGGCCGACGGACCCCCGTCGGCCCTTTTCTTTTTGGTTGAAAGCGGTTTCATCCACTTGCCAAGGGTTCTATACTTCATCTCCCAATTGTGCAGGCGCACCCCGTGCGCGGGAGGATTGCCGAATGATTCGGTTCGAGGATATTGCGGAAAAGGTCGAGACGTATCACCCGAACGCCGATCTGGACATGCTGCGTCGGGCCTATCTCCTTTCGGCCCAGATGCATAAGGGCCAGGTTCGAAAATCAGGCGAACCCTACCTCACCCACCCCCTTGAAGTCGCCAACCTGCTGGCCGAAATGCGGCTCGATGTAACCTGCGTCACCACCGGGCTTCTTCATGATGTCGTCGAAGACACCCACGTCACGCTCGGTGAGCTTGAAACACAGTTCGGCGCGGAAATTGCGCACCTCGTGGATGGGCTGACCAAGATTTCCCACATTGAGTACGCTTCACGCGAGGAACGTCAGGCCGAGACGGTCCGCAAAATGCTGTTGGCGATGGTGGACGACATTCGCGTGGTTCTGGTGAAACTTGCGGACCGTCTCCACAACATGCGGACGATGGACCACATGCCCCAGGAAAAGCGGGCGGCCAAGGCTCAGGAAACCCTCGACATTTACGCCCCCATCGCCCACCGGCTCGGAATGGGGAAGGTCCGCGGCGAACTCGAAGACCTGAGTTTCCAGTACCTTTATCCGGATGATTTTCTCCACCTGAAAACCATCGTCGAACAGCGCCGGGTCCAACTTGAAGCTCACCTCGAACAAATTCGCAAACAGCTTGACGAAAAGCTGAAGGGAAACCACATCAAAGTGGTGGACATTCAGGGACGGGTGAAGCGGCTTTACAGCCTTTTTCTCAAGCTGAAACGCCAGAACATTTCCATCGACCAGGTTTTCGACCTGCTGGCGGTCCGGGTCATCACCGAGGATATCGGCGACTGCTACGCGGCGGTCGGGGTCATCCACAATATCTGGAAGCCGGTGCCGGGCCGGTTCAAGGACTGGATCGCGATTCCGCGAAACAACTTGTACCAGTCACTGCACACGTCGGTCGTAAGTGATATCGGGCAGTCGTTCGAAGTTCAAATCCGGACGGCGGAAATGCACAAAATCGCCGAGGAGGGCATCGCCGCCCACTGGAAGTACAAGGAAGGCCGTTCGGCGGTAAAAGAAGACGACGAAGCCTACGCCTGGCTCAAGCGCCTCGTCGAATGGCAGCAGGACGTCTCCGATTCACGCGAGTTTCTCGACGAACTCAAAATCAACCTCTATCCGAACGAGGTCTACACCTACACGCCGCGCGGCAAAGTGCTGGAACTTCCTCGCGGAGCGACGCCCATCGACTTCGCCTACGCCATCCACAGCGACGTCGGCCAGAAATGCGTCGGGGCGAAGGTCAACGGCAACATGGTCAAGTTGTCGTACCAGTTAAAGAACGGCGATGTGGTTGAAATCCTGACCTCGCCGAACGGCAAGCCGTCGCGCGACTGGCTCAAGCTGGTCCAGACCGGGCGCGCACGCAACCGTATTCGCCGCTATCTCATTGATACGGAACGGCATCGGGCCATCGAAATCGGCCGCAAGGCAATAGAAAAGGAAGCCGACCGGCTCAAGCTCAGCGCCCGGAAGCTGCTCGACAGCCCCGACCTTCAGAAAATCGCGCCGGATTACGGTCTTCAACGGGCCGACGACGTCCTCGCCGCCATCGGATACGGCAAGCTGGATGCCCGACATATCCTGGTCAAACTCGTGCCGGCGGCCAAGCTGGCCGAGATGGAGGAAGGCGCGAAAACGCCGACCAACGGATTCGCCAAGGTCGGGAATGAAGTCGGCAAACTGGTTAAAAAGTACCTCCGGCTCGGCCCGGACCGCATTCTCGTCCGCGGCATCGACGAGGTGATGGTCTTCCGCGCCCGCTGTTGCGACCCGATTCGGGGCGAGAAAATTATCGGTTACATCACCCGCGGGAAGGGCATCGCGGTCCATCGGGCCAACTGTTCCAACGCCCTGAACCTGATGATCAACAGCGAGCGCATCATCGACGTGGACTGGGTCATCGAAACCGAAGGAACGACCACCTACCCGGTGAAGATTTCGGTCATCACGGAAAATCGGCAGGGCGTCCTGGCGGATCTCACACAGGCCGTTTCCAACATCAAGACCAACATTCGGGAATCCTACGCGCGAGTGTCCGAGGAAGGCCGCGGCATCATCGGCTTCACCACCGACATTTACGACGCCAAGCACCTCGACCGGGTCATGAAGGCCATCCGGAATGTCCCCGGAGTGGTCAACGTCGAGCGGGTCGTCGAAATCGGACGGGAAGCCTGAATCGCCTTCGCAAAAGAATTTGAACTGGCGTTTTAGTCCGGCATCGCGTAAGTTTCATCCGGTTTCCCCTCCATTCTTCCTCCACACAGCGAAGGCGAAATGCTCCTTTACGAAATCAACGCCCGTCTGAACGGGCAACGATTCGATGAGGTTTCCGCGCGTCAACTTTCCGATTACGCGGAACTCGGATTCGATACGGTCTGGTTTATGGGTGTCTGGGCGCTCAGTCCCGAGGGGACGCGGATGTCCAAAAAGTACGCCCCGGATTTTCAGGGATCGCCCTATGCCATCCCCGATTACGAGTTCAATCCCGATCTCGGCGACGAGGAATCTTTCAAGAAACTCCGCAAACGCGCGGAATCACAGGGATTGCGCCTGATTCTCGACTTCATCCCGAATCACCTCGCCCGCGACACCCCGCTGATCGACCGACACCCGGAGTTTTTCATCCACAGCAACGGCCAGATTCGCGAGGAATTCGACGAAGATTACTACCAGCATCCGAGCGGACGTCGCCTCGCCCACGGGAAGGACCCCTACTTCGCCGGTTGGAACGACACGGTCCAGCTTGATTACACGGTCAAAGGGCTGCGCGATTTCATGAAGAACGCGCTCATCCGGCTCGCGGGGTTGTGCGACGGCGTCAGGTGCGACATGGCGATGCTGGTTTTACGCGAACAGATTCGCCGTCAGTGGTATCCGCGCGTGCGGCGCGAAGCGTTCGACGTGGCCATGCCCTATGAGTTCTGGGACGACGCCATCGAGGCTGCGAAAAAGGTCAATCCCGATTTTCGGTTCATTGCCGAAGCCTATTGGGATACCGAGCCGAAGCTCATCGGCCTCGGCTTCGACTTCACCTACCACAAGCGATTGCTCGACGCGCTCCACAAGGTCGATTCGCCGTGGGCGACGGTTGACCACCTGCGCCATACATCCGAGCAATTTCTGAATCACTCCGTCAATTTCATCGAAAACCACGACGAGGACCGCGCCGCCGCCCGGCTGCCGAAGGTCGCCAACCGGCGCGCCGCCGCCCTCGTGTGCCTGTTGCCCGGAATGACGCTGATTCATCAGGGCCAGATGGAGGGCGTAACCGAAAAAATTCCGGTCCAGCGCATCCAGCCTCTTGAACCGCACGAGCCGGACACGGAGCTTCAGGACTTCTACCGCGACCTGCTCGCCATTGCCCGCCAACCCATGTTCCGCATGGGCGAATATGTTTTCGCCGAATCCAACATTCCCAACTCGGTCAGTTTCTGGCGCGCGTTCGGTAAGGAAGCCGAACTGGTCACGATTCCGATTGGCGACGACCCGATTCACGTTCCGGAATATCCCTACTATTCGCTTCCGGCGGGGGCCGACATCGACCTTTCAACCGGTCGGGTCGCCGGACACGGCGGCGAACGGATCGCAACCGAGTTCGACGACACCGCGTTAAAGCTTCAACACGAAGACGTTTTAAAGGCTTTCGGAACGCTGGAAATTCTGCGGGTGCGGTTTGACGCCGGACGGTAGTAGTTAGCGGTTAGTCGTTAGTAGTTAGCCAGACGTGGGCGGGTTGCTGACGGCTCGTGGGATTTATGTGGACGAGACGGTTGGTCGGCTTGACACTGGCTCTCAAAGGGGAGGAATGTGGATTCCCCTCCTTTTCCCGCACGGATCGCTAACTACTAACCGCTCGCTACTAACTACTCAATGCTTTCCCCTCGCCTCGACACCCTGTTGTCCGCGCTCAAATGTCCGGAGTGCGGCGAAGCCTCCTTTTCCTTCGTTCCGGCTGGAAACAATGAATCGGGGGGAATTCCCGACGGTGATTTTGCTTGCGGCGGTTGCGGGAAACGGTACGCCCTGAAGTCGGGCATCGCCGATTTTCTTCCCTCCGGGCCGTCGTCGCTGACGATGGCGCAGCGCACGGGGCAGTGGGGCGTAACCGCGAGTGCCTACGAGCGGGTCTGGCGCAAGCGCGCCCTCACGCTGCTCGCGGGCAAGCCATTTCCGCCTGAACGCGAACATAAACTTTTACTGGACGCGCTCGAACCGGCCCTCGGCGGCGTGGTGGTCGATCTTGGTTGCTCGACGAGTTTCTACGGCCGCCCCATCGCTCGAAAATTGCTGGAAAATACTGATGAAAAAGGGATTGTGGTCGGCGTCGATCTTTCGACGCGGATGCTGGAGGAGGCCCGGAAATACGCGACCGAAGATGGCGTCACCGGAGCGATGCTCTGGATTCGGGCCGACGCCGAGCGTCTGCCGTTTCGGGACGATGCCATCAACGCCATCGCCTGCGGCGGGACGCTGAATGAATACCGGCGGGCGGAAGATGTACTCCGCGAGGGGCGGCGGGTTTTAACCTCTGAAACGGGCCGCTATTTCGTCATGAACCAGCTCGATCCACCGTTCATCGTCCGTTCGGCGCTGTCGTTTCTGGGGGGACTGACGTTTTTTACCCGCGCGGAACTTGACCGGACGTTCGAAAAGGCCGGTCTGACGGCACTTTCGAAAATGGACATCGGGAAAATCGCGTTCACCACGTTAAAGGCGTAGGGCGCGTGATAAAAATGGAGAAATTATGAACGCGAATCGCCTTGTCAAATGCGTTAAAGCTTTTGGAATCTGCCTGTTCGTGACCGCGCACTTTTTTGCCTCCGCTCAGCAGCCGTCAAGTCAGACCGTTGTTCCAGTCGAGCAGGCTTCCTTTCATCAACTGGTCTTTGCTGATGAAGATGTTTCGATCCTGAACAATCTCTATCCTCCGGGCGGCGATTCGGGGTTCCACGCGCACTCGCGTGACATGTTTTATGTCGTGGTTCAAGGTTCGCAATCGAGCATTCAGAAATTGGGCCAGCCGTTAACCACGGGACCCATAATTCCAACGGGAACCGCCAACTACGGTGCCGTGGGGACTGGGGTCATACACCGGGTGGTCAACGGAGACAAAAGCGCCTTTCAAATCATTGTCGTTCAATTGCTCCGTAATGAACCGTCGGGAAAGGCCGTCTCGTCGCGTGACGCCGTGCCCCAATATGTACAGATTCTCGACAACCCAAGGGTACGGGCGTGGCGGCTGATACTGAAACCGGGTCAGACCGTGCCTGCAATTTCTCAGGCCAGTAAGGGCGTCCGGGTTGTCGTACACGGTGGTTTGCTGACAACCATTCGGTCTGGTTCGCAACCGCAAATTCTGGTCTTGCGGCCAGGAGAATTTGCGGTCCAGCCAGCTGGTGAGACACGCGCACTCAAAAATAGTGGAAAAGAAACCATCGAACTGGTCGAGATGGAGATCAAATAGAAATCGGGGCCAATAAAGGCGGGACTGACGGCGGTTTCAAAAATGGACGTGGGAAAAATCGCGTTCACCACATTAGAGCAGTTTTCAAACGAATGCGCTCTCACCCCCCAGCCCCCTCTCCAATTGGAGAGGGGGAGTAAAACCCACAACCTGTTGAAAAGAATGGCTGAAGCGCCCCTCCCTCCTCTCCAATTGGAGAGGAGGGAGGGGGTGGGGGAGGGTGGTG
>JBDRAL010000041.1:0-33943 GCA_039793685.1 Blastocatellia bacterium NZW_1522
GAATGAAGATGATCGCCGACACGGCAATCGCCAGATAGACGATCGTGATGTTCTGGCGGCGCAGATAGGCTTCCGCGCCTTCCTTGATGGCGTCGGAGATTTTCCGCATGTCGTCGGTCCCCGTACCGCGACCGAGAACGTCGCGAATCAGGTAGCCCGCGAAGACGAGCGCCAGCAGCGTGATTCCGAAAATAACGGCAAGTTCCATAACCGGCAGAGTTTTCCGCGCACCCGGAGGGAATGGGGCGCGAATCCTTTCAAAGTGTTTTGGTGAGTGGCGAAAACGCCGGAGAATCAAAAACGTAGGTTTTAGTACGGTTTCCCTTCGTTTTCAACTCATTCGGACTAATTTTGAGGAAAAAGGCGAAAGACCAAGGTCCAAAGTCCAAAGTCTTGAAACGGAAGTCGCCAAACCTTTTGCGGTAAAGGTGACTTCCGGTTTCTTCGACTTTGGACTTTGGACCTTGGACTTCTACTTTCGGCCCGGCGCGATGAACCGCACGCCCTTCAACGCGGCCAGCGAGAGAACCCTGGCCCGGTGGATTCGTCCGGTGACGGTCGCCCACTTCTCGTCGGTGCGGTTGATTTCAAAGCCGAGCGCCTTCAATTGCTCGACGGTTTGCGGAGACAGCCGGTCGAAAACCACGACCACCAGCAGCCAGTCACCATCAGCAAAGCCCGGTGTTGCCTTCGATTGCCCGGACAGGAAGTCGTCGATTTCCCCGGCCAGCGGAGAGCCGGGCGAGGCAATTCCCGCCGCGTCGAAGCCTCCGAGCATAAAGCGGAACGTAATCGCACCGGTGGTTTTGACCGGGACGCTATTGAGCATCGTCGGCTTGAACCGCCACCGCCGAGCGGCGTCGGTGGCCGCTTTCTGAAGCAGTGCCGGTCCCGAAACCGGTCTCGCCAGTTGAACGTTCCCCTGTTCATCAATCGTTACTTCCACGACGACATCCCCCTGAATCTTGGCCTGTCTGGCAACCGCAGGGTAATCCGGGGTGTATTTGCGAAGGGCGTTTCCGCGAAGGACACCCTCGCTCTTGCGAACCGGTCCCGCCGGAACGGGTGGTTCGGCCCACCTGCCGGAATCAGTCCCGGGGATGGCGGGTGGCGGCGGTGGCGCGGCGTCTCCGGTTCCGCCGACAACACCGCCCGGCACGCCGCCCACGACCCCACCGGGAACTCCGCCGGGAACACCACCCGGCACACCTCCGACGACAGGTTGCTCGGCACTGTCCCGCGTGATGACCCGGTTTTGTTCCTTTTCCCGGCGTTTTCGAAGGGCGGCGATCTCCTCGCGAATGTCGCGCCCGTTTTCGTCCACGGCGATGAACGAGGTGTAACGGCTCATCAGTCGGTAATCGAGGCCGAGCCGGGTGACGCGGGCCTCCAGATCCGGCGGACGCACGCCGTATTGCGATTCGACCATCAGCCCGTCGATCTGTTTGCGCGCCCAGAGCGTCGCCAGTACGTCGTGCCGGTTCTCCCGGTCGGTCAGCGTGACCTTCAACGTTCGTTCAAACGGTTTGCCCGCCTGCCGACCGCGAATGGTGACGACACCTTCGGCGGCTTTCGAAAAGCGACCGGTGACGATGAGCGGTTTGGCGGAAAAGAGATCGGGAATCGGGTCTGGCGTGAGGTCGGAAACCGGCAGTCCGCCCCAGTCAATCGTGATGTCGGTGAGCAGCGGCGTCCGGACCCGTTCGTGAAACCGCGCCGCGGCCAGATCGGCCTCGGTGTCGTCGTCCAGCCCGACGTACTCGACGTCGCCCCGCCCGGCTTCCGCCAGTTTGTCGAGCAGAAACCGGTTGACCGACCGGCCGACGCCGAACGAAAAGACGCGGGCGTTCGGGTGACGTTTGACTTCATTGATGATTTCGTAATCGTTCCCCACAAACCCGTCGGTCATGAAGCAGACGATCCGGACGTGGTCCCGCGCGTCGCTCGGTTCGAGCGCGGCGCGAATGGCCGACATCATTTCCGTCCCGCCCTCCCCGCGCTGATCGCGCAGGCAGGCCCGCGCCACCGCGACGTTTTCCGCCGTCGCCGGAACCGGCTCGGGAAAAAGCACCCGCGCGTCATCCCCGAAGGTAATCAGGTTGAACGTGTCACGCGGACGCAGCGCGGCCATCGCCAGTTCCATGCAGGTTTTGGCTTTTTCAATCGGCTGTCCCTGCATCGAGCCGGACGTGTCGAGTACGAAGACCAGTTCCTTCGGCGTGGCCTCGTCGTCGGCCACCCGCGCGGGCGGTTGCAGAATGAGGCTGAAGAATCCGCCGCGCGCGTCGTAGTGTTCCAAAATCGTGTCGGCGACCGTCTCGCCCGCCACGTCGTATTGAAGAATGAAATCCTGATTCGGGATTTCCCGGTCCTCGCGCAGTCTCACCGTCGCACCCGTATTGGTCCGGCTCGCTGTGTCGATGGCGTGCGTCGGGCTTTCGACGTTGTAGAGCGGGACGCCCGAATCGAGATTCACCGTGAGTGAAACATCGCGCCCGGAGCGGAACTCGGGCGTCGGACTGGTCGGAATCCGGTCGGCGTCCGCGAGGTCCGACGGGTTGTAGCGCGGCCCGACGACCATCGGAAAAACGTATTCGTAACGACCTTCCTCGTAGGAAATCGTCTCGACGTAGCTGATGGCGACCGTCACTTTTCCGCCGGGCGGAATGTTCGCCACCGACTGCGTGAAGATGTTCGGCCGTTCCTCGTCGAGCAGTGACGCGGTGTAGCCGCCCTGACGCGCGGCTTCGTACATTTCGAGCGCTTCCGACCGGCGCTTGATTTCGCCGCGAATGACGCGCGCGCCGACCTTCATCGTCATGGCGTCAACCGCGCCGTTGTGCGACAGGGGAAACCGGTAGACGGCTTCGACGGGATTGGAAAAGGGATTGCCGAACGTCTGGGTGACGTTGGTGCGCGCCAGAAATCCGCTGATTTCAACCGCGACGTCGGTGCGTTCGAGCGGGAAAAGCGCGCCGGAGTCCGGGTGGCGGGTCGTGGACTGCAACTCGCCGCCTTTGACCAGTTTGCGGGTTTTGAACGGCCGTCGCAGGCCGGTTGGCCGATGCAGTTGAAGATTTTCGGGGCCGGTGTCGTCAGCCCACGCCAGTCGAATGAATCCACCGATTCCGGCAAGGAAAATGACGCCAAGTGCGACCAACCACTGTTTTTTCATCGGCAACCCGCTTCTCCGGACACACGACGACCCGCCGCGACCGCCGGTCGCGTTCAGGCAAAACGCCGCTGTACGGTTTGAAATGTCTGGTTGCCGGGTTCGACACCGGTTTTCGGAAAAAGTTCCCGGTGCGAGGGCGTCGGATTGCGTTGGAGCGCGCGCATCCTGCGCGCAAGGTTGTTTTTGAAAAGAGGTTCCCGACGTCAGATGTCAGGAAGCGGGTTTTGGCATTCGTGGGCGAACTCCGGCCTTCCGGGTTCGACCCGCTGTCTGCGTTTCATCATTGATGGCAGCTCCGTTTTGCTTCTGGTTGCTTTTTTTGTTGTTTTTCTTTGTTCTCCACGCGCGGGCGTATCCGAAAACGACTTCTCGAACTTCGGGAACGCGCGGGGTGGAGGATGTAATTGCAAGGGTGAAACAATCCACTCAAACCCGAATCAAACCGAAAAGTTCCCGAAAGAACCTGTTTAACCCGGATTTAATGCAGCGAGCGGTTGCCTGATTCTGAACCCGCCGGATTGAGAAAGTTCCCGCCGGCGCGTGGTGGACCGGGGTTTTCAAATTGGAAAGCAAAGGATCGAAAGATGATGTTTCAGACCACGGTGAAAAATGTTGTCGGAATGGAGTTTGTCCTGATCCCGGCGGGGCGGTTTCAGATGGGGACGAACAAGGATGAAGTCGCGAAACCGGTTCGCGCGGTCACGATCCCGAACTCGCTGTATTTCGGGAAGTTCCCGGTGACGCAGTCCCAGTGGATGGCGGTGTTGGGCGACAACCCGTCGAAGTTCAAAGGTGATGACCTGCCGGTCGAGCGCGTCGGCTGGGACGACTGCCAGACCTACATCGAACGGCTGAACGCGCTCGACCCGACGTACGTTCACCGGCTGCCGAGCGAGGCCGAATGGGAGTACGCCTGCCGGGCGG
Source organism: Blastocatellia bacterium NZW_1522 (assembly GCA_039793685.1). Lineage (GTDB taxonomy): Bacteria > Acidobacteriota > Blastocatellia > Chloracidobacteriales > Chloracidobacteriaceae > JAAFHI01. Next base: position 4,100 of record JBDRAL010000041.1, read on the forward strand.
GCGTCAAAAGCGATTCGGCCCCGTCTCTGCTGGACGTCGCGTGGTACGCCCGCAACGCACTCGGCAAAACCCACCCGGTCGGACTCAAGAAACCGAACCGTTTCGGGTTGTACGACATGCGCGGCAACGTCTGGGAGTGGTGCCAGGATCGGTGGTTTGAGAATTACCGCGACGCGCCGACCGACGGCTCAGCCCGCGAGGACGGAGAGGGGACACTCCGGGTTTTGCGCGGCGGATCGTGGGATGGACACATTTACTACTCCCGCGCGACAACCCGCGTGCAGGGAAGACCGACGAGGCTCGCCCCGACCGTGGGCTTCCGGCTGGCGATGACGCCCGCGATGGGTTGAGGGAATTGAAATGGTTCTCCCGAAATTGAATATCGTCGAAAAAGTAAAAGGTCGCGAGGACCTGGCCCGCGACCTTCTGGTTTTTCCGTCGCCGAAGCGGCGGGTGCCTGGACGGTTATTTTTCGCCTTCGACCTTCCTTTTAGCCGAGAACTTCACTGACCGAGGAGATACGTCGAATGGCAGTGACTTCTTCCAGCGATTCCCGTCGGCGGCGGCGTGAGCCCCGGGGCGCGGCCTCACCGCTTCCGGCCTGGAAAGCAAGACCGGTCATTTCAGAAATTTGCGAAATCGGGACTTCGTAAACTGCGAATTCCGGCAACTCAAGCGCTTCCAGCCCGCTGATCAGGTCTTTCTGCGACAGCACATACCCCTTTGCCGTTACGGAAGCCTGACCGGCTTCCTTGAAATAGATGATCTTCCAGAAGTCTTTGGGCAACTGAACCCCACGGTACGTCGGATCGCTGTCCGAAAAGATCGGGCCGCCCATAACGGAGACTTTCAGGTTTTCCACCTCCACGTCCGAAAAAATGGCGTTTTCGAGTGATCCCCAAATTCCACCCGCTCCGGATTGGTTGAATGCCTCATGCTGCGGGGTAATGTTGGTGAAGAAGAAGGAATCCTTGTTCGCCCGTGCCGCTTCAGCCTGCGTTCCCCAGAGCAGGTCCTGACGACGGGCGATATGCCCGCGGTCAAGGCTGTTTCCCGAGTACAGTTCATCGCCGACCTGCGCGTCGGCGGGAAGGTTCGGGTCCTTGCGAAAAGGGATTCCCCTCCGACTGATGCGCTTGATTGACCCGCCGTCAATGTTCCAGGCCACCCATCGCGCAAATTTGCGAACCTTGCTCATCGCGAGGGAGAAATGGGTGTAGTCGAACACCGTCTCTCCACTCACGCTCAACAGATCGTTTTGGACATCCGCGCGGGCCGGTGCCGGAGCTGGAATTTCCACGCCGAGGAATCGCGAATCGTAGCCTTCTCTGACAGTCTCCACGACGGGATGCTCTGCTGGCGCCGGAAGAATCCCGAGTTTTTCAAACACCGAACCCGCGTAACAGGCGAGGGCGTGCTCGGGTTCATCGCCGACCTCTCCGGCGAAGTGAAGTCCGAGCATCATTCCCGTCGGACGCCCTTGACGAAGGAATACCCAGGCACTGCCGGAATCTCCGCCCATGCTGATTTCGCCGTTCCGGGCGGGACGGTCCGGGTCGGGGCCGATTTCGAAACCGCCGATTTCGTGCTCCCCGGCGTCGCCGTAATTAATCTTCGTTACCACATGCACGCGCCGCACGATTCCGTACGTCACGTCCGTGGTTCGTCCCGATTTGACAACCCGGTCGCCTAATTCGGGTTCGCCGATTTCCTTCACTTCAACGCCAAGCTCCAGAATGGCGGATGACAGGCGACGGCGGTCAATGGTCGCGATCGCGCAATCCCCGGCCACGCCGAGATGGCTTCGAACGAGTTTCCCGGCGATGTTCTGCTCGACACGGTTGTCGTCGTGCCGTCCGGGCTGAACGATGTCGTCGCCGACTTTGCCGGCTGAACCGTTCAGGACGTGCCAGTTTGAAAGGATGTACGGGGCGCCGGTTTTCGCGTCGTAGACCACGCATCCGGCCGTGCCGGCGCTGATCGTCGGATGGCCGATACTGACCCCGGGGCTGACGGGATTCACGGCGCTTTTTCGCGGGGAGGCCTCGACCAGCCGTTCCGGCATCGCGATTGCCTTGGCCCCGACTTCGAAGGTCCGTTCGATGACATCGGTCGGAACCGTGACCGTCGCGTCCCCGTCCCGAATCGTGACCGTTTTCGGAAGCTCCGCGGCGTCGAGGGCTTCCAGCGCTTCCGGCGCGACTTTCCTTCCCACGGTGAACTGAATGGAGATTTCCGGCGTTGGTTTCCCGTCGGTGATTTTGTAACCCACGCCTACCGATGTGACATTCGGCTGTTTAAGGTAGCCCGACGCTTCCTTTCGGACAAAGTCGCGGAGCGCCTCCATTGAAACGCCCTTCGTGGATTTTTCTGTTGTCTTGGTTTTTCCGCTTTTCTTGGTTGGCATTTCCGTTTCCTCGATGAACTTGCGTTGAGTGAGGCGGGGGGCCGGGGCTGTTCCGCTTTCCCCTTCCAAACGGATGAGAACCCCGTAAACCTTACCCGCGCTTGCCTCTGCGTCTCAGTTACCGGCTACCCGAAATTGAGTCGGATACGTCATCGGACGCAGAGATGTACATGAAAGGAATCGTAAAAACGGAGCGAAACGGCTCACTGGGACGTGCTGGAACGCGGAGGAGGTAAATGCGGGGCGGAATACGAATGAAGCACGGTTTCCTGCAATGGTGACGGGACAAAACCTGAGGAAGCCGAGCCACGTCGAACGCCCCGTCCGCGCGGCGGCGGCAATGACGGGCAGCGACGCGACTCCGGCCGAAAGCTGATTTCAGAGCCATCTTTCAGCTCACCATTCCCCCGTCCGGGCTTTTCAGTTTCGGGCGGGGGATATTTTTTCTACGTCAATGTCCAGAGACGCGCGATCCCGGCTTGCCTGACAGGTTCAAGTACTTCATGCTCGGCGACACCCGAACAATCCAATGTGAAGCGAGGTTTCCCGCGTGTCTTCTCCCTATCAGCCGACGCCAATGTACGGCGGTTCTCAAGGCGTTCCTTCCGCCAAGCTCAAAACCGGTGCCGCGATGACCTCGGTTGTCCTCGGAATTCTTGGATTCTTTACTGTGGGAGGATTGATTCTCGGTTCGATTCTCGGGCTGATTCTTGGAGTCACCGCTCTGAGGAAGGCCCGGAAGATGCCGCGGGAATACGGCGGCGAAGGACTTGCCATCACCGGAATCGTTTTGAACCTCGGTGTTCTGGTCTTCGGCGGGATCGTTGTCCTGATTGCGGCGATTTCCGTCCCGAATCTGCTGGCGGCCCGGCGTGCGGCCAATACCGCTTCCGCCATGGTGACGCTCCGGAGCATCCACGCCGCGCAGGAGGTGTACGCGTCAGGTGTCGGAAAGGGGAATTACGCCAGAACGCTCAAGGAACTCGGAACGGATGCCGACGGGTTGCTCGACTCGACCATCTTGAATTCCCAGATCACGCCCAAGTCCGGCTATCTGCTCGGCGAAATGAAGGTCACCCCGGCCAATGGGGACGAACCGGCGCACTATTCGATTACCGCTTCCCCGGTTGTCAAGGAAGGTGCGGCACGAACCGGGAACGACAACCTTTTCGTTGATGAAACCGGGATAATCCGACACTCGGACGACCCTGTCCGGCCCGCCACGGCGGACAGTCCGCCGATCGGGTACGGTTCGCAGCGTCGGTCAACCGGCAGCCGGGTTGAATGATCCGGGTGGTTAGAGCGGCTTTCAAATGGGTGCGACCCAAGGAGATAGAGCGATTTTCAATTGCCAGCGACCATCAATTTCTTCTGGACGATGCTCCGACGGAATCTCGCCCACGTCCGGAGCGCTTTGGCGAGGACGTGGAAAATCAATTGGATTCAATGGTTTCCGCTTAACATATGAAACCCACAGCCTCCCTTCGGTCCGGCTGTGGGCTACATTCCTTGTTGGTCGCACGCAACCGAAAACTGCTCTAGCCCATACCCGGAGCGCTCGGGCGAGGGTATGGAAAAAAATGTGGTTCCGCGCATCATTCTATTCCCGCGGCCTCCCTGCGGTCCGGCCGTGGGCTATCAACTTCAACTGGTCGCACGCAACCGAAAACTGCTTTAGCGAACCCCGAAGTTTTCGACCAGGATGATGTCGCTGCCGGTGGATTCGGCCTGAACGTAGAAAACGGCGTCCTCGTCGCGGCTGACGGCAATGTTGCCGGGACCGGCGGCCGGGGCCTTGGCGATGGGCGCGACGCGGACGACGGTTTTGGAGGCGAAGTCGTACTTGTTGAGCGTCCAGCCGTCGGGCGGCGTCAGGGCGATGAAGTACAACCCGGTGCGGGCCGGATACCACGCGCGATTCCGGCCCGCTTTTGAAAGAATCGTCACGAGCGTTTCCGCCCCGGTTTCAAGCGACAGATTCCAGATGCCGGGAATCTCGCGTCCCTTCGTAAAAAACAGCGATTTTCCGTCCGTCGCCTCGAACGACTCCCACCCGCCCTCGCGCGTGAGTTGCGTCGGCGTTCCGCCGGTTGAGGGAACTTTCCATATCTGGTGCGTCCCGCTCCGGTTCGAGCAGAAATAAATCCATTTTCCGTCATTTGACCACGAAGGCAGGACGTTCCGGTGTTTTCCCTCGGTGAGTCGGACCGGCGCGCCGCCGTCCGCGTTGACGATGAAAATGTCGGCGTCGCCTTCGTGATGGCCGTCATAGGCGAGTCGGCGTCCGTCGGGCGACCAGCGCGGGCTGCCGACCTGCGGACCCTCGGAATGCGTGAGCTGGGTCGGAGATTCGCCCTTCGCGCCGCTGAGCCAGATTTCGAGATGGCCGGTCCGGACCGACATGAACGCCAGCCGGTTTCCGTCGGGTGAAATCTGCGGACTGTCGTCCATCTGGGTCGAGGCGGCGACCTTGAACGGTTCGCGGGTGGCGAGGTCAAGCCGCCAGATGTCGAGGTCGCCCTGAACCCGGCGGTAGGCCATGCGATTGCCGCGCGGCGCGACGGCGACGTCCCGGCAGTTTCCGCTCAACGAGGGAATCGGAAGCGGCGCGCCGCCGTCGCGCGGGATGCGCCAAGGGGTGTAGTCGCCGTTTCTTCCGGAAGAAAAGATGAGTTCGCGGCTGTCGGGCGTCCACGCGAAACTGTCGAAGCGGCTCCGGTCGAAGGTGAGTTGCTTCGGTTTCCCGCCGCCGACCGGTACGACGAACAATTCACCGACTTCCGCGAAGTGGCGGACAAAGGCGATTTCGCGTCCGTCGGGCGACAAGGCCGAGCGGGCGTCCTCGCCGGGCGCGTCGAAATCGGCGGCGATGGCCTTTTTCTGTCCGGTTTCAACCGACAGCAGGTGGACGCGGGCCGGCGCGTCGGGGCGGGGGCGGTCGGAAATCGTGAGGTACTTTCCGTCGGGCGACCAGCTCAATCCGTCGGTGGCGGTTGCGATGGTGCGTTCCGGGCCGCCGTCCGCCGGAATCAGGACGACCGCGAAGCCGTCCGCGAGTTTTCGCAGAAAGGCGATGGTCCGTCCGTCGGGCGACCAGACCGGGCTGGTGTCGAACGCCGGGTCGGTCGTCAGCCGCCGCATCGCTCCCTTTCCCACATCCTTTAAATAGATATCGAAATTGTCGCCGCCGGGGCCGTCCCAGATGAAGGCGAGCCGGTTGCCGTCGGGTGAAAAGGCCGGGCGCATTTCCTGACCCGGTTCGCTCGTGAACGTGGCGAGGCGGACCGGCTGCAAACTCCCCACGGGTTGGCCGGCTTTGCGGGCGGCCAGCCAGCCGCCGAAACCGGCAATGACGACCAGTCCGGCGACCAGTCCGAGGCTCGCCCAGCGGCGGCGCGGCGCCCGTCCCGTTTCCGTGGCGGCGGGGAGAAGCGGAGTGGAGGGAATCGGGTGAACCGTGATGGATTCTTCCAGCGGCTCGATTTCCTCGGTCACAATACGGGTGATGGAGTGACGCTCGATGGTGAGCGATCCCGAGGCCAGGAAGGACGGTTCGGGCGGTTTGACGCCGTTGAACCGGTAGCCGTGGCGGGTCACGGTTTCGATGAAGGATTTTCCGTCCGCGTCCGGGCCGAGCGTCTTGCGGAGGATGGCGATGTTGTTCGTCAGGTTCGATTCCTCGACGGCGACATCCGGCCAGACGAGGTCCATCAGTTCGGTTTTCGTCAGCAGGCGACCGTGATTGGTCGCCAGCGCCGCCAGCAGGTCGAACACTTTCGGCATGAGCTGGATCGGCTCGTCTCCCCTCGCCAGACGCCGTTCGCCGACGTCGAGCAGAAAATCGCCGAATCTGATGATTTTTCTATCTTGTTCTAAAAGCTGCATTTAAGCGCTCTTGGAAAATTCCCGGAATTTTAATGGACGGTTCCGAGGACAAAATCGGGCCGATGTCGCCACGATGCGGATGTCGGCGGAGACCGACGCGCCATTCCCGAAGATGGGGGAGGGACCGCGTTCGATCTTCTTTCCGGTGGGCCGATTCTAATCGTCCCGACTTCGGAAACAAGCCGATTTCGAAAGTTGAAATTCCACTTCGGAAGCTGCGACACGGGGCAAGTCACGGTTCAAAAAACAGCATTGAGCGCGTTTCGCCATCCGGACCGCCGGACGGAACGGTTCTTGTCTGCCTGACCTCGCCCGTCACGCAGCCGAAGTCGGAATCGGACCGGAAACCATGAATTTTGGCCGATGCGACTGTCGGCCAGCGTCACGCCACAACCCCTTGGCAACCCCAAGGGTATTCTCAAGGAGAATCATCATGTCGAACGTCAGCAATCCGAACTTTACGACCAACAATGGTGGACAGGAAATCGGTTCCGCTTCGGGCGGTCCCATGTTCTCTGGTCCCGCTCAGCTCGTTTTGAACGGTCAGACCGATCTTTCAAACCTCATCAAGGGTGTCGGCGGTTCCTATGTCAAGGGCATTTCCATCGAGTCCTACGACGGCGTTGAATACCACGCCAAGATCGTGGTGACCGGGTGTGGTCCGACCGGAGCCATGCAGAGCGTCTCGATGGAATTCTATATGGAAGGCGGGGAGCAGGTTTCGCTCACCCTGAAGAGCAGTTCGCTTGAAGATCACACGGTCAAGTGTCGGACCGAAGGACTGATCAGCTTCTCCTGGAACTTCGCGTAACCCTTCAACCGCCGCCTTTGTCGTTCTTTTTAACGTGAGGTGGCGGATTTCCACCCTGAACCCCGGCCAGAAATCCTGCTTCCGGTCGGGGTTCTTTTGAAACATTCAGTCATTTCCGCGTGGTGACGGCGGACCGGTCCTGGAACGCCGTCATCATGCTCCGGAAATCCCGGGGCATTTTCCCAAGGAGAAAATCACCATGTCGAACGTCACCAGCAATCCGGTTTTCACGACAACCGGCGAGGGATCGCAAACGGCCAACGGCGGACCGATGTTTTCCGGTCCCGATCTGCTCGAACTGAACGGCCAGACCGACCTCTCATCAATCATTACCGGGCCAAACGGGGCCTACGTCAAGAACATCACCATCGAGCCGTATGATGGGTATTTGTCCGGAATGTACCATTTTCAGATTGTCGCCATCGGCTGCGGACCGTCCGGGTTCGGAAATCGGATGTACCTGGATTTTATCAACGAGAGCGGTGAGACAGCGTCGCTTTCGCTCGCCAGTACTTCGGAAGAGTCGCACATGGTGAAGTGCAAGACCGACGGACTGATCAGTTTCAACTGGCACACCGAAATCGACGGAGGGGCGTAGGACACTGTCAATAACCGGGACGAACGGTCGGAAACGACGGTTCGTCCCGGTCCTTTCCACTTCATCGAAAAATTTTCACCGGACGAGTCATCTCCTCCCGTTTTCAGGAGGCGGGGAGACCCGTCGCATTTTTCAGTGCAAACCAGCAGAAAGAGGGGCCTATGTTCAAGTCCAATCCAATCATGACGCCGAAAAATACCCTATTGAGCGCAACTCTGTTTTTCCTGATCGTAGCGGTTTGCTTTGCGGTGCCGACCGGACAGGCGGTCAGTGGAGAGAAGCCGGTCGAAATTCAAAGGTGTGCGGTTTCGCCCGATTCGGGACGAACCCAGCGGCTGAAAACGCCGGATGAAGTCCCGCGGGGATTGAACCCGAATGACTGGAAAAGTATCCGGCAGTCCTACGAAGCCGGGCGGCGCAATATCTTCCAGCCCGCGCCCGGCGCGTGGACGGCGCGCAATCCCGGTCAGCAACTGACGGCGGAATTCGACGGGCGCGCGGTCCGGATCAAAACCGACGCCGGAACGCGCCTCGGTTTAAAACTCGAAGGATACGGTTTTTCCACAAACACGGTGGCGGTCGGATCGAAGGCGCGCCGGGTGACGACGGGGGAAAATCGCGTCGAGTACGTCTGGGACGACCGGATGACGGAGTGGTTCGTCAACGATGAACGCGGTTTTGAACAGGGCTGGACGCTGGCGAGCGCGCCGGACGGCACGACTTCGGCCCGGATTGAAGTCGGCGTGACCGGCGGCTTCCGCGTGAACACGGCGGACGCGACGACCGTCAACCTGACGAACGGCGCGACCGCGCTGACCTACGGCGGGCTGAAGGCGTGGGACGCGACCGGCAGGACGCTCCCAGCCCGGTTTGAAGCGGTTGCGGGAAACCGGATCGGCGTGACGGTCGAGACGGTCGGCGCGGTGTATCCGGTGACGGTCGATCCGTGGGTACAGCAGGCGTATCTCAAGGCGTCCAATACCGACTCGAACGATGGGTTCGCTGTCTCGGTGGCGGTGTCGGGCGACACGGTGGTGGTCGGAGCACCGGTGGAAGACAGCAACGCGACCGGGGTTGACGGAAACCAGGCGGACAACTCGGCTCCCCAATCCGGCGCGGCCTATGTCTTTATCCGGAGCGGCGGCACTTGGAGTCAGCAGGCTTATCTCAAGGCTTCCAACACCGACCCGGCTGATCAGTTCGGCTCGTCCGTTGCGGTGTCGGGCGACACGGTGGTGGTCGGGGCATTTACCGAGAGTAGCGCCGCAACCGGGGTCAATGGGAACCAGACCGACAACTCGGCTTCCCGATCCGGCGCGGCCTATGTCTTTGTGCGGAACGGGACCACCTGGAGTCAGCAGGCGTACCTCAAGGCCTCAAACACGGATGTGGATGACTTTTTCGGCCGCTCGGTGGCGGTGTCGGGCGACACGGTGGTGGTCGGGGCGAACCTGGAGGCCAGCGCGGCGACCGGAGTCAATGGCAATCAGGCGGACAACTCGGCTTCTCAAGCCGGCGCGGCCTATGTCTTTGTGCGAAACGGGACAGCGTGGAGCCAGCAAGCCTACCTCAAGGCGTCAAACACGGATGTGGGGGACCTTTTCGGGTTTTCGGTGGCGGTGTCGGGCGATACGGTGGCGGTCGCGGCGCCGGGCGAAAGCAGCGCCGCGACCGGGGTCAACGGCAACCAGACGGACAATTCGGCGCCGGATTCCGGCGCGGCCTATGTCTTTGTGCGGAACGGGACGACGTGGAGTCAGCAGGCGTACCTCAAGGCGTCAAACACGGATGGGGGAGATGGTTTTGGCCAATCGCTGTCGGTGTCGGGTGACACGGTGGTGGTCGGGGCAGTTGGTGAAGACAGCGCCGCGACCGGGATTAACGGCAACCAGGCCGACAACTCGGCCACCCTGGCTGGCGCGGCCTATGTCTTTGCGCGGAACGGAACGACGTGGAGTCAGCAGGCATATCTCAAGGCTTCAAATACGGATGTGGGTGACCAGTTCGGATTCTCGGTGTCGGTGTCGGGTGACACGGTGGTGGTCGGGTCGAACAAGGAGAGCAGTGCGGCGACCGGGGTCAACGGCAATCAAGCCGACAACTCGGCTATCGAAGCTGGCGCGGCCTATGTTTTTACGAGAACCGGCGCGACGTGGAGTCAGCAGGCGTACCTCAAGGCTTCAAATACGGATGGGCGTGACCAGTTCGGCATCTCGGTGGCGGTATCGGGCGATACGGTGGTGGTCGGGGCCAACCGGGAGGACAGCGCCGCGACCGGAGTCAACGGCAATCAGGCGGACAATTCGGCGAGTAATTCCGGCGCGGCCTATATGTTTGTCCTTCCGGCGGTCGGCTCCAGCCCGGTGAACGTCAACGACCGGGTGACATTTACGCCGACCACGCAGAGCGTGACGGGCATCGCCGGTTCCTGCGCCGGACTCGGCTACACCAACCAGTACAACCTCAACGTCGATCTCCGGAATATCGGGGCGAACACGCTTTCCAGTCCGTTCTTCTCGGTCGCCGAACTTCAGGAAGCCGGCGGTCCCGTGCCCGCGAACCCCTTCCGCCTGACGACCGCCGACGATTTCAACAGCGCCGCCTGTACTGGCGGACTCGTCGGCACGACTCAGGCGATTCCCGGACCGATTGCCCCCAATCAGGTCATCCCGGTCAATTTCCAGATTGCGATGCCGCAGTTGCGTCGCTTCCGGTTCTTCGTGAACGTCTTCGCCGTCATCGACAGCGGAAGCGCGCGCAATCGGGGAATGGTGAAAATGGGACGGCTCGCGGTCGAGGCGACCGGCTTCGACAAGGCGGGCAATCCGATCCTCACCGCCACCTTCATTCCCGAAAAGGGACGTCCCGCGCTCGCCGTGAGCCGGGCGGTCGCAGCCAGGTAGTTCTTTTTCATTCAGGGCAGGCTTCAACCTGAAATCGAAACCTCGCTTCTCCACCAGATCGGACGAAACGTTGACGCCGCCGCACCGGTTTCAACGTTTCTTTCCAGCCGAAGGCAGCCGACTCACTCCCGGTCGCCTTCGGTTTTTTTGCTCCCGGAAAGAAGGCGCGCCAAGCCACATGTATTAAGGATCGCGCGCGTACGATGAATGAATCTTCAAAGTTCGAAATCCGGGATGTAAAAAGAAAACTGAAAATGATGAAGTGAAAATACAGAGAACTCGGTATTCACGCGAATACCGAGTTCCAGGCAATCCAGCATCTGTCGAAAAGGTCCGCCGCCGCGGCCGCCGTTGATTGGTGATGCTCCGCGGTTCTGATGGAAGGGGCGGAAAAAAGGAAAGGGCCTACTGACTCGGGGTGTCGAGTTTCCTTTTCACCGTGGCCGGAACGCCCGCGACGAGCGTGTTTTCGGGCACGTCCTTCGTGACCACCGATCCGGCCCCGGTCATCGAACCCGCGCCGACCGTGACGGGAGCGACCAGCATCGTGTCGCTCCCGATTTTCACGCCGTCCTCGATGACGGTGGCGTGCTTGTTCTTTCCGTCGTAGTTGCAGGTGATCGTGCCCGCGCCGACGTTGACCCGGTCGCCGAGCGTGGCGTCGCCGAGGTAGCTCAGGTGCATCGCCTTGGTTTTTTCGCCGAGCGTGGATTTCTTCACCTCGACGAAGTTGCCGACGACCGCGCCCGCGCGCAGATGGGCGTTCATGCGCAGGTGGGCGAAGGGGCCGACCGAGGCGTCCGCGTCGATTCGGCTGTCGAACACGAGCGAGTAATCCTTGACGGTCACGTTGTCGGCGAGGACGGCGTTCGACAGGCGCGAGCCGGAATGAATCCGGCAGTTTTCGCCGACGACAGTCGCGCCTTCGAGCGTGACATTTGGGTAAATGATTGAATCCATTCCGATTACAACATCCGCCTCGACGTAGGTGGTGGACGGATCGAGAATCGTCACGCCGTCGCGCATGAGTTCGGCGAGTTTGCGATGGCGGAAATACGCGGCGGCGGCGGCGAGTTCCGAACGGGAATTGATGCCGAGAACTTCCTCGTGGGCCGGATGGCAGACGACGCCGACCGCGTGTCCCTCGTGCTTGAGGATTTTCAGGGCGTCGGGCAGGTAGTACTCGCCCTGCGCGTTCGCCGGAGTGATTTTTTCGAGGGCGGAGAAGAGCGTACCGATTTCAAAGGCGTAGATTCCGGCATTGATTTCCCGGATTTCGAGTTCGGCGGGCGAGGCGTCGCGGTGTTCGACGATGTGGCCGAAGTCGCCGACGGCCTGACGGACGACCCGGCCGTAGCCGGTCGGATCGGGCATTTCGGTCGTGAGAACGGTCGCGGCGTACTTGTCGGAATGATGCGCGTCGAGCAGCTTTTTCAACGTTTCGCTGGTCAGCAGCGGCACGTCGCCGGAGAGAACAAGCAGCGTGCCTTCCGTTCCGGCGAGCGTGGCTTCCGCCATCCGGACGGCGTGTCCGGTCCCCCGCTGTTCCGCCTGAACCACCGTCTCCGCCGCGACTTCCGGGGCCAACTGATTCATTTCATTGAGGAAAGCCGTGGAAACCGCTTCTCCTTGATGTCCCACGACGGCGATGACACGGCTGGGGGAGAGCGCGAGGGCGGTCCGGCAGACGTGCCCGATGAGGGGGCGACCGGCGAGTTCGTGAAGGACTTTGGCGCGGCGCGACTTCATGCGCGTCCCTTGCCCGGCGGCGAGAATCAGAACGGTGAGGCTCATGGAATTGAATCCTGCCGATGAAATCCAGAAAAATGGATTTCCTTGGAAGTTGTTTATTTAAAAGGAATTGGCGGAAATATTGTGCGACGGTCAGGCGAGTTTCGCCTTGAGCGGGTGGATTTTCCGGGTTCTGGCGAGGCGGCGGTCGTAAGCTTCAAAAACGGCTCTTGCGAGTTTGACGGGCGAATGCCGGACGACGTCCGTTTCCTCGATCAGGTTTCCGCTGAAAATCGGGATGCGCTTTCCCGAAACGGTCAGAAATTTTTCGGAGGCGACGCGGGAACCGATGACGCGTTCGATTTTCCTGACGGTTGGTCCGAGCGGAATCGGTTTCGCGCCTTCGATTTTGTACTTTGCGCGCATCGGCGGCGAAACCCGACCGCTATTGACGATGACGGCGTCAATGGTGGCCGGGGCGAGCGTGTCGAGCAGGGTGGCAACGTGATCGGCGACGGTGAAGTCGGCGGTTTCACCCGCCTGCGTCATCAGATTGCAGATGTAAATCTTGATGGCGTTGGAGTTGGCGATGGAATCGGTAACGCCGTTGACGAGCAGGTTGGGCACGATGCTGGTGAACAGTGAACCGGGGCCGAGCGTGATGATGTCGGCTTCCTCAATGGCCTGAAGCGTTTCCGGGAGCGGCAGGCAGTCGGGCGGATCGAGCGAAATGCTTTGAATCCGTCCGCCGGAGGCGCTGATTTTAGTTTCGCCGCGAACGGTAAAACCGTCGTCGAGTTCGGCCACAAGGGTCACGTCGGATGTCGTGGAAGGGACGATTTTCCCTTTGATTGCAAGAACTTCACTGCACAGCCGAATGGCTTCGACAAAGTCCCCGGTGATGCCGGTCAGGGCCGCGAGGAACAGATTTCCGAAGCTGTGACCGCGTACGCCGCCCTGACCGGGAAAGCGGTACTGAAACAGCCGGGAGATGAGGCGTTCGTCTTCGGAAAGGGCGACGAGGCAGTTGCGAATATCGCCCGGCGGGAGCATCTGGAATTCTTCACGGAGTCGGCCGGAACTGCCCCCGTCGTCGGTGACGGTGACGACTCCGGTGAGATTTTCAATGGCGTAGCCCCGCAGGTGAGGTTCGGAATCAGTCAGAACGTAGGATTTCAGTCCGCGCAGGAGGGTCGAGAGGCCCGTGCCGCCGCCAACAGCGACAACCTTGACTGGAGTGGGTGGGGAAGTCTTCATCGAACCCGTACCGAAAAACTGGCGGTGAACCGGGGGGCGCCGGAAGCTGGGGAAAGTAGCCGATGAAACTCGGCCTCGCAAGCGCGAATTGGCCCGATACGTTCGGATGCGGGCGCTTCAAGTAGGGAAGAAGGAGGAGCGTTCAGAAAATTTTGAGCTTTTGCTCGCAAATTTTCAGAAAATCCCGAGCGCGGCTGGCGATTTCACTTTCCAGAATGAATTCGCTCACAAGCAGTTGAAGCACATCGCGGGCCTGATGGTAGTCGAGTTTGTTAAACGCTTCCATTGCCGCGGCATACAAATTCAACGCTTCAAGCTCCCGATTTCGCTGAATGGACGGGGAAACCGATTTCGGCTCCGGGGGGGCTGGCTTCGCTTTTGCAGTTTTTTTCGACGTTACAGGTGGTGGCGTCGGCTTGGCGGTTTCCTTGGGGAGGGGCTTGGCTTTTGGGGCGGCCTGAGGCTTTGCCGCCGGCTGAGCAGACTTGGCCGGTTTGACCGGTGACGCAGCTTTGACGTTCTTCGGTTCGGGCGTGACTTTGGGGGAAACCTTGGCTTTGACGGTTTCCAGCTTGCCGACGGGCTTGGTCGTCGTTTTGGTAGCCTGGGCGGGCGCTTTGGCCGTTTTCACCGGTTTGACGGGACCGGTTGCCTTGGCGGCTTTGACGGGAGCGGCTTTCGCCACGGGGTTGCCTGGGGTAGCCGTCCTTTTTTCAGCAACTTGCGGACGAGCCGCGACTTTGGTTGCCTTGGTGGGAGGAGTCGTCGTTTTTGCCTTGGTGGCGGGGGCTGCTTTGCTCTTTGACGAGGAAGCAGGAGCCAAGGGCTTGGCGGCGACGGATTTTGATTTCACGGGAGGGGGAGCGGCGCGTCGGGAAGAGGTCGAAGTGACGGGTGCGGCTTTGCGCGATCCTTTGGAAGCGGGTAGAGCCATTCGCGGACCCTCCTGTAGAAATTATCAATTCTTCTCTAAGTTATTATTTTTGTGAAACTTAACGGGGGGCGACTATAACAGCGGTCTTTTTCCAAGTCAATATTTGGCGAACCCCCTCCGGAACGAGAATCCGATAATTCGTAGCCCGGGTTTTGTCGGTGGGCGGATTGAAAGAAGTGATCTTTAGGAACGTTCAAGCAAAAAAGAAACTGGGCAGCCCGATCCGCTTGTCGGAATTGCGGCTTAGAATGCCTGCCCGAAGCTGAAATGAAACTGAAAATTCGGCAGCCGACGGTTTGGAGTCGCGACGTAAAAGGGTGGATCAATCAGATAGGCGGCATCCACCCGGAATGGCCCAAGGGGGGTTTTCAGGCGAAATCCGCCGCCGATACTGTTGGTAAAATCGGAAAAACGAATATCAGAAACCTTTCCGAACACATTCCCCGTATCGAAAAAGACCGCGCCGCCCAGATTTTTAATAATAGGGAAACGCAATTCACCTGAAGCGACAATCAGCGCGTTTCCACCGAGCGGCTGATCCGTAATCGGATCGCGGGGGCCAGCCTGTTCAAAATCGAGCCCTCGAAGGGTGGTGGAGCCTCCGGCAAAAAATCGTTCGCTGATCGGAAGGCTGATTGAGCCACCATACGCTCTGGCCAATCCGAGCTGGATGCGTCCGGCCAAGGTAACGTCCGACTTTTTGCGAAGCGGGCGAAACCCCTGGGCTTGTCCGAGGAATCGAACAAAGCGTTCCGATCCGCCCAGTTTGCTGGAGGCCAAAGAACCGTCGGCCGAAACGAAATAGCCGGTGTGCGCGTCGAGCGGCTGGTCGCGGGTATCGCGTACATAGGTGACCGAGATTGCGCCAAGATTGACCGGCTGGTCGCTCCGCTGAAGCAGCGGGTTGGATACCCGAAGATCCGTAATTCGAACATTCTGAAAGCGATAGCGGTAAATCAGGGCACTCTGGCGATCAAAGCGTTGTTCCGATTGAACCAGGGCCGTGGCGCGTTGAACGGTAAAACTGACCTGTTGCTGGCGCTGGAAAAATCCGGAAATGAGCAGCGGGGTTGTCAGTCCGGTTTCGCTCAGGGTCGTGAATTTCGGAAGATTAAAACGGGGGAACTGGTACGAAACCTGGGCCAGTTGCTCGCGGCGGCTAAGACGAAGGATCACGCTGCCGACTTCCAGTCTTCCGAACATGTTGCTGTTGGAGATTTCGAAGGATCCGCGTGGTCCGTCGTCACTCTGGTAACCGAAACCGTACGACAGCGTGAATGGCTTGGCCTCGATTGCATCCAGAATGATGTCGTTCAAGGCGTCATTCTGACCTTCCGAACGAACATATTGGGACTGAAGAATGACCTGGCGGAACGCACCGGTCGCATAAAGCGCCTGCTCGGCTTCGATGAGCTTGTCGCGTCGGAGCAATTCACCTTCCTTCAGCGTGAGAAAGCGGCGGAGGGTTCGGGCCGAGGTGCGTCCCCGGGCGTTGATGATGATTCGATTGATGGTGATTCGACGCCCTTCCTCGATTTCATAAATCACCGAAACCCGACTGGGCGTGTCGCTCTGCTCCTCAATGCGGTAGGTCACGCGTGCATCCGCAAAACCACGCATGGCGTAAAAATTGTTCAACGTATTGACTTCATTGCGGATACGGTCCTGAGTGACGAATCGGTCGTTCGGATCCTCTTTGGGAAACTCCTTTTCGAGGACGTCACTCGAAAAAATCCGGTTGCCGCTAATTCGTCTTGAAACCACTTCGGCTCGAATTCCGGGGGCTACCTGAAAGATGACTTTGAGGCCATCATCTTTCAAAGAAGTCCCATACCGTTTTTCGATGACCTGAGCTCTCAAGAACCCCTGATTTCTGAGTTCACGGGTAATCAGGTCTGCATCACGAGACAAGGAGTCTTCCGTGACGAACCCGCGGGAGGGGGGAAGCAGCGACTGTGGGCGAGTCTGGAGTTGGTCCGCAAGTTGTTCATATGAAATGGCATCCGTGCCTTCAATGGCAACGTCCCGAACCCGATATCGCCGATTTTTTTCAACGTCGTAGGTGACGATGACCCGTTCTTCGTTCGGTACGTTGCGCCGCGAATAATCAACCGTGGCGAAAAAGTATCCCTTCCTCTGGAGATCGTTTTGAAGTTGTCGGGCACCGTCTTCCAGAACGAAATCGTCCAGTCCGCCATCTCTGAGAATCGGCAGGATTTTGCGCTGTTCATTCTTGCCGTAGTCGGCTCCGAGGACCTTGATTTCCACAACTGGGCCGCTCGTCACCCTGACAGTTACGTCAACGGTATTTGTATCGGCGTTGTATGTGGTCTGCGGTTCGGAAATCTGCGGGTTCAGATAATTTCGACTGAGGTGGAGTTCGCGGATGAGTTGGATGTCTGCCTGAATCAGGTCGGTTGAAAAAGGAGATCCGGCGGGATGTTTGATTGCTTTGGTTTCAATTTCCGCCTTTGGAATTTTGAGATTCCCGATAATGTTCCAGGTGCCGATGGTCGCCCGGGGGCCAGCCTGGATGGTGAAGGTCAGGGTGGCGCGGGCATTGATGTCCGGAGGGCTGATTGAGGAGGAAATCCGTGTCTGAAAATAACCGCGCTCGCGATACAGGGCAGCAAGGGATGAAACGGCTTCCTCCACTGCTCGTGGGGCAAGTTTTTCGCCGGGTTCGAGATTGGCCAGCCGAGGACGCAGGTCCTCAATCGAAAAGACTGGATCTCCGTCGAAAGAAATCCCGGCAACCCTTATCTGGCGAGTCAGGATGAACCGAAGTGCAACCCCTTTGCTCCCGTCATCCGTCACAAACGCCCGTGCATTTGAAATTTGTCCGGACTGAAATGCCCGTTGAAGCGTCTCCCTTAACCTCGTGGAGCTGAAATCATCCCCTTCCTTGAGAAGAATGACCTCTCGGAGTTGCTGATCAACCGCTGCTCCGTCATCCGTCTCAATGGTGACCGACGTTATGATGCGGTTTTGAAGTTTGACACCGGGGTAAAGTGGATTCCCGGATTGAGTAGAGGGGATATCTGGGAGATTTTGAGCAAAGGTCTGGAAAAATAGGCCTGTCAGAAACAGAACGAAAATTGGTAACCGTTTGAAACCGGTTTGGGCGGTCCGAAGGATGAACCCTTTCCGTTTTTGGGGATATATCCAATCCATGTGAGAAGAGAGTCTGAAAACCAGTCATTTGAAGGACGGTTTCTACAGGGTCGATTTCTAATGTACAAGAAAAAAGGGAGAGCCAAGTGGCTCTCCCTGAGTGAATCCGCTTCAAGTTCGATTTAGAAGATGAACTTGAGGGCCAATTGAATCTGACGGCGACCAAAACGATTGGCTTGGATGAAAGTGCCGGAGGCAACGTCCAAGGTCGTTCCGTCAATGAAAAGATTCGCGTGGTTGAAAGCGTTGAACATTTCCGCGCGGAACTGAAGGTTATAGCGTTCCGTCAGGAAAAATCGCTTGTAGATTCCGAGGTCAAGGTTCCAGTTTCCGGGACCGGTGATCGCGCCACGGCCGATCAGGTTGCTCGGATATGGGCCGAAATCGGAAGTGAGGCTCACTGGATTGAGAAATCCACCAGCCGTAGTGTTCAGATTTCGGTAGTCAATGTAGTTGAACACATTGGTACCGGCCAGCGCGGGGTTATCCGCACCTCGGGTACGAATGCTGGAAGTAACCGCGGCACGCGGGCAGAGGGCAAATCCATTGGCACAGTCATACAGTGTGTAGTGCTGTCCTGTACGTGCCGTGAAGATGTACGAAACCTGCCAACCGTCAAGGACCTGCTTGGCAATGCCTTTTGTATCTTTTGCGAACGGAATCGCCCAGATGCCGCTGGTGACGAAGCGATGACGGATATCGAAATCCGCATTGCCCCGGTCCAGCTTCGGATTGAAGGGGTCGAGAAGACCAAGGCCATAGTTCCCAATATCGCCTTCACTAAAGGTCGAGCTCAGGTTATCGATGGCGTGCGACCAAGTGTAGTTGGCAGTAACGCTGAAACCGGTTTTGAACAACTCGCTTGAACGGAAGCTCACGTTCATGGCGTTGTAGTTCGAGAATCCCGTGTCATCGCGGAAGTTGATGTTGCTGTATGTCGTATTCAGGCGGGCCGCACCGTTCCCACCATTGAGGACATTTGAGAACGGACGGTTGATGTTCTGGATCGTGTAAAGGCCAGAACCTTTTGAACCCGCATACTCAATTGAAAACACGGAATTGCGGAAGACCTGATATTCGACCGCTGCATTCCAGGAATGGGCATAGGCGGTCCGAATATTCGGGTCAACCGCCCGAAGGGTGACAGCAGGGATCGTACGGGGGGCACCCGTGCCGCCAAAGGGGCCAAGAGGACTGGTCGAGATCGGAATCGTGGTGAAACCACCCTGCCCTGGGAGCAGGGCTAAGACTCCATAATTCGGCGGATTTTGAATGACGTTAAACGTCACGTTACCGAAGTTCCGCTCGTAGGAAATCCCATAACCACCACGAATACTGAGACGACCGTCGCCAAGAACGTCCCACGCGATACCAACACGAGGGGCGAAATTGTTGAGATCCTTGCCCCACAGGCCGCCACGATTCGGAGCAAGGTCAACCACTCCATTGGCAATCTGCTGGAAGATCGTGCTTCCGCTGCCAAAGTAGAAGTTGGAGTCAAGCCGCTGATCGGTGTTTTTCTGGACGCCGTAGTATTCATAACGAAGACCAAGGTTGGCCTTGATCCGGTTCGTCATTCTCCAGCCATCGGTAAAATAAAGATTGAACTCATTGTACCGATTATTCCGGGTGAAGTTCGGCTGCGAGGCCGGGAGCGTTACCGTGCCTCCAGGAAACTGCCCTTGCGGATTAATGGCGACCTGGAAGAATCCCAGATTCCCAGCGATGAAGTTGTTTAGCGAAGTTGTAGGGTTATTAGCTTGACTTAACGCTGCAACGGCATTTTGGTAGGCGCCAAAGGTCCGGTTATCAAGAATCCGGATATAGGAACCACCAAAACGCATTTCATGGCGACCGCGAATGTAGGTGGCGTCCTGGAAGATCTGGAAATAGTTTTGGGGGCCACCGAAGGGGATGGCATTTCCAGGGAACTGGGCAGTGTAACCAGGGAAAACGATTGATTGACCGTCAATTCGGTTTACACCGCCAGAGTTCATATAAAGAGTCGGCCCGGAAGGATTCGCCCCAAGGGGCTGATTTGTGTTCAGGCGGTTGAACACGCCCTTCGCCTGATAGGTGAACCGATCCGAGAACGTGTGGGTCATCGATACCAGAATGTTGTTGTTGAAGATCGAATTCTGGGTATCAAATCCTCGGTAAGGGCTAACTTCACCCGTAGAATTCCCCTTCTGGATCGCATAACGACCATAGATAGAAGTCTTGTCGGTCAGATTCCAGTCAATACGGTTGTTGTACAGGTACTGATTGCCAGGGGTACCACCTCCCGCATTCACTGCCACGTTGCGGCTTACAACGCCGAACAGTGGAGTCGTACTTCCGGCTGGAAACGCGTCGGCAAATGCACCCACCGCCGTGTTGGGGATCAGTTGCTGAAAAGCCGCGTCGGCCCGGCTGTAGGTCCGGCCGTTGATTGCGGTCGCCAAGGGGAAAGCCGTGAAGAAGTTCCGGGTGTTGATGTTCGACGCCGCGAGCAGTTGCTGGGTCGGGACGAGGAAGTTTTGGGCTTGGGAGCTACGAACCCGGATGAATTCGGCGCTGCTGAAAAACAGAAGCTTGCTTTTGACGATCGGGCCGCCGATCGAGTAGCCGAACTGGTTGCGTGTGAAAACACCCTTGGCGATGCCGCGGGCATTGTTGTCGTAGTCGTTGGAGGCCAACGCCGACAGGCGGTTGAATTCGTAAGCGGTACCGTGGAAGTTGTTGGTACCGGCCTTGGTCGCCACGTTGACGATACCGCCTGAAGCACGACCGTATTCGGCCGAGAAGTTGCTGGTCAGAACCGTGAATTCGGCGACGGAATCCAGCGGAACCTGCTGGCCGGTGGAAGCCACAAATGAGTCGTTGTTATCCGCGCCGTCAAGCAGCACGTTGGTGCTGGCGGAACGCTGACCGTTGATGGCGAAGCCGGCGCCGCGACCGGATTGGTTGTCCGGCACGACGTTCCCCGAAAGCTGAACGAGGGAGTTCGGGTCGCGGTTGATGGTCGGAAGTTCCTTGAGCTGACGTTCGGAAACAACGGTCTTGAGTTCCTGGGTTTCGGTATTGATCTGAATACCTTCCTGCCCGGTCACTTCGACGATGTCGACGTTGCCTTGCGCACCCAGAGAGGCGTCAACCACAACGCGGCTTCCGGTAACGACCTGCGCCTTGGAGGTCAGTGTTGCAAATCCACTCTTTTCAACCTTCACGTCATAAGTACCTGCCTGAAGGTTGGTAAGGGCGTAGTTGCCTTGTTCGTCGGTCGTGGTCGTACGGACGAATCCGCCGGCCGATGTGACCGTCACACTGGCGCCGGAGATGACCGCACCAGTCTGGTCTTTTACCGTACCGGCGATTTGCCCGGTTTCAACCTGGGCAAATGCGCTGACGGCAAACAGGCCGACGAATGCCGCAAGAATTCCCGCTGAACGAAACCAGCGGAAAAAGCGGGAAGCATTCGATCCGGTATGTTTCATACCAGTCATAGCTTTTTATTCCTTTCTCTCAGAATTTTCTGAATCGGTTTTTGAAACCTACTCCCTTTACAGCAATTTTCGTTCCGGTTTGTTCGAAAATGGGATGATGCTAGTTAAGTTGCTGATTTCAAAAGAGTTTGGCGGAATTCGAAATTCCTTTTTTGTTCAAGAATTTGAATTTTTTCATGAAAAACTACACAGACTTGGAAAAACGCTTCGCGCGCCCAAGGGCGTTGGTCTAGATTCCGCCGTATGATTCAAGTTCCGCAATTTACTCGCGACCTCCTTCCCGCGGAGTTTTCCGCTGACCCCTCGGCCTTTATTCATGCTTTCCAGCACGTTGAGCAAATTAGCCGTAAAGCGTTTGCTTGCTATGGCTTTCAGGAAATTCGGACACCGATTTTCGAGCGCACCGAACTTTTTGCCCGCGGTGTCGGAAACGAAACCGATATCGTTTCAAAGGAAATGTTCACCTGGGTGGATCGGGGTGGGGATGACCAGGAAGGGGAAAGTTTGACGCTGCGGCCGGAAAATACTGCGCCCGTGGTGCGTGCCTACATCCAGCATCAAATGTGGAATCGCTCCGATCTCGTCAAATTGTTTTACATCGGCCCGCAATTTCGGCGGGAGCGCGGGCAGCGTGGCCGGTTTCGACAGTTTTTCCAGATTGGGGCTGAAATTCTCGGTGGGAGTGATCATCCGGCAATTGATGCCGAAGCCATTGAGATGCTGATGGGGATGCTGGCCGATTTGGGAATCACCGCAACCGAGTTAAAGATCAACTCCGTCGGTGATGCCGAATGTCGCCCCCGTTTCTCGGATATGATTCGGCGCGAACTGGCCGATAAAATTCATCTGATGTCGGAGGCGTCGCGGCGACGCTATGAAACCAATCCGCTCCGCATCCTCGATTCAAAAGCCGAGGAAGATCAGCCATTTATCGAGGCATTGCCCTCAACCATCGAACTTTTGAATGAGGAATGCCGGACACATTTCGATCACGTTTGCCGTTACCTTGAAAGTCGGAAAATTCAGTTCAAAATCGATCCCCGACTGGTGCGCGGACTGGACTACTACACCAAAACCGTTTTTGAGGTGGTTTCCTTTTCGGAAGCCATCGGCGCCCAGAATGCCCTCCTCGGTGGTGGCCGTTACGACAAACTCTCCGAAACGCTTGGGGGGCCGCCGACCAAGGGGTTCGGTTTCGCAATGGGGCTGGATCGACTCGTCATGGCGCTCCCCGAGACGGCACCCGGGCCGCCTGCTCCCGATCTGTACATCGCTCACCTCGGGGAAGCCGCTTTTGAAAAGGCACTTCTGATCGCTCGCGAGGCGCGGGCCGCCGGTGTTTCGTGTGCGGTTGATTTCGAAAAGCGCAGCATGAAGAGCACCATGCGGCTGGCAAACAAGCTCAAGGCCCGGCTGACGCTCATTCTTGGAGATTCCGAGCTGGAGTCCGGGCAATGGTCACTTCGTTCGATGTCTGATAGTACTCAGCAACTGATTCCCGCCGAGGATTGGCTGGAGCGGGTGCTCGCGGCACTTGGAAGATAGTCACAGGAATCGTTTGCATTATGAAAATTCTTGAATCCATTCGGGTTAAAGCGTCCGCGCTTGGAAAGCACATCGTGCTTCCTGAAGGTGAAGACCCGCGTACCCTCAGGGCGGCCCAGTTGTGCGTGGCTGGGCGGGTCGCGAAGGTGACCTTGCTCGGCGACATTGAAAAAATTCACGGGATGGCTCGGAGTGCGGGGGTGGACGCCAGTGTCTTCACCATCATCGAGCCTCGACGCGCCCCCGATTTCGAGAAGTTCGCTCAGGCATTTTATGAATTGCGTCGCACCAAGGGGCTGACCTTGGACGAAGCCCGCGAGTATCTGAAGGAGCCGTTGTATTACGGAAACATGATGGTTCGGCTGGGATTGGCCGATGGTTCCGTCGCCGGGGCCACCCACTCCACGGCCAAAACCGTCCGGTCAGCCCTCCAGGTCATTGGTCTTTCGCCAAAATACAAGATCGTGTCCAGCTTCTTTCTCATGGCGCTTCCCGAAGCCCGATTCGGCGCGGCGGGGAATTTCATCTTTGCGGACTGCGGCGTCGTCATCAATCCGACCGCCGTGGAACTTGCTGAAATTGCCCTTGCCTCGGCGGAAACCTGCCGGACCTTTCTGGAGGTTGAACCGCGCGTTGCGATGCTTTCCTTTTCGACGAAGGGAAGCGCCGAGCATCCGCTGGTTGAAAAAGTGATTGAGGCGACCCGGACTGCCCGGGCTCGCCGCCCCGATCTGGCTATTGACGGTGAACTTCAGGCCGATGCTGCCCTGATTGCAGAAATTGCAATGAAAAAAGCGCCCGGCAGTCTGGTCGCGGGGCAAGCCAACACCCTCATTTTCCCAAATCTCGAGTCCGGCAACATCGCCTACAAGCTGGTTGAACGATTGGCCGGAGCGACCGCCGTCGGGCCGATTCTTCAGGGCTTGGCAAAACCGGCGAACGATCTGTCCCGGGGATGCAAGGCTGAAGATATCGTGGATGCGGTCGCAATCACGGTTTTACAGGCCGCCGCACAGGAAAACCGCTCCTGATGGCTGTAGAAATTTTTTTAATCGTCGGGAAACTTCCCGGGTGGTTTGACACATCCGAAATTTCGATGCTATAAGACCGTCAAAATATACGCAGGATTTGGGTGTGTTTTATTCTTGCCCGAACAGTTCCGCGCTCTGGCGGTTCTTTCCGTTGAAGTCCTGCCTGCTTTGTGAAGCATCACAACTTTTGCCTTGGGAGAGAGACGCCGCATGTCTTTTCGGACTCGCCTCTGTGTTGCCACGTTCACCTGTGCGCTTGCAACGTGTGGATTTTCTTTTGACGTTTCAGCTCAGGTTCAACAGCCGGCAACATTGCCGAATGTTTCCTCCGTCAGTTCCGATCCGGCGGTTCGGACTTTGATTGCCGCCGCCGAACAGCAATACCGGAAGGGCGAAGCCGCGTTTCGCGAAGGAAAATTCGACGAGGCCCAGAAATCCTTTAAGGCAGCGGTTGACACCATCGTCTCGGCCGCTCCCGAACTGCGTGCCCAGCGCGAAATTCAGGCATACTCCTTTGAGCTTCGTGGCCGGATCGAGTTGCTTCAGGCTGGTGTCCGCAAGGCGGTTTCGCCCGGAACCGGTGGCGATGTCGCCGTTGGCTCCTACCGCGACGAACTTGCCAATATTGATGTCAGCAGCCTGAGTTCACAGCCGGTTCGCCAGCTTGACCTCTCCCGCTTCGATTTCAAGTTCACGGTTACTTCCGAGGTTTATCAGTTCATCAACTTCTATACGAATGGCCGCGGCCGCCGGACGATGGAGCATGGTCTTGCCCGTTCCGGCCGTTACCGCCAGATGGCGGAGAAGATCTTTGCCGAAGAAGGCGTGCCGCGTGACCTGATCTGGCTTGCCCAGGTCGAATCGGTTTGGCAGACCAATGCGCTTTCGTTTGCTGCCGCGAAGGGGATCTGGCAATTCATCCCCGGAACGGGTTCCCGGTTCGGACTTCGTCAGGATGGTTTCGTTGATGAACGATGCTCGCCCGAAGCCTCAACCCGCGCGGCCGCAAAGTATCTCCGTTTCCTCCATGACTATTTCGCGGGCGACTGGCTCCTCGCCATGGCGGCCTACAACTGCGGCGAAGGCAACGTCGAAAAAGCCATTGCCCGTTGTGGTTATGCCGACTTCTGGGAACTTCACCAGCGTGGCCTGTTGCCGAATGAAACGAAGAATTATGTTCCGGCCATCCTCGCCGTCATCGCGGTAGCCAAAGAGCAGAAGAAGTACGGTTTCAGCATTACGCCGGAAGCCCCTCTTCAGTATGATGTGTTCCGCGTTCCTTCCCAGACCGCGCTCGCCGTTGCCGCCGATATTCTTCAGGTTTCTCCCGACACCCTCCGGGCGCTCAATCCGGAATTGAAACGCGGCATAACGCCCGACGGTTTCGCCCTCCGGATTCCCGCCGGTACGCGCAACCAGTTTGAAATCGCGTACAACGCGTTGTCGCCCAAGGATCGCTTGGCGTTGCCGAAGCCCGCCACCAGCATTGGAGACGCGGAAATGGCCAACACGAAGCGGAATCCGAAAAACACTTATGCGCCTCAGCCAGTCAAGGGCGGCAAGAAGAAGTATCGTTCACGGTACTGAGAACATTAAAATCCCGTTCTTTTTTCAACAATGACTGGAATTTGGCTTGTCTCAGTTCACGAGGCTGCTTTAGTATCTGATCATTATTGAAAAATGAATCCTCAACAGCTTCACGGAAGCGGTGTGTTCTTCGGTGCAGGGTAATGGTTCAAGTCGGTTTTCCCGATTCTTCTCAAACCATTCCCTAGTGGTCGTTTTTCGCTCCGTCATCCTTGCAGGGGTTGCCGTTCCGCTCATTCGCTTTCTGTCACTGGCCCGAATCCTGGGGCTGATTGACCGCGGTGGACGTAGGGGCGGATCTTCCGGTGGAGTGGGTGAAATTGAGCGGGTTGGGCAGACCGTGCGTTCCGTTGTACGCAGATTTCCGCGCTTTGGGGTCGGTGAGTGTCTTGTAAGATCCGTCGTTCTCTACCGACTGCTCCGCAGAATTGATCTTTCAAATCAGGATGTCGCGCTTCTTCTCGGCGCCGGAAAGATTGCCTCCGACGGGAAACCCGCGCTACATTGCTGGATAGAAGTTTCCGGCCGACCGATTGCCGAGGATGCAAATCCTCATAATGAGTTTCTCGTCGTGTTGCGGCACCCGATGCCGAATACGCACAAGAGTCAATATTTTTAAATTCCTAAGAAAGGGAGAAGCCGATGTCCACGTTTGATCAGAAGATGACCGTCGAAACCCCGGAGTCATTGAAGAAGGTTTTCGTTGAACCCGAACTCAAGGAATTCGATAGCCTTGAAAAGCAGATTCAGGGTCTTCGCATTCTCGAGTCCTTCACCGGCAGCATTCTTGCTCCGTAAGATTTTCACCATATTTCTTCAAAATGGGCTAGGTGGACGAGATTTTCTTCATCCACGTTAGCCCATTTTCATTTTTGCCGGCTTTCGCACCGGATTCTGCCTTCGAACGTTTGTGATCACTTCCTTTCACACCTACGCCTTTCTCGCCCCGGTTCCGGAACTCGTCTCGCAATTCACGCAACTGCTGGAACATTTCGGACTTCAACCGGCTGCTCCCGAAGATGCCGCCCTGATCGTCGATTTTGAACGATTCGGCGAAACCGAGGGCGATCCGGTCACCGATGCGCCTTTCGTGGCGTGGCAGGGAATGACGGCCCATCGGAATGGCGATGAGGTCATCCTTGCTTTCCGTGACTGGAAAGTCGTCGTGAACGTCTCCTCCCGCCGGGTTTTCCCGATTGCGGTTGATTTCGGCGTGGATGACTTTACCGGTTACGAGTGCCGCTCCTTTCTTCGCATCGCGCTGCTGTTTTTCGTCCGCCGTCTCGGCTTTTTCGAAATTCATGGCGGGGCCTGCGTCGCGCCGACCGGGGAAGGCATGATTTTTCTCGGAAATTCGGGGAGCGGAAAAACGAGCGCGGTACTGTCGGTCATCGAGGCCGGATGGAACTTCGTCGGCGACGACGCCCTGCTGGTCGAAGTTTCAAAATCCGAAAATGAGGCTGAAGAGGTCCAGATCCGTTCGGCGCGCAATCGTTTTTCAATGACGGCCCATGCGCTGGAACGTTTCCCGCGCCTGAACCAGTTTGCGTACAAAGCCGTCCAGCGCATCGACAAATGGGTTTTCGACCCAGTACTGGCGTGGCCCGGACGACAAACGAACGTCTGCCGTCCGGATTTCCTGATCTTCAGCCGGATTGTCGAGCAATCGGATTCGGAGATTCGGCCCGTGACGGTTGGAGACGCCCTGGGGCGGCTGATGGCTTCGACCCCCTGGATCGCCCTCGATCGTGAAACCGCATTCGCGCACATTAACGTCTACCGTTCGCTCGCCCATTCGTGCTATAGCTACGAACTTCAGGCGGGCCGCGATTTACTGGAAAATCCGTCTCGTCTCGGCAACCTCCTCAAACCGGAAAATTTGCGCTCGCTTCACGTTTTGTGCCCATGAACGAGACCCGTCCTCTTGCCACTCCGCTCAAGCGGCTCACCGTCGGTCTGACCAACCTCTGTAATCTCGATTGCGATTACTGTCTAAAGGTCGCCGAAACCCAGCACCTTGACTACGATTTGCTCAGCAATATTCTCGCGCAGGCGAAGGAGGCGGGTGTCACCTCCGTGACCTACACGGGCGGCGAAGTTTCCCTCCATCCCCGTTTCCGCGACATCATCCATCGGACGACCGAACTCGGTTTCAACTACTCGATGGTCACGAACGGCTGGCACTTTCCGCGCATTGCGCCGGTGCTCGCCGAGACGAAGCAGGCCATCTACCGCCTGTTTTTCAGCATGGACGGCGCGACGGAGGAAGACCACGACGCAGTTCGCGGCAAAGGCTCGTTCCGCAAAATCATGAGCGCCGTGTCGCTGTGCCGCATTCATGGGTTCCCGTTCGGATTGCAGATGGTGGTCACCCGCCGCAGCGTGAAAAGCATCGAACGCCTCGCCGTGTTCGGCGCGCGCCTCGGCGCGGACGTCGTCAACTTCGCTCACATGCTGCCGACTTCGGAGGATTTCGATGCGATTCTGTCGCTCACTCCGGAAGAACGCCGGGCCGCCGAACGCGAAGTCCTTGCGATGGACAACATTCTCAACATCCGCGTGACCTTCGCCGCCGGAAGTTATGCCCCCGAACCGGGGCCCCCCTGCGTGGCGCTCGCTGGCGAAACCGTCAACGTCGATTGCCGCGGACGGCTCACCCTGTGTTGCAATCTTTCGGATTTCCGCAACGCGGTGGGGACCGGCGATATCGTCGCCGACCTGCGAGAAACCAGTTTCGCCGATGCGTACGAAAAGTGTTATGACTCAGCGGTCAGGCAGCGCGAACTCCGTGACGCGGCGTTGAAAGCCAACAACGCCGAAGCCGAATTCCCGTGCCACTTCTGTATTTCAACTTTCGATAAAACAAGCTGGGAGACCCCGCTCGTCCAGATCGGACGCCTCGGGCGTTAAAATTCATATGTCGTTCAAAACCAATCCTTCCGTCGTCTGCACCGAAGTCGAGGACTCAATGGTCCTCCTTCATCTCGATACCAAGCGGTATTTCACACTCAACACGACCGGCGTTTCCATCTGGCGCGGCCTCTCCGCGGGCAAGTCGGAAGATGAAATCGTGGCGGCGCTCGCCACCGAGTACGACGCCGAGCAGGATCACCTCATCAACAGTACCCGCCAGTTGCTCAACCAGCTTGAAAAGGCCGGTCTGATCGTTCGCCAGTAAAATTCAGAAAGCCCCCGGCGATGATCATTCAGCCCTACATGCCGCACCGGGACAACGGTGTGACGGCGGAACGCCAGCTCGAAGCCATGCTGACCGCGCTGCCCGGCGATTTCGGAGCGTTTTCCGAAATCCTCGACGCGGGCGTGGACTGGAAAGCCATGCTCGACACGGCGGCCCTTCACGGCGTTGAGGATTACATTTTCAAACAGGCTTCCACCGCCGGGGTCGTTCTGCCGGGCGAAGTCAAACAGGAGGCCGCCACCCGCCGCGCCTGCAAGGTCGCCTGGATGATGCACCTTCAGACGTTGCTCGCCCGCTCGCTCGACGCGCTTGACGATCACGGCGTTCCGTCGGTCCTCATCAAGGGGCCGATGCTCGGCGAACGCATCTACGGTGACGCGACGTTCCGTTCCTCGACCGATCTCGACATTCTCGTCAAATACGACGATCTGCGCCGCGCGCTCACGGCTCTGCGCGACATCGGGTACTCGGCGACCGAGCACACCATCACGGAAGCGTTGCGCGGCGACCATAACGTCGGCGTCACGAGCGCCACGCCGCCGGTCATCGAAGTTCATTTCCACCTGTTTCGTCGTTTCGGTATCACGCTTTCATCGGATGAATTCATGGCCCGTTCGCGAACCTACGAGACGAAGCAGGGGCGGACCGTCCGGATTCTTTCTCCCGAGGACGAATTTCTGTTCCTCTGCGTTCATCTGGCGGCGCATCATTTCGTACGCCTTGCGTGGCTGTTTGATTTGAAGCTGTTGCTCGCGCGCCATCCGGAGTTTGACTGGAAACTGCTGATGACCCGCGCCCGTTCGTTGAAGCTCGTGTCGTCGGTGGTGTTCGCCTGCGAAATTCTCCGCCAGCGGCTTCAAGTCCAGACGCCGATTCTCGACATGCTGAATGCCCGGCAGCGCGCGCGCCTGTCGGTCAACCGGTATCTCTTCGACCGCAACATGCGGCTGCACAACGCGCCGGGCACGAATTTCCGCAAAAAGGTTTCCTTCCTCGTCACGTCGAACGTCTACACCGCGTCGCTGCACGACCGCTTCACCAGCGCGGTGTGGTTTCTCGGCAACAATCTCTGGCACCGGCTCAACGGTCGCGCGCCCGACCCCGGCGACGCCTGAGTTTTTCCCTGTGATACTTTTGGAACGCCTCCGTATAACCATCCGAACGAACCTGACGGATGGGACGGCGAGTTGATGAGCGTACAGGCGTATCCGATGAAATGGCTGCCGATTTTTTCCGCCGCGAGCGAAACCGACTGGGAAGCGCTCTACCGGGCGGAACTGCCGAAAATCTACAACTA